>NZ_JQLH01000001.1:3795000-4514366 GCF_000744105.1 Maribacter forsetii DSM 18668
TAGGTTTTATAGATTCGCTCCGCCTTGCGACGTGGCTGCTCTCTGTACCTACCATTGTAGCACGTGTGTGGCCCAGGACGTAAGGGCCGTGATGATTTGACGTCATCCCCACCTTCCTCACGGTTTGCACCGGCAGTCCCGTTAGAGTCCCCATCATGACATGCTGGCAACTAACGGTAGGGGTTGCGCTCGTTATAGGACTTAACCTGACACCTCACGGCACGAGCTGACGACAACCATGCAGCACCTTGCAAATTGCCCGAAGGAAAATCTATCTCTAGACCTGTCAATATGCATTTAAGCCCTGGTAAGGTTCCTCGCGTATCATCGAATTAAACCACATGCTCCACCGCTTGTGCGGGCCCCCGTCAATTCCTTTGAGTTTCATTCTTGCGAACGTACTCCCCAGGTGGGATACTTATCACTTTCGCTTGGCCGCCCAAGACTCAAGGCCTCGGACAGCTAGTATCCATCGTTTACGGCGTGGACTACCAGGGTATCTAATCCTGTTCGCTCCCCACGCTTTCGTCCATCAGCGTCAGTATATAGTTAGTCACCTGCCTTCGCAATCGGTGTTCTATGTAATATCTATGCATTTCACCGCTACACTACATATTCCGGCAACTTCACTATAACTCAAGACCAACAGTATCAAAGGCAATTTTACAGTTGAGCTGCAAACTTTCACCCCTGACTTATCGGCCCGCCTACGGACCCTTTAAACCCAATAATTCCGGATAACGCTCGGACCCTCCGTATTACCGCGGCTGCTGGCACGGAGTTAGCCGGTCCTTATTCTTACGGTACCGTCAGTAGAGTACACGTACTCTTTTTTCTTCCCGTATAAAAGCAGTTTACTACCCATAGGGCATTCTTCCTGCACGCGGCATGGCTGGATCAGAGTCTCCTCCATTGTCCAATATTCCTCACTGCTGCCTCCCGTAGGAGTCTGGTCCGTGTCTCAGTACCAGTGTGGGGGATCCCCCTCTCAGGGCCCCTACCCATCGTAGCCTTGGTAAGCCGTTACCTTACCAACTAGCTAATGGGACGCATGGCCATCTTATACCGCCCGAAGGCTTTAACCGTATCCCGATGCCGGGTCACGGTACTACGGGGCATTAATCCAAGTTTCCCTGGGCTATTCCCCTGTACAAGGTAGGTTCCATACGCGGTGCGCACCCGTGCGCCGGTCGTCATCTTGTGCAAGCACAAATGTTACCCCTCGACTTGCATGTGTTAGGCCTGCCGCTAGCGTTCATCCTGAGCCAGGATCAAACTCTTCATCGTTGTTTTGTAAATATTCGTCCCAACGAAGTCAAAATCTTTCCCGGCCCCGACTCTCGATTCAATTCCTTATATATGTCCTAAGACATAATGAATTTTCATGTTTCCTTAATTCTTGTTCCTCTCGCCCAGGTCCTCACCTGAACTCGATTCTTATCTCCACAATATTTCAATGAACTTCTATCCACTCAGCTCAAAATCTCTCGATTTTCCCGCCTAGTTTCCCTTAGGTGTTTCCCTAAGCGGCTGCAAATATACAACTGTTTTTTAACCTGACAACTTTTATCGAAAAAAAATTATTTTCTTTTTTTCGTCAAACCAAAACAACATATCTAAGAACCTTTTTCCTACTCCCGATTCCAAATCAATCTTCCTCGCTAGCGGGGTGCAAATGTACACACTATTATTAATTACACAACCATTTTTTTAAATAAAATTAAAGAAAAATTTACACCGACGCTAACTGCATGATTTTGTGTTGATTATAGCTGTAACAAAATCATTAAAAGCTAAGGTTTTGACAGCTAATCAGTTAGACTAAAACACTCTTTCAACACCCCTATTTTCAATGTTTTACAGACTACAGTAAAATGATTAAGAAAAGAAATTCCATACTAAACCAAAGCGTATTACAAAATCACGGTATGGATAATTAGGTGCGGCGTAATAGTCATACCCAGAAAAAGCGGCATTAAAGTGTTCCGCTTTTAAATAAACCCTGGTTTGTTTTATACGGGCATTAATAAAGAAATCCAATAAAGGATACCCACCTAACTCTTCTTTATTCTGTACATAGAACTCACCGAGTATAGGATTGTAACCATTCATATTATAACTGGAGAAATATTTAAATGTAATACCGGTTTGCAAGTACATTGCTTTCTTAAATACATCTGAAGAAAAATACAGGGTATTCCTTGTTACCAACTGAGGCACATTTAATACTTGGGTATCTTGAGTTACATTCTGATACATAACAGTATTGTTCAATGCAAACATACCTACCTTGAATTCTTTTTCATACTTCACCTTTAAATGCGAAACGGTATTGCTCTCTTGTAAAGGTTTTATGAATGCATTTTCCATATCATCTTCAATAGTAGCATCTGAAACCGGGGCGAAATAGGTATAGTTATCTAGATTGCTATACTTAACCATAAGATTACCCCAAGTTTTGGAAAGCAATTCTCCTTTTAAACTACTAGCACGTTCTTTCTCGAACACTTCACTATTGTTCCAATTATAATTGAGATATTCACTTTGGTATAATAGATAATTGAAATTTGGCATTCTACTAGAGGTATGCAAAGAGAATCTCAACTTATTCTTCTTATTAATGTTATACGAAGCCGACGCATTAAATAGGTTACCCGCTAATTCTCCTGAAATATTATACTTTAAATCAGCTTTAAAATCAAATTCACCTATTCGTTTTTCATACCTACCTACTATCCCAAACTCTGTTCCATTTAATCTGCTTGGAATAACGGCACCATCTGCTTGCGTAAGACGGCTATTGAAATAATAATCATAATTATATACATTAACACCCCCTGTTAACTTTCCTAGGGTTCTATTGTAGAATTCAGCATTAACTTCATTATAAAAGGTCTTTAAAATAGCCTTATCATCAATAGTACTTAAAATAGCATCACCAAATAAAGTATCACTAACTGTCTCTACAAATTGATAATATTTAGTTTCATAATCAAATATATGACCCAAAGACAATGAAGTTTTTTCGAAACGAGTAGAATCTAACTGTGTTCTCACTAATTTGTAGGTATGGTCCAAGTAATATCTTTTACCTAATATTTTATTACTTGCATCATCTAAATAAACATCTACCCTTGGTCTATTAATAAAATCTTCATCACCAGATTCAAACTGCTCTTCTTTATCGGACAGACCGCCATTTTCCTCAGAAAAAATATTCTGAGCAGCTATATGCGCCCTTAATACATATCTTCCGTTTTTAGACAAGTAATTTGTTGTCGTAATAAAATTGCCAGATTCTATTTGAGTATCATTATACTTACCAAGCGAACGAAAACCAGTATACCCTATGGAGAAATTTAACCTTCTGGAGGTATTAAATGTCAAATTCGCATCTAAGAGCTGACCTTGCTCCAAGGTTGTTTTAAAAAACAACTCGGTCATTGGCGTGGCAACATTATAATAATTAATTTGTTCTTTCTCTAAGTATTTTCGGTCTTTTGCCTTTGCCCCTAAGCTTGGATAACTCGCTACTCTTTCAAAATCAACACCCAATTCATTGTATGCTTGACCAATATTACCAAACGGCATTAGCTCAAAATCATCTTCTCGCAGATAATTATACTTGTATTCTTTTTTAATAGTTAGTGTGGTATCCAAAAAAGTAGTGTCTCTTTCAAATGAAATAATTTTATAATCCTCTATCGTTAAAACAATTGAATCATTTTGTAATTTATCTTTTGGATTTATAGGCTTAGTCTTTTTAGGACGCAGAAGCGAATCTCTCTCTTTTTCAGACTTTTCGATTACATCTTGACTTATACCAACCGAAGCAATTAAACAGAATAAAACTAGAATTATATATTTCATGAAGCTTTGTTACCCTTGCAAAGTTAATTTTTTTGTTGCTAAGTAAATGTGAAAGTTTGGTCGACTTTAATAACCTGATGATAAAGGATTACCAAACTAATATTAAAATTTAACTGTGAACATTATTAATTAAAGGAATATTTTTCTGATTTTTATAAAAAAATGTTAATGAAAGTACTGTTTTTTAATGTTTTCGCATTACTAGCGATTATTTCAGCATCTGCTCAGTTCAATGAGAATGCTCCATGGATGAAAGATCTAAAAGAAAATCAACAAAATTCTAAATCTTCCACCAACACACATTCTTTATATGACATATCTAATGCCTTTAATGAATACTGGAGCGATAAAGATTCTTCTAAAAAAGGTAGTGGTTTTAAACCCTACAAAAGATGGGAGAATTATTGGACCTATTATATTGACGAAAATGGAAAACTACCAACTTCATCTCAATTGTGGGATTCTTGGAAAAGTAAACAAGAAGGTATAGGCAAAGAAACAAATCCTACAGCAAATTGGAATTCCATAGGTCCTTTTACCCATGACACCTATTCAGGGGCACTTTCTGGGCAAGGCAGAGTAAACGCTATAGCAGTAGACCCCAATAATGAAAACATTTGGTACGTAGGTGCGCCAGCTGGTGGAATTTGGAAGTCTATTGACGGAGGCTCATCTTGGGTTAACCTATTTGATGACTTTCCACAGATTGGGGTTTCAGGAATTGCCGTTGACCCAAATAACTCACAAATTATTTACATTGCCACAGGTGATGACGATGCTGCAGATTCTTATAGTGTAGGTGTCTTTAAGTCCGTTGACGGCGGAAATAGTTGGAACGAAACAGGACTTAACCCAAGCACTTCCAATATTAATCTATTAATGAACGAAATTACCATTGACCCAACAAACTCCAATATCATTTGGGTGGGTACTAGTGTTGGTCTTCAAAAGTCAACAGATGCCGGTGCAACTTGGGAAGTAAAAAGGGCTGGTAATATTCAAGATTTTAAACTTAAACCAAATTCCCCAAATACCATATACGCTGTAACTTCAAATACGTTTATAAAATCTACTGATGGCGGGGACACCTTTACCGAAATAACAGATGGTCTACCGTCTAATTCCGGGAGATTGGTAATAGGTACGAGTGCAGCAAACCCTACAGGAGTATATGTATTAAGAGCCCAAACAGGTGGTAACAGTTTTGCTTTTGGCGGACTTTACAAATCTTTAGACAGTGGTGATACATTTACCAAAACTGCAAGCGAACAAGATATATTTGAATCAAACCAAGCTTGGTTTGATCTAGCAATTGAAATTTCACCAACAAATTTCAACGAAATATACACAGGCTGCTTGAATGTATGGAAAAGTACTAATGGCGGTGACACCTTTATTAGAATAAATAGATGGAACGTAACAGACCAAGGTTATACTCATGCAGATATACATACCATTAAAATATTCAATAACGAAGTATACGTAGGTAGTGATGGTGGTATATATATGTCAGAAAATGGCGGTAGCACATTTACAGATTATACTGCCGGTATTTCCATTAGTCAATTTTATAGAATATCTGTTGCCAAAAACGATTCTGAGAAAATAACAGGCGGTCTTCAAGATAACGCAGGTTTTATTCGTGACCAAGGACAATGGAATGTTTTTACCGGAGGTGACGGTATGGATTATGAAATTGACCCTAACAACAGTAGTCTTGTCTACGGATTTGTACAATTCGGCGGCAGCCTATTCATATCTTCAGATTCTGGCCAATCGGTAGGTGTGGTCGGTGCTCCAACAGATGCAAATGGGAATACTATTCAAGGTAATTGGGTCACACCTTTAGCTATAAGCTCTGATGGTTCTGTTTACGCAGGCTTTGACGCTTTATATAAGTTAGAAAACAATCAATGGAATAAAATTTCTTCTTCTATTGGCTCTGGCAATATTGATGATATAGAAATAGACCCTAATAACCCTGAAACCATATTTGCTGCCGAAAGCAACATTTTATACAGAAGTAGAAATGGTGGAATTACTTTTAGCTTAATTAAAGTTATGGATTCTGAAATTTCTGATATTGCCATTAATTCTAATGATAGTAATATTATTTACGTAACAACTTCTAACAGAGTAGGTATTGCTCTTAGCGACCAACCTTCAGAAAGAGGTGTATTCAAAGTTACTATTGGTGAAACAGAGACGATTTCTGAAAATATAACATTTGACATACCAACAGATCAAGCATTTTTCTCAATTGCACACCAAGGCAGGCATACCGATAACCCAATTTACGTTGGTACTAGTTTAGGTGTTTACAGACTTGACGATTCATTAACAGAATGGGAAGAATATTACACTAATTTGCCCAATGTTGCCATCAGTGATATTGAAATTAATTTAGACGACGAAAAAATAATAGCATCTACGTATGGTAGAGGTGTTTGGGAATCTACCATACCTGTACAAATACCAGATAATGAAATTAGATTAGTTTCTATAACACCTAATTCAAATCAAGTATTATGTAGCAATTTTGCTCCTACTGCTACTGTTGAAAACCAAGGTATCAATGCTATTACGTCTGTTGATATTGAATATTCAATTAATGGTAACAGCCTACAAACCTTTAACTGGACAGGGAATTTACTTAGTAATGAAACGGTAACCATAGAGCTGCCACTAGAAACTGCAGTTACTTTTGGCGAGTCTAACATAGAATTAACCGCTACAATTGAGAACGATAGCTACGACGACAACAATACTTTAGAAAATAGATTCTTTTTAAACACCGCTGGCTCAGGCGGAGAAATAAATACTTTTGAAACCGAGCAAGAATCTTTGATCGCCTATAATGATGGCAATTCTGAAAGTGTCTGGCAAAAAGGAATACCTACGGGAACAAACTTAAACACAGCTACATCTGGCAGTAATGTTTATGGAACAAACTTAAGTGGTGACCATCCAAATAGCACTAAGGCTATTCTTCTTAGTAATTGTTATGATATGACAACTATTATTGCACCAGTTCTTAAATTCAACATGGCTTTTGATCTTGAATTAAACTTCGATATCGTATATGCCGAATACTCTATAGACGGAGGAACTAATTGGGGTATTCTAGGAAATATCAATAGTGAACCCAATTGGTATAATAGCGATAGAACCAACGCTCTTTCTGAGGAAGCAGACGATTGCCAAAATTGCCCTGGAGCTCAATGGACGGGTGATGGCACCGAAATGACAGCATATGCTTATGATTTTAATTTGAATGCAGCCAATGGAGAACAAGACCTTACTGGTGAAACCAATGTCATCTTTAGAATTGTTTTTCAGTCTGACCCTTCGGTTACCCAAGAAGGTGTCATCATTGATGACTTAGTTGTTGACGGTTCTGCAGATGATGAAGATGATGATAACGATGGCATTCTAGATATTGATGATAATTGCCCGCTAACGGCAAATGCCGATCAGTTAGATACGGATAATGATGGAGAAGGTGATGTTTGTGATACTGATGATGATAACGACGGAATTTTAGATGTTGATGACAATTGCCCCTTAATGGCAAACCCAAATCAAGAAGATGATGATTTAGATGGTATTGGTAATCTCTGTGATAATGATAGCGATAATGACGGTGTACCAAATGATATTGATCAATGCGACGATACACCAAACGGAACCATAGTTAATGTTGAAGGTTGTGAAGTTTTCTCTTTACCAAACACTAACTTCCAAATTCAGACTACTGGCGGCGCATGCAACTCAAGTGACAACGGTAGTGTTTTAATATCGGCTGCAAACACTTCTCACGTATACAATGCAGTGCTTTCAAATACTGACGGCACCACAAATGCTAGCTTTACAGACGAAAATACATTTGCTGATTTAGCTGCAGGAGATTATCAATTATGTATTACAGTTGAAGGCCAAGCAGATTATGAAGCCTGCTTTGATTTAACTATATCTGAGCCAGACGCTTTATCTGTTTCAGCTAAAATCAGTTCACTGAACAATGAAGTTACATTAAGCTTCTCTGGAGGAGAATTATACACCATATTCTTAAATGAGAAGATGTACTCTACCTCTGCCAAAGAAATTACTTTGCCTTTGGAAGATGTAACTACGTTGATTACCGTTAAAACAGACCTGGATTGTCAAGGGGTTTATACTGAAAAAATAGTATTAAGTGATGATTTGTTTATCTATCCAAACCCTATTGAAGGTGGCGATTTAACTATTTACTTGGGCACTAATGCTGCACCAGAAGTAACTATTTCGTTGTTTAATGTAAATGGCACAAGCATTCTATCCAAGCAAATGAAATCTACTAACAACGAAATTAAATTAAGTGTAGATGGATTAGCGACCGGAGTCTATATTTTAAATATAAAATCTGGCAACACCCTATCTAATTACAAAATCATAAGAAAATGAAAACATTAAAATATATAACCTTTACATTTTTCTCCAGCTTACTAGTAGTTTCTTGTGGCGGAGGCTCTGACAATGAAAACCCAGTTGATCCTGTTGTTCCTACAGTTATAGACCCAGACGCAGCTACTTTGGTTTTTCCTGAAGATAATACCGAATGTAATGAAGGTGTTATCAATACTAATGATGAAACCAAAAGCACCGTCACTTTTGAATGGTCAGCTGCTGAGAATACAGATTCTTATGAAGTAAAAATCAAGAACCTTGAATCAGGAAGTATTACCACGGCTATTTCAGCCACCAACCAAAAAGAGGTGAGTATAAATAGAGGAACGCCGTATGAATGGTATGTAATTTCACTTGCCAACGGTACTTCATCTACCGCAACAAGTGATATCTGGACATTTTATAATCAAGGACCAGGAATTGAAAATTACGCTCCATTTCCTGCTGTTGCCATAAGTCCGCAGAGAGGTTCTACAATTTCTAATGCGAACACCACCATTACATTAGAATGGTCTACTTCTGATGTTGATGATGATATTGTTTCTTACGAAGTATTGTTCGACACCGTAGAAACACCTACTACTTCTTTAGGTTCTACTACTGAACCAAATATAGAAGTGAATATAAGTTCAGGTTCAACCTACTATTGGAAAGTTGTTACTACAGATTCTTTTGAAAATACTTCAAACTCAGAATTGTTTGAATTTCGAGTAGAGTAATTGAAATTAAAAAAGCCAAAGATGCAATTGCTCCTTTGGCTTTTTTATTCTAAATTTAATTAGTTTCTACAATGTATTGTAGTAATTTAAAAAGGCAACTACATCTTCCTCATGCCTAAGATTAAGATTGTTTTCCTTTACATACGTCTTCATCTCTTCCTTTCTTGAACCTGTAAAATCTAAAATCTGCTTCTTAGTCAGTCTTACTTTCACTGCATGGTTTTCCGCATCAGAGTTAGTTTCATCTAATAAATAATAAGAACTATTCCACACATAAGTTGGCGGAGAGTACTTTTCATAAGATGTACTAGGACTACGAGCTTGTTTTAACAAAGCTTCTGGCTTAAACAACAACTTCAAATTACCTTCGTTCAAATTCGTAAAATAGCTTGTTTTTATAGATTCATCAGTATCAACATATGTATAGATACTATACATTTTACCACCAATTTCTACTTTTATATAAGCTCGCTTTAATAAGGAGTAAAATGAATCTTTAGATATATTATCTAAAATCTCTACTTCATTTCTATATGCGTTATAGCGCATCTTCCCAATTTCTTCAACCTTATCATTTACAATAACTTCTCCATGAACAAACTCTTCATTTAAATAAGGAGTACCTTTTGCTTTTGTAGGCTCTATTTCTGTACTACTAGTAACAAAATTTACAATACCTTCTTCTGGTACTGGCGAGTAGGCGTTTTGAGCATTTATGCTATTGAAAGTAAAAGCAGCAATTGTAAAGACTGTGAACTTTTTAATCATTTTATTCATTAATTTTTTTCAATTTAATTGTTTATTATTAATTGATGTGCCTAAAAAATGTTATTAAAAACTTAAAAATAACATAGCTGTTTGCTTTATTCTATAACATGACTTAAAACTCCGTTTATGGAATTTCAGCATTCAAAAAAGAAGTAGCATCACTATCTAGATTATAATGGTAAGATCTCCAGTAAAAACCTGTGCCTTCGAACTCCCAAACAACTTCTTTTTCATTCGTTACCTCTATTACACCAGAAGTACCTGAAGTTATTAAAGTATTGCCATTATCTAACCTAACTGCACCTGATACCCGTGGTGCATACAACCCTTCTCTGGTATAGCTCCAAACTACATTCAATTCATTATCCTTATTGGGTTGTAAATTAAATTCTGATGGTATAATTAATTCGTATACAACAGATTGTTTAGAATCTCCATTACCATTAGCATATACTAATATGTTGCCATCACCAGGCACATCATTCTCCAAAAGGTTGGGAAAATGATTATTGTAGAACGTTCTCTCTCCCAAGGCGTTTTCATAAGCTAAAGGATTACCAAATCTGTATAACAAATCTCCGCCTTTACCATAGTTACCACCCGTATTTAACTTTGCTTCTTCAATAGTTGTACTGTGATCTATAACCCATACCTCACTAAAGTTATTGATAGTCATATAAATTATATCATTCTCCTCATCATAATCAAAACCATTTGCATGCATTATATCTCCATCTGGCACTACAGTTTCACGCAGTACATCTATATAATTGATATTTACTAATTCTGGATGCTCACTAATTACTCCAAATCGTGATTTAGTAGCATCTACATCTTGTACTATATGATCCCATGATTCCCATTTCCAAACTATTTCATCCGTATTAGGATTTATTTCTATAATAGTTTCTGTGTACACCTTCTCTTCTTCACCTAAATAACCAATAGCATTTAACTCTTCAGTACTTCTTAAATCCCAAACTATGGCCAGAATATTTCCGTTAGGTAGCATCTCAACATCATGATGAATTATATGGTCTTGATTAGCGTAAATAAACTCCCAATCTACTGTACTATCTGGATTTATCAATTGAATAATTCCTCCAAAACCACCAAAACTAAAATCTGGAGTTTCTACTCCTAATGAAGCAAGCAATCTCCCATCTGCCAATAATTCAACATCATTCCCAAGTCCAAATTCTAAATTCCATTCATGAACAATCAGAGCGGAATCTTTCTCCATTAAATACACCCGGTCATCAGAAGACTCATTCACCAATACATAACCTTCTTGAGATAATAATTTATTATTCAATAGTATTGTTCCCGTTTCTCCTTCTATTGGATAAACCACTTCAGCTGGTAACTGAGGCTCTTGCTCCTCTTCTTCAATAACTTCTTCTTCTTGCTCTATTTCATCAACAACTTTATCATCATCTGATGAACATGCTAAAAATAAAGCCAAGAGAAATAAACTAAAGATTTTGGTTAAAAACGAAACTTTCATATTATATGGTTATTAAGTTAATTAATATGTCGATGGAATAAACTAAAACTTAGTCCAAAAAAAATCAGGCTAAATTGCTTCAGCCTGATTTTAAATAAATAATATAATAATGTATTTAAATCATTATTGATTTATACAAAGTTGTAAAAATCTAACATCATTATATACATAATAAAACATTAAACTCTTATTTACAATAATCAACTGTAATAGAACCAGCTTCTGCACTTTCATAACCCCCGGCAACATTACCATTTGGAGATATAATTTCGAATCCAATCTCACCATATTGGTCTCCTGGAAAGAACCATTCAGCGGATGTAGTACCCTCTGGTATTGTAATGGTAGCTGTTCCTTCTAATCCATTATTAGGTGTGCACTCGCCCTCTGTTAAAAAAGTACCCACTTCTTCAGCATAAGGAGAGCAAAGACCAACTTCTAATACTGTACCGTCATCTAAAGTAATAGTTAGACCAGCACCTCCATTACCCGTACTAGTTTGCCAACCGTCTCCAAAAGAATCAGTCATATTAATGACCCAATCACCAGGGGTAATTGGACATTCTCTAAAAAACTCTAATGCTAACGGTGTTTCTGTCAACACAAGATCATTACTAGGATCAGAAACATCTACTAAATTAAGTACAAGATTCGCTCTACCCAAGTCTGGTAAAGCATCAAAATTACTGGTAATAGTAAGTGTAGTTTGGTAAGCTCCAGCCGGAATCGTTAAACCGCTAATCGTATATTGATCTGCTGTTGCTTTGATGAAGGATCAACCTCCAAGGAAATAGTTCTATCACTATCCGCTTTGGTAGTAACAAATACATCTACCGTTGTTGTAGCCCCTTCCGCAGGAGTTGGCACCAAAATAGAACTTTCTGAAAAGTTGGCGAATGTTTGGCCATTTTCACTATCAAATACTATATTCTCTTCTTCACAAGAAACAAAAGCAAATAGTACCGCAATAATTAATATATATTTTTTCATAATTATATGGTTTTTAGTAGCCAGGATTCTGAACTATGTTTTGGTTAGCATTAATTTCAGCAATAGGAATTGGCAACTGAAATCTGAAATTATCAGCATCTAAAGTTGGAAAATCTGGAGGAGTTCCAGTACCATCAATAATGTCACCCATTGTAGAACGCATAACAGCTTCTCCACGACGTTTCAAATCAAAGAATCTATGACCTTCGAATGACAATTCAACTCTTCTTTCGAACTGAATAGCATCTTCAAGATTCTGACCAGCTTCACCACCATCATAAGCTACGTACCTTAAATCTCTTAGCTCATTAAGGGTTGACAAAGCATCTTGCCCTAATTCAAATTGTGCTTCAGCTTTATTCAATAAAACTTCCTCAGCACGCATAACCTTAACATCTACACGTCCATTAACTTCACCTGTCTCACCAAGAAATTTAGCAATTGCATTATATTGATTACCACTATTTTCACCAACATAAGAAATTACTCCCAATCTTAAATCATCTTCATCAATACTATTGAAGAAATCAAAATCAAAAGCATATTCCAAAACATCAGAAGCTGTAGTTTGACTATATAAAACACCAACATTATTACCTGTACTTTCAGATGAAGTATTAATAGCCAATTCTACCACTAAACCTGCTTCATTTGAATCAGTATACAATCCTTCTAAATCTTCAGCCGTAGCTAACTCTACATCAACTTTATCAGCGGCATCAATTACTTTTTGGTAATCCCCGTTATAAAGATAAACTCTTGAAAGAAGTCCGTTAACACCATTGGTGTCAAGCTTTCCTTCTCCATTATCATCTCCTATTAATTGAACAGCTCTTTCCAAATCACCAATAATCTCAGCATAATTACTAGCAACAGTTTCTCTTACTGGCTCAGCTAAAGGATCCTCTGTATCACCATCTTCTACTTTAATATATACAACACCTAAAGAAGCATTTGCATCAGCAGATTGTGTTGGTATTTTTCCATAAAGCCTAACTAAATCGAAATGTGCCCAAGCTCTAATTGCCAAAGCCTGACCTAAGATATTATCCTTTTCAGGACCATCAGCTAAATTATCTATTTGAGCAATTACCAAATTGGCAACATTTACAGCTTCATAAGCTTCACTCCAGTACAAATCTATTGCACCACCGGTACTTGCTACATATCTATAATCAAAGTAATTACTGTTTGAAGTTCTACCTGTTCTTACAAGAATAACATTATCTGAAAGAATGTCAGGAATACCTTGTAAACCAGAGCCTGGATCAGAATAGTAATTAAACAATTGCCTGTAAGCTCCATCTACACCGTTCTGGAATGCCGATACACTTGTGAAAAATGTTTCTGGATTTCCTTCTACAAACGGTTGTAGGTCATTCAACTCATCATCGCAGGACATAAAGAACCCGAACGAAAATAAAAGAACTAATAATTTTATGTTATTTTTCATTTCTTAACTTTTTTTTTGTTTTTAAAATCCTACTTCAACACCAAAAGTAAAAGACCTTGTGTTTGGATAGCTAAATAGGTTGAATGATCCAGGTACGAAACCTGTATCTCCAGGCTCACCAGATTCTGCAGAACCCAAACCAACTTCTGGATCACCATTGAAATCAGTAATTGTAAATAAATTCTGTCCAGCTACGAAGAATCGTAAAGAATTTAAACCAAAACCGTCTATCATATCTCTAGGCATGTTATAATCTAAAGTAAGAGTACGTAACCTTAAGTAATCACCTTTTTCCAAAAATCTTGTTGAAGTTTGATCTGCGTTACTTTGATATACAGGACTAGGCAAAACATCAGTATCACCTGGTTGTTTCCAGTAGTTAAAAGCTTCAACTCTTTGACTGCTAGCTATGTTTCCAATAGAAATTCCTGCAGAACGTTGAAAATTATAAATATAATTACCCCCCTTATAAACAAAATCACCTCTTAGACCAAAACCTTTATAAGAAAATGCAGTATAAAAACCACCTTCAAAATCAGCTATTGGAGATTTTCCTTCTTGAATTTGCTGAAAACTATCACTAAACTCATTAGTTACATTACCATCTAAATCATAATATAAAGGCTCACCGTTTGCAGGGTTAACACCAGCATATTCAACTGCATAGTAAGAATTGATTTCTTCACCAACACGCAAAATGTTATCACCGAATGTACCAGTAACAATATCCTCCCCATCAACTAATTCAACAACTTCATTATCAATAAAGGTAATATTACCACCTAGCGTCCATTTGAAGTTTTGTGTTCTAATAACATCTCCGCTTAAAGAAATTTCAACACCAGAGTTTTGAATTTCGCCAATATTAGAAAATATAGAGTTATTCTCATCTCCAACAGTGTAAGAAATAGGACGATCCAAAAGTAATTCATTTGAATTTTTCTTAAAGTAATCCACAACACCATTTAATCTATTGTTGAACAAACCAAATTCTACACCAATATCAAAAATAGCCTGAGACTCCCATTGGATCTGCGGGTTACCTACACCTACAGGTAAAGCTGTTGTTTGACCATTATATGTATTAGCAAAATCCAATAAGTTTAAATATTGAAAATCACCAATATTCTGGTTACCAGAAGTACCGTACGAAGCTCTTAATTTCAATGTATTAAATATAGAGTTTTCCATAAAGCTTTCGTTAGCAATGTTCCATGCCGCACTACCACTATAGAAATATCCATACTTATTATCAGGTCCAAATCTTGAAGAACCATCTCGTCTTACAGACCCAGAAAGTATATATTTACCATCATAATCATAATCAGCAAACAAACCTTGAGAAAATAAAATTCTTCTAGACTCTACAGAACCAACCGTAGTCGCTTCAGCAGCTACATCTAAATAAGGAATGCTCGTCGTAGGAAAACCTCTACCCGCAGCCAACAAATCTGTGGAAATATTTTCATTGTACTCTAACAAGAAACTAGCTGAAAAATTATGAACGCCGTTAAAAGTATCTGAATATGTAAAAACGTTATTAACGTTATATTCAAAATCAACCTCTAACTCATCTGTCTGAGTACCCGGGAAAGCAGCAGAACCAACAATAGAATTCAATACTCCACCAGCCAAAGAACGGCTAGTTCTATTATACCTATTACTAATTAAACCAACACTAAAATTATTAGAAAATTTATCGCCAAAAGTCATTCCTGCCGTCAAATTCCCTATCAATAGTAAATTTCTTGTATTTTCTGGCTCAGTAATCAATGCATTAGCAACCGAAAAACCCTGTCTTGTAGGATTATATACATTTTCACCCTGACTATCCGTTACTAAAGAACCATCATCATTGGTCAAAAATAAAGGCTCATAAGGATTGTAAGTGTACATAGCACTAATAGGATTCTGCACATTATTTCTATCTCTTGGTAAATCTGTAGTACTACGAGATACAGAAACATTAGCTCCAATATTCAACCAATCTTTAGCTTGATAATTGGTATTTAAACGAGTAGAAATTCTTTCGAAACCATCAATATTCTGAATGATACCCGAATTTTTATCATAACCTAGAGACAAGAAATAAGTTAGTTTTTCGTCTCCACCAGAAATTGAAAGATTGTTCGATTGAATAATCGAGTTCTTAAGTAAAGCATCTTGCCAGTCGGTATCTAAGGATATCAATCTTGCAAGCTCCTCTGGAGAAGAAGTCGCACCAGGCGTACTAGTTGCCGCACCAACACCTAAAGCAGCATATTGACGCTCTAATTCTAGTTTTTGAGATGCATTCATAACATCAAAATTATCTGGAATTTTTTCTCCAAAACCATATGATGACGAAAACTTAATTTGAGCCTCACCAGCCTTACCTCTTTTTGTGGTAATTAAAATAACACCATTAGCACCACGAGAACCGTATTTAGAAACGGTAGCCGCATCTTTTAATATAGAGAATGTCTCAATATCACTTGGGTTCAAGTTACTAATTGGGTTAAAATCTCTTTCAGTATCGATAGGAATTGGAACACCATCAATAACATATAAAGGAGTAGTTTGTGCATTAATTGAACCAACACCTCTAATTTGAACGAAGGCAGTGTTACCCGGCCTACCATTTGCAGCAGTTACCTGAACACCTGCAGCTTGACCCTGCAAAATGTTATCAATACTAGTAGAAGGCACAAATGCCTCGATTTTCTCAGCAGAAACTGTAGAAATTGCAGATGTAGAAAGTTCTTTAGACCTAGAACCATAACCTACTACAACAACCTCTTCTAATGCCTCAGCATCTTCCTCTAATTGTACATTAATGGTATTGGATGCACCAACACTCATCGTCACTGTTTTTTGACCTAGGTAAGAAAATCTTAATTTTTCACCTGAATTTACGTTAATGGCATAATTACCATCAAAGTCTGTTTGAGACCCGTTAGTTGTTCCAACAACTACAACGGACACTCCCGGTAAAGGCAAACCGCTTTGATCGGTTACAACACCGGTCACTGTTTTTTCCTGTGCAAAGGAAAATGTCATGAAGAGCACCAATAAAGGTGTCAACATCCACGTCAACTTCTGTTTCATAAAATTTGTTTTTGAATTAGCTTGCGCCAAAAGTCCAAAAATTTGCTTAGTATTCCAAAAGCTATCTTAACCCAAAAAAGTTATTTGTTAAAAAAACACTTATTATTATTTTTTTTTCGGTTAAAACGCAATTTTGTTGAAAATAAAACAATTATTTAACATTAAATCAATATTAAAAATTCAATATTTTAAGTTAAAAAAAACATAATGCTTCTTAAATTTTACAAAAATATTAACGAAACAGGCACTGACGAAGCTGGCAGAGGCTGCTTGGCGGGACCTGTGACCGCTGCAGCAATAATACTGCCAGAATCTTTCCAAAATTCAATTTTAACAGATTCAAAGCTTTTGTCCCAACCTAAAAGAGAACTGTTAGAACCTCTGTTAAAAGAAAAAAGTATCTGTTTTGGAATAGTACATATTCAGCCTAAAATAATAGACGAAATCAACATTTTAAACGCATCTATTTTGGCAATGCATCATGCTATAGATAAATTATCGCCAAAACCTGAATATATTATTGTTGACGGTAATAGATTTAAAACCTATAAAAACATACCGCACGCTTGTATTATTAAAGGTGATTCAAAGTACTTAAGTATTGCTGCAGCTTCAGTATTGGCAAAAACAGCACGTGATGCATATATGCTTAAACTACACGAAGAATACCCTATGTACAATTGGAAGAAAAACAAAGGTTACCCTACCAAAGAACATAGAGCTGCCATTAAGAAATACGGCCCTACAAAATACCACAGGATGAGTTTTAAGCTTTTGGCAGACAACTAAAGTTTATTTAACAAATAGTATAACTTTGCACAAACTTTTCGCATGAGGCTTACTTTATTATATGCTTTAATTATTTTTTTTAGCGCATCCTGTACATCTAAAAAGCAATCTGAGAATTCCATCTTAGATCTAGCTCCCAGTAACGCCACTTTAGTTCTAAAAATAAATGATTTTGAAACACTTAGTAAAGAACTTTCTTCAAATGAGATTTATAATTCGATTGAATCGCAAAAGCCTTTTTCAGCTATAAAAAACATCTTATCTCCTATTCACCATTTTTCAGATAAGACGAAAGGATTATTAACCATGTCCGCCGATAGCACAAAAATAGATTTCACCTATATTTCAACAGATAGCCTAAATATTACCAGTCAAGATAGCATAACCAACAAGAGCATAGAAACGCTTTCTTTTAACGACTATAATATCACTAGATACGAAATTGAAAAGGATACATTTTACAGTACATTTTTAGAGAAACATTGGGTATTAAGCTCTTCTCAACCTTTGTTAGAAAACATAATAAATTCTCTTGACAGCCCTTTAAAAAATGAATCTTTAAAACGGTTTTATGCTGTATCCGACAATGAAAAAGTTGCAAATATTTGGATAGATGTTGAGAGAGGCGATTTGCTATTCAATAAATTACTTTCTGATAACAACGACATTTCAGATTTCACAAGTTGGATAACCCTTGACCTAACCTTTAACGATACCGAAATTCTTCTAAATGGCGTAGCAGAAACGAATACAGATAAAAAACAGTTCCTTAATCTACTTAATGGTACTAAACCGATTGAAAATAACACATGGAACTTTACACCAGGTAATGCAAACACATTTACATCTTTTGGATTAGATGATTTTAAAAAGTACACTCAAAACAAAACCCCTAACAACCATCCAACCAAAAATTTAGATTCATTACTTACTACTGTGGAAGAAATTGGGATAACCAAATACAACAATGAATCTGTTTTGTTTCTAAGAACATATGGTACCGCCACATTATTAGATTATATTAATGAAGAGAAGATTAGTACGGAGGAGTTTAGTAGTAATGAAATCTGGGGATTAAAATCTAATATTGAAATCTTTGACCCATTAACTCCCTTGATCGGAGAGCAATCTTTTGAATACGCCAGTATTATAGAGAATACTTTTCTTTTTTCTAAATCACAGAGCACGCTAGAATCTGTTATTACCAAAATAAAAACAGGTGACACCTTTGACAAGACCACTTTATTTAAAAATGCAAACAATAAACTGACATCATCTGCTAGTATATTATCTATTTCTAATTTAAAAGGTTTTGTTTCCCTATTAAATGAATCGGTATCCAAGACTTTAGGAGATTCTTTTGAACAAAGTAAACTAAACGACTATGTTTTTGGATCACAATTAATTACTGATGCCGACTTTTTTCACTTTAATTTCTTAATCAAAAAAAATACGAAAGAAGAGGAAAAGAATTCAGTTTCTTCTGCATTTGAAGTTCAATTTGATACCGACTTGGCTACATTACCCCAATTTATAACCAACCATAGCTCTGGCAGAAAAGAGATTATTGTTCAAGACCAAGAAAATACGCTCTACTTAATCTCAAGCAGCGGTAAAATTCTTTGGAAAAAACAACTTAACGGAACTGTACAGGGTAAAATTCAACAAGTAGACCTTTTTAAAAATGGGAAGCTACAGTTTGCATTTACCACGAACAACGAATTTTTAATCTTGGATAGAAACGGCAAAGAAATTGCTCCGTTTACTAAAAAATATTCCGAGGGCAATTTAAATCCTTTAGCAGTTTTTGACTATGAGGGTCGTAAAAATTACAGATTTGTAGTTACCCAAGGCAAAAAGGTTTTCATGTATAACAGTAAAGGTGATATTGTCAAAGGCTTTACCTATGAAACTGCAGAAGCCAATATTCTTGATGCCCCACAACATTTTAGAATTGGCAATAGAGACTACCTAGTTTTTAAACTTGAAAATGGTCAATTAAAAATTACCAATAGAGTTGGCAAAACACGAGTTAACGTAAAGGATAAATTCACTTTTTCCAACAATGAAATAAGGCTTTATCAAAATAAGTTCACTTTTACTTCTGTTGATGGAATTCTATATCAAGTGGATTCTCAAGGAAAAATAGCCGCAAGCAATTTAAGTCTCGCTAAAGACCATGGAATGGATGCTACCTCAAGAACTTTAGCTATCATGAACGACAATATTTTACAGATACGTAGTAAAAAGGTAGAATTGGAATTAGGTGTTTACTCAAAGCCTACCATTTTCTATCTAAACGATAAAATTTATGTATCTGTAACCGACATACAAAATCAGAAAATATATCTATTTGATAGTCAAGCTGAACCAATCCCTAATTTTCCAGTATTTGGCAGTTCTGTAATTGATATGGAAGATATGAATTCAAACAAAAAAGTTGAATTCGTTTATAAAGATCAGGATAACAGTATTAGGGTATTTAAAATACGATAATACGTTAGATTGCTTAATTCATAAATCTTTATGTACTGACTACACATATACCCTGAAAAATCAATTTGAATTCCGTATTTTTAAATAGTTATTAATCAGAGTCTTAACTATACTAAAAAATGAAAATTAAGTCAATTATCGCATCATTGTTTTTTATCGGAACAATTTCGCTTTCTGCTCAAGACAATTGTAGCAAGTTTTACCCAATGAACGAAGGCGTTTCAATGGAGTACACCAATTATAACAAAAAGGGAAAAGTAGAAGGTGTAAGCAGTTATAAAGTTATTGAAGCTACCCATAGTGCAGGAAATACCACCGCCACCATGTCCATTAACCTAAAAGACAATAAAGGCAAAGATATTTACAGCACTAATTATAATTTAGCTTGCAATAGTAACACCGTAACACTGGACTACGAATCTTTGTTACCTTCTGAAATGATGGAACAGTACGGTGATATGGATTTTGAAATATCTGGTAATGATATTGAAATACCAAACGACCTTAGTGTAAGACAAAACCTTAAGGATGCTAACGTTGCCATGAAAGTTAGTATGAGCGGTATTAGTATGAATATGAATGTTGATATGACAAATAGAAAGGTAGAGAAAAAAGAAAGTGTAACAACTACTGCCGGTACTTATGACTGTTATGTTTTATATAGTGATAACCGTTCCAAAATGATGATGGTAAACCAAGTCTACCCATCAAGAGTTTGGCTTGCAGAAGGTGTTGGTATGGTAAAACAAGAGACCTACAAGAAAAACGGAGATGTCATGAGCAGTACTTTACTTACGGCATTCAGCAATTAATAACTTCACCAAGTACCAATTTTAAACCGAGGCTTAAACCTCGGTTTTTTTTATGCCCGCATGTTAACCTTTCTTTCAAAGCTTCATTAAAAGGAAATAATCCTAAAATATTAATAATGAAGACTACAACAAATTTTATCAAATGCGCAATTTTAATATTCGCCATCTCATTTACCTCATGTTCTAAAGATGGAGACATTGGCCCTATTGGTCCACAAGGTGAACAGGGTATACAGGGCGAACAAGGAGAGCAAGGCCCCGCAGGTGAAGATGGAGAAGCACTAGGCGTACCCGGTCCACAAGGGGAACAGGGAGAGACCGGTGCAACCGGACCTGTCGGTGAAGATGGCACTGACGGTACAAATGGAACTGATGGAACTAACGGTGAAGACGGTGAGGATGGTAATGCCAATGTTGTATCATCAAGTTGGTTAGTTGCAGACTTTCCTGACAACTACTCTTACTCTGCTGCAACCGTCACTATAAGTGATTCTAGAATTACACAAGATGTATTAAATAATTATACTGTCCTAGGGTATTTCTCATTTTCTGATACTTTTTCTGAGGTCTATGCTATACCATTTACAGAGCCTTTATTCAGATCTTTTACCATGGAACAAAAAATGTCTATTGGCGAATATAAAATTACTGAAATGGGCAACCCAGATACAGTAGGCACCATTGACCCTACCGATGGTTTTGTTCGCTATTTATTAATAGCCCCTTCTTACATTTCATTTAAATCAGGAGAAAATAACAGGTATACTATAAGCGGAATGAAAGAGAACGGCGTAAACCTTTCTAATTACCATGAAGTTATAAATTACCTAGGGCTTGAGTAACATTCCCTTATTTTAATTAAAAGAAAAAACCGAGGCAAATACCTCGGTTTTTTTATGCCCGCATGTTAACCTTTCTTTCAAAGCTTCATTAAAGAGAAATAATCCTAAAATATTAATAATGAAGACTACAACAAATTTTATCAAATGCGCAATTTTAATATTCGCCATCTCATTTACCTCATGTTCTAAAGATGGCGACATTGGACCTATTGGTCCACAAGGTGAACAGGGTATACAGGGCGAACAAGGAGAGCAAGGCCCCGCAGGTGAAGATGGAGAAGCACTAGGCGTACCCGGTCCACAAGGGGAACAGGGAGAGACCGGTGCAACCGGACCTGCTGGAGAAGACGGTACAAATGGTACTGATGGAACTAACGGCGAAGATGGCAATGCCAATGTTATCGCTTCGGAATGGTTAAATACTACTTATGATGGTACAGTAGACGATGTTAGAAGAAGTTTCGAAGTTATAGCTCCAGAAATTACACCTGAAATTCTTGACACAGGTCTTATTATCTTTTATGGAAAAAAAGGTAGTGAAATTTGGGGTATCCCTTCGAGTTTCCCATTTTTAAATCAGAATTTTTCATGGATTTCAATGGGTTCATTAAGAATCCTTTGTGATAGTAACGATGGCACCACCGGGGTAGGCACTCCTTATTTTACATCTATCAGATATATTGTTGTTCCTTCTGGATTGACTTCGAAAAACAGTACAAGTATTTTAGAAATGAGTTACTACGAAGTTATGGATTATTATGGACTAGAATACTAATCCGATTTTAAAGCATAAAAAACCGAGGCTTACACCTCGGTTTTTTCATTTATCTTGGCTTCAAAAAGTACTTGAAAATGCTTTAATAGCTTTTGCTTCAACTCATCTAAATCAACCTCTTTTTTTCCTAGTTCTACATTTAAAGAAGTAACGGCTTTTCCTTTTATTCCGCATGGGATCATCATATCAAAATAACCCAAATCGGCATTTACGTTCAAAGCAAAACCATGCATGGTTACCCATCTACTTGCTCTTACTCCCATAGCACATATTTTACGTGCAAACGGAGTACCTACATCTAACCAAACTCCGGTTTCGCCTGGTGAACGTTCAGACTTTATTCCGTATTCAGCTAAGGTCAATATGACCATTTCTTCTAAAAAACGAAGGTATTTATGAATATCAGTAAAGAAGTTATCTAAGTCTAATATAGGGTATCCCACTATTTGCCCAGGACCATGATAGGTAATATCTCCTCCCCTATTTATTTTATAAAAAGTAGCTCCTTTAGATGCCAATACTTTTTCATCCACTAGCAGATTAGAAATATCTCCACTTTTACCTAGTGTATAAACATGTGGGTGTTCCACAAAAAGAAAATGATTGGGAGTCTCTAAATTCAACTCCTCTCTTCTATTTCTTATTTTAAGATCAAGAGTTTCTTGAAACAGTTGTTCTTGATAATCCCAAGTTTCTTTATAATCTTTAAGACCTAAATCTTGTATGCGCACCTTCTTATTCATCTTACAAAGATATGAAAAGCAAAAACCTATTTTTCTAACTCTACCTCGATGACCATAGACTCTGGATCCTTCATCATCTCCAAGAAGTTTACTTCATGAATCATAGTTTTTCCATCCATTGAAAATGTCGCTTCTTCAATATTAGTAGATTTTACCCTTCTTGGAAAATGATACTTAAATGTATAAGTAGACCCAGATAAAAACATTTCGGCACTTGCCAAGCTGTCTATACTTTGTTCAAACAATTTTTGATTTAAGATAACGGTCTCTCGCTTAAATGTGTTCTTTTTAAAACTATAATTGACTGTTGTCGTTTCTTCTGTAGCTCCACCTGGCATAGTTTTACCACCTGCAATAGGACCAACTGAACTTGCATTTTGAAAAGCGTTGAAGGCATCGTTCACTTCAGACACTTTCTTAAAGTCTGTAAACATATTAAAATTCATGACTCCGCCTTCTGGATCTACTACCATACGTAAGCTGAAAGGTTCTAATCTTTTAAGCTTAGCTTGCTCTTCTGGGGACAACTGCGCTATACTATCCTTTTTCTCTCTTAATAAGTCTTTAAAAACCAAAGTAGAATCTATTGCCTTATCCAATTCCGTTGAATCGGTTTCTGGTATCATTTGCATCATTTCATTTCCATCGAAAAGTATACTCATTTTACCTGACCCGTCTTCATTGAAATAAATTTCTTCTGTAAAATTACAGGCAGCAATACATACTGTTATAACAACAACAGCTAATATTTTAAAAAGTCTCATGTATTTTGGTTCTAGTTAGGATTGTTCAGTATGACCAATGCAGCAATTACACCTGGTACCCAGCCGCAAAAAGTCAAAAGTAGAACAATTATAAAAGAACCGCAACCTTTACCTAGAACTGCTAAAGGCGGAAAAAATATGGCTAGTAATACTCTAATTAAACTCATTTGATTATTATTTTGATTGATTGATGTACCTTATAAGTCGCAATTGCAAACGCTTTGTTACAAAAATCCGCAAATTTTATTGACCAGAACGCTACCAATGCTCAGAACAATATTCTTTATTCTTATTCTCTTATCCCTTCTACAGCCTTCATTTAATTAAGTATTTATGCTAACTTTTAGAACCTTTACAATAGTCATTACGTTAGGTAAACATGAAATACTCACACATGCTTTATAATTTGACCTTAGTTGCTTTTCTATTTAGCTTTTTAACATCATGCAGTCAAACCGAAGAAATAAGACCTGAACAATTAGAGAATACTACAATTGATCAAGAAATTATTACCTATTTGGCTCTTGGTGATAGTTATACCGTTGGGGAGAGCGTTGCTTTTGAAGATAGTTTCCCTGCTCAATTAAGTACAGAAATAGAGAAAAACAAAGGTCTTGTGGTCAACACAACCGTTATTGCCCAAACGGGATGGAGAACAGACCAGCTTATCGCCTCTATTGGCAATCGAGAATCTGCAGATTACAATTTAATAACGTTGTTGATCGGTGTAAACAACCAGTTTCAGTCTAGACCATTTTCTCAATATGAAGCCGAATTTGAAGTATTATTAAATAAAGCTATCAGCCTAGCTGGCAATGATTCCAACAAGGTAATCGTTCTTTCAATTCCTGATTACTATTTTACACCATACGGACAAAGTAATGGTAATGAACTAATCTCAATTGAACTTGACGGATACAACAATTTTGCAAAATCTACAGCGAAAGCAAAAGGAGTTACTTTTCTTGATATTACGGATGTTACCCGAAGAGGATTAGACGAAAAAGAATTGGTTGCCAATGACGGTTTGCACCCATCGGCACTAGCATATGAAAAATTTGTTGAAAGACTCTATCCTTTAGTGTCTACAAGATTGAAAGATTAAGTCATATCGATTATATTTGCCAGCTAAATAAACGACGGCATGCAATTATCGGAGCAAGAGCTTATCAGAAGAGAGAAATTAGACAAATTAAGAGCACTAGGTATTAATCCTTATCCTGCTGCTTTATATCCTGTAAATTCCACATCAGAAAGTATAAAATCTGACTATGAAGAAGGCAAGCAGGTAATTGTTGCCGGTAGACTTATGTCTCGTCGTATTCAAGGTAAGGCCTCTTTTGCCGAGCTTCAAGATAGTACTGGTAGAATTCAGGTATATTTCAATAGAGATGAAATTTGCTCTGGCGAAGACAAAACCTTGTATAACGATGTTTATAAGAAGTTGCTGGATATTGGCGATATCATTGGTATTGAAGGTGATCTTTTTACGACACAGGTAGGTGAAAAAACGATTATGGTGAAGAAATTTACTATGCTAAGCAAATCGTTAAGACCTTTACCATTACCTAAAAAAGATGCCGAAGGCAAAGTATATGACGAATTCAATGACCCTGAACTACGTTACCGTCAACGTTATGTTGATTTGGTAGTGAACCCAAAGGTGAAAGAGAATTTTATTAAAAGAACGAAAATCACCAATAGTATTCGTGAATTTTATAACGCAGCCGGTTATTTAGAAGTAGAGACTCCTATTTTACAGCCTATACCTGGTGGTGCTACTGCACGTCCGTTTTTAACGCATCATAATGCATTGAACATTCCTTTATATTTAAGAATCGCCAACGAGCTTTACTTAAAAAGGTTAATTGTTGGTGGTTTTGATGGTGTCTATGAATTCTCTAAGGATTTTAGAAACGAAGGAATGGACCGTACCCATAACCCAGAATTTACCGTAATGGAATTGTATGTTGCATACAAAGATTACAACTGGATGATGGATACCACAGAGAAACTATTGGAGAAAATTGCGATGGATTCTAACGGTACCACGAAAGTTACCGTTGGTGAAAACGAAATTGAATTTAAAGCTCCGTACGCTCGTGTGCCAATTTTAGAAGCTATAAAAATACATACTGGTTATGATGTTGCAGGTATGCCTGAGGACGAACTTCGCGAAACTGCCAAGAAACTAGGTCTGGAAGTTGACGAAACAATGGGTGTTGGTAAATTAATCGATGAGATATTCGGTGAAAAATGTGAGCACTTCTACGTGCAGCCAACATTTATTACAGACTACCCAAAAGAAATGAGTCCGCTAACCAAAGAACATAGAGACAACCCGGCTTTGACAGAGCGTTTTGAGCTGATGGTAAATGGTAAAGAGCTGGCTAACGCTTACTCTGAGCTTAATGACCCTATAGACCAAAGAGAGCGTTTTGAAGATCAATTAAAGCTGTCTGAAAAAGGAGATGACGAGGCAATGTTCATTGATCAAGATTTTCTTAGAGCTTTGGAATATGGTATGCCCCCAACTTCTGGTATCGGTATCGGTATTGATCGTTTAGTTATGTTGATGACCAATAATGCATCTATACAAGAAGTATTATTCTTCCCTCAAATGAGACCAGAGAAGAAACCATTACAATTGTCTGACAATGAAAAGGTGATTTTTGATATTCTAAAAGGCGAAAAGAAAATGGAACTGGACGCCCTTAAAACAAAAGCGGATTTAAGTAACAAAGCTTGGGACAAAGGAATAAAAGGGATTACGAAGCAACAGTTGGCTAAAATCTACAAAGAAGAGGACGTACTTTTAGTGGAAATTTTATAATAGTCATTTCAAGGAACGGTAAAAAATAGTAGCTTAGAAGCTGGCAAAACCAACCAGCATGAATCTAAGTAGTAAAATAGGTCTGTTTACAGGTCCTATCATATTTTTCATTCTTATTTCTTTACCCAATGTATTAATTTCTGAAAATGCGGATGCCGTCATAGCTGTTGCTCTTTGGATGGTTATTTGGTGGGTTACCGAAGCGGTTTCTATTTCTGTAACCGCATTGCTACCCTTGTTACTATTTCCTATTTTAAAAGTAATGCCCATTGGTGATGTTGGAGCTAATTATGGTAGTCCTATAGTCTTTCTATTTTTTGGGGGTTTTGTCATGGCGTTGGCTTTAGAAAAAGTTAATCTTCACAAACGTATTGCCTTAAATATCATTAGACTTACAGGTACAACGGCGAATAAAGTAGTTCTTGGTTTTATGATCGCTACCGCTGTTTTAAGTATGTGGATCAGTAATACGGCGAGTACCGTAGTCATGTTACCCATTGCCATGTCGGTTATTAACCTACTGATCCAAGATGAAGACGGATTTACAAAGCGAGACCGAAACTTTGCCTTAAGCGTGATGTTAGGTATTGCCTTTGCTGCCAACGCAGGTGGTATTGCAACTGTTATTGGTACGCCCCCAAATTCAGTTCTCATTGGTTTATTAGAAAATGAATACAATATTGAAATATCATTTCTTAAATGGATGATTATTGGGCTACCGTTCTCCCTTATCATGATTTCCATTTGCTATTTTGTTCTGGTAAAAGTGTTTTTTCCTACTCAGGGTTTAAAATTTAAAGCTTCAAAAACCATTATACATGAAGAGCTAGATAAATTAGGTCCTACTTCAGGGAAAGAAAAAATGGTGCTTATCATTTTCGGAGTTACTATTTTCTTATGGGTGTTTAGAACTTTGATTAATTCGATATTTCCGAGTTTGGGATTATCAGATACACTTATTAGCATGTTTGCCGCTATTGCGTTGTTCACATTACCATTTAATCTCAAAAAAGGCGATTTTATTTTAGAATGGAAAGACACCCAAAAGCTCGCATGGGGAATTCTTATTCTATTTGGTGGCGGACTCTCATTGGCAAAAGGCATGTCGGTTTCGGGTATTGTAGATTTGGTGGCAGCAGTTATTGGGCAAAGTGATCTGAGCATCTTACTAACAGCTTCATTATTGATTCTACTAATGTTATTTATGACAGAGCTGATGAGCAATGTAGCACTTGTAGCAGTTCTTGCTCCAGTAGTGGCGGGTATCGCAATAGGTCTAGGCTTACCTATTACTTATCTATTGATACCAATAACCATTGCTAGCAGCTGTGCTTTTATGCTACCTATGGCAACACCACCAAACGCAATAGTCTTTGCTAGCGGTTATATAAAAGTCCACGAAATGGCACGTGCAGGAGTAATTCTTAATCTTATTGCAGTGCTCTTATTAATTGGATTATTTCAATTTGTGCTGCCATTATTGTTCTAGTAATCTTCCACAAAAAAATAAAGCCCTTGCAGTTGCAAAGGCTTTATAATCGACTAATTCAGAAATGAAAATATGTTTATTCCTACTTAATAGACGCCTTTCATTCTGCATTGTTACAAATAGGCTTAAGAAATTATTAACTATTTGTTCCAGATATTATTTCAATCTTTGACAGATTACCTAACTAACTCACAAATGAAAAGAAAATTACTTTTAAAGTTATTGCTATTACTTTGTGTTTTTGGCTACCAAAATGCCGATGCACAAATCTTCAAAAAAAAGAAAAAAAATATTGAGCAAGAAGCCAGTAAACCATCAAAAGATAAAATTCAGCCTTATAATAAGGTGATTACCAAAGATGCCGTTAGTGATGCCGGACTCTTTACTACCCATGTAGTTGATGAGAATCACTTTTTTGAAATTCCAGATTCATTGTTCAACAAAGAAATGTTGATGGTAAGCCGTATTTCTAAAACCGCATCTGGCATTGGTTTTGGAGGCGGAAAAATAAACACTCAGGTTTTACGATGGGAAAAGAAAGATAAAAAAGTATTGCTTCGTGTAGTATCCCATGATGTGGTCGCGGCAGATTCTTTACCTGTACATGAAGCCGTTGTAAATTCAAATTTTGAACCAGTTTTATACTCATTCGACATAAAGGCCGTTCAGAAAGATTCACTTAACCCAACTACCGTTATAGAAGTAAACGATATTTTTACCAAGGATACCAAAGCTCTTGGTATGCCAGATAGATTTAGAAAAAGATATAAAGTATCTCGTTTAGATGAAGGTAGAGGCTACATTGAATCGATCAAAAGTTATCCTTTAAATGTTGAAGTACGCCATGTAAAGACGTATTTAGCAAGTGCAGCACCTAGCAACCAAACTCTTGGTTCTATTTCTGTTGAGATAAACAACTCAATGGTGTTGTTACCTGAAGAACAAATGAAACGCAGATATTTTGATGAACGTGTAGGATGGTTCTCTAGAGGCCAGGTTGATTACGGTTTAGAAGCTCAAGAGAGTAAGACCGTTAAATTTCTTGATAGATGGCGTTTAGAAGTAAAAGATAAAGATCTTGAAAAATATAAGAACGGTGAACTGGTAGAGCCTAAAAAACAAATTATCTATTACGTTGATAGAGCTACTCCTAAAAAATGGGTGCCGTTCATTAAACAAGGTATAGAAGATTGGCAAGTTGCCTTTGAAGCTGCTGGTTTTAAAAATGCAATTATTGCTAAAGAGCCGCCTTCTGCAGAGGAGGATCCAGAATGGTCTCCAGAAGATATTCGTTATTCCGTAGTACGTTATTTAGCATCACCTATACCCAATGCGAACGGACCTCATGTTAGCGATCCACGTAGTGGCGAAATTTTAGAGTCTGACATTAATTGGTACCATAATGTAATGACGTTATTGAGAAACTGGTACTTTGTACAAACAGCAGCTATTAATCCTGCGGCTAGAGGCGCTTCTTTTGATGATGATGTAATGGGTCGCCTAATTCGTTTTGTATCGTCTCATGAAGTTGGGCATACCTTAGGTTTACCACATAACATGGGTAGTAGTGTTGCGTACCCTGTAGATTCGCTTCGTTCTAAAACCTTTACAAAGAAATTCGGCACCGCTCCATCAATTATGGATTATGCGCGTTTCAACTATATAGCTCAACCTGGTGATGAAGGTGTTGCCCTTATGCCAGATATTGGTGTCTATGACAAATACGCTATTAAATGGGGATACAAGCCTATTTTAAACACTACTGCAGAAGAAGAAAAATCTACTCTAGACAAATGGATCATTGCACACGCAGGAGATCCTCTATATCGTTTTGGACACCAACAGGTAGGTGATATCGTTGATCCTAGCTCACAAACCGAAGATTTAGGTGATGATGCCATGAAAGCTAGTGAATATGGTATTGCCAATCTTAAAAGGATTGTTCCAAAATTAATTGAGTGGACCACAGAAGACGGTAAAACTTATGAGGATCTGGACAAGTTATACGGTCAGGTATTCTCTCAATTCAACAGGTATATGGGGCACGTCTCTAATAACATTGGCGGAGTTTATGAAAACCATAAGACCTACGATCAAGAAGGTGCCGTCTATACAGCAGTAGCAAAAGAGAAACAACAAAGAGCAATGGCCTTTCTTCAAGAGCAGCTATTCAAAACCCCAATATGGATGCTTGACCAAGATATTCTGGAACGTACAGAGTACTCTGGCTTCTTAGAGCAAATGAGATCTATGCAAGTGCGTACACTAAACAATGTATTAAGCTTAGGAAAGATGGCGAGGTTAATTGAAAATGAAACCATAGATCAATCTGAAGCATATGCTCTTACTCAAATGATGAGTGAATTAAGAAAAGGAATATGGTCTGAAGCCAAAAACGGTAAAGCTGTAGACACCTATAGAAGAAACTTACAAAAAGCCCACATTGATCGCTTAGCGTATTTATTAACAGCAGACAATCAAGCGAAAGCATCTGATTTTGGTGGCTACAGAAAATCAACAGTTGTCAACACTAGCCAATCTGACATAAGGACTATTGCAAGGGCAGAACTGAACATTTTAAAGCGCGATATTAGAAATGCACGCAATAGAACTTCAGATATGATGACAAAATATCATTACGACGATGTTTCTGAGCGTATTAACGTCATTTTAGACCCTAAATAAAATGTTGTTGAAATAGCAATTCCGAACCTATATCGATGAAAAACCAATATCACCGACGAATGAAATGTATTAACCACATTTTAAATATTCTAGACATCAAAAAAAGCCCATTACACAACAATGGGCTTTTTCATGCGTTATTCTTTTTTAGATTAGCAATGAATTTAAAACCCCCAAATCATGACCAATAAATTTAAAAGTCTTATTTACTTAGCTTGTTTCATTTGTGCATCTGTTGTATACTACCAAAATACGAATGATAATGTACAAGAAGAAATTGTAACTAACACGTACGATCAAGAAGCTGACATCGTTATTAACCCTTACAAAACAATGGAGGGAAGAACACCAGCAAATTAAAGCATTAACAACATTTACCTACTTAAAAGCGCGGCTACCTACAGCTGCGCTTTTTTATTTTAAACACTTTACCTAGCCGTTAAATTTTTACTAAAATAAGGTATGGACTTAAACCATACGGAAAAATTCATGTCAAAGAAACAAATACATAAAACAATAGACATGAAAAAAATAATATTGGCCATTTTAGTAATGGCAGGAATTTCAGCAACGGCACAAGATCATAACAGGAAAGGTAAAAGAAGCGACATGAAGGATTTGACTCCTGTACAAATTGCTACTTTACAGACTAAAAAAATGACCTTGGCTTTAGATTTAAACGAATCGCAACAGGCAAAAATCAAAACCATTCTTACCGAAGATGCTACAGCTAGAAAAGCAAAAATGGAAGAGCGAAAAGCTAATAAAGAAGATGGTAAAAAAGTTTTGACCGCAGATGAGAAATACGCTATGCAAAATGATCGTTTAGACCATCAAATTGCACGTAAAGAGCAAATGAAATCTATTCTTGACACGGATCAATATGAGAAGTGGGTAAAAATTGATGGCAGAAAAAAAATGCGTGGTAAGGGAAAAAATCGTGGTAACGAAAAAGAAAAACGCTCTTCTAAACAATAGATATTTAATAAAATAGATAAAAAAAGGCTTGCTTTCAGCAGGTCTTTTCTGCATTTAATCGACCTCCAATTTTTACCTAATCCTTAATAAAAAACAGCATTAAGCGTATAAATGATTCATTCATGGATGAATTTGAATACTTAACCAATAAATTTTATGACTGCGCTTTTATTAAGGTACTTAGTTAATTCGAAATCGAGATCAATTTAATTTTTAACCATTGATCTCTCTTTTGAAATTCAAGATACTAAGCCATGATAGCAAAAAAATTAGGTTATTTAGCACTACTTATAGCCTTAAGTCTTTTGACAGGTTGTCAACAAGAACTGTATAAGTCTAACAATAAATTTAATATTCCGGAAAAAAGTACAGAAGAACCTCTTGTGCAATTTTTAATAGAGCCTACCAATTATAGCGCTATTATAGAAACCGAGAATCTAGCAAAGGCTTTTGACTATTCTAAAATTGCCCATAAAACTTTATGGATCAATCAGTTTAACGAGAAACTAAACATCTCGCCTACTACAAGAGTCGTAACGCTACACGAAACTGCCGGTTTAAGTACTATTGCCATAGATAGCCTTTTAAAGTTTGTTTCTAAAGGTGGTACATTATTAGTCACCAAAGCCGCAAAAGATGAACGTATGTCTTACTTCTTTGGAATGACCCCAGATGCGGACTGGAGCACAAACAGAGAGGCTTCTGGCCTATTCTTCAACAAAGCTCTTTTTCCAGGCATGCATGGACGTGGATTTGATAACAAAACGGTTCACCTTGGCTTTGACAGCTCTAATTTTTCTAGCAATGTAAATGTTTTAGTCACCGCACATAACAACCAAGATTATCCCGTTTTAATAGAAAATAGAATTGGTAACGGAAAAGTGATTCTGTACAACTCATCTCAAATTCTTAAAAAAGAAATGAGAGGTCTTCTATTTTCTGCCAGTCTATTAGGTTTAGAAGGTATTCCTTACCCTATTGCAAATATTGGAACATTATTTCTAGATGACTTTCCTTCGTCCATGTATAATGATAATGGAAAAGCGATCAACGTACAACAAGGTATCAGCAAATCTGAGATGTTAAAAGCTGATTGGTGGCCTAAAATGAAAGCACTAGCTCAAGAAGAAGACATTAAATACTCTGCCTATGTAACTTTTAATGCCAACGAGAAAAATAACGGTGACCCCACTTTTAAAAATTGGGACCAAACAGGTTTGCTAGACGGTAAAAATGAAAGTGGTACTAATAAGTGGCTTACAAATGAATTTACCAATAGAGGTCATGAGCTTGGTTTTCGTGGTTATAACGACCTTCCCCTATCTAAAAAATTATGGAAAGATACGGACCTCATTTTAGACAATACCAAAGCATCAAGAGAAAAGTGGGAAGATGATGTATCAAAAACACTACCTAGTTCATACGTTGCTCCAGATAATCAAATAGACAGTCTAGGCCTTATAGCTCTAAAGAAAGGATTTCCTAGTTTAAACTTTTTACACACTTCTTTTTTAGGAGACGTATATGAAGGTGGCAATAGAGAATTTGACCCAGACCCTTTAAATAACAGATTTTTTGATTACCCTCGATTAAGTAGCGGCTATACCATATCACAAAAAGAACAATGGGCAATAGAATCTACATACTTATATACCGGTATTTGGTCTCATGTTTTACATACTAATGATATTTTAAAGATAGGTAGTACAACAAATGCTATTGGTGAATTAAAAAAGCACATTGTTGATTACAAAAAAAGACACCCTTACATGAAGTTTCTAACTGCCAAACAGTCTACAGAAGCAGCAATGGACTGGCGTTACCAAAGTATTCGTCACCTAACTTACGAAGGCCAATACGAGGTCTCTAGCTCTTTAAATTCTGATGAAAAAAAAGACTCTTATTGGTTAATGTATGTTGAGGAACATAACAATGTAAAAGTGCATGAAAAACTATTCTTTGACCAGGTAGAATTTTCTTCGGTTCCTTTACTGAACGGTTTTCTATATAGCATTAAAACGAATTCACCCAATATAAGCGTACCAGATATTCGTCCAGAAATCAGAACCTTAATTGGAACTACCTCAACTTTAATAACCAACACCAAAAGCGACTATAAATCTTATAATAAGAGTAAACAAACTATGGTTCCGCTGAAACAAAAAATCAACAGATTAGTTGTTGAGGAAAAAACAGAAGAGGCAACAACCTTAATGGAGAAATTATTTAAGAACAACAAATTCATAAACACGCAACAGATTGTCAGTTACGCAGAGGGTATGGAGGAACAAGGTAAAACCGATGAACTTTGGTCTCAATTAAACAGTTTATACTTAAAAAATCCTTCTAGCTCTTATGCAGATTTCTCTAGAGACATTAGCTCAGTAAGCGATTATCCTTCGCTTAAGGTTAAAAAAATGTGGATGGAAAGGCAGATGGAATGGGGAAAAAATGATATAACCATTTTAAAAGAATACTACCAGAATTTTAATACCGAAGACAACACAGAAATCATAGAACAGGTTTTGGAAGTATTATACACTCTAGAACCTACTGAAAATAATAAGTTGACCTATTATGAATTTATAGTGAACTCTAATAATGAAGACCTTCTGAAGAAACTAGATAATATTGAACCATGTAGTATTTCCAATAAAGACTTAGCCACTTCTATAAGCCAGATATATGCTGATAAACTAAATTTTGAAACGGCAGAGCAATGGCAAAAATGTGGCAATATTTCTGCTGAAACCGTTAAAGAATGGAAAGAAAAAACAAAGACAATAGCTAGTAAGAAATTTACGGATTTTGAATATTACGTTAGGTATTTGTTGGTCAACGACCCAGATAAAGCGGTTGAAGAATTACAGGATATTGAAACATGTAGACCAGACCTCATAAGAACATCTAAAAACATAGCATTGTTATTTGCACAATACACACAATACCAAAAAGCTTTGGACTGGAGTACTTGTACGAACACCATACCAATTAGAAATATTTTAGATTGGAACCTAGAGTATGCGAATGGTAGATACCTAAACAAAGTATATGCAAACCATATAGAGAAAAACCCTAAAGACTATAACACCATGAACCACATGGTAAAACTGTTATTATTAAAAGGTGATGTTGCGGGCGCTGGTGAAATTGCAGTAAATATACCACCATCTAAAATTGATCCCGATTTTAAAATTGCATTTAATAACGAAGTAAAATCAAAATCTGATGAAAAGCAGTCGCTATACATTAGTAAGTTCAAAATATTAATGGATGATGCCATTGTCAAAAAATCAGAAATTGAATCTCGAAAAAAGAAAGGTCATTCCATAGGGCTTACCTCTACAGCAATAGCGGATGAATTCAACCCAACACTATTGAATAATGCTTTTCACTTTGGTTTCTATAATAAAAAGCTAGATTTTCACCAATTCTCTATAGTTCAAGGTACGGCATATACCATTTTAAAAGATACGATTGTACCTAATGATATTGGCAGGGATTTATTAGGCCTAGAATATGTCTATAAAAAAGAATCTGATCAAAAAAGGCCATTTTATGTTGGCGCAAGAATTGAGATGGACAACTTTAATAAAGTATTCTTCCATTTTAAATCTGGCATAGATTTTATTGGCGACACCAACAAATCTTCTTTAGGCATAAAAGCGCATCCTGTTACAACAGGTCCTGGGTATGATTTAAATATTTACGACATACAAGTTAAAGCGGCACAGGAGTTTGAATATTCATCTAATTTAAACCACGAGTTTTATATTAAAGCCGATTATTATACCGATAGTCAATATTATGCTATTGGTGGTACACGCGTAGAATATAACTTATTGAATTTAAATAAGTTTAAACTAGGACCGTTAGTTGAAGGTGCTTACGGTGTAGGTTCTGAAGATAGACGAAACGGATTCCCATACTGGCTAACAGAAGATAGACTTTTTGCCGGTGGTGGATTGCAATTTCAACTTGGCAATGATGATTCTGATTTTAACCTGAAGAGTGATTTCTCTCTTTTTGCCGAGCAAGATGAAGATAGCTTTCATCGCTATGAAGGTGAATTATCATATAGAATTAAAAACTTCACCACTATTAACCTAAACTACTCTTACTTTACAATTGACAAGTTTTTCTCAAATGTTGTTCAAGTAGGTATTCAGTATAATTTTAAATAGTATTATAACTAACTCAAATAAAAAGAGCCCTCAATTGAGGGCTCTTTTTAATATTTTACATTAGTAAACTTACACTATAAATCTATTTCTTTCAACGCATTTATAGTAGCATCTAAATCTTCATAACTCAAAGCATCATTTAGAAAATAACTTTCAAAAGCACTTGGCGGCAAGTAAACCCCGCGTTCTAACATACCGTGAAAGTATTTCTTGAACGTTTCATTATTACCTTTTGCAGAAGAAGTAAAATCTACAACTGGCTCATCAGTAAAATGTACAGATATCATACTACCATAACGGTTAATTTGATGTGCTACCTTTTTCTCTGTCAACACTTCTGCAATGCCTTTATGTAAGTATTCTGCTTTTTTAGCCAGACTTTTAAATACTTCAGGGTTATTGTTCAATTCGGTCAACATAGCCAAACCTGCGCTCATGGCCAACGGATTACCACTTAAGGTACCTGCTTGATAAACAGGACCATCTGGTGCTAGAAAATCCATGATTTCTGTTCTAGCCGCAAAAGCGCCTACTGGCAATCCGCCACCTATAACTTTACCGTAAGTAACGATATCAGCTTTAATATCCAGAACTTCCTGTGCTCCGCCTTTCGCTAAACGAAATCCTGTCATCACCTCATCGAAAATCAATAGAATTCCCTCTTGAGTACAAATGTCACGTAACCCTTTCATAAAAGCATCCGTAGGTACAATACACCCCATATTACCAGCAATTGGCTCAATGATGATGGCAGCCAATTCACCTTTATTGGCTTGTACCAATTCTTTTACTCCTGCTAAATCATTGTAATCTGCCAACAAGGTATCTTTTGCGGTACCCTGAGTAACACCTGGGCTGTTAGGGCTACCAAAAGTAACGGCACCACTACCAGCTTGAATCAAAAACGAATCTGAATGACCGTGATAACAACCGGCAAATTTTATAATCTTATCCTTACCTGTATATCCCCTTGCCAAACGAACTGCACTCATGCAAGCTTCTGTTCCGCTGTTCACAAACCTAATTTTATCCATATTAGGCACCATAGAGATAGCCAATTTCGCAAGCTCTGTCTCTATTTCAGTTGGCATACCAAACGATGTACCGTTCTGAGCTTTCTCTACCACTGCATTTATTACAGGCTCATGGGCATGACCCAATATTAACGGACCCCAAGATGCGATATAGTCAATTAGCTTATTACCATCTTCATCATACAAATAAGCACCTTTGGCTTTCTTTACAAAAATGGGATCTCCACCAACCGCTTTAAATGCTCTTACAGGTGAATTTACTCCGCCAGGTATATATTTCTTTGCCTCTGCAAACAGGGCGCTACTTCTCTGATAAATCATTCTCTTATTCGATTTTCTGTTATTTGACTTTAATTGGCTGACCAATAGATAAGTCTGAACTACGTAAATTATTCAACTTCATTAATTCATCTACGCTCATATAATACTTTCTGGATAATGAATACAAAGTATCACCCTTTTGTACGGTATGTATATTGCTCGCATCGTTCGTTACTACTGTTGTACTTTTATAATTGTCTTTTATAGACTGTTTGTCATATTTATGCAAATCATACTTTTCTATTAAATAGATGAGTTTTTGCGGGTATTTTGGGTCGGTTGCATAACCTGCCTTTCTTAAGCCTCTTGCCCATCCTTTATAGTCCGTATGTCTTAAATTGAAAAGAAAGGCATATCTAGACCTTGTCGTCAAGAAAATACTATGGTCTCTAAAAGAATACATGGGATGGTTATATTTTCTAAAACACTCTCCTTTTTCATCATCATCGTGAAAGTCATAATCACCTTCCCACCCTTTATGACACTTTATACCAAAGTGGTTATTGGTTTTCATAGCCAACTCCCCTTTTCCATTTCCACTTTCTAAAAGTCCTTGTGCCAAAGTAATACTTGCCGGTATACCGTAGCCCATCATCTCTAATTGCGCCGTTTCTGCAAAGGTGCTAATGTATTCTGACGGAGAATCTATGCTGAACCGAACAAATTTAGTTGGTTCTGCTGGTAAACTTGCATTTCCTTCTTTTATAGGGATATCTGTAGTTGGTTTCCTGCGTTCATTAAGTACATTTTTAGTACGTAATTGGTCTGAGTATCTTTTCTTGGATTTACAAGATGATAATCCTATACCCATTAATAAAACCAATAAAACTATCTTTTTCATATATGCAACAAAGGTAAATTTTTCTTTTTCAGTACACTATTCATGCCAGCAATACCTTGTATACCACCTGTATGTACTGCCATAATTTTGGTTCCTTCGGCAAAAGTATCACGCTTAACCATATCGAACAACCCAAAAATCATTTTTCCGGTATAAATTGGATCTAAAGGAATACCTGTTTTTTCTTTAAACTCATTTATAAATAGAATTAGCTCTTCGGATGTTTTTGCGTAGCCCCCAAAATGATAATCGGTAAATAGTTGCCAACGTGTATTGTTGACCATTTTATTAATTTCATCTTTTAAAAAATCGCCTTTCAACGCTGAAAACCCCAAAACGTTCTGATGTGGAAAAGATGATTTAATTAATCCGGATACTGTACCTCCTGTACCTACGCTACTGCACACAACATCAAATTCTTTGTCATCATTTGTGATAATCTCTTCGCAACCTTTTATCGCCAAATCATTTGTACCACCCTCAGGCACCAGATAAAATTTCCCTAACTCATTTCGTAAGGTGTCAATAAATACTTGGGATTCTTTTTCTCTATAGTTGCTCCTGCTTATAAACCTAAAACGCATTCCATCATCATGAGCTCTCTTTAATGTTTCATTAGTTTGCCAAGAATTTTCAAGCTCCTCTCCACGTATAATTCCTATTGCTTTAAACCCCTTTTCTTTTGCCGCATAAGCAGTGGCGGCAATATGGTTAGAATATGCCCCACCAAAGGTTAATATGGTATGCTGATTTTCTGCCTTTGCAGCCAATAAATTGTATTTGAGCTTTCTGTATTTGTTACCAGAAATATTAGGGTGCAATAAATCTTCGCGTTTAATAACCAGGGTTATCTGCTTTTCTGCTAATAAAGGATATTCAACAAGTTGATTGATGCTTTGCAAATAGGCGAATTTATCGCCAAAGATATTTAATAAAGCTAAACATTTTTCGTTTCGACAGATAATCCATATCATTTTCATGAATATAGGCCTCACGCTCAAAACTTAGATTTTGATACGCCTTGTAGGTATCTAAATAACAAATGGCACGAATTGCCCATTCGGTCAGATATAAAATATAAAAAGGAAGAATCAATAATTCTTGTTGCTGGCGCAAATGAATTTTCTCATGATTTATGAGTGCATCATCATTTTTTAAACTTCCATTTTTTAAAAATATAAAGGGCCATAGTGAGAGTCCCACGTAATTTTTATAGAAGAAATGTCTAAAAACCAATATCATATATTTAATTTGATAATGTTATAACAAAGATAAAGCCAAAATTACACTGTAAGAAAATTACTGGTTTTTGTTGCCAACAAAACCGTTTAATGGTCAAAATAGGGCTTAAGCACTTCATTAGTTATCTTCTAGACGTCTTGCATTTAGGTTATCAACAGAAAGGAGTAACTTTATACAATTAAAAGATATTGCAAACATGAAAGAAATAATCCCTATTGAGGAGGGTGATTTTTACTGGTCTGAAAACGGATTTAGAGTTTTCACCAAGCAGTTTCACTTAAAACGCGGGTATTGCTGTGAAAGCGGCTGTAGACATTGCCCATATGGTTATGATTCAAAAACAAACACACAGTGAGTTTTAACATAGCTCGGCATGGTATTTGTGAATACTCTTTATAGAAAAAAATAAGTTCTTAAAACATATAACGTTATGAAAAACATCAAATTACTCGGTTTACCTCTACTCCTTTTAGTTTTTATTACTTCTTGCTCTTCGGTTAGTGTTCTTTCTGATTATGATCAAAAAGCAGACTTTAACGGTTATAAATCTTATGCCTTCTATAAAACTGGTATTGACAAAGCGCAAATTTCAGATTTGGATAAAAAACGTATTCTACGAGCTATTGAAACCGAAATGAGCTCTAGAGGCTTTGTAAAGTCTGAAACACCAGATATTTTAGTTAGTATTTTCACTAAAGAACAAGAAAGAGTCGATGTTTACAATAACAACTATGGCTGGGGCGGCGCCTGGGGATGGGGTTACAACCCATGGGCATGGGGACCTGGTTTTGGCTGGGGCGGCACTAGCGTTAGCGCAAGTACCCAAGGTTCTTTATATATTGATCTCATAGATAATAAAACTAGCGAATTGGTTTGGCAAGGTAAAGGTGTAGGTACACTTTCTAACACTAAAAACATAGCTAAAAAAGAAGAGCGTATTAGAGAATTTGTTTCTCAAATTTTAGAGCAATACCCCCCTAATGCGGTTGCAATGAAATAATAAAATCTCATTTTAAAACAAGGGCTTGCGGATGAATTCATCTACAAGCCCTTTTTATTTACAGTAACGGAAAATGAGTATCATTCTTTACTTCATTTAACACGAATGCGCTTTTAACATTGCCTACACTTGGTAGCGATGCAATTTTAAATTTCGCAAAATTGTAATAAGCATCTAGATTTTTAACGACTACTTTTAAGTGGAAATCAAATTCACCACCTACTACAAAGCACTCTACAACCTCAGGGTATTTCATCACCTGTTCAAAAAAATCATCCATCATGGCTCCTTTTTGGGCTTCTAAAGAGACAAAACTGAAAACGGTGATACTTTCTTCAATTTTATCTTTGTTCAAAATGGCAACATAGTTTTTGATAAATCCTTCTTGCTCCAATCTTTTAATGCGTTCATAAACCGGAGTTTTGGTAAGCCCCAATTGTTCTGCAATAGATTTAGCAACCGTCTTAGCATCTTTCTGTAAAATTTTTAAGATCTCTCTATCTATATCATCTAATTTTTCTGTCATTACTTTTTCCTGTTTTATGTTTGCTATCCGCACTTAAAAAGACCTTATTCCTTTTTAATTTACAATTAAAAGTATTATTTCCTAATTTAAACAATATTAACAATTAATTAGTCTTTAAATCATATATTTAAAAGAAACAATGTGAATCTAGCGTAAAATAATTATGGGCATGAATACTTCCGAATATGAAAGCAATCCTATTTTAGATAAGCTTCCTAAGCATTTAAGACAATACATTAAACCTCAAAATTATGAGGACTATACGCCTATCAATCAAGCTGTGTGGCGCTATGTTATGCGAAAGAATGTAGATTATCTAAGTAAGGTTGCACATAAATCTTATTCTGAAGGATTGCGCAAAACAGGTATTTCAATTGACAATATCCCCAACATGTACGGCATGAACCGTATTCTTAAGGATTTAGGTTGGGCTGCTGTTGCCGTAGACGGATTTATACCACCTGCTGCATTTATGGAATTTCAAGCATACAACGTACTGGTAATCGCGTCAGACATTAGACAGTTAGAAAACATCGCCTACACTCCCGCTCCAGATATCATTCATGAAGGTGCCGGTCACGCCCCTATAATTGCCAACCCAGAATACGCTGCTTATTTAAGACGTTTTGGTGAAATAGGATCCAAGGCTATATCAAGCGCTAAAGATTTTGAACTTTATGAAGCTGTTCGTCACCTATCAATTATTAAAGAGGCTAAAGGCACTCCTAATGAAGATATTGAAAAGGCAGAAAAGCATATTGAATTTCTTCAAGAGAATATGGGCGAACCCAGTGAAATGGCGCTTATTAGAAATTTACATTGGTGGACCGTTGAATACGGACTTATAGGCACTTTAGAAGACCCAAAGATTTATGGTGCCGGATTGTTATCATCTATTGGCGAAAGTCAGTGGTGTATGACCGATAACGTCAAAAAACTGCCTTACTCCATTGAAGCGGCCAAAACATCTTTTGATATCACTAAAAAACAACCGCAACTCTTCGTCACTCCCGATTTTGCATTTTTAAGTCAGGTGTTAGAAGATTTTGCCAATACCATGGCATTACGAAAAGGCGGACTTACAGGTTTACAGAAACTTATAGACTCTAAAGAATTAGGTACAATTGAACTAAGTACAGGGTTACAGGTATCTGGTAATTTTAAATCTTTGATTTCTCATGATGGCAAACCTATTTACTTTCAAACAAAAGGTAAATCTGCGTTATCTTACCGCGAAAAAGAGTTGGTGGGGCAAGATATCAATCAGCATGAAACCGGTTTTGGCTCCCCTATTGGTAGACTTAAAGGAATAAATATTCCTATTGAAGATATGAGTCCGCGTGATCTAAAAGCCTATAAAATCTATGAAGGGGAAATTGTTTCATTAGATTTTGTTGGTAGTATAAATGTTACCGGTAAAATTATAACCGGTACTCGTAATCTTCTGGGGCGTATAATATTAATCACTTTCGAGAATTGCAAAGTGACACATAAAGGCATTACACTTTTCGAATCTAACGAAGAATTGTACAACATGGCAATTGGTGAAGAAATTGTTTCTGCCTACCATGGTCCTGCAGATTTAAAAAGTTTTGACCTTTTAGATCATTCGTTAAGTACCGGAAGCCAAAATAATGATGACGTAGGTTTAAACGAACTGGAATCTTACTATAAATTAATTCGTGATTTTAGAGAAGGCAACAACACCATTATCTCTAGAACAAAGGTTTTTGAAGTAATACAAGAAAAATATCCCACAGACTGGCTACTGCCTATTGAAATTTATGAATTGGCAATTTTAAGTAACGAAAAAATACTACCGAAAAAAATAAAGGCACATCTCGAAAATATTAAGCGAGATCAACCTAACCTAGGACAGTTAATTGATGACGGATTGGAATTGGCGGCTATAAAATCTAAGGTTTAATGACTTGCAAACCTTCTAAAGATTCAATGGTCTGCTCTTGATACGTTAATCGCCACCCCATTGAATTAGTAAGAATATAGAATTTCTGCAATTCGCTAATAAGTCTGTTTTCAGCATTGGTACGCAATGCAGAAGCTTCTACCTTTTTCATTAAAGAAGCCTTCACTGTTTTCTTTATTTTATTATAGTCGGCAGCATCAAATTGGTTCAAGTAATCTGCGGTGACATCATAATATTCAAAATCAGGATTCAGATTAATTTCTGCATCTGGTATGCTTTTGATCTTCACCGTTTTGGTTGCCTCATCAATTTCAAAATCAATCTTACTTAAATCATAGGCGACGGTTACATCTGCATTTACTACTACTAAAGCTTTTTTCTCTGCTCTCAACAACGGACCAAAAAGTTCTTTTGAGTCTTTATAATTATAGACCTCAGCAAAATGCCCCTCTGTTACCACTAATTTAGAAACATTGGTAATTTCTTGCTGAATGAGCATAGAATTTTCTTCTAAAATAGATTTATGTTCTTTGTCATCTTGGCAAGTTTGAAAAGCAAACAATAATGTCGCTCCTATTACTAAGCCTAAAAGTATTTTCTTCATAAAAAAACAATGTATTCGAAATTAAGGAACAAACGAATATACAGCCTATCGTTTTAACGAAAAATGACCCGAAAGGTCTATTCCGGTATCGTAATTCAGATATTTGAACCAGTAATCAGTTGAAGGCATTTGCTTGCCATTATACATACCATCCCAAGCACTATTAGAAGCGTTAGGGTTAAGCTGCTTTAAGAGCTTACCATAACGATCATAAATAAATATACCTATATCACCTGTTCCAGATAGTTTTGAAGTATCCCAAACATCATGATATGAATCATTATTAGGAGTAAAAAACTTAGGCAACGCCAAAGACTCTACACCTTGGCAAGCAACAGCATCTATATTTATCGTAAATCTAGACTGACTATAACAACCATTCTCTTCTGCAAATACATAAATAATCATGGACGCTGAAATTTCATCTCCAGCCAATAAAATAACTCCATCACCATCTGCTTCACTATAGTAATCCTGTCCATCTGACAATGTTGGTAGTGTATACGTAAGACAAGCCGTTACATCATCGAACTCTGCAACTGAGACCTCAGTGATATCAACGAAAAAACTACTTTCATCAAAACAATCTTCCACTCCTGTAGCACTCCCTGCATACACGTATATTGTTTGCGATTCGGTAATCTCTTCACCTGCATTCAATATCGTTCCTGTACCTCCTGTAGCTGTATAATAGTTATTCCCTGCACTCAATACTGGTAGAATATAAGCGTTGCAAACTTCGACATCAGAGAACACATCTGCCACGGTCAAAGGATTTACAATAAGACTAAAAACAGTCTCATCAAAACAGGTTGCAGATGCCTCTACCCTAACTGTAATATCTTGTTGGTTTGCTGTAGTATTATCAAATGAATTTGTTAACGCTATAGGATTTCCCGTGGCGTCAAAATAGGCAACCGTTAACCCTGTTTGACTGCCTACTACTTGAGATTCAATAGCCGTCAAATCCAAATTAAATGTTGCAAAACCATCGATATCCGTATCACATAGAACGATATCATCAATATCGTTTGCCGTAGGTCCGTCGTTATTGACTGTTAACGTAATTGGATTTCGCTCTAACACCAAATCCGTTACTATAGTACTACTAATTTCGCATGTATAAACACCCGAATCTATTACTTGAAGGTTGGTCAAAACTAAATCTGGTGTATTAGAATTTGGTATTGCAACACCATCCTTAAACCACTCATATACATTTGCACTACCGCTAACTGCAGTGGTTAAGGTTAAAGAACCACCAACACATCCTGTTATATCATCTATATCATTCACTAATGCCTGGGGGGTATCAACAAAATTATTGAAGCCGTTATAGTAATTAAATTCATCTTCAAAATCACCAAATTGAAAACGATTACCATAAATTCTAAATGTACCCTCATTTAAAAAAACAAAACTTGGTACATCACCCTCAATTTTATTATTATAAATATCAAAACCACTCAGATTGGTCCAGTTTACCAAGCCCGCAGGTAAAACACCTTCTATGTTATTATCATTAATTTCAAATGACCCTAAATTTATTAGACCTGAAAAAGAATCGGGTATCGTTCCCGTAAAATTATTTTGACCTAGCCACAATGTAAGTAACGTAGTAATATTTCCAATTTCCTCTGGCAGATCACCCTCTAATTGATTATTTCGAAGTATTAAAGTCTCTAACGACAATAAATTTTCAACTAACGGAGAAATAGCGCCTTCTAACTGATTAAACTCCAATTGCAACATCACTAAATTCATTAAATCATAAATAGTTTCAGGAATTTCACCTGTAAGATTATTACCACCTAAAAGTAATTGCCTCAAATTTGAAAGCAACCCTAATTCTGCGGGAATTTCACCAATAAGTTCATTTGAAGAAAGCCAAAGAGAAACTAAGCTATTTAGACTTCCTAACTCAGTCGGGATGGTTCCTGTGAGTTGGTTCCCTGAAAGCAGTAAAGATTCTAAATTACTTAAATTACCAAGTTCGGGCGGTATAGTTCCAACTAAATTATTTGAGTTCAACCATAATGTTAACAAATTACTTAAATTCCCTAATGCTGGAGGTATGACTCCAGATAACTCATTGCCATTTAAAAGTAAAATTTCAAGGTTTAGAAGATTACCCATACTGTCTGGAACGGGCCCAGTGAGGTTAGTTTGATCAGAAAGGTCTAAATCAACCAAGTTTTGTAAATTACCGATTTCAGTTGGTATCGTTCCTATTAAATTGTTCCCGGTATTTCCTGCATTATCTAATATTAGCTGTGTAACACGGTTACCGATTACGGTGACACCGTGCCAATTAGTAACATCGGTATCAATCAACGGCGTTGCAAACACCCAATCATCGGTAATATCGGCATCGGTCTCACTAACCCAGTTAGGACCTCCGGTTTCATTATACAACGCCTGTAATGCCTCTAACTCAACTAATGGAAGCTGAGCGCTAGCAGTAATTACACTAAACATTAATAGAACAAGACAGCTTAACTTTTTAATCATATTAGACGTAAAACTGGAAAGTACTGAAAAAACTAAAGTATAATAAATTAGACAAGGTCATTAATAAGCTTAGAAAACAAGGTCTGGATATTCTTTATTAATTTCAGATTTCAACACATTTAATTTTATAAGAAACTTCTGGTGCTGTTCTGATTTTTCATTGAACGGCTTATGAAGAATCCCTTTTTGTATTTTTTCAATCTTTTTCATCGTAGGATAAACATTAGTAACAATCCATACTTCGCAAAACTTCCCCCATATATAATCTACAGCCACTTCGTTAGGGTGAATCATATCTTTAGCATAAAAACGATAATCCCGAAGTTCATCCATCATAATTTCATAACTAGGGAAATAAGAAATACCGTCATTCAGCACCTTATGTACTGCAGAAATTAAATGCGATTTACTTAATTGATTTTCTACAAAGCCATCTTTTAAATGCCTAACGGGTGATACCGTAAATATAAATTGTGCAGCTGGGTTTATTGAACGCACCATTTCAATAGTACGTTCTAAACTCTCTTTAACATCATCAACATTCAACAACTCTTTTGTAAAATTTGCCTGAGGCACTTTATGACAATTGGCAACAACTTTTTCACTCGCACTATTACGATATACCCAAGCAGTGCCTAAAGTGATAATGATATGACTTGCTTTTTTTAATTGAGAAGAAGTGTTTTGTACTGCTTCATTTAAATCGTCAATAATTTTTTCTTTGGATGGATTACTCAGCACTGAATGTGCGTCAAAACTATGCCACTGCTCATTGACATGAAACACATCTTTTTCCGTAAACACCTCTTGATGAACTGACTTTTGAATAAGTTTTTGAATTGCCAAAGGATGAAATAAAATACCAAACGGATTCTGTAATCTCTGAAATTTAAAGTATTCTAATTTAGCCCCAATATTCTCTGAAAAACATGAACCCAAAATCAATAACTGACTTGAATAGTCAATTTGATTTTGGGCTTTCAATAAAGGTATTTTTGTTAAGAGATTCATACTATTAAAGTTTATTAACCATTGAACTTCTTAAACATCATAAAACAATTTACCCCAAATAACTTTTAGCCTGCGCTAAAGCATCGGCTATACCACCAGGGTTTTTACCTCCCGCAGTTGCAAAGAAAGGTTGACCACCGCCACCACCTTGAATATACTTACCAAGCTCACGAACAATTGTTCCTGCATTTAATCCTTTAGCCGCAACCAGTTCTTTAGATATATAACATGACAATAGTGCTTTACCATTTTGCTCGGTACCAAATAGCAAAAATAAATTATCTTTATTACTGCCCATTTCAAAACTAAGGTCTTTTATACCTGCCGCATCTAAATCTACCTCTTTCGCTAAAAATTGAACTCCATTAACTTCTTTCAATTCTGATAACAAATCACCTTTTAGATTTTTCGCTTTGTCTTTCAACAATTCGGCTACTTGCTTTTTTAGACTGCTATTTTCTTCTTGAAGACTTGAAACCGATTTTACAGGATCCTGAGTATTACCCAGAACAACTTTTATTTTCGACAATAACTTATCATTATCTACATGCAAATCTTTAACTGCGTCGCCTGTAATTGCCTCAATTCTTCGTATACCTGCAGCCACTGCACCTTCTGACTTAATTTTAAATTGCCAGATATCACCTGTATTCTTTACATGGGTACCACCACACAATTCTATAGATTGACCAAAACGGATTGTTCTAACGGCGTCTCCATATTTTTCTCCAAACAATGCCATTGCACCATCTGCAATTGCAGCTTTCATTGGTACATTTCTTTCTTCTTGAAGTTGTAAATGTCCGTCTATACGAGCATTCACAAAATTCTCTACATCTTGCAATTCTTCTGGTGTCATTTTAGAGAAGTGAGAAAAATCGAATCGTAAATATTTAGAATGTACAGAAGATCCTTTTTGTTCTACATGTTTTCCTAAAATTTCGCGCAAAGCCTGATGCAACAAATGCGTTGCCGTATGGTTTGCCTCTGTTCTATTACGCTGTTTTTTATCAACCACAGCTTTAAAACTCTCGTCTAAATGCTTTGGCAGGTTTTTGGCAAAATGTATAATTTCATTATTCTCTTTCTTGGTATCCGTAATATACACTACATCTCCATGAGTATCCTCTAAATATCCTTTATCACCAACTTGACCACCACCTTCTGCGTAAAATGGAGTTAGATTAAATACCAACTGAAACTGAGTACCGTCTTTTTTTGAAACTACTTTACGGTATTTTGTAATTTTCACTTCAACATCTAGCATATCATAACCAACAAACTCCTGTTCGTTATCGTTCTGTAAAACTTCCCAATCTTCTTTAGATATTGTTGATGCGGATTTTGATCTATTCTTCTGCTGTTGCATAGCCGCATCAAACCCCGCTTCATCTAATTGATATCCTTTTTCACTTAGAATTAGAGCAGTTAAATCTATAGGAAATCCGAAAGTATCATACAATTCAAAAGCTTTACCGCCATCAACTGTTTTGCCTTTGGTATTTTTTATGATCGTATCTAATAGCAATAATCCTTGATCAAGGGTTTTCAAGAAAGAGTGCTCTTCTTCCTTAATTACGTTTTCAATAAGTTGCTTTTGTTCTTTTAATTCAGGGTATGCATCACCCAAAGATTTGATAAGTACACTTACCAAACGAAACATAAAAGGCTCTTTGATATCCAAAAATGTGAATCCGTACCTGACCGCCCTTCTTAATATTCTTCTTATTACATAACCTGCACCTGTATTGCTTGGTAACTGACCATCTGCAATTGAAAACGCAACAGCACGTATGTGATCACTAATTACGCGAATGGCTATATCAATTTCTTCATTTTTACCGTAATCAGAATCTGTAATCGTTTCTATTTCTCTAATTAACGGGGTAAAAATATCGGTATCGTAATTACTTTGAACTCCCTGTAACACCATACAAAGACGCTCAAATCCCATACCCGTATCTACATGTTTAGCCGGTAAATTTTCCAAAGAGCCATCTGCCTTACGGTTGTATTGCATAAATACCAGATTCCAAATCTCCACTACCTGTGGATGATCTTGATTGACCAAACTTGCTCCAGAAACTTTTGCTTTTTCTTCTTTTGAACGAATATCTACATGAATTTCAGAACATGGTCCACAAGGGCCTTGATCGCCCATTTCCCAGAAGTTATCTTTCTTGTTGCCCATGATAATTCTATCTTCAGGCACAATACCTTTCCAAAGATCAAAAGCTTCACTATCCAATTTTAATTGGTCAGCATCATCACTTCCTTCAAAAACCGACACATATAAACTGTCCTTATCAATTTTAAGAACTTCCGTCAATAACTCCCAAGCCCAGGTAATGGCTTCTTCCTTAAAATAATCGCCAAAACTCCAATTACCCAACATCTCAAACATCGTATGGTGGTAGGTATCTTTACCTACCTCCTCCAAATCGTTATGTTTACCACTTACACGTAAACATTTTTGGGTATCTACCACTCTAGAACTTTTTGGCTGACTTATACCTAAAAAGTATTCTTTAAACTGATTCATACCCGCATTTGTAAAAAGCAAGGTTGGGTCATCTTTTATGACCATAGGTGCAGAAGGCACTATTTTATGTTCTTTACCTTTGAAAAAATTCAGAAATTGTGTTCTTGTATCTTTGGAATTCATCTAAAATGCTAAGCTTTTACAAATTTTAACGGTTTATATAAAACTATCTTTATATTTGTTTGTTCCCTAATAATTGAAAAAACAAAAATAGGATAAATAACATTCATGTCTAAGGTAAAATACTATTACGACCCAGACACGCTGTCGTACCGTAAAATAGAACCCGAAAAATCTAAACGTTATAGAAATATAGCCTTCTTTATTTTGGGCTCATGCCTTTTTGGTTTTTTAGCGTTAATTCTCCTGCTTAACACCAATTTAGTCAATACACCAAGGGAACTTTCTTTATCTCGTGAAGTCAAAAATTACGAACTGCAGTACGAGCTCTTGAATAAGAAAATGGAACAAATTGAAGAGGTTCTAGGGAACATAGAAGATAGAGATAATAATATTTACCGCTTATATTTTGAAGCCAACCCTATACCAGATGAACAACGTAAAGCTGGTTTTGGCGGTATTAACCGATACAAATCTTTGGAAGGCTTTAATAATTCTGAAATGATCGTTTCTACTACAAAGAGACTGGATATCATTAAAAAACAAATGGCCATTCAATCTAAATCATTGGATGAGATTACGAAATTGGCTGAAGAAAAAGAAAAATTATTAATGTCGATACCTGCTATTCAGCCTATCAACAATGAAGATCTAAAACGTATGGCATCTGGATACGGATGGAGGTCCGATCCTTTTACCAAGGCCAGAAAAATGCATTACGGCATGGATTTTACCGCTCCAAAAGGTACACCTATATATGCTGCTGGAGATGGCAAAATTACTAGAGCAGACAACAACTCCTCTGGATACGGAAAACACATACGCATTGAACATGGATACGGATATTTAAGTCTTTATGCTCACCTAAGCCAATACAATGTTAAGAAAGGTCAAAAAGTAAAAAGGGGCGACCTTATAGGTTTTGTAGGAAGCACAGGTAGATCAGAGGCACCACACTTACATTACGAAGTATGGAAAGATAACGAGAGAATAAACCCTATGAATTTCTATTATGGTAGTTTATCGCCAGAAGAATTCGAAAACATGTTGAAATTCGCTAATCAAGAAAACCAATCATTGGATTAATGCAGATAGAACTCCCTGAAAAAAGATATTATGGTATTGGCGAGGTTGCCCGTGCCTTTGGTGTAAACGCTTCACTAATTCGTTTTTGGGAGAAAGAATTTGATGTGCTCCAACCTAAAAAAAATGCTAAGGGAAATAGAAAATTCACTCCCCAAGACATTAAAAACCTTCAATTGATATATCATTTGGTTAAAGAAAGAGGTTTTACTCTTGATGGTGCCAAAACCCACTTAAAAGAAGAAAAGCAGAAAACACTTTCTAATTTTGATATTATTCAAAAACTGGAACGCGTTAAAACTGAATTAAATAAAATCAAAGACCAATTATAACACAACCATTATGAAAAAAGGACTAATTGCATTAATCGTCATTGTAGCAATACTGATAATCGGCGGATTTAGCTTGTATTCCTGGGGCGTAAGCTTCAACAACACTGCCGTAGCATTAAAAGAAACATCTACAAAGACTTGGGCAAATGTGGAAAGTGCATACCAACGTAGAAATGACCTCATAGGCAATCTTGTAAAAACAGTACAAGGTGCTGCAGATTTTGAAAGAGGTACTTTAACGGATGTTATCGAAGCTAGAGCAAAAGCAACATCGGTCAATATTGACCCTACTAATATTACACCTGAGCAACTGGCACAATTCAACCAAGCACAAAGTGGATTAAGTGGTGCATTAAGTAAATTATTGGTAACCGTAGAACGCTACCCTGATCTTAAAGCAAACCAGAACTTTCTAGAGCTACAATCGCAATTAGAAGGTACAGAAAATAGAATTAACGTAGCAAGAGATAGATTCAACGCAACTGTAGAACCATACAACCTACACATTAAAAAATTCCCTAATTCTATATTGGCAGGTTTTCTAAACTTTGATGAACTAGCTTATTACAAAGCAGATGCCGGTTCAGAAGATGCACCTGATGTAGATTTTGATTTCGAATAACAACCTATGTCTAGAGTAGAAGATTTTTTATCGGCAACAGAAGAACAAGAGGTAGTAGAGGCTATTCTTAAGGCTGAAAAAAATACTTCTGGGGAAATTAGGGTACATATTGAGGGTCATACCAGAAAAGACCATTACGAGCGCGCTAAAGAGGTTTTTCATTTATTGAAAATGGATAACACTAAGCAAGAAAACGGCGTATTGATTTATGTTGCCGTAACCGACAAGAAGTTTGTTATATGTGGTGACAAAGGTATAGATAAGGTCGTACCCAAAGATTTTTGGCAAACCACTAGAAATAGTATTCAAACACATTTTGAAAAGGGAGCTTTTAAAGACGGACTCGTTGCCGGGGTTTTAAAAGCTGGCGAAGAATTAAGAAGTCATTTTCCTTGGCAATCAGATGACACCAACGAATTAAGCAATGAGATATCTAAAGGTTAGCCTTATAATTCTTTTTCTTTGGTGCACTCCATCATGGAGCCAATTTGAGATACCTGAAAAACCGGCATTACAAACCAGTGTTTATGATTACACCAACCTTCTTACCGATCAGCAAAAAGTAGCTTTAAGCCAAAAACTGGTTCGATATTCAGATAGCACCTCAACACAGATTGTAATTACCATCATTGCGAGTACTAACGGTGAAAACATCAATTACCTTGGTGCAAACTGGGGTCAAAAATGGGGTATTGGCCAGGAAGGCAAAGACAATGGTATTCTCATAATTCTAGCTGAAAACGACAGAAAAGTCGCTATTAGCACAGGTTACGGTGTTGAAGGTTCTTTAACTGATGCACTTTCTAAACGAATCATTGAAAATGTAATTCTCCCTGAATTTAGAGTAGGAGATTATTACGGTGGACTTAACAAAGGTTCTGATGTCATTTTTCAAGTATTAAACGGCGAATTTCAAGAAGACAGAACTTTTGGTGATAACGGAGGCACTCCGTTTTCATCTCTTCTACCATTTATCATATTTGTAGTAATCCTCTTCATTCTTTGGAGTCGCAAAAATGAAGATAACGATAGTAATGGTGGCAGAAGACGCGGAGGCTTAAGTCCGTGGGATATGATTATTCTCAGCAACATGGGTCGCTCAAGCGGTTCTAGTGGCGGATTCGGTAGCGGCAGAGGCGGAAGCTTTGGTGGTGGCGGATTCGGAGGAGGTTTCGGCGGCGGCGGCTTTGGCGGCGGCGGCGCTTCTGGAGGGTGGTAGTTTTATTTCCAGAAGAGTCATTTCATTTCTTTTACCTAAAATATATAATGCAAGTCAATAACTATTCCCATCATGGGAGGGGTTAGGACTGGGTTCTTGTTTGTGAGTTTGTTGCAATCTTCATTATAGTAGCACCCACCCCTCTGTCCCCTCCCGAGAGGGGAAGATTATGTTTTTTTTGTTTTGAGATTGTTGAGTGCTAGGAGCAATGTTTCTACAAGTATCACTTAACCTGCTTTATCTAAAATTTTTAATACAAGTCAGAATCTGTTTCTCTCCTGGGAGGGGCTAGGGCCGGGTTGTTGGCTGTTGGTTGTTGGTTGTTGGTTGTTGGTTGTTGGTTGTTGGTTGTTGGTTAAAACTCAAAAAAAATACTAGTTATTTACCTCTGATTTTAAATTAATTTTCTTTTCTAGAGAAATAAGAGTACCATCTTCACTAATACCTTCAACAAAAACTTTTACACCCTCTTGATTCTTTAAAGGCACCTTAATAGTAAAAGGCTCTTTTGAGGTAACTGGAATATTCGATTTCCAATATAAGGCTCCATACTTTTTAAACACTATTGATTCATAGTCCTCATAACCAGGATTGTAATACTCGTTTATCTTTGCATATCCGTAACGAATATATTGCCTTATATACTTATTTCTATTCTCAGGGAAAACATATACGTCATCTTTAAGCATGATTGTAACAAAGGCATTTTTTCTAGCGTCATGCACAATAGTTTGAACTCTACTTAGCGGCATATTCAATGCAATTTCTTCACCTCTACCTATACCAACAATATAGAGTGGAACAATAAGATTTGAACCTGTTCTTAAATTTATTGACTTAGACTTCACAACGGTTTTACCATTTAAATCACCACCTATAAGAAATCCTAATTTACGAAGGTAATTAGAAACACTTAGATATCTTTTTATCTCATAATCTCCAATCTGCCTCCCCTCTATTTCTGCAGAATTAATTTTTAAGCTATTGTCCTTCCATTTATCAGCCTTAACGATGGCTTCTTCCAAGACAATGACCTCATCATTCTTTTTAAAACTTATAGATATCTCATCATCATAATTGTTTGAAACAATATCAACACCCCTATAGTCTTTTAGTAATTTCAATACATCTATCTGGTTCTCCATCCAACTAGAATCGACTTTTATCTCAAGTTTAGGCATTCGCAAAACGCCTTTCTTTCCAATTAGGGATATTTCTAAAGAATCATTTTCATATAACATCATATGGGTTCTAAATGTCTTATCTCTTTGTAGTTTTTCAAAAGCGATAGTCTTAGATTTATCAGTCATTAGTAGTACTTGATTTTCTATAGCTAAATCAGCATCCAAAACTCTTCCACTTATAGCAATACCTTTTTCTAATTCAAAATCTTCATTACTTTTAATTGCCAACCTATCTTTCCATTCATTTTTACCCCAACCTTCAATCATTAATTTAATGTCGAGGTCATAATTCTGAAATCCATCAAAATTGGAAAACTCATATTTGTATTTTGCCCGACTACTTACATAAGGTTTTATCAAAAAAGAACTTGCTAAAGAGTTTTGAGGATTATTTGCTTCGGTATATAAAGGCAAAACAGAGACACTTAAATTATATTCTAAAGACTGAGGCCGTAACGTCGAAAAAGACAATTCTAGTGAATCTCCAGAAGTATTTAATCGATGTCTAACGTTGATTTCCTTGACCCTACTTGACTTATCTATATGATTGAAAAACATTCTATATGCTATTGGTCTTTGTCGTTCATCAAACAAAATAGCTTTATTAACACCATACGGAATTGACCTTCTATCTATAGACAATGCGAGTTGATTCTTATTTACAACCCAAGCTTGCATAAAAACAGAATCTTCTTGAACAATTGCTAAAGAATAGGTTTTATTATTATTCTTAATGAGTGATTCATCTGATAATACAAGTTTAGCCAATAACTGATTATCACCCGTATTATCAATACTTAACCCAATTAAACCTAGAGACTTTTTAAGGGGAATTGTAGATATCTCTCCATCCGAGTTCTGAATTTCAAAAAAATAATTTTGATTTTCTTTTATAAAGAATCCAATTTTACCAAAACCTTCTTCACTAATATTTATGTTAGAAACCAAAACCTCTCCATTATCATCTAATAATTTAACAATTGGTTTATGGTCCTTAAAATTATTCTTTAAGTGAATTCCAATATAATTAAATACTCCGCTTATTAAAGCCCCACCTTCCGGATAAGTATTCAATTCAATTTTGGCTGTACCTTTAATTTCATTGTCATTAGTATTGCCAAGAATTTCGATTTGCTGATGAAAAGATTCTAACTTTTCAAAATTTCTTGAATAATTGGTCCAAGCAATTATATGATATGACCCTCTTTCAAAAGTACTGTCAATTTCAAAATCACCATGTGCAATTCCTTTATCTACCCTTAATAATTTTCGATTTATTTCCTTTCCAAAATCATCATAAATACCCACATGAAGATTTTCGGTAACGACGGAAGGAAGTAGTGTTTTTTGATTTTGAATATAGGCAGTAAACCACACATGCTCACCAGAAGCAAATGAAGTCTTATTTAAATGTAGATGTATATTTTCTAACAACTGACCTGAAGAGCCAGTTACAGCCCCCAAAGGCAACTTAATTTCCTGCGAAAGACCTAACCAAGTAAAAAAAAGACAAAAAATAAAAAATGTATTTTTCTGCATCAAACATTTAATTGAACTACAGAAAAATACAAAATCTTTACTTCTTTCTCATAAATACAGTGATAGGCACACCAGAGAAATCATATTCTTCACGAATTTTATTCTCTAGATAACGCTTATATGGCTCACGCACATATTGTGGCAGGTTACAAAAGAATGCAAACTGCGGATACGGAGTTGGTAATTGCGTACAGAATTTAATCTTAACAAACTTCCCTTTATATGCCGGTGGCGGATAATTTTCAATTATTGGCAACATCGTTTCATTGAACTTACGTGTAATAATCTTTTTATTACGATTATTGTACACCTCAACTGCAGTCTCTATTGCCTTAAAAATACGTTGCTTTGTTAATACAGAAACAAAAAGAATAGGCACATCTGTAAATGGCTCAATGGCTTTTTTAATTTTATCGGTATAGTGTTTTATGGTATTGGTCTCTTTATCCTCGACCAAATCCCACTTATTCACAAGAATTACTATTCCTTTATGGTTACGCTGAGCAAGCCAAAATATATTTTCTACTTGACCATCAAATCCCCTTGTAGCATCCAACATTAAAATACAGACATCGCAATGCTCAATCGCTCTTACGGAACGCATTACAGAATAAAATTCTAAATCTTCCTTCACCTTCGCCTTACGACGAATACCTGCTGTATCTACGAGGTTAAATTCAAATCCGAATCTATTATATTTAGTATCGATACTATCTCTTGTAGTACCGGCGATATCCGTTACTATATATCTATCCTCACCAATCAAAGCATTGATGAATGAAGACTTTCCTGCGTTGGGTCTACCAACTACCGCAAACCTTGGCAAGTCACTTTCTTCCTCAACTACATCTGGCAATTTTTCCACCAAAGCATCTAGCAGTTCCCCAGATCCACCACCATTTATACTGGACAGTGTAAAATACTCACCAAGACCTAAAGAATAAAATTCAACCGCATCTTCCGCTCTTTTAGCATTATCTACTTTATTGACCGCTAAAAAAACTGGCTTTTTAACACGTCTTAATAATTTAGCCACATCTTCATCCATACCGGTTACCCCGGTCTCCACATCTACCATAAATATTATGGCATCAGCTTCTTCAATTGCCAATTCAACTTGCCTATCAATTTCCTTCTCAAAGACATCATCACTACCAACAACATATCCGCCGGTATCGATAATTGAAAACTCTTTACCGTTCCAATCACTCTTACCATAATGGCGATCACGAGTAACACCGCTAACGGCATCAACAATAGCCTCGCGTCTTTGAATTAATCTATTAAAAAATGTTGATTTTCCTACATTAGGTCTCCCTACAATGGCAACAATAGCACCCATAGCTTAAATTTGGTGCAAAGGTAATATTTAAAGTGGCAACTACACTATATCTTCTAAAGATGCTAAATTAGAAAAATACCTCTTTTTGATTGTGGACAGATAAGGCTCACCTATTTCTCTACTTCTAACAAACTGTGCCGGAGAGCCATAGGCTATAAGTTTATCTCCAAAATGGCTAACAACCAATGCACCTGCGCCAATAACAGAATGCTCCCCTATTTCAATACCATTAACAACTGAAGCCCCTAAGCAAATAGATGAAAAACTACCAACAAACACATTGCCACCACAACAAGACGAAGGAGCAAGACTGGCATAGTCTCCAATTTCACAGTCATGTTCTAGTATTGAATTAGAATTTAAAATGCAAAAATCATGAAGTATTGAATTTGCATTTACAATTGCTCCTGGCATTATAACATTACCAGACCCAATAACAACATCTTTGCCAATGATCGCTTTAGGATGAATCGTATTTACAAAATTAAATCCAGGAATTATTTCAAGTATTTTATCTACTACTTTTTTCCTAATCCAATTATCACCCACAGCAACAATTCCTCCTTCTATATTTAATCTACTCATTAAATATGGAAGATCATACTCACTACCTAATACTTGGTAACCATTTACCAATGAACCTTTAGGTTTAAATGAATCTACAAATCCAATTACATTGAATTTATCCTCTTTCTCTAAGCAATCTAAAACTACACTGCCATGGCTTGAGGCTCCAAAAATAATCACATTATGCATTTCATCGGGGATTTATGACAGTTTGTCGATAATTCAAAAATAATGTATTCTTTTCAAATTAAAGCCTAAAACATTCAATTGAGGTAAAAATTTTGTGATGACAGCTAATATTGAAAGCTTAGTTCTGGTCAATACACTGATAACTAAAGCTTTCAAAAACAGATATAGATTCTTAAAATATTAAAATCTATCCCCAATTTAAACTAGCGCTGATATATAACTTAGATTATTTCTATTTATTATATCCAAACCGCTTTAATTGACGCGAATTGCTGCGCCAATTTTTGTTCACTTTTACATATAATTCTATATGAACTTGTTTGCCGAAGAATTTTTCTAAATCTTTTCTTGCTTCTACACCTACGCGTTTTAAAGCTGAGCCTTTATGACCAATAATAATACCTTTTTGAGAATCGCGCTCTACCATAATTACGGCACGCATGCGAATAATATCCTCATCTTCAAAAAACTCCTCCGTTTCTATTTCAACTGCATAAGGAATTTCCTTTTTGTAGTTCAATAAGATTTTCTCGCGTATAGTTTCATTTACAAAAAAACGTTCCGGCTTATCCGTTAATTGGTCTTTAGGATAATATGCCGGTGACATTGGCAATAATTCTATAATACGCTCAAAAACACCTTTAACATTAAAATTAGATAATGCAGATATAGGATGCAACTCTACACTAGGTAACATTTCTTGCCAATACTGAACCTGCTCTTCCAACAATTCTTGCGTAGCAGTATCTACTTTGTTCAACAACAATAAAACAGGAATTTTACTATTTTTAATTTTCTCAAAGAAAGCCTCATCTTTCAATGCCTTCTCTCCTATTTCAACCATATACAAAAGTACATCGGCATCTTCAAAAGCAGATTTCACAAAATCCATCATACTACTTTGAAGCTGATATGCAGGTTTTATGATACCTGGAGTATCAGACAAAATCATCTGAAAATCATCTCCGTTTACAATACCTAAAATACGGTGCCTTGTTGTTTGTGCCTTTGATGTTATTATGGATAATTTCTCACCCACAAAAGCATTCATCAAAGTTGATTTACCAACATTAGGATTACCAATAATATTTACGAAGCCTGCCTTATGATCTGCCATCTCTATACTTTAATATATATTTCTTCAATTCCACATTTACCTTTGGGGCCAACAAAAGTACGGCAATCATATTAGGTATCACCATTAGTGCGTACGACAAATCAATTAAATTCTTTACCAACTCTAATGATGCTACTGCAGCGAAGACAATCATAATCACAAAATACCAATTGTAAAACTTACCGATTTTAGCATTGGTCAAGAAAGACAAAGATTTAACGCCGTAATACGAATAAGTAAATAAGGTAGACAATGCAAAGGCAGTAACAATGACCATTAACAATACATCTCCCCAACCAAATAAGGTTCTTTCAAAAGCCGATAACGTCATTACTATTCCGCTAGAATCTTCTAAATATGCACCGCTTAATATGATAACAATTGCAGTAAATGTACATACTAGAATGGTATCTATAAACGGACCTAACATGGCAACCAACCCCTCTCGAATTGGTTCATCATTCTTAGATTGCCCATGATACATTGGTGCGCTACCCAAACCTGCTTCATTTGAAAACATGGCCCTACGAACACCAATAATTACAAGACCCCAAAATCCGCCCGTAGCCAAAGATTTAAAGTTCCAAGCTTCTGTAAATATCATTTTTAAAGCTGGCATTATTTGACTGGAATTCATAGCCATGACAGCTATTACGGCAATTAAATACACTGCCACCATAAATGGCACAATTGCTGAAGCCACTTTCGCAATCTTTGTCAATCCGCCGAAAATTACAAATGAGGTTACTACCGCCAATATAAGCCCTATGGTCCATTTCCAATTCTCATCGCTCATTTCTATTATTGTTGACCCAGGATCAACTACACTCATAAATGTTTCTGTAAACTGGTTCGCCGTGAAAACACCTAAAAACCCGAAAAGTCCGCATACTGCAAAAAATATAGCTAACGGCTTAGCCTTTTCACCCAGACCTTTTGTGATATAGTACATAGGACCTCCCTGCATTTTTCCGTCAGAATCGGTACCTCGATACATAATTGCCAAACTACAGGAATAAAACTTGATACACATACCTATTAATGCGGTCATCCATATCCAAAATACTACTCCTGGACCACCATCATGTATTGCAATGGCAACTCCTGATATATTACCTAAACCGACTGTTGCCGCAACTGCAGCCGACAAAGCTTGAAAAGAACTTACCTCTCCCTTAGATTTAGAATTATCGTATTTACCTGCAGTAATTGCGATGGCATGACCGAAAAAACGATAGGGCATTAATTTGGAATAAAAAACCAAAAAGAGTCCGCCTCCTATCAATAAAAGAAACATTGGCCACTCCGTATAAGGTAATGCACTGGCTATAAAATCGTTAATTGTATCCATAAAATTGCAAAAAACCGAAGTTATGGATTTAATGTATTTTAAAAGATAATACCCCTTAAAAAATATTCTTTAAATAAGTTTTGAATATAGAGAAAATGTGTTGTATATTTGCACCCCGCTACGAATAGTAGCAAACATTTATCCCGTCAGCGTAATGACCTGAAGTTGCAAAACAAGTGAGATAAAAACCCATATCGCGGGGTAGAGCAGTAGGTAGCTCGTCGGGCTCATAACCCGAAGGTCGCTGGTTCGAGTCCAGTCCCCGCTACTACATAACCCATTGATTATCAGATTTTTAAATCTTTTGTCAATGGGTTATTTTTTTGATACCTTACAAACCGCATACGATACCGCATACAGCGAAGGTTTGAAGAAGAAATATACAGATCCTAAAATTTATCACGGTGGAGAGAATTTTGACCTCTCCAAAAGGTGGTACGTCTACTTTTCATACGAGCACCCTACCGAAAAAGATGTGAACGGAGAACCAAAGATGACACGCCAAACGCCCGTCTACGCAAAAATCAACCAAAGATTTCACACGAAAAGGGAAAGGCTACGACAATTAAAAATTCTTAAGGATATTCTTTCCGAAATGCTAAAGGACGGACATTCACCTTATGAAGGCGAAATGAATATGAAAACAGAGGGGTATACTGCCGAAAGTGCTCTCGACTTTACCCATAGCCTAAATATAAAAACGCTGAACCCTACTTCCATAATGGATTATGAAAGTAGGTTCAAACGTTTTAAGAAATATCTGGATTCACGGAACCTGCTCAAAAGAAATATTCTTAGTATAGACAAGAAAGTCGTCAATGGATACCTGAATTCCATATTAAATACTTCAAGCGCCCGTAACCGAAACAATACCCGTACGGTACTTAGTGCGCACTTTACCGTTTTGGAAGAAAACGATATCATTCCCAAAAATTTTATTCAGAGTATAAAACCGCTTAAGACCAATCCTAAAAGAAATAAGACCTACACCCTAAAAATGGTCGATGAACTTTATGAATTCCTATCGGAGAAGGACCCTCAATTATTATTATTCATAAAATTGGTCTCCTATAATTTTTTGAGACCTATAGAAGTATGTAGTATTAAAGTTGGCGATCTGAACCTGGAACAGAACCTACTCTACGTTAAAGCGAAGAACAAGGTGGTGAAAACGAAAATCATCCCAAACATCATTCTGGAAGAATTGGAGAAATTGGACCTCAACAATGCACAGGATTATTTAATAACTCCGGAAGGTGTAGGACCTTGGGTTACCAGTGAAGTGAATAAGAGGGATTATTTTTCCAAGAGATTCAAAAAAGTAAAGGATGCTTACAACGTTCATTTGGAAAAAATTGGAGAAACCTACAGACTGGGTAAAGACCATACCGTCTATTCCTTTAGGCACACATTCATTACAAAACTGTACCGTGAAATGCGCAACGAATGCTCCCGTACCGAAACCCATGATCGTCTCATGTTGATTACCGGTCACTCTAGCTTACAGGCACTAATCTCATATCTAAGGGATATCGATGCGGAGCTACCGGAAGATTACAGTGATTATTTGAAATAAATATCAAGAGCTTTTTGGAAAGAGAATTCCCCGTGAAATGATCAGGCGACGATAATACTCACCTAATTCCTCATCATCGGTCATAGGTTTGGGCATGGCGGCCTTGACCCCTTTATTCCGGGCCACGGCCGCCTCTAGCAGCTCAACAGGAAGGCTGTCCAAAAATCCTTCAACTATAATGTCGCTCTCTAGACCCATGTTTTATAATCCTCTTCCTTTCTTTTTTCTTTTTTTGCGGTCAATATCAGCTAATAGTTCATTTTCAAAAGATGTCTCTTGACTTGTATATGACCTTAATACTTTGTTCGCATCCTTCCAAATACCGGTTTGCGAATCGATCTTTAATTTAACCGAATATTTCTCTGATCGGCTCTCACCAAGTTTTAGCTTTTTACCTTCGACTTTTTGAGATGCTCGTTCAACTCTCTTACCTCCATCCAAATAACTTTTGCTCTTTCCATCGACCTCCCTTGCTCTAAGTGAATTGATTTTAGATTTTTTCTTAAAATCGTTAATGTCTTCTTTATTTCCTCGTTCTGCTGAATTAGTTTTGAAAATAATTGTACGGTCTCTGCTTTGTTCATAATCTATTTGTTTTAAAATGTTATTCCATGAAAATTTTCTACCAAGGGTACTACCCTTGTATATAATGTCTTTGTACTTAAAAGAAATACCCATTACCCTATCGGTACTTTTGCTGATTTTGAATTGGGGCGTTACTCCTACTCTTTTTAGTTTATCAATAAACTCCTTTACATTGTTAGCCGATTTCAAGGCTACCTTCACCCTTTCCTGAAGCAAATTTTTAACAGGAATATCGCCGGTGCGCAAAGCCTTTGCAATTTCATTCTGGGTGAGTGCCGCCTTTTCCCTAAACAAATTATCGGACAGAACGGTCAATCTATATTTCCGTTCCAATTCCCTAACCAATTTTTGGCTTCTTTTATAGTCTCCACTATCTGAAACCACATCACCAGAAAACATCACCCTATTTGCTATGATATGCAAATGTTGATGTTCTTGGTCGGTGTGCATGTATATCAAATATTGATTGTCCTCAAAACCCATCCCATTTAAATAATCATCTGCCAAGGATGAAAAATCCTTATCACTCAACTGATCTCCCGGAGGAAGATTTAAGGATACATGATAGACGGCCTTACCAAGATTGGGCCTTAACTGTCGTACCACATTAAACTCCTTGGTCATATCCACAGGTTTGCCCATTTCAATATTGGAATCCAATACATATGCCTTGCCTGTTTTCACCTTTTTATCATGGTAAACGATCAAGCCATAAAAGTCTTTTCCTTTGATCTGTTTGGCTATCATGACCTTAAGGTTACTTGTTTGATTTCCGCTAAAGTGGACTTCAATAAATTCAATTGTGAGTTAAGTTCATGGGGATTGAAACCACCCAAATGAGCCTTCTTGGTAAGCTGGTTTAAATTGTTGCCGATGCGACAAAGTTCAATAAACAGCTTTCTATTTTCCGAAGAAATTTTGGTCCTGGGCAAAGGTTTGCCTACTGATCGTTTACGAATAAAATCGGGAATACCTATACCTACGGTACTCGCATTTTCACAGACGGTCAAATAATCCTGGACAGTCATTCGTAGATTGATCTTGATCGCTTTTAAGTCATTAATATCTTTTTCTGGGCGTGCCATACTCTAGGGGTTTGGGGAGGATACCCAACAAGCCTGCGAACACAGTGAGCAGTTTTTGCTTCCAAAAACATGGCTTGCTACGTGACCTCTGTTTTACTTGAAACAAACTTATGACTTACTAAAAATGGAAATGATGTTTACCGTACACAGAAATGTGTACGGTAAATTTTATGAGCAAAGAACGACATCCTCATATATAACTTGAAGGGAAGGAATGGCACTGGTAATTTCAAAAACATCTCTGGGATCGTCCAAAAGAAATTTTACAGAATCTCGGTAATGCCTCTTTGAAAAACCGTTATCTTCAAAATATAGACACGGATCTTTAGGGTGGTAGCGCTCTACATCTATCATAGTTTTCTTTTCACGATGAGAAAATTTAAACCGCTGAGATGCCCTTGCATAAATTCTTTGACTCTCTATATCATCAGGATATTTATCACAATCAAAATAAAGTTCGTGTATGATGACCATGAAAGCACGCTTTTGAGATAAAGGTATTTTTTCGTTGCTATGTCCTACAAGAAATCGACTAATTTTTTCAGCCTTTTGTATATCCTCTTTTGAAAAATATTCCCCTCCTAAATCAAAAGTATCCACTTGCATTTTTTGCATTTCTTTTAATCTCTCAATTATATTATTCATAGTCTAGCCCCCCTTCTTTTTCCATTATCTTTAATGAATAATTTCTTATTTTTCAAATATTGCATCTCACTATTTATAATTTTAATTCTTTTGGAATACGCTATTAAATTTGATTGAAAAAAACTTCCCATCGATAAAAAATCAGCCATTGTCATCCTTTCTGGATCAACCTTATTTTTTACTATCATAGACAACAAAACTTTTTCAGTTTCAGACAATTTGAGGCTTAGATTAAAATGGTCCATTATTTTAAATAATTGATCTTGAAAATTTAATTCAGAACTTTTAAACCCCTCATCAACAAAATCCAAAACACTTTTATCAATTTCATTCCTTCCTAATTCTTGTAGAATAAACTGACCGAATTCACATTTTCGATAAGAAAATGTTACATCCAAGAGTTGTTCATCAACAAAATCCGAAAGTTCATGATTTGAAAAGGGCTTTATAATATTATATTTTAGTTTAGCTAAAGACGCTAAATCTTCGGTTTTATCTGCATCAAGATTATTTAATAAATGATGGGAAAACACTTTTACATATTTCAACAATTCTAATTTGTTAAACATTATATCCGAGTATAACTGCAAATTATTAACCCCAGGTTTTTTAGCATCCAACAATCCGTATGTATAAAGTTCAGCTATCCACGCCTTAAACTCTTTTGGTTGTAACTTAATTTTACTTTTACCAATTAAGTCTTTCCGTTCCTTAGTTAGTAAGTCGATGAAAGGAGTGGAATCAATAGGGACACTATAATTTAATCTCTCAAAATTCATTTCTAATTAATCTGTAGTAAACTTAAAATTATTTTTCTAAAAATAAAATATAATTTACTGATAATCAGAATACAACAAAAACCATTATGACATAACGAAATACACGTTTAAGTTATATTTTATAAAATATAAGAGATAGCAATAACTTAAAAAAAAGGTAAAATTATTTACCTTTTTTTAAATCGCAGAGAATTTTATTTAATCAAATTTCTTAGAGTTTTCCCATTTCTCAACTATAGGATCAAGTATATTATTCTCTACACCAAACACCTTACCTTCTTTTGCCAATGGCATGAATTCATCTATATATTTTTGACTTATAGAATCATTATCTCCATATAGCTCTCTTAATCCGTTTAATTTTTTATGCAATTCTTTTTTAATATCAGCATATGTAGGATCATCATAATAATTATGTTGCTCTAATGGGTCTTTTTTTCTGTCAATCAGCTCCCAATAATCTAAATCAAAGTAATGATGTATTAGTTTGTAATCTTTGGTAATTGCAGCATAATGTCTATTTACATTGTGCTCTGAAGGATGTTCATAATAATGATAATACACAGCTTCGCGATTCCAGCCTTCAAGTTCGTTAGTAAAAACAGGTATTAAGCTTTCACCTTGCATATCATTTGGTTGTTCTACATCTGCAACATCTAGAAAAGTTTGGGCAAAGTCTAAATTTTGAACAAGTTCATTTGAGACACTGCCTGCCTTAATTCTATCTGGCCAAGATACTAATAGCGGTGTTTTTAAACTTTCATCATAAACAAAACGCTTATCAAACCAACCATGCTCTCCCAAATAAAAACCTTGGTCAGAAGTATAAACAATAATGGTATTATCCATTAAATTATTTGCCTCTAAATAATCTAGAACCCTTCCTACATTTTCATCTACAGATTTTATGGTACCTAAATAATCCTGCATATATCTTTGGTAGCGCCATTTTGCCAAATCTTTATCCGTCATGTTTGGATAATTCTTTTTAAAATCTTCCGCTACTCTTCTGTAAGCCTTATCGAAATTTGCTCTTTGTGCCTCATTTAACCTTCCTACACCCATCTCAAATCTTAATTTATCATATCCTATCTGCTCTTCTAAACCAAGTTCATCCATAACATCTGGATATAGCTTACTATCAGCAGCCCAACCCATATCGCCGTCTATATTCATTTTTGCAACTTTAGCAGCTAGCATCCCTTCATGTTTGTCAAATAAAGTTTGAGGCTCTCTAAATTCTCTTCGAGTAAACTCATCCATATGTCTTTCTGCCATTAGCCATGAACGATGAGGAGCTTTGTGAAGATACATTAGCATAAAAGGATCTTCCTTTTTTCTCTCGGTTTCTAACCAATTAATAGTCATGTCCGTTATAATATCAGTAACATAACCAGATACAGTTATCTCACCTTCATTTTTAGTTATAAAATCTGGATTATAATAAGAACCTTGACCTGGCAATATTTTAAATTGATCAAAACCTTTTGGATTATTGCCAAAATGTAGTTTGCCAAACATAGCTGTCTGATAGCCGGCCTTCTGTAACAATTGTGGAAAAGTTACATTAGTGGTATCAAAAGGTGAAACATTATCTACTTTTCCATTTATATGAGAATGTTTACCTGTTAAAATGGTAGCCCTTGATGGTGCACAAATTGAATTTGTAACACTTGCATTGGTAAATAACATACCCATGTTTGCAATTCTATCAATATTAGGTGTATTTATTAAGCTGGTATCATAAGCAGAAATAGCTTGATAAGCGTGATCATCAGACATAATAAAAACTATGTTAGGTCTATTCTTAGTTTCAGAATTGTTTTTTTTACAACTACTGAGAACAAACGTAAAAATTAATGAGGCTAATAGAATTTGATGCTTTTTCATGCTGAACTAATATTGATTTGTAAAATAATTATTAAGAGCCATTTTGAATACAGCTCTTAAATTAGAGTCATAATCAATAACCTTATAGACAAAAAAAGAGTTCTTTTTAATTTAAGAGAAAAGTTATTACCAGATAAAACTGTAAAGTCCTTATAAAAACTATAGTCTTAAGTAGCAATATTCCATTACAAATGAGTGAGTTACAATGAAACAAGCAACAAATTGTTTAGCGTAATATCAATTAACCGCATATATTTTAAGAATATATTAATATTTTAATACATTTGTTACTTAATTACTAATTAACTGTTAGTAAATTAAGAATGACGAAATATAAATTTAAAAAAGCAATACAATCTCAAATTCAATTACTTAAAATTTTATTTCAAAATTATCCAAACCAAACCTAAAAAAATAATTGACCATGTCTGGAATTGAAGATAAAAAGTACTGGACAGAACTACAAAAAGGTAATGTAGAGTCTTTAGGAAAACTCTATGATTTGTATGTAGATGAGTTATTCATTTTTGGAATGAGTATAACCAAGGACAAAACAACTGTTTTGGATAATATACATGATTTGTTCTTAAATTTATTTAAATACCATAGTACACTTGGAGAGGTTATAAATATTAAGTCATACTTATTTACATCATTAAAAAGAGCACTGCATAAAAAAAGTAAACTTAAAGTAATAACCGTTGACGATACTGAAATCTTAAACAACATTTCAATTAATGATTTGAGTACACCTTCTTACGAATCCAACATTATCAATCATGAACATTCTTGCTTAATTAAACAAAAAGTAAATCGTGCTATGAATTTACTTAGTCAAAATCAACAAGAAGTTCTTAACATGCGTTATAATGAAGAGCGATCGTACGAGGAAATTGCCGATGCTATGAGCGTTTCTATCTCTTCTGCCAGAACTATAATTTACCGTGCCTTAAAAGTTCTTCGAGGTGGTATTTTGATTGTTCTATTTTATTTTTCTTAAAAAAAACTTTTTTCTCGTCTATATTTTGAAAATTAACTCTCTTGTTATTAAGGAGGATTAATTAAGCACACGAAATTATATTCTCTATTAAGTAATTATTATGAAAAAGAAACATCTTGATGATGACCTTACCAACCTTGATAAACAAAATTTAAGGTCGCGAATTATAGATTCAGCAAATCGGGTTAAGACAAAAAAAAGGAAAAATAGAATTCTAATGGTCGCTGCCTCTGTAGTCATTCTAGTTGGTATTAGCTTATTCTATCAACCTAAATCAGAGCAAGCAATAGAAAGTTTTGTTGAGACTTCTACGGATATAGATGTTAATAAAGTTGATGGTGTCACTCTAATTTTAGGAAGTGGAGACAACTTAAATTTAGATGGTGAAAATACAACGATAAAGTACTCAAAATCTGGAGAAGAAGTGGTGTTGGGTTCAGGAAAAACCATTAATCAAAAATCAACAAGAAATGAGAAAGCACTATACAATACTATATTAGTTCCTTTTGGAAAAAGAACTGACCTCAAATTATCCGATGGCTCTATGGTTTGGCTTAACTCAGGTTCCAAATTAGTTTACCCTGCCGTATTTAATGGAAATTCAAGAGAAGTTTATTTAGAAGGTGAAGCAATTTTTGAGGTATCTCACAACCCACAAAAACCTTTTAAAGTTCTTTCGGCTAATCAAGAGGTTGAAGTACTAGGTACAGTATTTAATGTAAGTAGTTATAAAGACGATGATTTAAGTTTCACGGTGCTAAAATCTGGTAGCGTTAAAATAAATTATTCAGATGAAGCTGTAGACGATATTAAAATAAAGCCTGGAACTTTTGCAAGTTATAATGCGGTTTCTAAAGAAGCTAAAACTAAAGAGGTGAACATTAACGATTATTTTTCGTGGCGAGATGGATTTCTCAATTTCAAAAAAGATAACCTAAAACATATAATGACAAAATTATCACGCTATTATAATGTTCAAATTGTTATAGAAAGTGAAGACTTAGCAGCAGAAACATTCTCTGGAAATTTGGATTTAAAGGAAAACGTTACCAAAGTAATTCAATTGATTGGAGAAACATCAAATTTCGAGTTTAGCTCTGATAATGAAAAAATTACAATAATTAACTCAAACTAACTAAAATCAAAAAGCCTATGACATAATAACAACAAAAAAGCCGAAAGATGCGCCAACATCTCCCGGCATATATTATTAACATCACTATTAAAAGCAATATTAACTAATCTGAATTACAATATTATGAATTATTTTAATAGGCGTGTTGCTTGTTGGAACAAAATTAGTTCCACCCACGTCATCCACACAATTATGAGAATATTCTTGTTATTCATAGCTATAGGACTTAGTTCTGCCTATGCGAACAATACTTATTCCCAGACCAAGCTTGACATTGAAGTCAATAAAGTTCCAATGGAAGCCCTTTTCCAAAAAATACAAGAGAAAAGCGAGTATATCTTTTTTTACAATGATGAAGTTCTTTTGGATAAAGGTATTGTCTCCATAAACATAAAGGGAGCAACGTTAAACACAATTCTTGACAGTGTTCTGAGAAACAAAGGCATGGTTTATAGAATAGATGATCGCCAAGTCATTATTTATGAAAAAGTAGAGGAACTAAATCCCGAAACCTTAAAAATAAAAACACAAGATTTTACGGTCAATGGTATTGTACAAGACCAAAACGGTCAACCACTTCCAGGTGCAAATATTTTAGAGAAAGGCACATCTAATGGAACACAAACAGATTTTGACGGTAATTTTGAGCTAACCTTAAATAACAGTGATGCTGTTCTATCCATAACATACATCGGGTTTTCTCCTAGGGAAATTCCCGTTGATGGTCAGAGTAATTTCACCATTGTTCTAGAGGAAAGTGCTGCTGCCTTAGATGAAATCGTAGTTGTAGGGTACGGAACACAAAAGAAAAGTGACCTTACAGGATCTGTTTCTTCTTTAAAATCAGAAGACTTAAATCCTGGGGCAAATGCGTCGGTTGATCAAATGATGCTAGGTAGAGCCGCAGGTGTTCAAATAAGTCAGTCGAGTTCTGCGCCGGGCGGAGGTTTATCCATTAGAATTAGAGGTGCGAGCTCCTTAAATGCAAGTAATGAACCATTATATGTTATTGACGGTTTCCCAATTGACAATAGTGCAAATTTGACTTCTGGTGGTGCGGCTGAAGTTAGTGAGAACCAGAGCCCCAACAACCCCTTAAATTCTTTAAACCCCGCAGACATTGAATCAATAGAGATTTTAAAGGATGCATCCGCTACTGCAATTTATGGATCAAGGGGTGCGAACGGAGTTGTTATGATAACAACTAAAAAAGGAAAATCCGGAAAAATGACGGTCACATATGATGTCTATAGTGGTGTACAAACCGTTGCAAAAACTATTGATGTCTTATCTACTAGTGAATATATCAATGCTATAAACGATCTTTCTCAAGAGCAAGGCAATGCTCCAGTTTTTTCTGATCAGGATATTAGCAATATCGGCAACGGTAATTTTTGGCAAGATCAAATTTTTAAATCTGCACCAATAACAAGTCATAATATCTCAGTCGGAGGAGGAAACGAAAACACTTCTGTATATGCCTCTTTCAACTATTTTGATCAAGAAGGAGTAGTCAAAAATTCCGGAATCAAAAAATATACCGGTCGAATTAATGTTGACTCTAAAATTGGTGAAAAAGCGAAAATTGGCTTAAACTTCAATACGAGTTTAATAAAGGACAATAACAATATTGACGGAATTCAGACAAATGAAAATGCCGGGCCTATATATTCATCTCTATTATATGACCCAACAGAAACAATTTATAATGATGACGGTACTTTCTCCCAGTCTGCCAATCTAACGGTTAACAATCCGGTTACGTTGATCAATGGTATTTTAAGTCAAAATGAATCTAACAGAACTTTTGGTAATGCGTATTTAAATTATGAGTTTACAGATCAGTTATCAGGTAAATTTAACTTTGGTACGGATCGGCAAACTTCTCGTAGAGATATTTACAACTCTACACAAACAATTAGAGGTAGCGCTGCAAACGGAATCGCTAATATCAATGTTTTAGAGCGCTCAAATTATCTTTTTGAATACACGATGAACTACAACAAGATCTTTAATGAAGATCACAACATTACAGTTTTGGGCGGTGTTACCTATCAAAAATTCAGTCTAAAAAATTTCTATGGAAATATTAGCGGTTTCCCTTCCGATGATATAGGCACCAATAATCTTGAATTAGGAGATACCAATACTGACCAATTAGGAAGCCGCACAGAGGAAAACACATTATTATCATATTTAGGTCGTGTTAACTATAACTTATTCAATAAATTTTTATTGACAGGTTCTATAAGAGCAGATGGTTCATCTAGATTTGGAGAAAATAATAAATATGGATATTTCCCATCATTTGCTTTTGGATGGAAACTTAACGAAGAAGAATTTATACCTGAATTGTTCAGTCAGCTAAAATTGAGAGCCAGTTGGGGCTTAACGGGTAATCAAGAAATAGGTAATTATAACTCACAGTTAACTTTTCAGTCCGGTCCAAATGTAGTTTTAGGCAACTCTGTTTTAGGTAGTGTTATTCCTTCCCGTAAAGCCAATAATGATTTAAAATGGGAAACTACAGAGCAGTTTAATATCGGTATAGATGCCGCTATGCTTAATGGTAGAATTAGTGCAACTTTAGACTATTTCTCTAAAAACACTAAGGATCTATTATTCAATTTACCCTTACCTCTTGCATCTGGTTATGCTTCAATATTAAGTAATGTTGGTGAAGTTGAAAATAAGGGATTCGAAGTTCTGATCAATACCACAAATATCATTTCTGATGATTTTAAATGGGATACTTCGCTTAATTTTTCAGCAGTAAAAAATAAAGTAGTTGATTTAGGTAGAATAGAAAGTATTGTAACTGGTAATATAATGGCCGTAGGTAATACGGCAATTATTAGAGAAGGTGACCCACTTGCCTCGTACTATGGTTATGTAGTAACCGGTATTTTTCAAGAAGATGATGATATTGCAAATTCTGCACAACCTATAGCAGAGCCCGGTCATCCAATATTTGAAGATCGCGATGGTGATGGTGCTATAACTCCTGCAGACCAAACAATAATCGGAAGCCCTTTTCCGGATTTCACTTATGGTATACAAAATTCATTTAGTTATAAAAATCTTCAATTAGATGTTTTCTTTCAAGGTCAAGAGGGTGCAGATTTAATTAATATAAATCTTATTGAATCACTTTACCCTGCAAATTTCAGAAGAAATCGCCAATCCCGAACTATAACTGACCGTTGGACACCACAGAACACAGATGCAAAATGGCCATCTTCCGTAAATCCAAACGCTTATGGGGCAAGCAAAGTAAATACTTTAACCGTTGAAGATGCCTCTTACTTTCGTTTAAAAAACGTGCAACTAAGCTACAAGGTACCAGTTGACAATGTTAACTTTTTAAACAGTTTGCGCGTGTATTTAACAGGACAAAATTTATTTACCATCACAGATTATGGTGGTTTTGACCCAGAATCTAATTCTCTTGGTTCAAGTAATGTAAGAGTCGATTATAGTAGCTATCCTACAGCTAGAACATATCTTTTAGGATTAACAGCTAATTTCTAATCTCAGAACTAAAACAAAATATAATGAAATCATATATAAACAAATCAATAATGATATTGGTTTTTATAGGCGTAATTGCCTGTGAAAAACGACTAGATGAAGAAGTGTTTTCAGAACTTGCTCCTGCAACTTTGTTCACTAGTGAAAAAGGAATAACTTCTGTGTTGAATGCATCTTATGCTTATGCACATAGACCTGGTTTTCAAGACTCTTGGGCCGCTTACCATTTAGCATCTATGACCACAGGAGAAGTTTGGGGACAAGGTGGTTCTATAGAAAATTTATGGATATCTGAAATTGACTTCACTTGGGATGGCAATCATGACCACATTATTGCTCAATGGACCATTTATTTCAACTCAATAAGAGACGCAAACATTGTTTTGGATAACTTAGACAATGAAGCTTTTTCAGAAGAGTTTAAACAATTGACCGAAGCTGAAGCACACTTTTTACGAGGTTGGGACTATTCAGAACTTTATAACTTGTTTGGTCCTGTTCCTCTATATAAATCATCTTCCGATGACCCATTGTTGCCAAGAGCAACAACAGAAGAAGTACAACAATTTATAGAACAAGAATTACTTACTGCAATTGCTAATTTACCAATCCAAGCACCTGCAATTGGTCGTGCATCAAAAGGTGCTGCCATGGCTGTTTTATGCAAATATTATTTAAATACGAGACAATGGGAAAATGCAGCAAATATGGCTGAAGATATTGTAGACCTTGGAGTGTATGAATTATTACCAGATTATGGTCAAGTATTTAGCATTACCAATGAAGGAAATAATGAGTTAATTTGGGTTTTACCAAAAGATGGTACATCGCCAACGGCAAGTCAAGCCATTGATGCCTTGGTTTTTCCTCCAGATTATCCAAGACCATTTCCAAATAATACAGTTTTTGCAGCAAGAACATATTTATATGATGACTTTGTAAATTCTTTCGGTGAAAATGACCAACGCAAAAATTATATTATTACCGAATATGTAAGTACAAATACTGGCGAAGTTGTACCGGGCTTGGGTAATGACCAGTCATTTCCTTACAAAATTGAATTTGACCCAGGTGCAGTTGGTGCAGCAGCTGGCAATGACATACCAGCAATTCGTTACGCAGATATTTTGCTAAGTCGAGCAGAAGCATTGAACGAAATTTCGGGACCTACTCAAGAAGCAATCGACCTAATAAATGAAGTAAGGAATAGAGCAGGAATAGATGATTTGACCTTAGGTGGCTATACTCAAGAAACACTTAAGGAAGCAATTCTTCAAGAACGCGCTTGGGAACTATTTTTCGAAGGTAAAAGAAGGGAAGACATGATTAGACAAAATGTATTTATATCAGACGCTATTAGTCGAGGTAAAAATGCACAAGATCACCATAAACTATTCCCTATTCCGCAAGTGGAACTAGATGCTAATCCTAGTTTAGAACAGAATACAGGCTATTAACAATAAAAAGAACAAAAGCATGAAGCATATAATGAATAAAAAATCAAAATGTTCGAAGTTATTGTTGGGAACACTTATGATTGGTTTGCTAACACACTCAAGTACGCTCGTAAGTCAAGATTTACCTGTAAAGCCCAACATTGTCATCATATTCGCCGATGACTTAGGTTATGGAGACTTAAGCTCATATGGTCACCCCACCATACATACACCCAATTTAGATAGAATGGCAAGCGAAGGTCAAAAATGGACAAATTTTTATGTAGGCGCCAGTGTTTGTACCCCTAGTCGAGCCGCACTAATGACAGGTAGACTTCCCGTTAGAAATGGACTAACAAGTGCTAAAGTCGGAGTGTTTTTCCCAGACTCACATAACGGTATACCTACCGAAGAAATCACCATAGCCGAACAATTAAAATCGGCAGGTTATGCTACGGGTATGGTTGGCAAATGGCACCTGGGACACAAAGATGAATATCTGCCAACAAATCATGGTTTTGACGATTATTACGGTATACCATATTCTAATGATATGGATCACACAGGAAAAATTACATCTATGGAGCAATATTTTGGCAGGTATACAGATACTTACGAAGAACGAACTCCAGAGGAATTTAACGTTCCAATAATACGTGGCACCAAAGTAGTTGAGAGACCTGCACAGCAAAATACTTTGACTAAACGTTATACCGAAGAAGCTGTCAAATGGATTAGTGACCACAAGAAAGGTCCCTTTTTTATGTATTTAGCGCATAGCTTACCACATGTACCATTATTTGTATCCGATGAATTTAGGGGAACTAGTAAAAGAGGGCTATATGGTGATGTTGTTGAAGAAATTGACCATGGTGTAGGTAAAATATTAGATTTATTAAAGTCTGAAGGTTTAGACAAAAATACTATTGTAATTTTCACTTCTGATAATGGTCCATGGCTATCTACAGGAATTTCTGGAGGTAGTGCCGGTCCGTTATTCGAAGGCAAAGGTACAACTTGGGAAGGCGGTATGCGCGAACCAGGTATATTTTGGGGACCTGGCTACATTAAACCAAAATTAGTTACAGGCATGGGAACTACAATGGATTTGTTTAATACATTTAGTAATCTCGCAGAAGTACCTATGCCAACAGATAGAGAGATGGATGGAATTGATTTAAGTCCAGTTCTATTTGGTGATGAAGAAAGTCCTAGAAATGAAGTTTTTTATTATAGAGGACCTGAACTATATGCCGTTAGAGTAGGCGCATATAAAGCTCACTTTATTACTGAAGCAGGTTATAAATTAGATACTCGTGAAGAACATAACCCACCTCTACTTTTTAATATAGAAGAAGATCCTTCAGAAAAATATGATCTAGCTAAAAAACAACCTGAAGAAATTACAAAAATTATGCAGGTAGTAAAAGAACATAATTCTAATATGGTAAAGGGACCGGATTTATTAAAAGATCGAGGATAGATTTTTATGATATCCACTTCACACGATATCATTTTATATGTAGAGAGTTTGTTAGTTTAATTTTAGGCGTATTGTATTTATACAATACGCCTTTTCTTTTAGAGATTAAATGATTATATATGAAATATTACCCCTATGCTAAAGGTTCATTCCGTAAATGAGCTTGCTTCATAAGTATGTACTGGCACATACTTATCTACTATATGCTCGGTAATAGCTTTTAAGGTTTTTCCATTCACAGGATGTAATCCGGGCGCAGTGTAAAATTCAATTTTATTTCCAGACTTATAATACCAAATTAATGGTTGCCGAGTAGTTTCATCAAAAAAGTCTGTAGTTAAATCAACGTCAATTTTTTTTAAATTATGTAATCTCACTTCATCTAAGGGAACTACCTTTTCCTTATAGTTTACGGAACACGCCACCTTTTCAAAATGATCGCCTTTCCAAGTCATACACAAGGTCTCCTTATTCTTCTCGCTTAACCCAAGAATCAATCCGACAACTACTATTAGACTTACAACTGCAAATACTTTCAATTTCTTTACATCAGTTTTAGTCTTATTATTTTGTTTAACGTATGCTGCGTACGAATCATAATTTAAATACTTACACAACTCGTTTATGGTATGCTCGTTTTGAATTCCTATACTTTCTTTGCCTTCAAGATATTTATCGTAAAGTCTTTCTATCGTTCTAGGACTAAGCGATATTGATTCCGCAATTAGATTACTAAGTGCATGTTTTGAATCTTTTGAACATTCCCTTTCCGCATTCTGAAAAACTTTCTCAACTATTTCCTTAATAATTGCCTCTTTCATATTACTAAAATTACAATTTAATTTTTACTACACGCTTTTATAAATACTCTTCAACCGTTGCTTTCATTGGTGTCGAATACTTGTCGAAAACATGACGCGCCTATGTCGAACCATCATCCACCAACATATCTTTTCTTTGCTTCAGATTGATTTAAGACTATGATTTGCTACCACAGTCTATTAATAAATCAGTCTCTCGGAATTCTAAAATACGGTCGGTGATTAGCCCGATTGAGAAGTAGCTAATTACTACCGTATTTGGATTTCCACTTCTCAAACTTGGGAGACGTCCCTTCATTTTTAATCTGCGATTTATATCGCATTCAAACACTGATTTCTAATTCGGTCAGCCATTGGTATGTCCAAAAATCTTAAACAAAATGAAGAAAATTTATATAGTTGTATTTACGATAATCCTCAATTCTGTCTTTATATCATGTGACCCACAAGACCTATCTGAGAATGAAGTTGAACTTCAAGCCTGCTGTGGTGATGGTGGAGACATCCCACCTCCGCCACCACCACCAGATCCACCGGTTAGTTAAACAATGTGTCTTAAAGAGGATTGAGCTAATTGAAGCTTAATCCTCTTTTTTATTCCGAAAGTTCTTTAATACTAAAATTCAATAAAACTGGCAGATGATCCGACAATTCTCTGGCACTAGTAATATTCTCACAAGCTTTCACAAAATCAATCACATAACCACTCTTGAATACAATTTTATTTGAATAGAAAATATTATCAATAGGATATTTCAAATAACCATCAGTAGCACAACCTTGCTTCAAAGTAGTCTTGGCATCAATGACCGTTGCATTATAACCCTGCGTTCTCAAGCCAATAAAAACTTCCTCCTTTTGGTCCACATTAAAATCTCCAGCAAGTATTATAGGATGTTGAAAGTCATCTGATTTCAGATAGTCGGTAATCGCCAATATTTCCCTTTCCGGGTTTTTATCGTGTGGTCTAGAATGAAAATTGATTACAGATAATTTACGCCCATTAATATAGAAGTCAAGAAAAAAAGGTTCTCTATCAACAAGTGAGTCTAATTGTGAAATTAATGCTCCCCTATTTTTTATTTTGATATTTTTTGTCTTCCAAATGAACGCATAACGCTCTGTCACATATTTAGGGCTATTAGTTGGGTTACTTATCACATAATCCCACTTTGCTCCTTTTCTATTTAGGTTATCTGCCAGCTTTGCAACTGCCTGTGCTCCTCCATAACCGGATACCACTTCTTGTATGGCTACAATATCGGCATCGCGAAGTATTTCTGCCATTCTATCTAACTCTTCGCTGTTCTTAGTCTTACCAAAATCTCTAATATTCCAAGAGATAAGACTGATTTGTTCCTGTGAAGAAACCGTAAAATGAAATAAAATTAAGAGTAGAAAAATGGTCTTTTTAAACATGGTAGATTTTAATAAAAACGAAAATAGTACAAATAGATTTTGCCCGATTACGGGATACCGTAAAAGATTTATTTCAAATTGTAATAGGTTTGAAACTATTATCGCAATCTTAACACACTACTAATAAATATTAATAACAACAAAAATCGAAAAATCGAAAAAAACGTAAACATTTGATTTCTAGACATAAAAAAGTTAATTATTATGAAATAAATAAATTGAAAAGAAATTAAATATGAAATTTAAAATTTAATCGTTAAAGTTTTATGTTATTTCTCAAATCGAATGATTATATAGATTTAACTAAATAAATTACTTCAAAACCATTAATCTTAATATTATTACAATTATTATGGCTATTAACTTACAGAAAGGGCAGAAAATTGAAATAGGCCTGTCAAAATTAACTATCGGTTTAGGATGGGATCCTAATGAAGGAACTGGATATGATTTTGACCTTGACGCATCAGCTTTTTTATTAAATGCAAATAGAAAATTATCACTAGAATCACATTTTATATTTTATAATAATTTATGTGGTTTAGGTCATAACGAAAATAACCCTTGTGAAAAAAATGGTTGTACTACAGGTGAATTTGGAGTTAGACATACAGGAGATGACCCCGATGGCAATTCTAGTGACGGTGATGATGATGAAGCTATAACTGTGGATTTAAATTTATTGCCAGATGATATCAACGAAATATTATTTGTTGTTACAATAGAAGACTTTATAGTTCGTAAACAAAATTTTGGTCAAGTCAGAAATTCATATATCAGAATAGTAGATGATGTTACTAACGAAGTCGTAGCTAAATATGAGCTTGATGAAGATTTTTCAATTGAGACAGCTGTGGAATTTGGGAGATTGTACAAGCGAAATAATCAATGGAAATTTGAAGCCTCAGGAATTGGATATAAAGAGGACTTAGGTTTTTTCGTAAATAGACATTTTACAGGTGAAGTAATTAAATAATTAAACATATAAAAACATGGCAATTAATTTACAGAAGGGACAAAGAGAAACTTTATCAACAGGTAATTTTACAGTTGGACTTGGTTGGGATACGAATGAAACTTCAACTGGGGTGGATTTTGATTTGGATGCTTCTATTTTTATTCTAGGTGAAAACAAAAAATTATTATCTGACAACCATTTTGTTTTCTATAATAACCTAAATAGTCCTGATGGATCAGTTAAACATACAGGAGATAACAGAACAGGAGAAGGTGAAGGTGATGATGAATCAATAATAATTGATTTAGCCAAAATTGACCCTAATGCATTCGAAATATGTGTTGTTGTAACCATTGACGAATGCGAAGCAAGAAAACAAAACTTTGGTCAGGTTAGAAATTCTTTTGTACGTATCGTTGATAATAATACAAATTCTGAATTAATGAAATTTGAATTAGATGAAGATTTTTCAATTGAAACAGCTGTAGAATTTGGTAGAATTTACAAACGAAATAACGAATGGAAATTTGAAGCAATAGGCACTGGTATGAATGGTGGTCTTCAAGATTTCTTAAATAAATACAATTAATCTATGTCTATTAATTTAAAAAAAGGTCAAAAAATTGACCTTACTAAAAAGTCCAGTTCTGGGTCAAACTCAAATCTTACTCAGTTCTGCGTTGGTGTAAACTGGGGTGTAATCGAAGGAAGCTATGAAATTGAAGAAACAAAAGGTGGTTTTTTAGGCTTTGGCGGTACTAAGGAGAAAGTAACAAAACACTTTAAAACTCCAGTTGACTTAGATGCAAGTTGCGCTATTACTGATTCGAAAGGAAACCTTATTGATGTAATTTCGTTTAAACAGCTTGTCTCCAAAGACGGTGCTGTAGTTCATAGTGGAGATGATACCGAAGGTGATTTAGATGGTGATGACGGTTTAGACAATGAAATAATTTCCGTAAATCTATCTAACATAAGTACTGCTTCAAAGAAAATTATCTTTTTCCTCAACAGTTACAAAAAACAAGATTTCGCAACAGTTCCCTTCGCATCTATTAGGCTTTACGAAGGAACTCCAGAAAAGGTTAAGAGTATTTTTGCAACTTATGATATTTCTGCAGACCCGTCATTTAAAGGTTATGTTTCTATGATTATGGGTAGTTTGGACAACGTTAATGGCGAATGGAAATTTAATGCTATTGGTGATCCAGTATCTTCAAAAGACTTACAAGAAACAGTAGATATTATTCTTAGAACTTACATCTAAAGTACTCAACAAAACTTAATATATCTTATCATTCTTAAATAAATTTAAAACTTATTATGGCTATTAATTTAACTAAAGGTCAAAAAATTGACCTAAGAAAATCATCGGGAGAACAATTGACTAATTTTTGTGTAGGTGTCAATTGGGGAGCAATTGAAACTGTGAAAAAAGGACTTTTCGGAAGTAAAAAAATTGTAGAAGATGTTGATTTAGATTTGAGTTGTATTATGACAAATGCAAATGGAGAATTAATTGACTGGATTTATTCACCTGAGTATAACCAATTTCTTCAACAACAAAATTTACCTCTAGGTAAATTAATTTCAAAAGATTCTGGATTAAGACACAGTGGAGATGACAGACAAGGTGATGTAGGTGGTGATGATGGCCTTGATAATGAAATAATAAGCGTCGACTTGTCTAGAGTAGACCAACAAGTAGAAAAAATATTTTTCTTTTTAAACATTTATTTAAACAAAGGACAGAATTTTGATTTTTCTAATATACCATTTGCCAAAATTAGAATGTATGAGGGAACTCCCTCCAAAGTTGTCTCTGTTCATTCTAGCTATGACATAGTTACAGACACAAGTTATAAAGGCAAAGGTGCTTTAATTATGGGGAAGCTATATAGAAGAAATGGAGAATGGAAATTTGATGCTATCGGAGAACCAACGGAAGACAAGATGTTTTTACATACAATTCAGAAAATTTTAAAAAATCACGCAAAATGAGAAGACTACCAGTATATTTATTATTAGATACTTCTGGCTCCATGATGGGAGAACCTATTGAGGCTGTAAAAAATGGAGTACAAATGATGGTGAGTTCTTTAAGGCAAAACCCACAAGCCATAGAGACAGCATTTCTTAGCATAATTACTTTTGACAGCAGTGCTAAACAGCTAGTTCCGCTAACTGATTTATCATCATTTCAAATACCAGATATTCAAGCTACAGGAACAACTGCCTTAGGTGGTGCTTTAGAACTTGTAAGTACTTGTATCGATAATGAAGTCGCCTCTACAACCACAGAAAGTAAAGGTGATTGGAAACCTTTGGTATTTATCATGACCGATGGTATCCCTACTGATGATATTGGAAAAGGGCTAAGCGATATTAAAAATAGAAGAACTGCCTATATCGTTGCATGTGCAGCAGGTAGTGGTGCAGATACTACATTGTTGAAAAAAATAACTGATAATGTAGTTAGCTTAGATACTGCGGACAGCCAAAGTATTGCTCAATTTTTTGCGTGGGTAACCGCCTCTATAGGTGTTACATCTACAAAAGTTGAGGAAACAGGAAAAGATGCTACTAGTATAAATGAATTACCACCACCACCGTCAGAATTAAATATTATAGTTTAAATCATTAAATAAAAAGTATGAAAACCTTAGAAGAGTTAAAAAAAGAAATATTAGCCGATGGTATTATCGACGCTAGTGAAGTAAAAGAAATTCAAGAAGTTATTTATGCCGATGGTAAAATAGACCAAGAGGAGGCTGACTTTCTTTTCGATTTAAATGATGCTGTTTCAGGTAAAGAAAACCATAGTTCATGGAAAGATCTTTTTGTTAAAGCTATCTCTAGTTTTGTATTAGATGATGATGATTCGAATGGCGAAATCGATGAAGACGAAGCAAAATATTTAGTAAGTCAAATTCAAGGAGATGGTCAAATAGATAGCACCGAAATGGTTCTGTTGAAACATTTAAAAGACACTTTAGGTAATTTACCACAATCTTTAGAAAACTTAATAAAGTAAACCCGATGAGAAGACTTCCCGTATATTTTTTGTTAGATACATCCGGATCAATGGTTGGCGAACCAATTGAAGCTTTGAATAATGCTTTAACAGGTATGATCAACACTTTACGTTCGGACGCACAAGCATCTGAAACATTATGGATAAGTATTATAACTTTTGACAGGGAGGTCAAAGAATTAATGCCATTAACTGATTTACAATCTTTTCAATTACCTGAAATTACATGTCCAAAAAGTGGTCCTACTTTTACAGGAAAAGCTCTTGAATTTTTACATGAAAAGGTAACTAAAGACATTAGAAAAGGGTCTCCTGAACAAAAAGGTGATTGGAGACCTCTTTTATTTCTATTTACTGATGGTAAACCATCTGACGTTCAATCTTACAAAGATGTTATACCGAAGATTAAGTCTATTAATTTTGGTACAATAGTCGGTTGTGCTGCCGGACATTTAGCTGATGATGATCAACTTAAAGCCTTAACAGACACCGTTGTTCATTTACAAACAGCAGATAGTAACACTTTAAAGCAATTTTTCATGTGGGTTTCTGATACAATTGAACAAGGAAATAAGAGTATGGGTACTACTGACAACGTCACCCTTCCTCCCCCACCGTCTGAAGATATAATTGTTATATAAATCATTATTTACATATCATTTACATTGCCACTATCTACTTTTTTGAGTTTTAAAAACGAATTAGATATAAATATTACTTTCAAATTCATTACACGTTATTAAAATATTAATACCATGAGAAGACTACCAATCTATTTTTTAATTGATGTTTCTGAATCTATGGTAGGTGACCCTATCAATCAAGTACAGGATGGAATTGCTACTATCATTCAAGAATTGAAAACAGACCCTCAAGCATTAGAAACAGTATATATTTCTATTATAGTTTTTGCTGGTGAAGCAAAGACCATTGTACCTCTTCAAGATATAATTAGTTTTTACCCACCTAAATTCCCAATTGGTAGTGGTACTTCTCTAAGTAAAGGACTTGGTCATTTAATGCATGATTTAAGGAAAAATTTAGTAAAAACTACTGAACATCAAAAAGGAGATTGGAAACCAATAGTATTTTTATTTACAGATGGTGTGCCAACGGATGACAGTACATCAGCTATTAAAGAATGGAATAACAATTGGAGCAAAACCGCAAATCTGGTAGCCATTTCGTTAGGTGATGGTGCCGATATTTCTTTACTTAAAAATTTGACTGTTAATATTCTTAAGTTAGAGAATACAGATAGCTCTGGATATCGTGAATTTTTCAAATGGGTAACAGATTCTATTAAAACTAGTAGTGAAAGTGTTGAATCAAACCAATCTGGTTTTGAATTAGCTAAATTAGATTCTGATAATATTTCTAATATAGACCTAAACAAACAAGAACAAGCAACTTATGTTGACGACAATTTCGTAGTACTTTCAGGTATGTGCCAAAACACAAAGAGTACCTACTTAATGAAATATAAAAAAGTAATTAAACAATCTAATTTTGGTGGGATAGAATTAGGTACAAAATCTTATCGATTAAACGGTGCTTTTCAAGTCGGGGAATCATACAATGAACTTTCAGACGGTAAATCTATTCAAAAAACGGTAAATACAGCTGAACTTGTTGGTGCACCAACTTGCCCTTGCTGTGGAAATCAAATAGCATTTGCTGTTTGCCAATGTAATCAGATTCATTGTATTGGAGATGAAAAAGTCACTACTTGCCCAAATTGTGGCAATAAAGGACAGTATGAGGCTGGATCGGGTGGTTTTGACGTTAATAGAACTCAAGGTTAAATGAAGGATATAAATCAATCCTATGTGGAAAGACTTTTGTCTCAAAACGGAAAAACTTGGGATGAAAAGAACCTTAACGAATTCACATCAAAAGAATCGACTTCAGAATCAATTTCTAAAATACTTGAACTACAAAATAATCTTATGGAAAAGTGGGAAATTAGAACAACGGCATTAAAATTTAAGGAAAATTCCATTGTATTACCTAATGCAACCGAAAATTCACCCTATATATTTTCATTTGAAAAAGGTTTTTTTTCGAATCAAAAGATTCAGAGCTATGAATTTCATGATTTAAAAAAAGTAGGTCTTACCTATGACAAAGAAACATTAACAATTGAAGGGTGCCCATGTAAAAGTGGTATTACCACTATTGACTTAACATACAAGGTTGATGGTGAATTAGATTCTGATGATTCACATACTAAGAAAATTAGCTTAGTAATAAACCCAGACCCTAAATCATTGTGGAAAAATCTACCTAGCGACACTGAAGCTATGTTTTGGAAAGTAGATGACTCTTCCGCTTCTGGAAAACTTGTCGACAAACATATAGTAATTTCGTCTAAAAGAGGTCGATCACATCAAAATGTTGGAAGTTTTAGGGATGATGATTTTGCTTATAAAAATTTTGAAGATTCTGGTTGGGGTGTAGTAGTCGTGAGTGACGGTGCTGGTAGTGCATCGTTTTCTAGAAAGGGCTCTAATCTCGCGTGTAATGAAGTCATCAAATATTTTGAAGAGGTAATTCTACCAAATAAGGAACTAGATGAGTTTGAAAAAAGCTTTATAAATTTTATCGAAACTAAAGATGAAGTAAACTTCGAATCAACTAAGAACGATGTAAAAAAAGTATTATACAAAGCCTCCCTGCATGTTCATAATGAGATTAGTTCTGTTGCAAACAGCACCGTACAGAACAATCCAGATTTGCTTCAAACCAAAAATGTAAAATATAATTCTGAATTTTTTCACTCTACCTTAATTTTTTCTGCTATTAAGAAAATTAAGGACAACTATTTAATACTGACATTCGGTGTTGGAGATTGCCCTATAGGTATTGTAAATAAAGATAGAACAAAAGCTAGCTTGTTAAACTGGCTTGATGTTGGGGAATTTGGAGGTGGAACAAGATTTATAACCCAACCAGAAATATTTCATTCCAAAGAAAGACCAATGTCATCTCGTTTCAACATACACGTTCAAGATGACTTCTCGTTTCTATTTTTAATGTCTGACGGCATCTACGATCCTAAGTTTGAAGTTGAAGCTAATCTTGAAAAAACTGAAAAATGGTTAGATTTTATAGCTGACTTAGAAGGCAATAACGAAGACAATATAAATTTAGGATTTGAAGACGACCTTGAAATAGTTGAAAAAAATCTAAATACGTGGATGGATTTTTGGAGTAAAGGAAATCACGATGACAGAACACTTGCAATCATTTTTTAAACTCAAAATAACATGATTACAAAATCAGTTACTTCAATTATTGAGCCCTCAAAAAAATACCAATATGTAGATAATGGTGATCCAATGAGAGGTGGAATGAAAGATGTTTATTTTAGCCCTAACAAGTTATATGTAGTTGCTATATATAGAGATAAACAAGACTTCAATTCTATTGAGCGATTAAAAAAAATTGTTACCACATATTACAACAGTTTCTTTAATCGTGAAGGTGGAGATTACTATAAAGAACTTTATTCTTGGCCAACAGATGTTATCTCTGAAAATGGTCGTACCGGTATTATTGTCCCATGTTATTCTAAAAATTTCTTCTTTGCCAAAGGCTATGAAAATATAGAGCTACTTAAAGGAAAAGAAAAGGAAGGTAAATGGTTCGCAAGTGCTAAATTTCGATCGCCAACTTCAAAATTAAAAATTGACAAATCTGAACTGGGGAATTGGTTGAGTTATTTTCAAGTAGGTGTAAATATTGCTAGAGGAGTTAAAAGATTACATTCTGCTGGCTTAGCTCATTCTGACTTATCATATAAAAATGTTCTAATCGACCCCGTAACTAAAACCGCTGCAATAATTGATATTGATGGTCTAGTTGTGCCGGGTTTGTTTCCGCCAGATGTAATAGGCACAGCTGATTTTATTGCACCAGAAGTTGTTGCTACCAAGCATTTAAGTGTAAAAGACCCAAATAGAAACTTACCAAATCGACTTACAGATTTACATGCTTTAGCAGTATTAATTTATATGTATCTATTTTATAGGCATCCATTAAGGGGAGGTAATTATTTTGGAGCAATAGAAGCAGATGAAGAGGAAGATTTGCTAATGGGAAGTAAAGCATTATTCTTGGAGCACCCCACCGATAATAGTAATCGAAATCTAAAAAGAGAATATGGTGATAACGTTAAAAAGTTTATGCCGTGGACCGATTTAAAATCTACGCCATATACTATAGCTGGGCCATATTTAAAAGAACTTTTTGAACAAGCATTTATAAAGGGGCTTGCGGATCCAAGGCAAAGACCTCTAGCAGAAAGCTGGGAACAAGCATTAATTAAAACTGATGATTTAAAGTTAAAATGCAGCAATCAATCTTGCGACCAACAATGGTTCATTTTTGATAATTCAAAAATTACAAAATGTCCATTTTGCAATACACAATACAAAGAATCAATACCTGTCTTAGATTTATTTTATCAATTCAAACCAGGCGTTTGGAAACCTGAAAATCAACGTTTAGTAGTGTATAATAACACTACACTTCATAAATGGCACGTTAACAGAACCATTATTAGAAATGAAAAATTAACGAATCAAGACAAGAAACGAGTCGGCTACTTTGTTTTTCATAATAACAATTGGCTTTTGGTCAATGAAGCATTACCAAATTTAAAAGATGTAACCAATGATAAAACTATAGCAATTGGTCAATCGGTCGAATTAAAAGAAGGAAACAAGCTATTACTATCAAGTGATGATGGTGGAAGAGTTGCAACCATTACAATAACTAATCAATAAATATTTATAAATGATTCTAATTTCAATTTTCTCGATTGTGCTATGTTGTGTAATTATATGGCGCGCAAGTGATGGTTTTGAGGCAGCTTCCGAATATCTTGGAAGAAATTTAAGTGAAGGAGTTCGAGGAGCGACTATAAACGCTATTGGCTCATCTATGCCCGAATTGTTTACTACATTATTTTTCCTATTTATATTAAAAGACAAAGACGGATTTGCAGGCGGAATTGGTACTACCGCTGGTAGTGCTATTTTCAATGGTATGATTATTCCTGCGGTAGTTATTCTAGTTGTTGTACTTAAAGGAGTTACATCTCACGTTGAAGTTTCAAAGAAAGTCCTTTTAAGAGATGGTATTTCACTACTTATTTGTGAACTCGTATTAATATTCATTTTGGGTGGTGACACGCTAAATTGGACTCATGGTTTAATTCTTATGGGACTATATGCAGTATACTCTATTTATATGCTTACTTCAATGAAATCTGTAAGTGATTCAGATAACGCCGATGAAATAGATGAGGAAGATGAGGAAGATGATTCTGACTCAGGAAATATGTTTACCAATCTAATCACATTAAATCTTGAGCCAATATTTATTAAGGATAACATTAATTCAAAAAATTCATGGGCTCTTTTAATTTTTGCAATGCTAGTTATAGGTTCAGCATGTTTACTACTAGTTAAGTCTTGCGAGTGGTTGGGTGATGAATTAAATATTCCTATATATTTTATTGCCGTTATATTAGCAAGTGCTGCTACTAGTGTTCCTGATACTATTCTTTCAATGAAAGATGCTCAAAAAGGCAATTATGATGATGCAGTATCAAATGCATTAGGTAGTAATATTTTTGACGTGTGTTTTGCTCTTGGTCTTCCTTTATTCTTATTTACCATTATTTATGGTCCTATTGAGATGAGTGCAGACACAATTGTTAATATTGCAGAACTAAGAATCTTGTTATTTATTTTAACTTTTGTAGCATTCATCATCTATATTTTAAAAAGAAAAATGGGTATAGTTAGCGCTATTTTACTTTTGACTATATATTTAGTTTTTACCTTATACATCTTAGGGAGATCTATTGATTCTGAAACAGCTTCTGAAATTAGCATTTGGCTACATTCTATTAACGACATCGTTGACCAATTTAGGTTCTGGAAATAAAAACCTCATTACTTAGCTTTTTTTAGATTTAAGAAATTAAAAGGTGTGATAATAATTCACACCTTTTTTTATTCTTTAATATGAATTATCATCATAGATAGCTTGCGTGCTTTATAAAAAATTAAAATAATTATGGCTATTACGGGAATCCGCAATAGTTATTAAAATATAATATTGACTTTAGTATTCCCTTAAAAGATGTAACCCTAAATCATCTAAGTAATAATGAAAATTATAGTTCTTATTAAAATATCCCTAGCCATACTCTTCTTCCTATGCCTATTAGATATGCCATACGGCTATTTTCAATTAGTACGCTTTCTAGCATTGGCAGGTTTTGGATTTTTAGCATACGAGGCTAATCAAGAAGACAAAAGCGAACAGGTATTTATTTATATAGCTCTTGCCCTACTCTTTCAGCCATTCTACAAAATAGCTTTGGGCAGGGAAATTTGGAATATGGTTGATGTGGTGGTTGGTGTAGCGTTAATAGTGTCAATATTTCTTAAAAAAATAAGCAATTGACACAAATCTATTTCAATAAAAAATCAGAATCTGTAGAAACACCTAGGAGAAATCCCCGACAAGTAACTAATGATGAGTTGCCGGGTAATATTTTTACTCGTTTTGGAATTGAGAAATACATGGTATTTCATTAGTGAAACCAAGTGTATTTTACTATTATCAACAGCAAGAATCAATTATAAATAAACACATAATAGCAAGAATAAAAACTTAGAATTATTTTTGCACTAAACTTTATTGACATTTTATAAAGCACGAAAAACATCGGCATATAAAATATCCTGAAAACACCACCTATATTTCAGTTTAACTGCTTGAATTTTGAATTGTATTGTTGATATTTATTGTAGAGTAATATTGAAACGCTATTGGGTACTAGACAAAATAATCTTAATTTTTAAAAAAATTATTTCGGTAAATGATTAAAATTAGAAGTAAAAAAATCGAGGGAATTATTGATGAAATTATTGATCAATACGCCTATGCTGACACTTCTGATAGACCCTGGATTATTGGGTTTAGTGGAGGAAAAGACTCAACTGTATTACTAACTTTAGTTTGGATTGCATTACAACGAATTAGAGAAGAAATGCCATTTCCTTTTCAACTAAAAAGAAAAGTATATGTGGTTTGTAACGATACAATGGTTGAAAATCCAATTATTGCAAATTACGTGGAAGACGTACTCGCTATAATAAGTGAATCTGCAAGAGATCAAGATTTACCAATTTTTGTTCAAAAAACTACACCTAAATTAGAAGAGAGTTTTTGGGTAAATGTTATAGGAAAAGGATATCCGGTGCCAAATAATGCCTTTAGATGGTGTACCGATAAATTAAAAATTAGACCAACATCAACTTTTCTACTAGAGCAAATTGATAAAAAAGGAGAGGCTATAGTTTTACTTGGTACTAGATATGAAGAAAGCGCTACAAGAGAGCGCTCTATGAAAAAACATGAAGTTACTGGAAGTAGATTGTCTAGACATCAAACCACAACCAATACTTACGTATACTCTCCTATCAAAGATTTGTTTTTAGAGGAGGTATGGTATGTTATAAATACGGTAAAATCACCTTGGGGTTTTGATAATTCCATTTTATTCAAAATATATGCGGATGCAAGTGCTGATGATTATGAATGCCCAACGGTTGTTGTAAATAAGGAGCACAACTCGTGTGGTCAAAGCCGTTTTGGATGTTGGACTTGTACTGTTGTCAAGACAGATAAATCTATGTCTGCACTAGTTGAAAAAGGTCAAAATTGGATGCAACCATTACTTGATTTTCGAAATAGACTGGTAGAGCATCGTAATTTATCAGAAAATAGATCTAATACGCGTAGAAATGGACAAGAAGCAGTTAGAGAAGACGGGAGTTTCAACGGAAATTACAATGCTGAATATAGATATAAAATTTTAAAAGATTTATTAGAAGTTCAGAAAGAAGTTCAAAAGGATAGACCTTACGTTACTTTAATTAATAATCAAGAATTAATAGCTATACAAGTTACTTGGAATAGAGATGGATTTTTTGATAATACGGTTGGCAAACTCTATAAAGAAATTTTTGATAAAGATATTAATACAAATAATATTAAGTCTCTAGACGATACTGAACGAAGAATACTTAGAGATGTTTGTAAGGATGACAAAGGGTATTATGATTTAATTGATAATTTAATTTCTTTACAAGAAACTAAAACATTAATGATTTCTAAATATGGATTACATAACGATGTAGAAAAGAGAATTGAAAACTTCGTAAATCCTTCAAATAAATGAAAATAAATAGAATAAAATTCGAGAATTTTAGAATCTATAAAGGAATTAACGAAATTACATTTTCTCCAAAATCTGATAAAAATATTAGCATTGTTGCCGGTAAAAATGGTTTTGGAAAAACCACTTTTTTAACCTCTTTAATTTGGGTGTTTTACGGTAAGATGATGAGCGAAGTAGAAGATAAATATCGCAAAGATATTAAGACTTCTGGTGGCTATGATAAATTTTTGAAGACCTTATTAAATCGTGATGTAAAATCGAATATTTCCAATGAAAATGATGCTTCTTTTTCTATTGAAGTTGAACTTACAGATATTTTAATACCTTCAATACCGTGTAAATCTGTTGTTTTGAAACGGTCTTATGATATACATACCGAAAAAGAAGATTTACGAATACTTATTGACGGATTGGAAAATGAATTAACCAAAGAAGTTGGTTACGAAGTTTTTATTAACGATTTTATTCTACCTAGAGAGATTGCTAAATTTTTCTTTTTTGATGCAGAAAAGATTGTTTCTTTAGCAGAAGCACAATCCAAGGCTGAGTTGAGAAATTTGAGTAAAGCTTATTCTGAAGTATTAGGTATTAAAAAATATGAAGACCTAAAAAGGAATTTAGAAACACTTTTAACAAAACTTAGAAGAAGTGGTGCTTCTCCAAAACAACAGACAAAATTAGTTGCGCTTGTTGATCAAGAACAGGAATTAAACGGATTAATAGAAATTAACACGGATAAGATTGCTATCATTGAAAAAGAGATTTTAAGCCATAAAATAAATAGCGACAATCTTCAAGAGAAATTAATTAGGGAAGGAAATGGGATCACTTTAGAGGAACTTCAGGAAATGAAAACTGAACGAGATTCCTTAAAAGCAAAATCTGCAGAAATTAAAAATGACCTTAAAAAATTATTAGGGATTGCCCCATTAGTTATTGCCGGCAAAAAATTAGCAGCCTTAAATAAACAATTAAGTCACGAGTATAACACACAATCTAGTACTATTAATAAAGATGTGCTATTAGAAGAGCTTACTGTTTTTTCAAAATCCATATTGGAGAAATTAAATTTACTAGACTTAGATGGAGATTCTAAATCTAAAGTTGAAAAGGCTTTAAAAGTAACCTTGACCGAAAAAGAGGGTAATACTGTAGATAAGAAAAAAGGTAAAATACTTTTAGATTTTACCAATGAACAGTATAGAAGCTTTGAGGCTGTATATAGCAACATAAAAGGTGCTTTCTCCAGTCAATTTAATACTGTAATACAAGACGTTAAGAACAATCGAATTTTATTATCTAGAGTACAACAAAGTATTCGACAAGCCGAAGCTAGAAAAGATAATCATCTCGCTTCTAAATTACGTGATGAAAAAGTGATTATCGATAATAAGATTGAAAGTTTAATTCAAGATAAAATCAAGCTAATTGAAGAGCTAGGTGGATTAAAAACAAATTTAGCGTCTAACAGCAAGGTATTATCTGAATATGAGAAAAACTTTAAACTCATTAATACAGATCAAAAGAAATTTGAGGTTACAGAAAAGCTATTGCAAAAAATAACCGTCATCATTAAAAAGATCAAGGAGGATAAAAAGTATTCTTTGCAGAAATCAATTCTACTTGGTTTAAATAAAATTATGCATAAAAAAGATTTCATCTATGATGTTCGTGTAAATGTTTTAGATGATGTTATGGATATTGATTTATTAGACAAAAACGGCGATGTAATGGATAAAAATTCTCTTTCTAAGGGAGAACAACAATTGTATGCTACCGCACTATTAAAAGCATTAGTAGATGAGTCTGGCATAAAGTTTCCTGTATTTATTGATAGTCCTCTACAGAAATTTGATAAATACCATTCTAAGAACATCATTAAAGAGTTTTATCCTGCTATTTCTGATCAAGTGGTGTTATTTCCATTACTAGAAAAAGAATTATCTGAATTGGAATATGAGTATTTAAAACCCAACGTGAACAAGGTTTTTGCAATAGAAAACAGCAACGATGGTTCTAGCTTCAAAAAATACCCTGTAGACAAATTATTTCACCATTTAAAACAAGAAGCAGATGTTTACTCAAATTAGTACAACAAAAAAAAATAAGGAAATTGTTTCTCAGTTAACACGTACTTTAGGTTTAGGGACAGAAAATATAATTGCTAGAATTGCATTGACTTATTCTTTGTCTAAAGACAGAACATTAGAATTAAATAACATTGGTAATTCTACAGGTAAAGGGTATTCAAAATCTGTTTTATTTGGTGAGTATTACGATTATTATTTGGGTTTAATTTGTGTACATTATAATTTATATAAAACAGATAAAGATTTACCTAAGTACATTAAAATGCATATTGATGATGGTCTTCAATTATTAAATGAAGAAATTAACGAACGTTCCAATATTGATGGATTTGATTTTCTTGTCGAGAAGATTGAAGTTGGATTATTAGAAATTATTTAATTTTTATGATAAAAACAAAAACGTTTGACTTATTAGATGCGGAATACACAAGAGAAGTAGTTGATTACCTCTCTTTAGATGATAAATTAAGGTTTAAAAATTCTGAAGAAACTTTTATCCTTGATCCAAATTATTGGGAGAAATATTATAGAATAATAGATAGTTATAATTGTAATTTTGACTGGCAAGAATTCAAGTTTGACAGTAGACCTGACTTAAATAGTATAATCACAAGTAATGATATTGGAGTTTATATGTTTATTATAAAACCAAAGAACCTTATTTACGGAAATCCTGGTTATATAATTTATGTTGGTATTTCAGGAGAAAAAGGCTCAAACAGACCTTTGAAAGACAGAATAGGGGATTATCTCAATTATAACAACATCAATAAAAGAAAAAAATTACATAGGTTATTATCAAAGTATTACGGAGAAGCTCATGTTGCTTATTCTTTGGTTCAAATTCCTTGGCAAGACTTAGAAAAAGTAGAAGAAGCTCTTCATGGTTTTTTTATGCCAATTGCAAATGATAGAGACTTTCCTGTAGGAATTAAATCCATTAAAAAATCATTCTAATGAAAAAATACAAAATAGCGCTACCATGTTTAAGAGGTGTAATTGGTGATTGGGTTTACTATTCATCTTTGATGTCTGCAAAACAAATTAAGGAGTCTGTATCAACTGTTAAGGAGATAAGAGAAGCTACAAATTTAGATGAAGTTTTACAAAGGAAATTAAAAGAAAGAAAAACCGATATAGCAAGATATATTTTAAATAATGAGTCTAGGTTTTTCAATTCTATAATCTTAGGTGTATTTGGTGGAGTGCCAAATTGGATTGAATTTGATTTGGGGGAAAAATTTGAAGATGAATTAAGTAGTGATGATATACAAACGTCAGAAAATTCAATGGGAATAATGGTGTTCGAGGGAAATGAAAACATTTTTGCTATAGATGGACAACACAGAGTTGAAGGAATAAAAATTGCTCTGGACAAGGATGTTGAAAAAATTAAAGATGATCAATATTCTGTTCTTTTTATAGCACATATTGATGATGAAGAAGGAAGAATTAGAACCAGAAGATTATTTTCTGATATTAATACAAATGCCAAACCAGTATCAAAAGGTGATAGAATAATTATTGATGAAGATGATATTAAAGCAATTGTTGCAAGAAAATTGTACAAGAGTTTAAAGTACTTTAAAGGAGGGGATATAATTTCCGTATCTGAGCAATCTAATCTAGCTATTGAAGATAACGAGTACTTTACTAACCTTATAGCATTACATACAGTAAACAAGCACTTAAGTAAGCTTTATAAAATACCAAGGGGAGAAAAAGGAAATGATAAGGTGCACGTAGATGCCTTTTATAAAATAGCAGAAAATTTTTATAGTTTTGTTTTTGAAAATCTTGATGAGTTCTCAAATTATTTCATAAAAAATGAAATTACTATAAAACAAGCTAGGGAAAATAATTCACATTTATTATATAGACCAATAGGATTAGTTTTGATTGCTAAAATCTACGTCAATTTTATAACATCTGAAATTGATTTAGACAAATTTAAAAACCTTAATAAATTAAGTTTCATTTTTCCTGAAAGCCATCTAAATGGAATATTGTGGAACTCTGGAAAAATGGATGTTAGGATGAAAAATCAAAATTTAGCTTTTCATTTAACCTTGTATATGTTAAATGAATATGCAAAAGATAAAACTGATGATCTGTTGAAAAATTATAGAGAAATTTTAAAAAATGAAGATGCTATTTTACCTGATCCACTTACTTAAATTTATATTTCAACTGTAATCGATAAATCATTTTTAAACAACTCTTTCAGGTGAAGTTTTCTCAAAATAAATTCAGAAGGGAACATATCATCTCCATAATCATCAAGTTCAACATTTAAAAATAAATTATTTAGATATGAATATACAAACTCTCCTCTATTCGAGATTAAAATTAAATTTTGAATATAACAGAGTATTATTCTAGTGCTAGCTCTTATAAGTTTAATTAAATCTATTGGGCTATTTAATTGAGAATTATACTCTGTATCTTCTGGGAATTCAAGATCACCATGAGCAAATTTATTTCTTATATTATATATGATTTTTATCTCCTCCTGAGGAATTATTTTTTTGTATTCTATTAGATTCTTTTCTAATGAATTATTGAACATCAAGAAAAATCTTTCTTTAAAAACTTTATAATCTTCAATGAGTAATTCGTCAAAATTTTCAAACTCTTTGACACAAAGATTAATTTTGCCTACTTTTTTAATTTGACTTTTAGAGTATCTTTTTGATAGTAAATTTTCAAAACCACCCCATACATAATTAAACACAGTTAGCTCATTAATATATAATTGACTTACATTTCCTTTTGCTACGTCATATTCATAAGAAGGTCTGCACCATTCTTTACTATCAGTTTTATCAAACCTATTCCAGTTGAACTCTATTTTTTTAATTCCTGAAGCAATCATCAACCAATTATGTACATCTTCATATCCTAGTTGGTTTATTATCAACGCTAAATCGGCACTGTGTTCATGAATGCATTTATATTTATTTTGTTTAGGCATGTTTATATCTAAAAAATCATAAGATCGGAACTAATCTTATGATTATTATTTGATTAATTCAAAAATATTATTCTGCTTTCAATAACTCCCAAAAAGCTTTATCCTTTATTAAAATAGGTGATGAACCAGCTAGATTAACAATACTCTGGTGCTTTTCTAATCCTTTAATTGTTTTTATTAAATTATCTCTTTGATCTCTAGACTCTATAGAGAAAAGAGATTCTACTTCTTTAGTTTTAATTTCACTTACTCTATGTATTACCCAGGTTAAAATATAGTTAGAGTAGTCGTTTTCACTAGTTGAGAAGTGGTTTAAGAACTGTGTAGACAATACCGTACCAACACCAAACTCTCTACCCTCTTTTAAGATCTTCTTTATAGAATTAAAGTTTTTACTTAAAAAGTTATCCGCTTCATCCACTAAAATCATCTTTTTAATCTGCCTTTTGCCATCTTTTATAATACTATGCCCATGTGTTTGCATTTGCGTGTAAAAAGCATCTAAGGTAATTGCTACAATTAAATTCTGTATAGATTCATCATAACCAGATAGATTAATTACAGTAACACCTTCCACCAAATCATACAACGATTTTGTTTTTGATACATCTGGTTCAAAAATCTCAAAATCTTGTAAATTAGAAATAGCAGCATATAAGCTGTCCTGTGCTACTTTTTCGTCTTGCATATAAATATCACAAACATCACCTACGGTAGGCGGAGGTAACGTCCAAGAATTCCTTTTAGCCTTATAAATCCCTTTAGCTTCATATGCTTCTATAATAGCATCTCGTAATTTTTGTTTTTGAACATTTCCTAAATTAAATGCATTAGAAATTGTTTCTTTAATATCATTAGCGGTATGTAAAGGTAGCATTGGTTTAGATTGCTCTGTAGCATCTAATGCTAATGGATTATATGGTAAATGGAAAGGATTATACACTTTAGCTGAAGTCGCATTCACAAAATCATCTTTTATATAGTCTCCTTTATAATCGAAAATTAAAACCCCTAGTTTATCTGGACCAATATTCTTATCTTGATTGGAAACTAATTGAGATATTAATGACTTTGTAAATTGTGTTTTACCAGTACCCATAGTACCAATAATACCAGTATTGGTATGCATTACTTTATCGGTATTATTAGGCTCCCAAATAACTTGTTTAGAATCATCCTTTAACTCAGAACCAAATAAAACTTTAATGCCTTCTTTTATTTTTGAAGGGATTTCTTCGACACTTTTAGAATGTATTTTAATTTTATCATTTGCTTCTTCTGGTTGATTTAAAATCTCTTCAACAGGTTGACTTTCTTCAGCATTATTAAGGAATCTATTGATAAGAAGATTCTTTTTTTCGATTCCAGTTTCTTTCTTATGAAATAACTCAATTAAATCTTCTATAGATTTAACTAAAAAGTTATACCCGTCTTCTTCAAATAATCTAGAAAGCACATAGTCTTCATTAATTTCTATTCTTCGTTGTAATGATTCCTTACCAAAATGAATTACACCAAAAGAACCATATTTTGAATCTAACTCTTTAGATATAATAAAATTGTTATTCATTAAATCGTATCTAAAATCATCTATAACATGATTCCAATTTTGTACTTCCCAAATGTTATACAACTTCATTTTTTCAGCACTAGTCAATGCTATTTTTGCGAAAAAATTACGATAGAACTCACCAAGAAATCCTGCCTTTAAAACATGCTCACGTATAAGTTTAGCGGTACGTCTACCTTGTTCAATTCCTTTTCTAATAAGATTGCTCCCTCCTATTTTCAATTCGATAGGATATAAATGCATTTGCAAAACCCCGTTCTCTCTTCTTTCAAGACCTATCATCAACAAGTCGTCACTGAAGGAGCTTTCTTTTGTTCTTAGATTTTTGGTGGAGAAAAGTCCGTCTTGCATATTAAGTCCTGCACTACCAGAAACACGTAGAATCTCCTCTAAAGAAACAGGAACCCAAATTATATTTGGGGTGTAAAGAAAAGTTAAGGCCAACTTAATGCCAGATAGCAAACTAATTTTTTCCCGAGGGAATTGACTGTCTTGCCTAATAAGTTTTAGTAGCCAGTCACCATTTATAGCATTAAAAAAGTTAATGACCTTAATGGTATCTGTACTAGTATTGTATTCAACTTTATTCTTTGTTAAAAATTCAGCTACAATATTAGCATATTGGCTAGTCTTTCTTGAAACAGTAATAGAATCATAACCACTTGAATTATTAAATTGGTCGCTGTAATGAATTATCACTAAATCATCTTCTTCTTGAAAGAAGTCTAAATCTACTTTTGGATCAATAAACGTAACCCATTGCGAGTTTATATATAAATTTTCGAGTTTTTCCTTAACTTGAAAATTGATTGTAGTACAAATAGCTTTGTCTACTTCATAATTATCTTCGTTTGCAACAACATTCATTGCTGAATTATAAAGGCAAACAAGTTTAATTAAAGTTGACTTATCTGAAGGCAAATCTTTAGAACCAAAACCTGATTTATAAATTTCTGCAATTGGCGTCGAAGGGATATCAGCCATTAATCCATTTAGAGATAAACCTGACTTAACTTGAGAAGGTTTATTAGATGAACTACCCGATTTTACCCGGTTAAACTGATAAAAAGTGATATGCGAATATTCGTATTTTTCATTTGATTTAGGAATTGGCTTACTGTAAAAATTAACTTTTTCCAAGAAGATATTTAATAAATCTTCTTTTTCAAAATTACTTGTCTTTAGATTAATTTTAAGTCGACTTTCAATATCCTCAACATTATTAAAATAAGATAATTCTTCAAACTTTGAAACTAACTGATCTGAACCGTAAATATTAATATCAATAGTCAAAAGATCAGATGGTCTACTAGATAAATGTTTATTTAAATATCTTTTATAATACTCAAATAAACCTTGAACAACCTCTTCACAATCTCCTAAGTTGACAACATTTAATTTGATAGGAGAATACTTAGATTGAGAAAATAGAAAATCGAAATTATATGTAAAGTTTTCTATTTTCGTAGTAACTAGTTTACTAACAAAATCTTTAGGAGCAGCTTGCTCTGAATCCTGCATTTTTGAGTAACTAATCCACTCTGGAGTATCAATCGAATCAATTTGGGTAAAAACTTTGTTTTTTTGTAATTCTATATAAGGAATTAGGTTTGATGGATTAAGTCTTTTTAATATTGCGTTATATATTTCCTCTTGTTTTAGCTGTCCATTTAGGTTTAATTGATAAGCAATATTAATAGGATGTAAAGGCGAATATTTAATTAAACCGTCACTGTACTTTTCTTGAATTACACCAAGTAACACCAAATCTTTTTCACTTTTTTGTAGCGGTCTATCTTCTTCAATTTTATTTAATTCTTCATAATAAACATCAACATATTCTTCGGCAAGTTCCTTTAATTCATCTTTAAGAAACATTAGACTAGGTAGTGACTTTTCTTTAAGATAATAATCTCTTAAATTATTAAAAGATTTTTTTAATCTATCACTTATTTCTAGAGAGATGCTATGCAATTGTTTGCCTGAGAGCTCTTCCCATGAAAACCCATTACTATCAATAATTTGTTTTTCTAAAAGCAAATTATTCCTAAAAGCCCCCTTTACATGATATTCATTATTTTTAAAAGCCAATTTTAGACTGTCTTCATTAAGAATAAATTTATAGTGGCTTTCAAATTGTCTTTTATTTTTCCAAACATCAATTCCCATAATTGGCTTAGGAGGATCAGATTCTGGCTTTATATTAACAACTAGGCTAAACTTTTCTAGGTTCAAACAAAAACTGATAATGTTATCTTCTGAAAGATTCTCATAATCAATTTTTAATTTTAATTCTGTATTATCATTTATAGTATGTTCACTATCTGCAAGAAGTGTAGTTTCAAATTTTGAATCACTTCCTATATTGAATGACAGAAACTCATCATTATCTTCCGCTATAATTAATGCTCCTTCTTTAGATATTAAATAATTGTTTTCAAATTTATTTAATAGTAGTTCAGAGTATGGCAAGCAAAGAATTTTAAATCTATATGTTTTCTTTGTTTCCTTGTCTTTGTATAAAATTTCAGTAAATAATTCATCTGAATTGTATCCGTCAATTTTTACTTTTAAACTATTACCACTACTCAAAACAGAAGTTAAATCTTTATTATTTTGAACTGATATACCTGCTGTTTTTGTAGGTTGGTCACATTTCAATTCAAAATTTACAGGAAACTCTTCTGACGGATTAAAAATGATAATATTTTTTGTTCTTTTTTTTGAAACAGTATCACCCTCAGGTCTGCACCAAATTTTAACAAATGCATCATCATTAATATTGTCATCGAATTTAGGCGCTACTCTTTTCTTTTTAGCGTCAATCCATCTTTCAATTTCTGGATATTCAAAATCACTCCATTTATCAGCTTTAAGTATTTTCTGCTTACCCGTTTCTGAAACTAAACGCTCCAACTCAATTTCCGGATGACCTTGTAAAAAAATATTTTCTAAATTTTCATATAATTCAAAAGTGGAGCTTAAAATTGTTTTTATTTTTTTAGTATCCGAAATTGTTTCCAATTCAGAATTCTTAAACAACCCTAATTTGGAAAAATCCTCGTCATGAATTTTACCTTTAGACATTGTGATTATTACACCAGAATAATCAAAAATTGTATTATTATCTTCTACGACACTATTGGTTTTGCGGTCAAGAACTTCCTTTAATGTTATTTTCTCATGCTTATTTAAAGATGTACTACTGTCAATATCATAAATAATTTTTTGTTTAAAATTCTTATAATACAAAGGCATTCCCTCTTTTAGTAAACTTCCAGAGCCTCCAATCAAACTGTCTAATTTCCCACTAAACAATATTAAAATAGCAGTATCTTTAAATGCGCCTTTTTGTTCCGCTACTTGATTACGAAGCATTGTAAAGTAATCTTCCGATGCATTTGTGCTAGACGAAACAATTACTTTAGTTTCACCTACTTCTATATAAAAAGTTTCATATAGCCCATTGCCATCGGGATGTGTATAATTAAAACTTATGACAGGTAAAGATGTTAGCTTAGAAAACGATTTGTAAATACCCTTTACATGATTGTCATTCTCTAGATAGAGATTAAACCTTTCGCCTGGTTTAATATTCTGTAACTCGAAATAATCGACTATAAGCGCCGTTATATATTTATATAATTGATTTGACATATTGTGCATCTCCGCTATCGCTTTTTTTCTCAAGTAAATTGATTCGTTCAAATAGTTTAACAATTTCAACTTTTGATGTTTCATCAAAAGAAAGACCCCTTTCTTCTAGCTTACTCCACAAAGATTTAAGTCTAATTTTATCTTTATCCTCAATACAAATTTTAGTAAAGAAGAGTAACGTCTCTTGACTTATTGATGTAGTGTAACCTAACCTTCCCCTAAATTTTGTGTAATTTGATTTAAAAAATTCAATTAGCCAGTTTGAATAATCACTATATGGTTTTTCTCGTTGTGAATTTCTAAACTGATAATCAATTCTATAAAAGAGGGAATAGATTTCTATTTGTATTTCGTTATTAAATTTTTTCGTAGATAATCTCTTAGAAAGAGAGCTTTCACAATCTTTCCAGTTTTTCCCCATTTTGAATGGGCTTTTTAAAGATTCAATTTGTGGTTGATAGAATTCTGATAATTCTTTTACTTTTAAAACAAATTCTTTTGCCTTATCCTCTGATAAACCTTCATACGAGCCTACGATAGTATCATAATCCCCTATTTTTTTATCATTTATAGAAATATAATTTAATAGCTCTAAGGTGTTAGCATGTGAAAATAAATTTTCTAAATCTAATAAGGTATGCTTCCATCCAAAATTGAAGGACCGTCTAGTTTCTGACAAGGTTTCCCAATCCATTGAAAAACAGATAGGCTTTATTTCTTTAGTTCCTCCAAACTTATTTAAGTTAATAGCCGTTTGGCTTAAATAGAAAAAATAATAATATTTAAATAAATCCTCAATATGTTCTAAAAACAAGTCTTCCCGATTAGATAAAACATTAAAATCGTTTAAAAAAAGTTCAGTAATCTCGTCAAAAACATTCGTGTATTTTATGTTCGATTTTACTTTTGACTTATCTTCTAATTCAGGTAAACAATCTATTATTAATTTATAAAAAAGGTTGTCATTTTCAGATCTTACAAGGTCTTTATTACTAAGGATTTTCGTATTTAAAAAGATGTCATAAAAAAATTTGCTTGTTTCCTTTAGAATGGCATGCTCATTTATAAAATTCATATAAGAAAGCATTTTTTTATTAAACTTTATAAGATCACCATCTTCTTCAAAAAATAAATTAATTATAACCTCCTTAAAATCTTCTGGATGTTCAGTATCAACTTTATTAACAGCTTCTTTGAGAATGTGTTTTTTAAGTTTTGTTTTAAAAGAACTATCATTATCTTTTGTTAGCTCTTTACTGAACTGCTTATCATTTGACATCCTAAAGCACTCCCCTACAACACCTTGAAACACCTTAAAATCTGACTTACAATTTTTATTATATTTAGTATTAAATGGCAAGAATTTTAATTTACTCCCTGTTATATGACTAAATTTACCGCCTTTAAAATACAACTTATCAAGCCCCTCTTCACCCTCTTTATTTAGTTTAATATTTTTCATAATAATTGAAATTTATACCCTCCGAAACTATCAACTGACAAAGCATAATCAGCAGGTTTTCCAATGTTAACTTCATCTATTTCGAGCATAGAATTAGAATCTCCATCGCCAATAAAATTGTTGATCAAACTAACAAAAGATATATTATTATTATTATCCTTTTTATTTGGCCTATACCCCTTTAAAATTCGATTTAGCATTTCATAAAGTCTATAGTCAATATGCACTTTATATGGCATATCAGAATTTTTCAATTTAAAAGAGAGCGTAAACTCCTGGATAAATTTAGTTACAAGAGGATTATTGGTTTCTGGTTTTTCATCTAAAAAAGGCTTTGTAGAAAATTCTTTGAGAATCCTATATTTTAACTGATTTTTTCCAAGATTTACAACAACACGGTTATTCTTTTTTGGATCACCATTCCATCTTCTAGCTGATTCTTCCACTAGCTTGTAAACTTCCTTAATAGCGGTTTTTTTATTGTTATTAAAGTCATAAAGCAAGGACATAAATTCATAGTAATATGTATTACTTAGTTTATGGCTCCTTTCTGAACTCTGAAAATATTTTAAACGGATAAATAATTTTGTAATCTCTTCTCGAGATAGACTCTCTCTTGATATTTTGTCATTCAAGACTTCCAGCGTAGCTTTATTTATATTTTCTGTAAAAACATCTTTAGGATTATCTGAATTAATCAATAATATTAAAGTTGAATCTAAACCTTCATAGCGATGCCTGCAAGGATCTAATCTAGAGATGGCATTAAACAAGGAAGACAATTCTGGATGCTCAAAAAGATAATTAGGAATGATGTTCAAGAAAAAATCTGACTCTTTTTGCTTTTTTAGTTCTGAAGTATAAACCTCTAGATTATCCCAAGATAAGTTTATTGGTACAATCAGCTCAAAGAAAAAATTCAACAAAGAACGAACTGATACTATAAGTTTATTTTTAACGATAGTTTGGATAATCAAATTTATTACTATATCACGATTCTCAACTTTCATTAAAAACTCGTAATTAAATTTTATTGGACACATTTCTGCGCATTCAAAATATTCCACATAGTTTTCATACGCCGCAAAAATTGGATTTTCTCGAATGTTAGCAACAATTCTTTCTAATAATGTAGATATTATTATAGACTTAGGTCCTTCAGATGATAAAGAGTACATGTGATAGTCTGTAAAGTTGACATGATGAAAATTACACTTTTTGTTATTTATTGTATGGCAAATAACATCGGCATCTAAAATATTTTGTTCCTTAACATAATTAAATAATTGATTATAATCAGATTCATGGTCTTCTTGAAACTTACTGAGTGTTCCTAAGTTTATAGCTAGAATTAATTTTGTTTTGGATGCTTTAATATTTATATCTTTAAAATCATCTAAAACTCTATTCAATGTATCGTTTGAAGTCTCTTTGGGATTGTGGGACTCTGTAGCATCATTGTGAATTTTAAAAACATCTATAAATTCCTTTAGTTCATTATTTAGATGTGATAATATATGTGATTTACCATCACCTACATTTCCACATACCAAAATTAGTTCAGCCTTTGAAGATTTAGAACATTCTTTTATTTTTTCAGATAGATCCATCTCAACTTCGCGTTTGACATGAAGATATTCTTGAAAGTAATCTAAGCTTGATGAATTTCCTTGTGCAACTGCATTTTTAGATGATTCTCTTAGCTTTTGAAGTTCAAAAAAGAACTCGTTGTTAAACATACGCCTTTTGTTTTTTTAAAAGATTTTGTAATAGCCTATGACAATTTTATTTGAATAAATCCAGAACTGAAATATCCAACCCAATAGCAATTTTTTCAATATTTTTAAGTGTGATATTTTTCTCCGCTCTTTCAATCATTCCTATATAAGTCCTATGAAGGTCTGAACGAAATGCTAGTTCTTCTTGAGAAATACCCTTTTCTTTTCTGAAGGTTTTTACTTTATTTCCAAACGAGATTAAAATATCAATTGAAGGTTTCATTGCTAATTTTAGTATGCTTAAAAGTAGATTTGTTAAATCCCTACAACAACATACTATAGTTAGCATTATTAAAAAATTAGTGACCAAATAATATATTCACACCTGTCTTTTGCAATTCAATAACTACTAAAAAAAACTTTTTTTCATATGATTTAAAGTCATTAAAATAATCCTGTAATTTTAAACCAAGCAATTCGACTAAGAAGACCAAAACCTAATAATGAATAGACAATCTAAATGGCTAACAAGTAAAGAGGTGAAAAAACATGTAAGTATTAAAAGTTGTGATTTAATGCATTATAGAATTGAAAATAAACTTGATTTCGAAAAAAAAGGAAATGCATATTTTTATTCTGAAACTAGTGTCGAAAAATTAAAAGATTCGCTCAACCTGAAATAGGTTATAAATTTTTAAATAATGTAGAGTATCCATACCTTTTTCTAACAACCTCTTCCTTTTTGCAAAAAATTTAGGAGTTCAAAATAGCAGCTTATAAAATAGTTTTGCAATCAAACTCATTAGTTACTCTTAAACAATTAAATTACCCTCTAATGACTTTTTCATTTCCTTAATATCCTTAATAATATCTTCTGCAATAGCATTTGTTTTTTCATCTAATTTCTTTTCATCTGCAAGATCAAAAACAGCTTGTGTATTGAATGTTCTAAAATTTAATATTTCTTCTGTATATCTCCATCCCAACCACCATTGATTATTTGTATAGTTAGGGTTAATTTCAGCTACTATATTCTTCAACTCATTAAATTCCGTAAGATTGGAAACTCCTCCTTCACCATTTTTTTCAACTGTGAATCCGAAATAAATATCCTCATGTAATTCTAAACCAAAATGAACACTTATACTATTCTGTTCATAAAGCTTTACCCAAAAACCAAAATTCACATCTTTATTTCTTGCTTGATTTTAGAAACTATTCACATTATCCCAAGTAACTTTTTTCTTTTCCAAGAACGTTAAACCCTCTGCATCTAGCTTTTCTTTTAAACTTTCCCAAAACGACCATTGAACTTGAACTTTTGCGTCATTTATATTATCTGCTATCAAAGATGCTTGCTTCAATACTTCTGAAGATGATGCTATATACTCTTTTACTTCTTTATTCATTTTTGTTGTTCCTGTTTGCCCCGTTAATAATTGAATTAAATTTATGTAATGTGATATACCTTCACGTAATAGCGGTAACTCAACAGCTTCCTTTCTACAGCTCACTAACCAATCAATTATATCTTCTTTATATGAAATTCGTTTAAATTCCTCATCTATAATAAGTCCACTTGAACTATAATCTTCAGGCGTATCACCCCATAATGTTAGATATAGAATATTATTAGGATTGAAATTAAAATATCTTAAAAGCTGATTATCTTGATCGCCCGCATAAATTTTATTCTCTATAGTAATACTTTGACCCTTATTATCTGAAATAAAAATATCTATGTAGCCACCAGAAGAATCTGTAATCTTACCAATATATTTTTCAACTTTAACAGTGGTAGACGAAGTATCTAATGATATACCCAACTGTTTTACAAAAAGTTTTAGAAATACATCTCCTTGACCATGCGAGCCATTACGATTTAATAACTCTGCTAAAAATTTGGAATGCAACCTGACTTCGTCTGAAGTAACATTTATAACCTTAAAAATGTTAAAAGCCTCCCCTGACACTTTTTCAAGTTCTTCATATTTTTTATAAATTTCACCAATACTCTTTAATAATTCTTTATACGATATTTGATTCATTAATTATGTAGTATTTTACTAATATAGCCTAGTCTAAATCATCCAAAACTCCTTTAATTTTAGGAGTCTTCGTGCAAATTATAACTTTAGTAGAAATAGAGTTACGGGTTTCCGTAAAATGAAAAATAAAATTATGTTACTTGAGGACTTTTGCGATTTTTTCTGGGCGAATATGTTTTATTTTGGGTGTTAAATATGCCTGAACCAAAAGAGCTTGGTCCAGTTAATTATCATATTTGAAAAAGTACATGCTCTTGAATTTCAGGAAAAATTAAAATACTCTTAGTTTCTCCATTTCATCTTTTTCCAAAAACGCATTACACACCCTAACTTCATGGAGTATTTCTTTTCTAATATCCAACAAAATACCAAAGTCCCAACCATACACTACCCTATTCATTGGTATTGGTGCAGCTGCATGAATATATTCAAACTGATAAACCATCATTCCTTTACCATGTTCGCATGCAATACATCTACTATCCGATGTGGTTACTTCACTGTAAACCTTAGAACTCATATTTTCCTTTTTCCAGCCATTTAAACAATAGTCTAGTGCTTCAACGAAATCTATGGAATCTTGAAAATTTGCAATACTATATTTATCAAGAACAGCCTTTACAGGAATCATATCTATTTTCTTTAACGCAGCATACATTTCAACCTTGAATTGCTTTGTCAATTCTGGAGTAAAACAATCACTAATCTATCCTTTTCTAACCTTTTTTTGATGCATAATATTGAATTTAGCATCCTTTAGTGATTAAAAAAATCATCTCTACTATGTATAAAAATAGAGATAGTTATAATAAAACCATTACGGGATTCCGTAGTCGAAGCCTATAAAAATTCATCAATTTTGAAATACATATATTATTTTTTTATATGTCAGGTCATTTACATTACAGAAGTTCTAACTAGGAATAATCGACAAGCAACATGATTTTTTAACACAAATATTTTTTATGAAGTACTTTCTAAATAATGTATAGGTTAAATAAAAACCTTCCAATATATTAATTTTTACAGGTCTACACACTTCTTTAAATATTGATTATTAACCTATAAAAAAAACTAAATGAATTTCATTTTGATTTACTTAATTATCGGATCGGTTTTAACAATTATGGCATCTGAAATCGACAACCTACCATCGCATGACTCTGAAGACATCAAAATAACTAACAGTGATAAAGTTGTCTATATCTTGTTTTGGCCTGCGATTCTCATCTATACTTTTTATAAACTTAAAAAGTAATGGAATGTGGCGATTATTATATAACTCTTTGGAAGGGTTTTTAGTTAAAGAATCGGATTCATTAGTTGCTGAATTTTTAAATACGGATTCTTTACATACTATTGAAAAATTATATGCAATTACAGTGAATGGTGAAATAGTTGGGGTTTTATATGGAAACCATGTACTAAATATAAAAATGAAATCGTTCTATTCAGAGTTGATTCAAAGGGCAATTCCGATTTACAATGAAAACGAAGTTTTACACCTAACAATCAATAAGATTCTTTCAAGAATAATTAAGCAACAAAATTCCATTATATCCCCCAAGGAATTTCAAATTATACAACGGGTTTCTATTACCACTAATGAAATACAGTTTACAAAAAACACGTACTGTATTGACTGTTCTGATTTTACAAAACTGAGATTACATCATGTATGTTCTTCCAGAAAGTTTAAAATGATCAAAAATGAGTATTCAAAAAAATGGAAGTCAATTGTTGCTATGAAAAATTTTCAGGTAACAAAACTATATTATAAAAAACACCTTTTAATTGGGTTTACCCTGTATAGAAAAAATGATGGCGAACAGTTTTTCTGGAGTGGTCAATTTCAAGAGGTATTAGAGAGTTTAATTTTAAAAACTATATAAACATGAAGAATCAAGAATCTGTTTCAGCGCAACTACTAATCGATATAAACTTTGAAAAAATTGGTTCATGGAAGTCTTCTGAAAACAAGCTAACACCCATATTTAAAGAAATTTCCAATATCGACCTTAACGTTAACAATGTTTTATATGCTTTTACAACTGAGGAAGAACATGAAAATGAAGAGATAAAATATATTGGCAAAACCACAAGAACCCTTAACCAAAGAATGTACGAATATGCAAACCCAGGTAAAGGACAAAAAACAAATATTCGGGTAAATAAAGAAATCTTAAATACTTTGGATCAAGGCAGTTCTGTTTCGATTTACATTTTCAAAGATGTTCTGCCTTTAAATTGGGGTGGCTTTAATCTTAACATAGCAGCTGGTCTTGAAGATTCATTAGTGTATTCCATTAGTCCAACTTGGAATAAACACGGAAAAAATACAATAACTACAAGCGAAGAAATAGAACTTGAAACTTTATCTGTTAATTACAAAGGGACTAAAAAATTAGAATCCGAAATTAAATTAGGAACCACTTATTACAACAAAGGCTTCTTTAATTTGAGGAAAGGCATTAGTCAATATATAAAAGAATCGTTAACCGATATAGAATTAAGATTAGAAGATGGACCAAAACTTATTGCTAAAATTGACAGAACGACAAATCCCGATAATTCTATAAGATTATACTATGGAAATGATCTAGTCAATTGGTTGAAAAATAACTATGCTCTCGGAGATATATTGAAGGCACTGGTAATTATAGAAGAAAACAATGTAATTATTGAATTTAAAAAATGATAAAACCACTATCAAAATCTCGATTTAAACTTGGCTTAGAATGCCCTAATAAATTGTTTTTTACATCTAAAACAGCGTATGCCAATCAGAGTGCTGATGATTCTTTTTTTCAAGCATTAGCTGAAGGTGGCTTTCAGGTAGAGGCTCTTGCTCGGTTACATTATCCGGAAGGTGCTTTTATTGATACCAAAAATTATGAATATGATCTTGCTGTAAATCTGACAAAATCTCAATTAGAAAAAGATTCTATATCCATATATGAAGCAGCAATAGCATATGAAAGACTTTTTATACGTACAGATATATTATCGAAAAAGGGAAACCATATTAAACTTATAGAAGTTAAAGCAAAATCTTTTGACCCGAGTTACGAACACTTATTTATAGGTAAAAGAGGAGGAATAAATAGTGGATGGAAGCCTTACCTATTTGATTTGGCGTTTCAAAAATATGTTGCCCAAAAAGCTTATCCTGAATTTACATTTGAAGCATTTCTATTAATGGCAGACAAGACAAAAACTGCAAAGGTTGATGGTCTTAATCAGTTATTTAGGATACCAAAAGAAGGTAATCCACGAACAGATGCAACTTCAAGCATAACTTCGATTAGCGAAATTGGCGAGTCCGTTTTATCAGAAATCAATGTAGATTCAATTATCAATAAAATTATTGCAAATGAGTATCCTTACTTTGATAATTTATCCTTTGAAGAGTCTATACATTTATTCAAAGACGCGTATCAAAATGATAACTATTTAAATTGGCCCACAAAATTCGGTAATTGTAAAGGGTGCCAATTTAAAACAACTTTAGAACAAGAAGCAGAAGGATTAAAATCTGGTTTTAAATACTGTTTCAAAAAACAACATGGCTGGAAATCAATAGATTTTGAAAAATCTAATGCTTTTGAAATATGGAATTTTAGAGGTAAAAATCTTGTAGAGGAAAACAGATTGTTAATGTCAGAACTTACGGAAAATGACATAAATATAAAATTTGAAGCTGGAAGACTATCTGCTTCTGAAAGACAATGGATACAGATCGAGAAAGCACAACAAGATGATAACACCATTTTTGTTTTGAAGAATGAGTTAAAAGAAGAGATGAACTCTTGGCAATATCCATTGCACTTTATAGACTTTGAGACGAGCACAGTAGCTTTACCTTTTACTAAGGGCAGAAAGCCTTACGAGCAAGTTGCTTTTCAATTCTCGCATCATCAATTAAATAAAGATGGAAGTATTGAGCATAAAAGTGAATACATCAATAATACACCAGGAGAATTTCCAAATTTTGAATTTGCACGTGCACTTCAAAAATCACTTTCAAAAGATCAAGGGACCATCTTTAGATTTGCCGCACATGAAAATACAATAGTGAATGCAATTATTTCACAATTATCCTCTAGTACAGAACTAGATAAAGTTGAATTAATCACATTTTTAAAATCTATTTCTACATCTACCAAAGACAATACAGATCAATGGACTGGTAACCGCAGTATGATTGACTTAAACAAAGTAGTAAAAGATTATTATTACAATCCCATAACAAAAGGTTCTAATAGTATAAAAGTAGTATTACCAGCCAGCATCTATTCAAGCTCATTTCTGCAAGAAAAATATTCAAAACCAATTAATGAGATTAATGTAGGAAGTACCAACTTCGAATCAGATATCATCTGGCTTCAAAAAAAGGATGACGAAGTTATAAATCCATATAAAATGCTACCGCCCCTATTTGATGGATGGAGTACATTTGATTTAGATAATACTATATCTGAACTAGATAATATTGCAGATGGTGGCGCTGCATTAACCGCTTACGCAAAACTGCAATATGTTGAAATGGATGATAATGAACGGGAAGAAATAACTACAGCGCTACTAAAGTATTGTGAATTGGACACTCTAGCAATGGTTATGATATATGAGCATTTTAAATATGATTTAATCCAATAAAACAATCGATTCCGATTAAGCATCAATTACCAACCTCTCAATACTTCTCATTAAAATATGAAATAACCGCATCCCAATCTTTAAAATTAGACTGTCCGAATTGCAGAAGTGTACCTTTAAAATGTTCTTGACCTCGACCGTCTCTATGGTCATCAATTAAATAATCTCCTATTAATAAACCTTTATGACTAGAAATTATTAATCTATCAACTATTTCCAAGCCTAAATGCTTTTCTACCCAAAGTCTTTTCTCGGTATAGCATAAAGGATTAAATATAGAAGGTGCGGTAAGTATAAATGGCTGAAAATAATCGCTTTTCAAAAAGAAGTGAAAAGATTCGATTGCATTATTCAAAGGCTCTAAATTCTCAAAGAAACCAGGCTGACTTTGCGGGAATAGAATTTCCGGTTGTTCTATCAATGCCTTTTTATGTGCTTTGCTGTAATTACAAATTACATCATCCATATCTATGTACACTACTTTTTTAACCACGGTTAAATATAAACTGTTCTGAGTATTTAAAGAAACAAATCAGTAAACACCTTTAAATTCCCAATCATTTATATTCAGTAAATTTGGATTCTAATAACATTAATTAATCTTAAAATAGGAACATAAAGAACTTTTAAAATACATACAAAAGCGTTTCGCTTTTGATTTGGTTAGGAAAAATCGCCAGTTTTTAATGACAACCAAAATCAGAGTAAAACGCCCACGCCACTGCGTGGGCTGTTCTTGCTTGGTTGTCGGGTGTTTGGCGATACCTTCCTTTCCTGCTAGTTCAGTTCCACGCTTTTTTATGGGAAATTTTAAAAAGAAATGCATTTTATCGGCTGTTGAACTTGTACCTCACAAGTACGTGAAAATACTGGAAGATTATTGGTCCTTTAATGGAGATACCTTTAAGAATAAACCCTGCGATGTAGCTGAAAAACATGACTTAAATTCTGTTCAACTTTTCGAAATCGCAAAAATTTATTCAGATGTTAAAATCTATGACCATTGCGGCATCTGCGGTATGGAAATGATGACAGAGGTCGAAAATCAATTAGAGTTTTTAGAAACCTATAAAAACCCTGGTGGTTGTGAGAAATGTTTTGATATGGATTATATAAAACATTTAGTATGATATTATATGCTAAATTATCTATAACCATGAGTATGGAAAGCATGGTTGTTCTATTAGTTTTTAGAAGTTCATGAAAGTACAACTTACACGAATTACCTTATAACACTAAATATAATTTACATAAATGATTATATTTGTAAAATATAATTAGCGTTATGCCTAAAAAGAATATCATAATTCTACCTAAAACTAAGAGGATTCTTGAAGAAATGGGCGAGAATATAAAGCTCGCACGCTTGAGAAGAAAATTTAGTTCTGAGCAGGTAGCCGAAAGAGCAAATATTAGTAGACCAACTTTATCCTCTATTGAAAAGGGCGCACCTACAGTTAGTATTGGCTCCTATTTATTAGTTCTTCAAGTATTGGGATTGGAAAAAGATTTTCTCTTACTCGCTAAGGATGACGTTTTAGGAAGAAAATTACAAGATGCCAATATAAGTACCAACGAAAGGGCTCCTAAACGAAAAGATAAAAATGGCTAAACCAAATAATAAGAAAGCTATAGCCGTTTACGCACATTGGTCGGGCATGGAAAACCCTTTACTTATGGGAATTCTACATTCCGACCGCTTAAAGGGCAAAGAGCTATTTTCTTTTGAATATGCAGCCGAATGGTTGCAGAGTGAACACGCACAATTATTAGACCCAAACTTACAGTTATATTCGGGATTACAATATCTTAATGACGATGAAAATAATTTTGGAATATTTCTAGACTCTTCACCAGACCGTTGGGGACGAATTTTAATGCGTAGAAGAGAAGCTGCTCTAGCGAGAACTAATAATAGAGAAGAAAATAAATTATTCGAAACCGATTACCTACTTGGTGTTTTTGACGGTCATAGAATGGGAGCGCTCAGATTTAAAGCGCAAGTAGATGGTCCATTTTTAAACGATAATAAGGAAATGGCAAGTCCACCTTGGACTTCTCTTAGAGAGCTTGAGCAAATAAGTTTACGATTAGAAGATGATGATGTTATTGATGACCCAGAATATCTAAAATGGTTAAGTATGTTAATTGCACCTGGAGCATCGTTAGGAGGAGCAAGACCCAAAGCTGGTATTATAGATAATGATGGTGCACTTTGGATAGCAAAATTTCCAAGTAGAAATGACCAAGGTGACATTGGCGGGTGGGAAATCGTAGTATATGAATTAGCCATTTTAGCAGGAATAAATATGGCGGAATCCAAAGCGCAAAAATTCTCTTCAAATTATTATACTTTTCTAACCAAAAGATTTGATCGAGAAAATAATGGAAAGAGAATACATTTTGCATCTGCAATGACCATGCTTGGCTATAAAGATGGGCAAGACCATTCTGATGGTGCTAGCTACCTAGAACTTGTTGATTTTATACAGAATAATGGGGCAAACGTGGACGAGGACCTAGAACAGCTATGGCGTAGAATTGTATTTAGTATATGTGTAACAAATACAGATGACCATCTAAGAAATCACGGTTTTTTACTTACCAATGATGGGTGGGTGCTATCACCAGCATACGATATTAACCCTGTAGAAACTGGTACCGGTTTAAAACTGAATATCTCTGACGAGGATAATTCATTAGATTTAGAATTAGCAATGGAAGTCTCCGAATACTTTAGATTACCAAAAAATAAAGCTAATGCTATTAAAAAGGAAGTATTAACAGCCGTTGCAAGTTGGAGAAATGTAGCAACTAAATATGGAATCTCTAGAATTGAGCAAGAATTAAAAGCAATTGCTTTTAAAACGATTTAAAGTCTGTACTTAAACAATCTTTCAAATTAAAGTTGCAGCATTTAAATCTCTATTATCAAGTAAACAATGGGCGTTGTCTCTGCATTAGTTTAGGTTTATCCAATTCACACAAGTTTTTAAAATCTTGCATACCTCCTAATCTTACAAGCGTATCATATTTATCATCTCGCTCTCTTAATAACCTGTAATCGGTTTGCCAACATTTTAATCCCTCTTCATGATGTAAAAGATAATCTAAATCTTCAGCACCAAATTTATTCATGTAACTCATGGTATTATTCCTTAATGTTTGTATAAAATAAATTATATCAGATATTATAATCTAAAAGCAAGAAATCTGATGTAAATAAACTCAATTTTAAATTATAATTGATTCATTTTTTTACTAAAACTTTGAACTAGTTTGAACTGATTTTTTACTCTATCTAAATTATGTTCAGCATACTTTATTTTATAATATACATCGTTATTTAAATAATCTGTTAAAAACCTAAGCCCCATTATAAACATCATCGTTTTTGCTCCTAATGGCAAATATTGCAATTCTAATGCAGTTAACGTGGTTCTAATTTTCTCTAAAAAACCTTTTTCATAAGCTTTATAATACTCCACATTAAATTCAACTAAATCTAAATTGGTCTCATCCTCGGCAGCCTCATTACATATGGTTCTAATGGCATCGCCAAAATCATAATGAACAATTCCAGGCATTACCGTATCAGTATCTATAACACAAAGTCCTTTATTACTTTTTCAAAATAATGCATTTGATATTTTAGTATCGTTATGTGTTACTCGCACGTTTATTTTACCAGATTCTTTAAGATTTTGAATAATATGCATTTCTTCCTTTAACTCAAATGCGAAATCTATACATTCTTGTGATTTTGTGAGTCGTTCTTTAGAGGATGCCTTTATTGCCTTTAGAAATTGTGAAAATCTAAAAAACATGTCATGAAATTTTGGTATAACCTCGATTAATTTAGTAGCATCATAATCATAAGTCAAGTTTAAAAAACCTCCAAATAATTTACCTGCTTCATATGCTACCTCTTTATCGTCTACAGTTTCAAAAGTAATACTGTCATCTATATAATTCATTAAATTCCAATAACTCCCGTCCTTCGCTCTATAGTAAGGCTTACCTTCTTTAGTTTCAATGAAAGTTAAAACACTACTATACAATTCATCTTTCGATAAGTCTTTCAGTTTTTCTTTTAAATGAGTACTGATATTAAATTTATTTGAAATTAACCCTTGCACATCATTAAAAACATTATCATTTATACATTGCAAAATAAAGTTTGGCTTAGATTCTGTTATAATTAAATAAGTAGAATTAATGTGACCTGAAGCCAATTCTTGGTATGATTTAAATTCACTATCGTGTTGAAATTTACTGAACGCAAATTTTAATTTTTCTAACAACATATCTATAAATTTTGATTGACTTAGTTTTTTGAACAAAAATTATCTTTAAGGACAGAATGATATTTTGCACCTATTACCGTTGTGAAGAAAATTAATGTAGTTATATAGTGACACAATGCGTTTTAAGAATCTATATTAGTTTTTAGATTCAAATATTGCAATAGTTAGCCTTCGACTCTTTATCTTTTTTTACTAATTATTATTAATCCTCTATTAATTGCTGAAGAGACTTTCCTAAAAGTAAATAGCCTTCATTATTGGGGTGTAACCCATCTGTAAAAAGCGACTCGTTTATTTTTCCATCTTCACCTAGTAATGAATTCCCAATAATATTAAAATCAATTGATTCTGATTTTGCTAAATCCGCCAATTTAAGATTTAGACTTTTAATTCGTTTTTCTTTACCAGTTCTTGGCAATAAGCCTATCAACTTAATAGTAGTTTGTAATTGACGTATTTTAATAGCTTCTATCAAAGCTTTCAATCCGTTCGCAATCTCGATATCACTATTAATATCTAAATTATTTGTGCCAATCATTAAAATAATTTGTTCGGCATCAAAACCGTCAAGTTCGTCGTGATATACTCTCCAGAGTACATTCTCTATTCTATCCCAACCAAATCCAAAATTGCGTACGCCCAAAGGTTCTAAAATATTACTCCACGAACCTTGTCCTCTTGCTATAGTTGATTCTGGTTCTCCTCCCCAAAAATTAATAATAGAATCGCCAATCAAGCATATTTTCGTTTTATCCGTTTTGTTTAGTTTAAGAACCTCTTGATGCCTTTCTTCCCAATTATAGACTGAAATATCTCTACTTTGTGTTTTGGGCATGGTTGTACTCAATTCCCCTACTGGCTCATCTAGTATTTCTCTTATTTTATTTTCATAGGTATCTGCATATTGCATCATACCATAATCATTAGGGTGTATATGATCCACGTACATATCAAAATCAAAGTTCAAATCCTGTTTTTTCAATAGAAAAATGTTTTCTAACCCATCTGATTTTAAATCATTAAAAGCTTTTTCGAATTCATTATTAAGTTTTAAAATTAAACCAGCCCTTTTTTTATTAGTTAATTCATCTGCAAAACCTATATGAGAAGTAAGAATTATAGGTACCATTGGTCTTTTAATTTTTAGTTTTTTTACCGCAGCAATAGTTAGCGAATAAATATCATCTTCATCTGGATGTAAATTTGGCAAACAATCTAAAATGTACAGTTTTGCATCAACCTCTGTCATTAAATCAATTACTTCGGGCTCTAACATTCCATTTCCAGAAAAACCAAGGTTAATAACCGGTCGTTCTAGTTTTCGCTCTAAAATACTAGTCCAAGCCATTCCTGGTCGAGAAGCGCATGCCCCTTGACAAATAGAAGTTCCATAAGCTACAATAGGTTTCTCATTTCGTATGGGCAGCGCCTTAAAAAAATACGTTTCTACCACACCAATCTCTAACGTTTCTATTTCGTTATACAATGGTAAAAACAGCTGGTATTCCCTTCCGTACTTTTTATAAAAATCAGATTTTTCATCGATTTTAAATGAGTAATCGCTTTCTGTTTTAATTGAGTAAGAACCCCAACAACGAAGCCATTCACCATCATATGTTTTACTATACAAGTCTAATCCGCTTACGCCCGTTGCCGGCATATGATTCATTGAAATAGATCCTTTTAGCCTATACTTAATATTAATACTGTCTGCATTTGAACGAAACCGTATAGATAACCCCGCTGACTGTTTTGATAAATTCCAAACATCCTCTCTTACGGTAACTTCTGCTTTCTTGGGAAATCTATGGTAAATAGATTTTCCTTCATTTGACCAACCTCTACCTTCAATCACAGGAACCTCACTATTTCCAGGATTCCACCATTTTATTTTACTTTCATCTTGAGAAAAAGAAATATTTACAACGAATAGAAAAATCAATAATAGTTTAGCTTTTCTCATAGTTTCACTTTAATTTTTTAGAATATTTAATCAATTAATTTTTAGCAGGTAAAGACTCCTATTTTTATAGCATTATATTTTGAAATAGAATTTCTTAATTCGTACGCTATTACTAGCAATGGTCAGATGATTCAACTAATTAGTGTTAGTCTCAAATTCCGCAATATCTGTTAGTGACTCCATAAAGGTTATAATATCTTTAATTTCTTGCTTTGACAGGTTTAGAGGTGTATCAGATAATGTTTGGTTTTCAACTGGCAGTCCCATTCCGGCACCTCCACCAAGGTTATAAAATTCTAATACATCTTCCAATGAAAGAAATAAACCATTATGCATATAAGGTGCTGTTAATTCTACGTTCCTGACAGAAACAGTTTTGAAAGAATTTTTAAAAAAAGGATAGTTATCTGCTTTTAAGCCATTATTCATTCTACCTAAATCTTCATCTAATTTTGGATTTACAGAATCGAAACCTTTTATTATTCCTAAAACTTCCGATTCAGATTCTACGTAAAAAGGAGGAACACTACCATTAAAAACTGGTGCAAAATGACAACTACCGCAAGCTCCTTTACCCATGAATAAATTAAAGCCTCTTTTAGCATCCTCTGGATATTCATTAATTTCATTTCGCACATATTTATCGAACTCACTATTAAATGATTTTAAAGAATTAACATAAGCCGCAATAGCATTGCTTATTGAACGCTCATTAATATCATTTTTTACAATGCCGCCGTAAGCAGCTTTAAACAGTTTTTGATAGTTAGAATTTTTATTCAACTTCCTAATTATCGTATCAAAATTGGTATTAAACTCTAAATTATCATCAATAACGTGAGTTACTTGCTTTTCTAAGTTAAACTCACGCATATCCCAAAAATATCGCGTAGCATATCCTGCATTTATTATAGTTGGCGAATTTCTTGCCGTAAAAAACCCTTCTTTATTTGATACACTTTTAGGTAGCCCATCAGTAAAACCATGATTTGGATTATGGCAGCTTAAACAAGACATTGTATTATTCTTGGATAACTGACTATCTTCAAACAATAACTTTCCTAATTCAATCGTCTTAGGGTTGTCTAATGGCAGATATACTAATTCCGAATAAAAATTAGTGCTCAAAAAATTGATATCGAAAATATTTTTTGATTGATAATCTTGCGCATGCTTTCTATATGGCTCTAGTTTAATATTATTTAAATTCTGAAACTCTAACAATTCTGCATACAATGGATTCACAACTTCCTTTAAAAAAACCATTCTATCAAAATCATTAAAACTGATATTAGAGTTTAATAAGCTTTCACCTTTCTCAAAGAGTTTATTGATAGTATTGAATTTAGTTTTTGCCTTAGGATGGATATCTGCATCAAAATACATGAATGCATTTTTCATACTCCGAAGGCTTACATAACTCTCTTGTATTCCATTTACAGATCCTGGTGTATCAAAACCAGTAACACCTAAAGTGAAAATTCGTACCAATCCTGATCTGATGCTTTCAATAATTTGACTGGGCTTTAATTGAAGTGGAAAATGTATTTTTGAAACATAATCAACATGTGTTCTTAATCCTGCTGCTAATACTTTTATGCGTTGTAATTGCTTTTTGGAAGCTTCTTCAAAGACAGCTTCATCTAACGCCTGCAAACCTGATGGCTCAATAATATTTCCTCCTTCAAAATATTCACTTATTTTAGGTAAAGGAGCCCCATTAATATAAGCTCCGTTATATGCAGATTGGTAATAATCAAAAATAAATTCGATCCTTTTATAAGCTAGTCTCGTTTTTCCAACTTGCCTTTGCAATTGTAACTCATCTCCAAACATTGAATTATCGGCTAGGCTTGCTAATACTTCTACTTCGTTTTTAAAACTTTGAAAATTGATTGCATATACTTTCTCCACTTTTTCCGGAATAGTCTCAGATACAGCATACTCTACCTTTTTACCTGACCAGATAAAAAAGCAGACAAATACTGACCCTAATAAAATACATCCCTTTTTCATTTTCGATTAGAGATATTAATACGCATTACATTAGCGTAATTAGTAGATTACTTAATAGTAACAGATTCTGTATATGTCTTTTTATTTGTGACAACCTCAACAACATATAAGCCTTTTGCCATCTTACTTACATTAATGGTGTTTCTTCTACTTTTGCTAACCAATTCGCCTATACTATTATAGAATTTTACCTTCTTTAAACGTTCTTTCTCATTTACAGTAATAGTAATTAACTTACTATCTGCTATATACGTAAGTATTTTACTTTCTTGATCTGATTGATTTTCATTAAAATTTGGTGTTGCAATTCCTGTTTTATTTATCGTGAAATAATCATCGATTTCATTATTTTCTCTAATGAACTTTACAATCAAATTTTGTCCTCCCTTACCATCATCTTCTACTTCCATAACACAAGAACCTAGTTGATTTAAGGATATATACATGGCTTGGTGATTTAAATCTCCACCTGATATTTGACCTGCAGAACCCGTCGTTATATAAACTGCACCTTCCGTTGCGTCTTTACTTTTTTCATATGCACCATTGCTGTCCGCTTTACCATCTCCATACCCTGTTGAACCAACGGTATGCCCACCTTTAGAAATTTCATCAGGATTAAAAGTATTTGCAAAACCTTGGTGTCCGTTTAAAAAATAAGAACGCTCATATGAATGACTGTGCCCATTTAAAACTAAATCAACCCCATTAGCCTCTAACATTGGCATAAAATTTTCTCTCATTTCTATAGGTCTATGATCCTCATCAGAATCATGAGACCCCTTGGAATATGCTGGATGGTGAAATAAGGTAACAATCCAATCATGTTTAGTGTTTTGAATATCTGTTAATGCCCAATTATACATAGCACCACCAACTTCGCGACTAGAATGGTGAGAATCTAATATGATGAAATGAATGTTGGCATAGTCAAAAGAATAATAGGCTTCTGTCCCTGAGGCGGTACCCCCAGCTTCCCCTTCTGTTGGAAAAGTAAAAATATCATAATAAGGTCCAGATTGTGTAGCTGAATCTGCTGATTGACCATCATGATTTCCTAAGCATGACCATGCTACAGACTTTTTAAACATATCTCCATAAACATCAAAAAAGGCATTTTGATATTCAGCATCTTTACCCGTGTTATAAGCGTTATCACCCAAGAACAACATCATATCAGTTTTTCCTGTGTTTATTGGAGCTGAGGCTACGTAATCATAATAGGCATCTCGAACTTCTCTTTGACTATTATTTGCTGTACCAGGATCACCTAATATCCATGCACGAACAAATTGTTTTGTTCCATTAACTGGTGCCGTTATCACATACATATCTCCTAGAAGATCTTCAGATAGAACTTCACCTTTATTACCAATATTAAAGTAGTACTTCGTATTCGGCACCAAACCAGATAAAGTCACTTGATGATCAGTTTTCAAAGAAGTATCCTTTTCAGTCATCGACAATGAACTTAATACTGTACCGTAATTAACTACAGATTCTGTTGCAATATTTGTCCTCCATTTTACAATTACACTTGTAGGTGTTCCGCTTTGTAAATACGGTCCCCTCTCTACAGTTATAGATGGTGCGCTATTTATAGATTCAACAATTGCAGTCTCTACTATTTCCGCTTGCGAAAATGAATGCACGGTAAAAAGCAACATTACTATTTGGGTAATTTTCTTCATCATAATATCTAATTGTTAATAGTGCTTTCTAAGCTTTTAATTTCTTTTTTTAATTCTAAAATTGAATCCATTTTTTTAAACTTAGCGTCCAATTTTTCTATTGTAGCGGTAGCTAGTTTCAAAGATATGTTCGCATCTTTTGGCTTATTAATTGATACTAAATACGCTGCTTTTTGATAGTACCAGAACTCTTTTCTTTGGTATTCAAGAATAAAATAATTGTATTGCTTTATTGTTTTTTCGATTTGACCTGAATCTTTTAAGTAATCCAATTTTTTAAGTTGAAGTGAGAATGTATTTTCGCCAACTTTGGTTAATCCAAAATCTATAATATCAATTGCCTTTGAGAAATTCTTATTGTTTTCTGTCAATATGATACTAGTATATTCCAAGATGTCTTCTGGTCGAATATCTACCATAGTATTCATAACAAAATGGTAAGCGGCTATAGATTCTTTATACGCTTCTAACTTGTATAATATTTGAGCTTCAAGCTTTTTAGCTTTTACATCTACACTATCTACTTCTAAGTACTTTGCTATATTCGTTAAGGCATTCTTATAGTCTTCGGATAAATAGTTAACCTCTGCAATCCTATATATTAAGACTTTATCTGTATTGCCTAAAGATGTAGATTTAAGATAATCTTCCATTGCCTTATTCAATTCAACGTGTTGTTGATATAAAAAACCTCTTTCGTAGTATAACTTAAAGTCATTGGGACTTTCTGCTATCTCTTTTGTTTTCTGATTTATTCGTTTAGTTAAGTCTCCATGAGAAAAAACTTGAACAGATATTAAAAGAAACGTGATTATAAGTACTGCTCTATGCGTTACTGGTTTTAAAATCATTTTTTTATGAAATAGTTTAAATTACTTGAGTTTTGTAAGACTATTACGCTCTTAATTTCTTTTGCATATCTGTAGCACTTTTAATGTGTTGCCTATGCGTTTTAAGCTCAAATTCCTCAAGGATATCCGCAACCTTAATATCAGGAGATAGGCTTTCAATTATTGACCATTCTTCTTCATCGTAATTGGTGATCTTTACTTTTCTTCCATATTTAGCATGAATATCTTTGAACTTCTTTATGTATGGCCATGTGTGTAAAAATGCTTTATCAAGATTTAATGGTGCTATTGCCCAATACTTGTCCCAGAACCCGGTTTTTGCAACTTCATCACCAGTTACATCACATATTTTAGCGGTACCATTAATTGTACTGGACACAACACAATATTTGTTTTGCCAAGCCCTAGTATTAATCGCTTTTCCTCCAGAATATGCGGAGCAGAAAAATACAATCTCAGCTCCTTTTTCCTTCAGCTTTTCCCATCCATTATTCCATTCAAGGTCAAAGCAAATTTGCACCCCAATTGTTCCGAAATCAGTTTTAAATACTGGTGGGTCGATTGGACCAGGAGAAACTCCTTTATGCATTTCTCCTTCTGTTGGATGTGCTTTTCTATATTCCCCCAATACTTTACCTTCTCTATCAATAACAACAGCAGCATTATAATAAGTGCCATTTTCAACAGTATACAATGGACAAATAATATATGTTTTATGTTTTTTAGCAAATTCGGAAAACCTCTTAATTATTTTTCCTGATGGTTTCTCTGCTATTTCTTTGACTATCCTCTTTGTAGGAATATGGAAAAATGGAAAAACTTCAGGAAGACATATTATATCTGGATTGTAATTGACAATATCCTCCATGTGACCTAAAACTTCATTAACCATCTCTTCATGGCTAACTGCATCAATCTTAGTTAATGTCAGCGTAGCTATCCATACTTCTCTTGGTAATTTTTCAGGTAATGAATTTTCTTCACTATTAGAGGCTATTGCTATCGAAGGGGCCAGTGTAATACCTGCACCTAAGCCAAGTGCTGAATTTCTTATAAAATTTCGTCGTTCCATATGCTATATTTTAAAGTTGTTCTAGAAATCTTGTTTACCAAATTAATAACTTTCTATTGCTCCTATATCAGGTGCATTACCTTTATACAATAAACTTACCGGTGCTTTATCTTTCCATTGTATCGCGTTCTCTAAAATCATATAACCCGTGTCATAATCAATACTTTTTATCTGAACTTCATTATCTCCAACACGAATGATATCTCCTTCAACAATACTAAAGCCATCAGTAAAGAAATAAGGATCCTTGACTTTCAAAACAATACCTGTATCACCTGCACCAATTGCATAGGTCAAAAATGCACCTGCATCTATACAAATACTATCTTCTGACAATCTATAATCGTCTTTCACAATATGTTTTAGGTTGGGATTTTCAATTTTAAATAGCGGATTTCCTTGAATATTATTCTGAATATAATCTGGATATGTTTGTTCAAATGCATTTAAAGTAAACCCTTTATCTTCCTTTCCTATAAAAAATACCTCTTTATCTTTATTACTCTGAGCTGTAATGTTATTATTATAAAAACGGGTTTCGCTGGGATTGCTAGAGGAGCTAAAAGCAACTTGAACACTTGGTACATCTCTTTTTGTATGTGCATCCTTAAATATTCTATTTGCATAAAATATATTGTTCATGAAGATATTATCGTAAAATTCAGTGTGTAAGTTATGTGACACCTTAATTCCTGGTCCACTGCCATAGCGACCTTTTTCACCATTGGAATAGACTGTATTATTGTAAAAACGATTGCTATAATTAAAAGCTGCTTCTGGAGAATCATCGCCACCGCCAACCTTACCATATCCACAAATATCCATACCACCTTCACACCCTGCGAAGATATTATTTCGCATAATACACTTTACCCCTGCAAATTGTATTCCCCAACTTGCCGGTGGCTCTTTACCATTGTAATGCCCTTCTCTATGTGAATTAGGTCCGAAGAGATTATTTTCAATTAGAATATGCTCGCTTTTACGATACGGGGCAGACCATTCCCTATCACGAGTAGCAAATATTTCAAGTAACTTTTGATTCGGATTAATTAATGAGTTATTCCGAATAGCAGAATCATGCACCCCCATAAAAACTAAACATGTATGTGATGCCGTATCAAAAGTATTACCTTCAATTAAATGATAACTACCCCCTTGTATAGAAAGTAGATCGGTGCCATTTTTTACGATATTATTTCTAAAAAGAAAATAATCGCCCATATCTTTTAGCTGACAAGATTCCCACATTGTACTGTTTTCAAATTCACAGTTTTCAATATTAATATGTGAAGCCGCTTTTATGGACATAAATTGAGGGCAATCTTTAAATTTTAATCCGTCTATAGTAATAAATTGCTTTTGGTCAATCGAAATAGCGGGGGCTAACAAAGCTCCAGTAAACTCAACTATTTCGTTTCCATAATTTTTAAATACAATATAATTGTTCTCCTCCCCAGAGGATTGAGGACTAAGCTGTTCTTTAAATACGCCCTCCCTAATCAACACCTGAGTACCTGCCGTGGTAGCATTCGCAACCGATTTTAATGTTTTATAAGCATCACCATCCGCACCATTACAGGCACGGTTAGAAATAGAATAAGTACCATTACAGTCAGTTGGCAATAATGCATCAACATAAATTATCTGTGCATACGAATGCATACTGCCTATTAGCGTAAAAAAAAGGAATAGTAAATAGGAATTTTTCATTTATTTTTTGAATAATACTTAATTAAACAAGACATCGCTCTTCTTTCATACAATCAAAAGAAAAGGATTACTTATTGAGTAATAGCGTTTTTCTTTAAAAGTATATTGGTATAAATCTCTACAACTTCCTCTATCTTATCGATATAACAAAACTCATCTGTTTGATGAGCCATTTCTGGTTGACCCGGACCTAAAATAACCGTTGGTATACCTCCATATGCACCTTGTAGTACAGAGCCATCAGTGAGATAAGGCAATGCTTTAGGATAGCCGGGAGTATTCTCTGAAATACCACAAGCATTATATACCCTTTGAACAAAAGGGTCTTTTTCTTCTGTGGAAACAGCTATTAAATCTGTTAAGGTTTCAATCGATACTTCCTCTCCCAGTTCGTCTTTAATTTTAGCTAAAAGCTTATCGTGACCTACTTTAGTTGTAGTTCTAGCATCTATGGTGAATTCAGCATAATCTGGTACAGAATTAATGTTTTGCCCGCCAAAAACCTTCCCTACATTCACTGTCGGCAAACCAAGCAAATCATCCTCTTCAACGTCAAAATCAAATTTTTCAATCTTTGAAATAGCCTTGGCTGCTTTATAAATTGCATTTTCTCCTAAATGTGGCATAGAGGAATGAGCTGTGACCCCAGAAAATGAAAGATTAAGATAGAGTCCGCCTTTATGACCAATTGCCGGAATATTAGCAGTTGGTTCACCAACCACAATACCACCTGCCTTACCAAGTCTTGGATATGTTTTTATTAAATCTTTAGCGCCTTGGCAACCCAATTCTTCACCTGCTGTTAATACCAACCTCACGCCACCTTCAGGAGACCCTAATGAGAAAGCATTTATCGCAGCTACAACCATAGCAGCAACTCCGCTTTTCATATCACTTGATCCCCGTCCATATAATTTTCCGTTCTTCTCTTCTCCTCCAAAAGGATCTACTGACCATTTTTCAGAACCTAAGGGAACAGTATCAAAATGCCCTGTAAAAACTATTGGTAAATCAGTTTCAGAAAATCCTTTTCCTGCAATAACATGTATTCGTTTACCTTCAAAAGGTACGTATTCAACATCAAACCCATGTTCCTCCAATAATTCACCCACATATTTAGCCGCATAATACTCGTTACCCGGCGGGTTTACGGTATCCATAGCTATGAGTCTTTTTGTAAGATCCAATACGTTAATCATAATTTGTAATCTTTTAAATTATTAATATTGATTAAATCATTAGACCTAACTAATTATGTCTAATGGCTTGGTTGTTTTCCAATTTCCTCTTGTAAAATCAGGAAACTCTTGTGGGGCACCATTTTGTGCAACAGAAGCTTCACTTAATGCGCCAACAGAACTCCAATAACAACCTTCATATACGTTTTGATCTAAAGGCACTCCATTTCTTAAACACTCAATAATACGGTATCTCATTATAAAGTCCATTCCACCATGGCCTCCCATTTTCTTTGCTAATTCTCCCAAGCGTAGGTATAATGGATGTTCATACTTTTCAAATATCTTTTGTAATTGCTCTCCTTCGGCATATTCATGGTGATTTCCAGGACCTCCCTCTACGCCACCTTCTAAAGCAACACGAGTTGGAAAACCAGTCAAAGTACCTTTTGTTCCTTGAATCAGGTTATGTCTAGTATACGGTCTAGGGCTAGTTTCGTCCCATTGAACCATAATTGTTCTACCTAAATGCGTTTTAACGATAGATGTATTTATATCACCACCCTTAAAATCTAATTGGTTCCATTTATGGTCAGGCGGAAAGTTTTTAGCAGCATATAAATTCCTTCCTTTTCCCGGAGAAGAAAATGAGTTTATAAATTTAAAGTTATCTTCTCCCCTTGCCAGGTTCATGTATTGAGCAACCGGACCTAAACCATGTGTTGGATAAAGGTTACCATCGCGATTTGCATATTCATATGTTCGCCAAGAGCCAGTGCCACGTTCTACATCGTTCATCTGAAATCTTAATTCATGAATGTAGGCAGCCTCCCCATGAAGTAATTCGCCAATAACACCCTTTCTACACATATTCAAATAGAGCAATTCTTCCCTATTATAATTGACATTTTCCATCATCATACAATGCTTCTGGGTTTTCTCAGAAGTATCAACTATTTCCCACATTTCTTCTAAAGTCAAAGCAAGGGGAACTTCCACAAAAACGTGTGCTCCGCTTTTCATAGCTTCAATAGCCATCGGTGCGTGTAAAGACCATGGAGTACAAACAAAAACTGCATCTGGCTTTTCCTTTTTTAGCATTTTTTTCCAATCGTTTTCACCATCGGTATATAAAGTAATATCCTTATGTCGGGTTCCTGCACCGTTCTCTATACAAGCCTTCGCGGATCTTTCTGCTAAATCTTCATATAAGTCGCTGATTGCAACGACCTCTGTTCCTTCTATAGCGGAAATTTGTTCAACGTGACCGGCTCCTCGATCACCTACACCTATAAACGCACATTTAACGGTATCTAATTTTGGTGCGGAAAAACCACCCATATAAATGGCTCCTGATTTTGATGCTGGTATATTATTAATGCTGCTACCAAGAATTGAATTTGACCATACCGAGGCAGATGCCAAACCCATACCTGCAATCGTTGTTTTTTTTATAAAATTTCTTCTATTAGAACTCATGATTTATGTTTTTTCTATTAAATATTATATTTCTAAATAGTCTGGTAGTTGCAAATTTTAAAGTGCTACTTTATACTTTACAACTTCATCTTCAGTAATACTTGGGTGACCGTTACCAAATGATGCCCTTACATAACTAAGCACATCTGCCAATTCTTTATCTGTAAGAAATTTAAAACTGGGCATATCTTGGTTATATGTTTTTCCTTGAACTACTAATTTACCAGACACCCCCTCAATTACACTTTTCATGAATCTCTCTTTATCGCCAACACCTTCTGTTTTGGATAATGGAGGAAAAAAACCATCACTACCAGAACCATCGGCTTTATGACAAGAGGCACAATATTTTTGATAAACAGCCATACCCGCACCTGCAATACCATTAGCCATAGCATCATTATCAACAGGCGTCTGTTTCTCTGTCATCTCTACCAAACTGCTCCTTAAATCGTCACTTGCCTGTCGAATTCTAATTATGCGATCATCATCTATCATTGGTAATTTTGCATCACTATAAAATTCAGGATTGGCTTTTGGGTGCCAGTCTTTATTACTAGTACATAAATATATATCGCCATTAGGCGCTACGATAACATCTCTTATTCTACCAAACTGTCTATTGAAAGCTACGCTCTCCCCTTCTACTTTTGTTCCGTCCAAAGAAAGTTTTAAAACTCTTAAGCTTGTACCTTTTAGAGAACCCACCAGAATACTGTTAGTCCACTCAGGAATTGTGTTTGAACCAAAATAAGCAATACCTGAAGGTGCAATGGTCGGTGTCCATTCTTTTATAGGCTCTACTATTGTAGAATCTTTACAGTATGCAATTTCATAAGGTTCATTGCAGTAGCCTGTAACATCTGGCCAACCATAATTGCCATTTGCTTTAATGATATTCAATTCATCATCATTAGCTTCGCCATGCTCCGAACTATATAATATATTATTGACCATCACCAAACCTTGCACATTTCTGTGACCTCTAGAATAAACAGGACTATCTTTTATAGGATTATCGGCGGGTATAGAACCATCAAGATTTAATCTCAATATTTTACCTGATATTACACTCGTATTCTGAGCTAATCTTTTCTTTCCAGCATCACCAAGGCACAAGAAAACTTTATTATCTGGAGAAATCACAATTCTACTTCCATTATGATAGCTTCTTCCAGGTATATCCTCCAACAATATTATAGGGGTTTCTAACTTACCATCTTTATAAGTATATCTAACCAATTTAGACCATATCTCATCATTTTTAGAATAGGTGTAATGTAAGAAAACATAAGGATGTAGGTCCATATCTGGATGTACAGCAAAACCTAAAAGACCATAAGATTTCTTAACTAGCACATCATCTACCTGTAATAGCGTTTTTATTTCTCCAGTATCCGTATTCAATTGGTTAACTGTTCCTTTTATTTCTGTAAACCACAAAATATCACTATCCTCCCCACCCCAACAAAGATCCCAAGGATACTCCAAATCTGAAGCAACAACAGAAACGGCCAATTGAGAAGTCTCTAAAGTCTTTTTAAATAAATCTTTTTGGTAAGATGTGTTTTCACTTGATTTTTTATTAGTATCGGCACAGGAAAAATTCAATACTACCACCAACAAAACACAAGCATTTAAAGCTCTTACAATTATATTTCGTTTTAAATTCATTCTTTTCTTTTTAATATTAAGCGACTATAATAGTCTCTAAAAAATGACCAACTACCTACCCCAACTCTGGGCCCGCAATTAAAAATTGCTTATTTAACAAACCTGCAAAAGAATTGTCTTTCAAATACATTCTTACAAATGACCTTTGAAAAGAGAATCCTAAACCAACTAATCGCTCTTTGAACTTGAACTGATCATGCAAAACATCGATTACTATAGATTGACCGATGTTATGTTCAAGAATGATCTCAATGAGGTTTAAAGCATCATCTACGGTTTCTGCCATAAGTGGACCTAATTGAAAATAATTGCTGCCAGGTCTTAAGAAAACATAGGCTACGATACACTCATTTCTTATAAGACACCATGCCTTATTTTTTTTCTTTAAAAAATTGATTAAATCAAGTCTGTTAGCTCCAAAATAATTCAAATCAAGTGCAGATAACTCTTCCATATCATTTACTGATATAGCCCTAACAGTATCTCTACTACTATTATTTATAGTTGTATCAAAATCGGTAGTTATCATTCGGTCAACTTCCAGTTCTTCTTGAAAACCTATTTTTTTATACACTGGAATACCTGCCGCAGTCGCATCTAATTTTATTGATTTACAGCCTTCTAATTTTTCAATAATCGTATTCAATAGATTCTTACTAACTCCCAATCCTCGAAAGGCTTTAGATACCAGCATCATCCCGATCCATGCAACATCATTTTTATAATTTATAGCTGTTACCGTACCAACTATTTCATTATTATATGTTGCTACAAGACACAAATTAGAATTCAGTTCTAAAAACATTTGCCAATCTATCTGGGTTTGATTCCAATTTTCTGCAATAACCAATTTCATTGCTCCCGGTATATCGTTGACAGCCATTTGTCTGACTATAATATTTGTTAGTACAATTTCCATCTCCACTTTTTATTTAAGCCAACCCTCTAGATTCTCTGCTATAAAATCATCATCATTAAGTTCTGGGTAAGCCTTATAAATTCTATCTATTTCTGCTTTTTGTAAGGGGTCTAAATGGTCCTTTTCATTTAATGTCCACGTACCTTCTAAAAGCCCTTGTCTTCTTAATACTTCATGCAAACCCACAATGCACCCTTTGAAATTATTTGCAGCATCAAAAAATGCAGCATTACTATCTGTGATTTTAGCTGCCATGCTTAACATTTTAATCGAGTCTGTAGAATAAGCACCTTTCTTGATATTTTCTAAAAGAATTACAGCCTCTTTTGCCCAAACTGACCAATGCCCTAACAAGCCACCTACAATTCTTTTCTTTATGACCACACCATTTGATTGTACTTCAAATTCAGTCATTAAATCAACCAAAATATTATCATCATTACCCGTATATAATGCTATCTGATCTGCCCGACCAGACTCCACAACAGCACGAACTACATCAAAAGTTTGATATCTATTGAACGGAGCCATCTTAATTGCAACGACGTTTTCAATTTTTGCAAACTCTAGCCAAAAATCAAAATCTAAATAACGCCCACCCACAGCAGTTTGCATATAAAAACCTATAATGGGTATCACTTTAGACACCTCTCTGCAATGATTCAACAAATCTTTATTAGATGCATCTGGTAATGAAGCCAAACTCAACAAAACAGCTTGATACCCTAAATCTGATGCTAACTGAGCTTCTTGTATCGCTTGATTGGTTTTACCTATTACGCCAGCAATACGAAGAATGGTTCTATTTGCTTTCGATGTATAGCTATCCATTTCTTCTTTAGCCAATTCTAATACTGGTTTAAAAAGATTTACATCTGGTTTTCTTATTTCAAATTGGGTCGTATGAACGCCTACTGCCAAACCTCCAACGCCTGCATCCAAATAGTATCTTGACAAAGCTCTTTGCCTTTTTTCGTCTAACTTTCTATCTTGATTTAATGCCAAAGGATGTGCTGGAATTACGGTACCCTCATGAATTAATTCTTTCGCTTTTGGAGATAATTTATTTATGCTCATATCTACTCTTTATAATTTTTTACCGCTTTTTGACTTAGCGGTATTAACAATCTATATGCTTTTTTGAAATCTGTTCTACAACTACTTACTACTATAGACTCTATTAAAAAGCCTTTGATACTTTTTAATACTTCCCGTCTTTTACTTCAAAATGTGTTGGCTTTCCATGAACTGACTTTTCTGTATTTACCCAATCAGCAGTCCATTTAATTACCTCATCGGTCGAAACTTCTGGACCACCCATTTCTTTTGCAATTAATGACGAATTTGAAAGAAGTGCTAGGTCATCTTCCTCTCCTGTAAAAACCACTTCTTTATGCATTAGTTGTCCAAATTTAGTAGCTACATCTTTTACCGATATTGTTTCCAGCCCTGTAATATTCAGTATTTTAGCAGGACTCTCACACATTGACAATGACCTTAATATAAAAGCATTGGCATCACCTTGCCAAATCACATTGGCATAACCCATAGTAACATCTACAGGTTTATTATTCTTAACTTTTAAGGCTATATCTACTAAAACCCCATATCTCATTTCAACAGCATAATTAAGCCTGATCAATGAAATTGGAGTCTTGTTTTCCATACTTCCATATTGAAATAAGCGCTCTCTACCTAAACATGATTGTGCATATTCACCAACCGGTAGTGCTTGATCTGATTCTAAAGAACCTCCAGAATTAACATCTACCAAAGGATAAACACAGCCTGTAGAAAGAGCTACGATACGCGATTTCTTAAATTGTTCAACCACTAACCCTGGAATAAAAGAATTCATAACCCACGTATAAGGTTCGTTACCCTGTGTACCAAATTTTGTACCTGCCAAGTAAATTACATTTTCAACATCTGGTAGGCCTTTGATAAAACCCTGATTAACAAGGTCACCAGCGATCGTTTCAATACCAAGAGATTCTAAATAATCTTTATTCGCTGCTTGACTAAAACGAGAAACGCCAATTATCCTCTTCGTAACACCTGCCAAGTCACAGGCTTTTTTAGCCATATGAGCCATAGAAATACCCATTTTTCCAGAAACACCTAAGAAGATAATATCTCCTTTAAGTTCTTTCATCATATTTACTACAGATAGCGTTGGTCTAGATATGGCTTCTTCTAATTCTTCTTCATTCTTAAAAACCTCTGGATATGTCTTTTTCATCGTTCTTTATTATTAATTATTTCGTTTAAATTTTAGAGCCCTTTACATTGTTAAATACCCAATAAGTTTTCCGTACATAAAATAGACAAGAGCACTAATTAGAATAAAACCTATAACCGCCATAATGTTTTGTAGAATACTGTTCTTATACTTGCCCATTATAGACTTGCTATTAAGAACCAAAAACAGACCAATGGCAATAAGTGGCACCCCAAGTATTGATGATGCCTGAGCCATTATTAATGCATATATTACATTACCTCTAAAAAAGACGGCAATGACCATACCTGCCAATAATATTATAGCCGTAAACACTTTAGGCATCTTTTGGTTCATTGAACTACCTAAACCCATGCTATCTGCCAGCAACCCACCACCAGTAACCGAATTGACCACAAGCGAAGAAAATGCTGCAGCCATAAAACCAAAACCAAATATATATTTAGCAAAACTACCTAGTAACATTTCTAATTGAATAGCCATATCTGCGGCAGAGTTCACTGATATCCCCTTAGGTTTTAATGTCGCAGCTGCTGTAATCACCACAAGTGTCGATATTAACGCAAGCAGAAATACACCTATTTTAGTATCTCTAATACTTTTATGCATATCTACTAATTTCCAACCTTTACCTTGTACGAGGTATGCCTGAAAAAATGCATTATGTAAAACAAAGGTTGTACCTACCAGGGCCGCTATTTCATTAAAATCATCACCAGAAATCGCTCTCGGTATAAAACCCATAGCGGCAGCTTCTAAATCTGGTTTTATAAAAATAAGGTTGATAATAAATGCCAATATCAGGATGATGACCATTACCATCATTATTTGCTCTAGTGCCTTATATAAATTTTTAGCATAAAATACGAGTATGATTGCTAATGGAGTATATATTAATGGCCAGACAGCTTCATTGATTCCTGTTAGTGTTTTCATGCCCATTCCAACCCCAAGGTTGTTCCCGAACTGAAAACTTAACGCAGCTAAAAATGAACATACTCCAATGGCAATTGATAACCATTTACCATATTTTTCAGCGATCGTAGTCAACAAAGATTTCTCATGTAAAACACCATAACGGACACTCATAGTAGTATAAACACTCATAGAAATCGCTCCTAACGCTATTACCCACAATAACGAATAACCATGTGTAGCCCCAATTCTAGAAGAAACCGTAATACTACCAGGACCCAGAACTACTGCTGCTATTATAAACCCAGGACCTAAGGCTTTAAAGAAATTTTGTATTTTAGATTTCATTTGGATGGTTGGTATTGCACAAGAACTGGATTAGACAATTGTTTGTAAAGCTTCTGTATTTCTTTGGATGGGTTCTCACTATCAACTTTAAAAACTGAATACACATTATCTTCAAAGTATCTACTTCCTTTTGGTACTTTTAATTCGCCACTATCTACAAACCTCCTGTCCCAATATCTCCCGTCACTATAAGAGTATGATATTTTAGTTTGAGCATCGGTCATTGGTGACATAGCACCATCTAAATTTTTATAATCAAATCGAATTCGAAGGCTTCCAAACCCATAATTGGTACTGTCATTATAAAAGCCAAACCAATTCGCATTTGCATCAATTGGATGCTTACGAAGTTCTTTAACTGTATAATGAGAAATTAACGGTGGTTTATCGTAGAGGATTACTGTCTTTACTTTACCATCTTTAAGCGGGGTAAATGCATGCGTAAAGAACTTGTTCATCGTCATTTCGTCATTTCTCAACATGGTCACAGTTAAACTATCTATCATTGTCATTTCTGAAGAAAACCGAAAAAATGGTAGACCTGCATAAAACTTATATTCTCCTTTAAGTTGAATTTCTTCATAACCTTTTACTTTTCCTGAGCGGTATATTGAAATAACATATGGTCCTTTGTCTATATGAATTGAATCAAATTCATGTAAATGCGCCATTGTTTTATACTCCTCGTTTTTCTTTTGAAAACTAGGAGACCAATGCATTTTAATATCTGGTCGTTCTAATTTTATTCCATCATATTCTTTTAAAGAAATGGAAGTAATTTGCCCTGGGGCCAATGGTATATTTTTTGAAGATCTTTTAGCCGTTAAATTTGCCTTATAAAATTCATTTTCAACAAAAAGATTCAACCACTCACCTTCTGCTTTCAAATCCGTAAGAGTCTCTTCATCTTTTTGAACAACAACCTGATACATATTGGTTTCATTTGATTGAATATGTATTGGAAATAAACAACGAACAAGGTTAGAATCTAGTAATACTTCTAACGCATTTAAAATCTGTCCTTTTACTAAATTGCCATCATTAGTATCTTTTAAAAAAATAGCATTATTCTTAAGTTGATGTGTATCTATTGGTATTTTCACCTCTACATATTCCAAACCACGAGCCACACCTATCGGTTCTGTAATGGTTAGAGAACCGATAACGCCATCATCTTTACAAGAAAAAAGCATTAATAGAACAGTGCATATTAAAATGTAACCACATGTGGTGAAAAAAATAATTCTTGATTTCATTTCTTTGTATCTTATTATTTAAAGCCAACTATATTTCACCAATTTTTCCTATCAATATTCTCCTAAACCCTTATAAACAAAGGGGCGAAAAGAATTTTACACTAAAAAAATCAATTACAACCAGTCACTAAATAGTCACTACTAAAATCTTAGAAGATTTAGCTGTCAACATAAATAGTATGTGCTCATTATGGATAAAATCAATTATAATAAACCAATCTTGACTATACTGTCAACAGATTGGTACTACTCAAGCCAGATGCCATTTAACATTACCCTTTCAATGTTATACATATCTCGTATATTTTCAGTGGGATCACCACTAATCAAAAGTAAATCTGCTTGTTTGCCCTTTTCAATACTACCAAGGCGATGGTCTATTTTTAAAAACTTAGCATTCTCTAAAGTAGATGCCTTCATAATTGCCCCATTACCCATACCTGTTTTAGAAAGTAAATCCATTTCATGTTGATATGACCAGCCCATTTTAGCATAAGGCACCCATGGTCCGTGAGAGCCAACTGCAATTCTCACATTAGCTTTTGCACATCTACCAATAAATTCATTCATATGCTGAAAAGCAATTAATGCAGTACTATCTGTCTTATCTCCCTCAATAATATACTCATAAGGTCCTAAAGTTGGTGTTAAGAAAGTTTGATGTTCTTCAAAAAACTTAATCAAAGAATCTGCTTTTTTACCATTTACATCAATGTCTTTCCACATTTCTAATCGCCCAGAAATTCGTGACTTATTATCTGCCATCATTTTTTGACGAAACGCTTCAGCTTTTCTTTTAGATACCAATGCTGTTCCTAATGATGTTATATGTTCAACCCCATCTAAGCCAGCTAAAACTGCTTGTCTTACATCTGTAATTTCTAAATGGGCAGTAACCGGTAACCCTTTACTATGAGCTATATCCGTAACTTCTTTAATTAAACCAAGAGGTAAGTTTTGATAAATTTTAATAGCTGATACATTCTGACTAAAAAGATAATCCATAGCCTCTTTTACTTCGGCTTCATCCCTAACCATATAAGAATCTTTAGGCCATGATGGTGGCGGCATGTCTATATGTGGACCTGTTAAAAATAATCTAGGAAGAGGATCACCCGTTTCACGTTCAAAATCAAAAGCTTCTATCCATTGCCCTGGATCTCTAACAGAAGTTACTCCATTACGAACAAATTTTGTAGGGAAATGTTTAACATGGTCATAATGAAAATGCGCATCGACCAAACCTGGCATAAGAGTAAGACTATCGCCTTCAATTACTGTAGCATTCTCTGGTATTTCAATTTCTTCTTTTGGACCTACCTCATCAATTAAACCATTTCGAACTATAACAGTAGAATTTTCAATAGTAGATTCGCTTAATCCATCAAAAAGTGATACTCCAACGATTGCATATATATTATCGCCTAAAGGAATCTCCTCATGATTTACCTCTACCGGAAAAAATTTTATTTCTTTTTCAGAACCTTGTTCTTGCAAATTCTCTTTACAAGAAAAAATAACTATTACAATTGATAGATACAATAAACTATACTTCTTCATTTTAGTTTTGTTTAATGATACAAAACCAGTAACTCTAAAATTTATTTATGTTCATTGGTATAAAGGCATTCTTCCTAAGAATGAATGCCCGTATACAACTAAACTAACAAACTCTTAGTAACCTGGATTCTGAACAAAATTCTGATTCTTGTCTATTTCTCCCTGTGGTATTGGCCACAAATATCTAAACTCACTAAAATTTGATTGAGGCTCTAATCCTGAAGGACCAAAAACTTCGCTTCCTAAATCCCTACGTACAATATCATACCATCTTTTAAATTCAAAAGCTAATTCAATACGCCTTTCCTCCAAAATTATAGTTCGCAAATTATCAGTACCGGTTGCGATAACATCTTCAGGATAAATGGACGGAGCGTAACTGTCATAACCACTACCATAAAAATCAATAGTTCCTGCATTTCTAGCACGACCTCTAATTTGATTTACATAACCTATAGCTTCAGAAGCAAGCCCTAATTCATTGGCAGATTCCGCTGCAATAAGTAAAACTTCGGCATACCTAAAAGCTGCGTGATCAAAATCAGATCTCCAACCAGCAGTTGTTCTTCCTTCTCCCGGAAATCTATTAAACTTTGCGATATGGGGTCTAGCAACCTCAAATTCAGAAAATGGTCTAACAATATCTGTATCATCAGCCAATATCAATGAATCGGCCATACTCACTTTTAGTCTATAATCGTTGGCATCCCAACTATTGTAAACATTAATATGAGGTACTAGCATACTCCAACCTCTAATAGGTTTTACACCACCTTCAACACCGTTAAACGGTCCAATTTTATTATCATTTTCATAAGTAATTGGGTTTGGATTCTCACCAGTTTGATTGCCCGTAAAATCTATAGAAAAGATATACTCTTGAGAAGCCCATTGTTCACTTTCTCTAAACACATCTTGAAAATCATCTGCCAATGCGTAATTCAATGCTCCTGCATTATCTACCACCCATTTTGCTTTATCATACGAATTTTGCCAATCTTCTATCGTCATATAAACAGAAGCCAAATAAGAAGCTGCTGTTCCCTTTGAAGGTCTTGATCTTACACTACCGCGTGGCTCCATTTCTAAATTATCAAAAGCAAATGTCAAATCTTCTATAATTTTCACATATACTTCTTCTGAAGTAGATTGTTCTATGCTTAATGGGTCAGCGATATCAGGACTATCAATGTATGGTACATTACCATAAATTCTAACTAAATGATAATACAAGAAACCTCTAACAAACCTTGCCTCACCTTCTGCAAATTTTTTGTCTTGCTCATCAATATCATCATCTAAAAGACTGATACCATCAATAGCTGTATTTGCAGTGGCAATAGTTTGATATGCCGTAGCCCAAAAATCACTTACAAATGAATTTGTAGGTGTAACTAAGAAAGGACTAAACTCTGTATAATCACTAAACTCAAGTCCATTATCAACCATATCGCTTGACAGTTGTAAAGGAGTGGTAAGACCGCTTCCATAAAAATTTCCAGATGCCATTAAGCCGTATGTACCATCTGTCATTGCATTTACATCATCTATAGTATTAAAAAAACCTCCTGGACTCAATGTCCCTATCGGTTCTTCATCTAATTCTGCGCAGCCAACAAATGTCAAAATAGCTAGTGCAGAAAATTTTATTATATTCTTCATAATTATATTTTTATTTATTGTTGATTACTAAAACCCGATGCTTAGTCCTAAAGTGTAAGATTTCACATTTGGATAACTACCATAATCCAGTCCAAGATTACTACTTGAATTACTATAAGATACTTCTGGATCAACGCCTTTATAATCTGTAAATGTGATTAAATTCTGACCACTTACATATAGTCTAGCTGATGATAATTTAATTTTTGACAATAATGATTCAGGAAAATTATAACCTAAAGAAATGTTTTTTACTCTGATATAGCTACTATCATCTATCCATCTGTCAGATGTAACATAACTTCTACTAATTCGAGCCTGTGGTATATCTGTATCGGTATTAGTTGGTGTCCATCTATTAAGCGCCTCGGTAGTTACATTGGTTCTGCCATTTAAAGCTCCTAATTCCATTAGGGTGTAATTCATCATTTCACCGCCTTCTGATCCTTGAACAAAAATGTTAAGGCTTAGATTTTTAAAGCTAAAATCATTGTTCCAACCCCAAGTAAAATCTGGGTGTGGATTTCCAATAACACTACGGTCATCATCAGTTAAGGCTCCATCTCCATTAAGATCTTTAAACTTTTCGCCGCCGACTTCTTCTCCTCCTTCAAGGATAATATCGTCTGCTTGAACAACACCATCGTAAACATAACCCCAAAATTGACCTACTGACAGACCTTCTCTTAATATCTGTGTATTTCCCGCTCCAGATAAAGGTGCCGAAGAATAGTAAATATCATTTCCTTCGGTATCGTTATCAACTAGTTTAATAATCTCATTATCATTAAATGAAATATTAGCAAATGTTTTCCATTTAAAATCGCCTTGAAAAATAGCTGCATTTGCTGCAAATTCAAATCCTTTATTCTGTACCGTACCAATATTTTGTAGCTGTGTTTCAAAACCAGTATAATTTGGAGTAGGAACATTAAACAAAAGGTCGTTTGTCTCCATTATGTAGTAATCAGCAGTAAAACCAAATCTATTTCCTAAAATACCAAAGTCCAAACCAATATTTGTTTGAGTTGTAGTTTCCCATGTTAGGTCGTTATTAGAAATCGTTGAAGGTCTTAAAGCTGTTACCGCATTACCTTGTACTGTTGTAAAAACATCTGTAAATGAGGCTAAAGACTGATAAGGACTGATAGCCTGGTTACCAACTTGACCATAACTTGTACGAAGTTTTAATAAACTAATAGTATTAGAATCGACTAGAAATTCTTCATCAGAAATTTTCCAACCAAAAGCTGCAGAAGGAAAAAACCCATATTTTTTATTTTCTGCGAATACAGAAGCTCCTTCGTAACGACCAGTGAACGTAAATAAATACTTATCGTTCAAGGTATAGTTCAATCTACCGAAGAATGCTTCAAAAGTAGATTTTGTCAATTCTGAATCAACAGATGCAGCATTTGTACCCGCACCTAAATTCCAAAACGAAAAAGAATCAGAAATAAAACCTGAAGTTATAGTTGATGAAATTTCGGTTCTATCTTTTTGATAAGAATAACCTGCCATTAAAGAGATATCATGAATATCGGCAAACACCTTAGAATAGTTTAAATAATTCTCATTGATTAAACTTGTGTTTCTATAATTAATAAAGGTTGCTTCACCACCAGTACCATTACCACGTTCTAAAGTTGTTGGGTAATACTGACCTGTTCTTGATCCATTAGCTTTAACACCTAAGGTCGACTTAAATTTTAAGCCATCTGCAATACCGATTTCAGCATATACATTACCTTGAAATAAATCGCTAACAACTTCATTCTGGTACTCAGTAGCCATTGCAAATGGATTATCAATAGGATAACCAACCACACTCAACGAATAAACGCCATTTTCATCAACAAGACCTTGAGTAGGAGAAAATTTATAAGCTCCCGAAACAACACCTGTTTGAGATGCATCACCACCTTCTTGAGTTCTAACTCCGTTTCTATTCGTTCTACGTGCGAAAAGACTTGACCCTATATTTACTGACTCAGATACTTTTAAATCTAAATTAGAAGTTATAGAATATCTCTTATAATCAGAATCTTTAATTACACCCTGTTGGTCAAAAATTGCACCTGATAAATAATAGCTTAAATTATCTGTACCACCAGAAACTGATAATTGGTAATTTTGAACATCACCTGGTCTATAAATTTCATCTTGCCAGTCTGTTCCAGCTCCAGTTAGTTCAGGAACAAAATCTGGATATAGTTCTTGAATATAGCTGGTAAACTGATCAGCGTTTAGTAAATCTAAATTATTGATTTCTGTCTGTGAAGAATAAGAAGATGAAAAACTAAATTGTGGTTTCCCTTCCGTTCCTCTTTTAGTAGTTACAATAACAACTCCATTTGCCCCTCTAGCCCCATAAATAGCTGTTGATGAAGCATCTTTAAGAATCTCCATAGACTTAATATCTTCAGATGGAGGCATTATACCACCAATAAATCCGTCAACTACAATTAATGGATCATTACCCGCGTTAATAGATGTATTACCACGAATTTGGATACTGTAATCGGATCCAGGAGCACCATTTGTAGATTGTACAGTAACACCCGCTGCTCTACCCTGTAATGCTTGAGTAGCATCTACTACAGGAAAAGCAACTAAATCTTCAGAACTAACTGATGATACAGAACCAGTCAAATCACTTTTCTTTACACTTCCATACCCTACAACAACAACTTCATCTAAACCAGCTGCATCTTCCTCTAGTTTAACAGAAATATTAGTTTGCCCATCTATGGATACCTCACGTGTAGAAAACCCTAAATAAGAAATTACTAAAACACCATTGTCATCTTGAACATCTAATGAAAATTTACCGTCAAAATCTGTTTGCGTTCCGTTGGTCGTTCCTTTTTCAACAATGCTCGCTCCTGGTAACGGCTGCCCTTTAGAATCGAAAACGACTCCTTCTATTGTAGCTTGTTCCACAGAGTTAACTGTCTTTACCTTTAAATTATTCGAAGGTGCTAAGGGAATTTTCTTTACTAAATAAACTCGTCTTTTATTGATATTATAAGTGGACCTACTATTTTTGAATATATTATTCAAAATATTTTCGATTCCTTCATTTTCAACTTTAATAGATACTGTTCTACCTAAATCTACATCCTCTATCTTATATACAAACTGAAATTCAGTAGTACTTTCAATTTCATCTAAAAGGTTGCCTATAGAAATATTATTGAATTCTAGAGATATTTTTGTGCGTTGTGCATAGCTATCATTGGCATGAAGACTAAAAAAAGCAACCAATATAAGCAGCGTACTTATTTTCATTTTTAAATAATAAGAAGATAAAGGATATCGCCTTCTTGAGTAATTAAGAAGTTTTTTCATACTTTTAAGGTGTTAAAATGTGGTTATTATTATCTTAATCACGACTACTTAATCGGGAGATGTTCGAGCATTTTCCGATTTTTTTTATGTCTTTGACAAATCGCAGTCAGTAATTATTTTCTTGGTATTCTTTTTTAGACTGTTTTGTTTAATTCACTGGCGTTTGTTTTAAATATTTATAGTTACTATCAATTAATCTATTATTATTTTCCCATCATCCATAATCTTGAAACTAAGACCATAGTTAAATTTCAGTTCTTCTAGAACATTTTCAATTGGCTGATTCCCAAAATTAGCATTGAACCTCTTGGCTGAGATACCTTTATTCTTGTTTACAATTGAAACATTATAATGTCTTTCAAGCTTCTTGATTATATTATCAAATGTCATATCTCGAAAAATGAGTTCCCCATTCATCCATGAAGTATACATATCTGTATTTACCTGGTTCTTGTCCATTTCTCCAGTTATTCTACCAAAACTACCTTTGAAACCAGGTTCTAATAAAATTTCACTTATACTTTCGTTATTCCCCAATTTACTAGACATACTTACCGACCCTTCAACCAATACTACTTCTGTTGTAATATCTTCAGGATATGTTGAGATATTGAATTGTGTTCCCAATACCCTAACATTTAATTCTCCGGCATTAACTATAAACGGATGTGCCGAATCCTTCGCAACATTTAAATACGCTTCTCCCGATATAAAAACTTTTCTATCTTGACCTTTCAAAAATTTAACAGGATATTTTAAGGATGACCCGGCATTGAGCATAGCAATCGTACCGTCAGAGAGTTTTAATTCGAATTTTCTTCCAAAGGGAACAGTCAGCGTATTAAATACTACTTCCTCGACATTACTATCATCCGAATAAACTAATTGATTACCATTTTGTTGACCTAATATAGCCCCGGTTTTATCGGTAACTTTAACAGCTCCATTTTCTTCAATAATCTTTAAGCTCCCATCTTCAAGCTCAAGAGTAATGGCATTTTCAGGAATATTAAATGCGGTAGGATCTTTGGAGTCCATAAAATTAAATCCTATTACTCCGATAAACACTGCAGCAACCGCCGCTAGTATTTTCCAGGTATAAGTCTTACTCTCTTTAAAATCACTTTGTGAGCTGATATTCTCCCACAAAGAATTTTTGATATCTATTTTATTAGACTCACTCTTAAAATTAAAATCTTTATTGGCTGAAGAGATTTCTTCATTAAATTTATTTAGAAGGTTGTTCTCTTCCTCTGAAATCGAACCATCTAAGTATTTTTCCAATAATTCACGAAATTCGTGTTCACGCATATTTTTATCTCTATAATTATATGAACCAAATAAGCCAGCCAACTCACATCAATAGTTCTGTTTTAACTTTTTTTTAACATTTTAAATTTAAACGAACTAGATTGAGTAATGATTTTAATCAATAATAATCGTGATTTTTTAACCTAAAAAAAGATAGATGATTAAAGGTAATTTGTGTAGTACTCCCAAATTCTGCTTGATTAATTTAAGAGCTAAAGAGACTTGATTTTCAACAGAACGTTTAGATATACCCAATTGTAATGCTATTTCTTCATTAGTATTATGTTCCACTCTACTTAACTGATAAACTTCTTGACAACGTGGAGATAATTCTTTTAAAGAATTGGTGATAATAATATTGGCTTGTTCTAAATCGTATTGGTTTTCAATTTCGGGTCTACAAAACTTTAATGAGTCAATAACACTAAGTTGTACAGTATTCAATTTATTATCCCTTAAATATTTAAAACAACCATAACTGACCGCCTTAAAAATATAAGCCTCAAAATTCTTGATTTCTCTACTTTCTCTACCTTTCCACAATTCAACCCAAATATCTTGAACAACATCCTTAGCAACATCTTCATTAAAAATAGTGCTTTTAGCTTTCAAAAACATGGATTCCCAATACATCTCAAACAATTTATGAAAGGCTTTTCTGTTTCCACATTTAAACTGAGAAACAAGTAATTCGTTCATGTAAGTTTTTTCTTTCGACATTGGAATCGACTGGTCAATTAGGAACTTTGATAGATTATAAATGTATAAAAAAATACATTATACAGCCTTTAGCTTCTTGGTTTTACTCAATGAACAGATAATAAAAACCTTAAACAAAAAGGTAGCTAGATAAGGTGACCAATAATATATATCACTAAGTAAAAAAGTGAAAGATTTTACTTTTATATCATTTAAACACATGTGCTACAGAGATTTGTAAAACACTTTTTTATGATGAAAACAAATAAAAAATAGCTTATAGGAAAGACTACAATAGATTAATTTAGAAACAATTAAGTAAAAGAAATTTCACAATAACTTAATCTAATTACATGTCCTTAACAGCCTGCCAATAATCAATTTCAACTGGCACCATATCAAATTAGCATTAAAAGTAATTTTTATGACATCTTTTATCATAGGAAGAAACTTTAAGTAGCTATAGTATTTTTAACTTACGCCTATGAAAACTATAACAGCTATTATTTTATTTACTCTACTCACGCTCTCATGTACTAGAAATAATACTAAGATTATAAATAGTTCACATACCATTGCTTTAAGTTCAAAAAAGTCTAAAGAGGGAATTATAAACCAACTGAAAAGCTGGGCTATTAGAGATATTGAAAAAGATACGATACCTGGCATTAGCTTGTTAAGGACAACCGAGGAACTACTTACCGATAAGAAGGGAACTGATGTTATCGTAGCAGTAATAGATATGCCGATTAAAATTGACCATAAAGCATTAAAAAATAATACTTGGAAAAACACAAATGAGATTGCAGGTAATAATATTGACGATGATCAAAATGGCTACATTGATGACATACATGGCTGGAATTTTATAGGCAATTCTAAAAATGAAAATATCATATTCATGCATTATGAATTTACCAGATTTTTAATTGCGGAAAAGATGGGATTACCATTAAGACCTGAGTTGGCTAGTCAACTCCCAAGAGCGCAAAAAGTATATAATGAAAGGATGAAATATGCTGAAGAAAATTTATTAGGCGTAAAAAAAATGGATAGTTTGTATTACAATACTAAAACAACCTTGAGTAGTTTCTTCCCAAATGAAAAAATCAATGAAACTAAATTAGATAGTCTTTTGTCATCAAACCCTAAGATAGCAGAGGTCATTGAATTACATAAGATGTACCAAGATGAGAATGTTGATGATTCTTACGTAGCTAACATGATGTTAAAAGCTGAAAAAAGAATCAATATTCAATTAAATCTCGATTACGACGATAGAGCAATTATAGGTGATGATGTAAACAACCTAAATGATAGAGATTATGGTAATAACAATGTTAGCCATAATACCGAAATACTAACCCACGGTACAAAAATGGCAGGTGTAATCGTTTCTCCTTTTGGAGAAGAATCACTCCAAAACATAATGAAGCATATAAAAATAATGCCATTGCCTATATCTGGGTTGGGAGATGAGAACGATAAGGATATGGCTCTAGCAATTAGATATGCAGCTGACAATGGTGCCGATATCATTAACATCAGTTCTGGAAAATACTTTTCTCTTCATGAAGATTGGGTACATGATGCCATTAAATATGCTGAATCTAAAGATGTATTGATCGTTGTTTCTTCTGGCAATGTAGGTATTGATTTGGATGCTGAACCAAAATATAGATATCCGAATGACAACTCAATAACAGATAAAACCGAAATCTCTAATAACTTTATGAGAATTGGAACTTCAAATTACACTCTAGACAGCACCTTTGTTCATCCTGCTACAAACTATGGTAAAACCGAAGTAGATATTTTTGCTCCCGGAGAAGAAATATACACTGCTACTTCCATCAAAAATGAAGATTACGCTTATGGAAGCGGCACATCTGAGGCTGCTGCATTTGTATCGAAATCAGCTGCCATTATAAAATGCTATTACCCTAAATTAAAAGCTCATCAAATAAAGGACATACTTCTTAAAACTGGAGTCCAATACAACATAGAAGTTTCTATGAAAGACTCATTGGATAACAACATTAAAATTCCCTTCAATGAACTTTCCAAAACAGGAAGCGTAGTAAATGTTTATAACGCTTTAGTTTTAGCTGAATCATTAACTACGAATAGTTCAAATTAGAAGATTAATTCAACAATTTTTCTTTCTCCTCAAGTATTTATTATCTTCACCTTAAATAAGACCGAATACGCTACCGCATACGGTGATAAGCAATTTTCGGTAAAACCAAAAATATAAATTACTGATAATCAATTAGTTGATTTTTTAGCGTAGGAATTTTCTTGAACTCATAACCCGAAGGTCGCTGGTTCGAGTCCAGTCCCCGCTACTAAGAAGATTGAGCCTTTTAGGAAACTGAAAGGCTTTTATATTTCTACACACCTCTAAAAATCTCAAAAACCAAATCCTTGGTCAATGGCTGACCATTTGCTTTTGCTCGAATATTTTCAAAGCTAAACCTAAAATCACAACCTGCTTTGTATTCGCTACAACCATAAGCTGTTTTCCCTTTAACTATAGTACCTTTTTTGCATTTAGGGCAACTATTTTCTTCAGTTTTAGATTTCGCTTGAATCTTTGCTTTCTTTGGTTCTAACTTTAATTTAAAAGTATCGTCAAACCTAACTAGACCTTCCACCGAAGTACCATCAACTTTAAAGCCTTTTAAATTAACGGTAGATCCTTTTTGAAACAGCCTAATATATTGTTTTTCCGATATGGTCTTGCCCTCAAACTTAAAGGGTATTACGAAATCGCACGTCTTCTTAAACTCAGAACAACCATAGGCCGTTTTTCCTTTTCGTATACTTCCCTTTTTGCATTTAGGGCAAACCTCCAAAGTCAATGTGGTCGATTTTTTAACCGCTTTCTTTTTAGAAGTCGCAGCTGCCGGTTTATTATTTACAGAAGATATATTTGCCTTTCTAGTTTCACTGCGTACCTCGTAAACCAGCTGATTTACCATTTGTTTCATTTGTTTAATGAAACTACCGGCATTGAAAGTACCTTTTTCAATATCTTTTAGCTGCTTTTCCCATTTACCTGTAAGCTCGGCAGATTTCAGCATCTCATTTTGTATGGTATCAATTAACTGAATACCGGTAATAGTAGGTATAACTTGTTTTTTATTCCTTTTTATATATTTTCTACGGAACAGGGTTTCTATGATATTGGCACGCGTAGAAGGTCTACCTATACCATTTTCCTTCATTAACTCACGTAACTCTTCATCTTCAACTTTTTTCCCTGCTGTTTCCATGGCTCGTAAGAGGGATGCTTCCGTATATTGCTTTGGTGGTTTTGTCTGCTTTTCAAGAAAAGAAGGTTCATGAGGTCCTTTTTCCCCCTTTTTAAATGTGGGTAATATTCCTGATTCTTTAGCAGTACTATTTGGTGTTTCAAAAACTACACGCCACCCTTTTTCTACTATTTCTTTACCGGTGGTTTTAAACTGTACTTTTTCCGCTTTACCGATTACGGTAGTATTGGAAACTTTACAATCTGGATAGAATACGGCAATAAAACGACGGACGATGATATCATAAACCTGCTGCTGATTGTATTGCAAGTTCATTTGTTGACCTGTTGGTATAATAGCATGGTGATCCGTAACCTTACTATCATCAAAAACCTTTTTGGTTTTCTTTAATTTTTTACCATTAAGAGGTTTCGTTAGCGTATCGTAATTCGAAAGATTTTTAAGTATTCCCGGAACTTTTGGATAGACATCATTGGGTAAAAATGTAGTATCTACCCTTGGGTACGTAACTACTTTTTGCTCATATAACTTCTGTACGATTTTTAAAGTTTCATCTGCGCTAAAACCAAATTTAGTATTACAATATACTTGCAAGCCCGTTAAATCAAAAAGCTTGGGCGCATACTCATTACCGGCTTTTTTAGTTGTAGAAACAATTTCAAAATCGTGCTTTTTTACAATATTTGCCAATTTTTCGCCATCCTCTACTTTTAGAAAACGGCCTTCTTCGTAGCTAAATAAAGTATCTCGATATAAAGTTTGTAACTCCCAGTAAGGCTGTGGCTTAAAATTTTCTATTTCTTTAAACCTATGTACCAACATTGCCAAAGTGGGCGTTTGTACGCGCCCTACAGATAACACTTGCTTGTAAACACCATGTTTTAAGGTATACAAACGCGTGGCATTCATACCTAAGAGCCAATCTCCTATAGCCCTCGAAAAACCTGCATAATATAAATTATCATAATCTGTAGAGGGTTTTAAATTTTTGAAACCTTCTTTAATAGCCTCAGTAGTAAGCGAAGAAATCCAAAGTCGCTCTACCTTACCTTTGTAATTTGCCTCGTTCAATACCCAACGTTGTATCAATTCTCCTTCCTGACCAGCATCACCACAATTGATTACAACATCTGCCTTGTCAAATAATTGCTTTATAATCTTAAACTGTTTTTTGATGCCCGAATCTCCGGAAACTTTTGTTCCAAAATGATCTGGTAGCATTGGAAGATTATTCAAATCCCAACTTTTCCAATGTGGCTTGTAATCGTTTGGCTCCTTTAATGTACAGAGATGCCCAAAAGTATAGGTAACCGCATAACCATTGCCTTCGTAGTACCCGTCATGTTTGGCACTTGCACCAAGAACAGATGCAATTTCTCGTGCCACAGATGGTTTTTCGGCAATACAGACTTTCATTTTAGGTGTTAAATGTTAAGATTTAGCTTTGCGTTTTCGACCAACAAATATAGAAATTGTTTAATGAAAGAACCATTATAAAAAAAGCCGCTTAAACTCTGTTTAGCGGCTAATGATATCTAATTACCATGATATTTTAATGGAGAACCTTAGCTAAGCGACAATAGCTTGTTGGAAGAAGCAATGTAGTTGCCTTCATAATTTTTAATACGTCAACGTGTTATAACCATTGGCTTGTAGTTGCAACATGCGAACCGATGCAGTCGGGGTAACATCAAGACCATCAAAAAGTGTTTCTTCTGCCACACCTAATTTTTCCATGGCAACACTACAAACACTTACTTTTACTTTTCCTTTATACTTTTGAAAGAACTTTTCTAACTCTGAATCTTTGACCAATTGTGTAACCACCTTTCCTTTGACTACGATTTCATATTCCTCAATTTCAACACCATTTTCAATCAAAAGGTCATACATACCCAATACACCCTTAAAATGCCTTTCTGTAGTAAGTACAAAACCATATTTAGGAGTTTTCTGTAAATCCGCTACAGTTTCTTGGTCTAGTTTTTTCTGAGCATTAACTTGGGCACCACCCGCAATCATTAACATTAATACTAAAAGAGTTCTAAGAATATTTTTCATGGGTTATATTTTGATGTGTAAATTGATTATCTAAATTAATGAAATTAATCCCCAAACACTCCGTCAAGGCTCAAGAAAAATGGCAATTCTAATTACGTAAACACAATGAACTCTTCTTTAGGCAAGACTTCTCTATTTTTGATAGGTACTGATTTTAATGATTTTAGCAATAGCTCCTTTAATTCTTTAAAAGAAGAAGATTTTTTCAAAAACTGATTGGCTCCATCTTGTTTAAGTTGATTTACTTCTCTATCTCTATAAATTGATGAATACGCTATGATATAAATGTTATTGAATTTTTTGAAATTTCTTATATCCATAAGACATTCAAAGCCATCCATAATAGGCATGTATAAATCCAAAAATATGATATGTGGTAAAGTAATATCTGAGAACAATTTATCCATTAAGTCGACTCCATTATCAAATTGAAATACTTCTGTTTTTACAGGAACACTTTTCAATGCTTCCATAAAAAAATCGCGATCATCCAAATCGTCATCTGCAATATAAATTCTCAAATCTTTCATTATTTTTATATCATACTAGTATGGTTTCCAAAATTATGGACAAATACAACATAGTTTTCTACCAATAAAATTGAATAATGACTCAATAGCATATTACACTTAAAAAAAAATAAAATATGTAGTAAAATACTTACATTTGAAATTTTACGTTAAATTACAAATGTTCCCGTTTTAATTGTTTAAAAATATTATGGCTATTAAAAACTCTGACGAACTTTTATCAATACTTCAACATTACCAGCTTGACTATTACACTAAAGGGAATGCTTTGAAAGTTTACAATATACTTACAGATGTGTTACCTACAATCGAGTTTAAAAGTGAAAAATGTTCCACTGAATTTCACAAAAGGTATAAGGAATTAAAAACGATTGAAAATTTAGCAGATTTAAACGAGTATTCTGAAAAATTCGCCCAGAATTTATTGAAACTTCTTTTAATAATAAACAATTGTAAATTCTCTACAAACAATAGCTAAGGCTACTCGTTTAAATGAAAACAATTTCAATACAATATAAGAGGTCCTAATTTAAATTATCGTAGCCAATTTTATTCAATAAATCTTTTGCTGCAATCCAGAATCTTTTTGAGGTCGGATTAGGCACAACTGACATATCTGGAATTTCATCTTCGGGACTTACCATTAATTGAATATACTGAAAAGCTTCGTTTGGGATTTGTTCAGAGAGATAAGCCATACTCCAAGTATCAAATTCCCTAGAATAAATATTGCCTTGTGAAAGCAAATCTACTGACCTATGCCGTATATCTATTTTAATCTTTTCAAACAAGGCTAAGACTTCCTCGGCTTCTCCTTCTAAATATTGAATAAAAAAACCTTCAAAATAAATTAAACACCCTGTAATGTCATGCTTAGCATTAAATTCTCTTGATTCAACTAAAATCTCACCAACTTGAGCTGATGTAAGGGTATTGGCTATTGATTTATACACAAGATTATACATATAGCAGAAAATATAGAGCTACTTAATAAGGCAATAAGATACCTCCTTTAAGTGAAAATAGAGTGCTATTAAGCATTATTTTTTCTACACGATTAATGATTGTTTAAGTATAATCAGGGGCACTAATTAAAATTTTGCTTCCACGTGAAGAGTCAATATAAAATGTGATTGCGTCTATTGAAATCTTTTTTTAAATATATTTTTCGTTAAGAATCTAAAAATATGAAAACCATGAAAACTAATATCGTAGTCATACTAGCTCTAACCGCTATTTTGACATCATGCTCAAGCACTAAAAACACCACATCTGTAACTAATGAAACGTCAACAGACCTAACTGAAACAACCTCAGGAAAAACCTCTGGGTCAACAGAAAGCAATTCAACCACCATGACACAGAATAATATTGCCTCTCAAGTAAACGGATCAACTGGTGCAATGAGCAACACGGGTGTTCAAAATACTTCACAAAGCATAAAAAGTAAAAACGCTACCATGTTTTCCAAACTTGAAATGAGCGATGATCAAATTAGCACATATAACGCTGCCATGAGTCGTTTTAAAAATAAACAAGCCAACACGGCAAGCGGAGAAATGTTAGGTAGTATAGAAAGTGAACGCACCCGCCAATTAGAAAATATTTTATCTAGTTCGCAGTATGCAAAATACGAGCAATGGTTGATAGATAATCAATAAACTAAACTGTCTAGCATAGGAATTGAATCAATAGAAAAAGGTATACAACAAACCTTTAATATCTGCCTCTTATATCTTTATGAAATACTAATTATAAAATAACATTACAATGATAAAACCCACATCAGAAGTACCTGAGTTAAAAATATCTTTAATTAACGATACCCAATGGAGTTTATATGACCAAGACAGTTCATCTTTTACAATGGTCGTGTTCTATAGAGGACTACATTGCCCAGTTTGTAAAAATTACCTAGAAGACCTTGCTACAAGATTAAAAGACTTTAGTGACAGGGGTGTTCACTTAATTGCCATTAGTGGTGATAGTGAAGAACGTGCAAAAAAAGCAGGCAAAGAATGGAATATACCTGAACTACCTGTTGGTTATAATCTACCAATTGAGACTGCTAGAGAATGGGGATTATACGTTTCTAAAAAAACATCGGACAAAGAACCGGATGAATTTTCAGAACCTGGATTATTTTTAATTCGCCCTGACAACACATTATATGCAAGTGCCATTCAAACAATGCCATTTGCTAGACCACATTGGGATGATATTTTGAACGCAATTGACTATGTCAACAAAAACGATTACCCTGCGAGAGGTGGAGAATAATATCGTTTCGATATATTCTAAAAATAAGAAAGGTGGACAATTCTTTAAAGAATTGTCCACCTTTCTTTATAATATCAAAAATATTAGTTTCTTTCTGACTTCCACTTTTCAAACTCCGCCTTTATACTCTCATCTACCATAGGGTACAGACCTATTACTGCCCTACCTCCTTGAACTTGCTCTATTACAAACTCCTCATACATTGTCATTTGTATACATTCATCTGCAACCTCATCGGCAAGATGCGCTGGTATTACCATTACACCATCATCATCGCCGAGAATAATATCACCAGGAAAAACAGCTACATCTCCACAACCTATTGGGTCGTTGATAGCAATTGCTTGATGCAAGGTTAAATTGGTAGGTGCCGTAGGTCTATTATGATAGGATGAAAAATTTAAGTCTGCAATTTCTGCAGAATCCCTAAATCCTCCATCAGTAACAATTCCTTCTGCATTTCTCACCATAAGTCTAGTCACCAAAATTGATCCAGCAGATGCCGCTCTTGCATTTTGCCTGCTATCTATAACCATAACAGCTCCTTCTGGGCACTCTTCTACCGCTACTCTCTGTAAATGCTTTGGATCTCTAAATACAGTGATAGGATTTAAATCTTCGCGAGCCGGTATGTAACGTAAGGTATATGCCTCCCCAACCATAGTAGGTCTTCCTAATTTTAATGGCTTTACATGTTGTATGAACTGATTCTTCAGTCCTTTTTTAAATAAACAGGTTGCAACGGTAGCCGTACTCACCTTTCTTAATTTATCTTTTGTTGCTTTAGCTATTTTGGTCATTATTTTTAATCTGAAAATTTATATTATTCGGCTTTTTTCCATGCTTCTTGCAAAAAGGTCAAATCCTTTTTCATCTTGGCAAACACTTCTTTTTTATCCATTGTAATTTTCGTTGCACCATGTTCCGCTCCACCAAGATCATATTCTAAATGTAATGAAATGGGCACATTGATCTTATATTTTTTAAGTAAAGAGAAATATCTATTAAAATCTACCATACCTTCCCCCAAAGGAGTATTAATAGGCTGCCACAAACCATCTTTCTTTCCCCATTTAAAATCTTTAATTACAATAGATTTTATATACGATTGAATACGACGCAAATCTAACTCCCAACTTTTTCCTCCTTCTACAACGGCATGTCTTATATCATATTGACAACCTAAAAATTCACTATTTGTTTTTGAAAAAATTGTAGGCAAATCCCAAATTGGAGCACCCACATGATTACCCGCATGATTTTGGTAGCAACCAATAATCCCTAACTCTTTATTTAAGATTTCTAGATTTTTAGCTTCAGTGGCATATTGTAATAGAATTTCATCTATTGACTTATCTTCAGGATAGCTTAACCAACCGGTACGATAGTATTCAATTCCTAATGTACTAGCCGTCTTCAATACTTCTTGCTGACGAACATCTGTAATATCCCAAACGTTAGTGGTCATCATTTTTGATGATAACCCAACTTTTTTCATAGCTTCTACTGCTGCCGGTAAATCTTCATTTACCTTTTCTGGCAAAATGTGTCCTTTTGGACGCACTGTTAGATCTAATCCATTAAATCCTATTTCTGCGGCTGCCGCAGACATCTCATTATAATCAAGAAATTGTAAATGCTTAGAAAAAAGGTGTACCTCAATAGCATCATTTGCAGCAATTTTTGGCTTTAAAAAACTACCTTCTAATCGCACTAAAGGCAAGCCCGCCAACGCCATAGCTGATTTCTTGGTGAAATTCCTTCTAGAAACACCTTTTTTATCTTCTCTCATTTTTAATATCCCTTTTATATTTTATCAATAGGTTTTGTGTTAATTAGTTGCCATTCTTACAAATATATGTATTTTTGGTCAACCAAACTGGTTAACCAGTTTATCCTGATTTCATAGTAAATCATACATCTAAACCTACATTTAGTTTCAAACCAGATTAATAACATATACAATGAAAAAGTGTTTCTTATTATTAGCATTTGTTTTTCTACTGCTTTCCTGTGGTGAACAATCAAGCAGCAGTAGCGCAATTACGGTAAAGGATATTAATGAATTGAACACAGCAATTGCCGAGGCAAAACCTGGTGATGATATTGTTATGGCCAATGGAGATTGGAAAAACGTAAATATCAAATTTGTAGCATACGGTAATGAGAAAAACCCTATTACATTAAGAGCAGAAACCCCTGGTGAAGTTTTAATTACCGGTACTTCTGATCTAAAACTTGCAGGTGAGTATTTGAAAGTTAATGGTCTGTATTTCACTAACGGATCGTCTCCTTCTTCTGCGGTTATCGATTTTGGTATTAGTGAAGACTCGGTTGCTAACCATTGTAAAATCACCAATTCTGCTATTATAGATTTTAATAAGGCACAACGAAATCAAACGGATTTATGGGTGTTATTCAAAGGGCGACACAATGAGCTAGACCATTGCTACATTGCCGGAAAATCTAATAGAGGACCTACCGTTAGAATTGATTTGGCAGGTAATAATAGTATAAAGAATTACCATAAAATCACCAATAACTATTTTGGTCCTAGACCTCCAAAGGGCGGACCTAGTGCAGAAACCATACAACTGGGAAATAGCTTTACCTCTATGGCACCTAGTCATACCTTGGTAGCCAATAACTTTTTTGACCACTGTAACGGTGAAGTAGAGGTCATCTCTAGTAAAACCAATTTCAATGAATTTAGAAATAATGTGTTTTACAAGAGTGAAGGTTCTTTGGTTACAAGACATGGTAACTATTGTATTATTGACGGGAATGTTTTTATAGGGGATGAAAATTCTGAACAAATAGGCGGTGTTCGTTTAATTGGTACCGGACACTGGGTTACCAATAACTACTTCTACAATTTAAACGGACAAACATTTAGGAGCCCGCTTGCCGTAATGAACGGTATTCCAAAATCACCATTGAACAGATATTTACAAGTTACCGATGTTGTTGTTGCCAATAATTCTTGGGTAAATTGCGTGTCGCCTTGGCAATTTGGAGTAGGATCGAACACAGATCAAAAAGATATTTTACCTAAGTCAGAGATTAGATCCGCAACACCTATACGAACAACCGTGGCAAATAATCTTATCTATAATGACAAAGGAGATAAGCAGCCTATTGTTACCCATGACTCTATAGATGGCATTAGATTTAAAAGTAATGTCATTAATAATCAAGGAGTGATGTTTAAGGCGGTTGACGGACTTACCCAAAAAGATTTTGGTACTTCTATAGCTGATGGTAATATTTTAATGCCCGATAATTCATTAGCTGAATTTGAACTTTATAACGGATTTGAATTTGACCAGATCACGGCAGATTTATTCGGTAATTCTAGAGCTGACAATAATATGGTTGGCGCTGTTATAGGTAAGCCTGTGAACAAAAAGGATATGATGGATGTATCTCTTTATGGAACTGACTGGTATGCTAACACAGCTTCTAAAAACGAATCTGGCAAAACGCATTCAGCTGGTACAACAGATGAACTTGCAAATGTACTTTCAACTGCAAATAGCGGAGATACCATAACCTTAACCGCCCAACAATACAGTATAACTTCTCCATTAAAAATTGATAAGTCAATAACTATAATGGCTGCTACACCAGAAGCAAAAGCAATTATTGAATATGAGGGAGCAGCTAAAACTCCTGCATTTGAAATGAATCCTAAAGGGCAACTTACCCTTAAGAATATTCAACTAGTAGGAAACAAAGAACAGTACGCTTTTGCTAGTTTAAAAAACAATATGTCCAGCCTTTATAATTTAAGCATCATTGATTGTGAAATATCGAATTTCGATTATGTTTTGAAAGCATATAAACTGTCGTTTTCAGAGTACATTACCTTTACTTCTACACAAATTAAGAATTGTGCAAATGGCATTGAACTGTCTGAAGAGACCGATGACAAAGGTGAATACAATGCTGAGAACATAACTATTGACAATTGCTTATTTGATGGGGTTGCCAAGAACGTAATTGATTACTATAGAGGTGGGTACGATGAATCTACCGTTGGCGGTAATTTAATAGTAACCAATAGCACATTTACACATTGTGGATCAAAAGCTGAAGAAGGTCTACTTCTTAATACTTACGGAATCATTAATGTAAATCTTGCCAATAATAAATTCATTGACAACCCTGTAAAACTTGTTGCACGTTTATGGGGTGCAAAGAACAACAAGTCCTCTAACAATGAAATAAAAAATTCCGGAGAGTTGGTTGTACAAGAAAACCTTCCTCTTAAACTTATGTACTAATACCACGCAAAAATATATCACCTATGAAAAAATCAATAATTACCATCATAGCAGTTGTAGCTTTATTTGCCTGTAAAGACAACTCAAAGAAAACTTCTGACACAACTGAAACATCCATTACCGATAGTGTAATGGCCACTACATACCCTAGCGATGTTATCCCTTTTATGGATGAGTGGAAAATTCTCTTAGGTGATGGCACCTATGAAGATAATCTTAAGGATTACGCTAAAGATGATTTCTTTTATGTAGCCAATGACGGAAAAACGGATTGGGTAGTTTACAAAACACCTAACAGTGGTATTACCTCAAGAACGTCTAGTAACACCAGAACTGAGTTAGGTCAAAAGGCACATTGGATACCTGAAACAGGTGGGAAATTAACCGGAACTTTAAAAGTACAACACGTATCTACCTCTGGTGATGCTAGAGTTGCAGCTTCCTATGCTGTTGTAGTAGGACAAATTCATAGTGATGAAGGTCACGAAAATGAACCTATAAAGATATTCTACAAGAAATTTCCCGGACATACAAAAGGTTCTGTTTTCTGGAATTATGAAATCAACACAGAAGGTGACAATTCAAAAAGATGGGATTACTCATCAGCTGTTTGGGGCAATGAAATGTCCGTTGTGGGATCAGATGCAACCACCGCTCCAGAAGAACCTAAAAATGGTATTGAACTTGGCGAAGAGTTCAGCTATGAAATCAATGTTTACAAAGGCATCATGTACCTAACTTTTACAAGTGAAGGTCATGAAACCGTAAAATTCACCAAAAACCTATTGGCGTCTGAATTCACTAAAACCTTACCTGAGCAAATTAAAACACTATATGCCTCAATAGGGCGTGATGGTCTGGAACGCGAAAATGCATATGCTGGTGAGATTCAGTATTTCAAACAAGGGGCATACAACCAAACCAATGGTAAATCTCCTGAAGATAATATCGTATGGAGTACTGGCGCCGATACTTATGATGGCGATATCGCAAAGCAATATGCAAATGGTGATTATGCAGAAGTTTGGTTTAGAGAAGCAACGGTAGGCGCAGGAACTTTACCTGTTGAAGAGTAAATTAAAACTGAAGATTGATTTAAAATCTTTGCATCACTTTATTTTTTTAAATTAATTACAAATTGACACCCTAAGAGATATCCGCATGAAAATAACCGATATAAAAGTTTTTGTTTGTTGTCCTGGTCGCAATTTTGTTACTGTTAAAATCATAACGGAAGATGGTACTTATGGTCTTGGAGACGCTACCTTAAATGGTAGGGAAATGGCGGTAGTCACGTATTTAGAAGAACACATTACTCCATGTCTTTTAGGCAAAGATGCGCATCAAATTGAAGATATTTGGAACTACTTATACAAAGGTGCTTACTGGCAGAACGGTGCAGTAAGTATAGCCGCTATTGCTGCAATAGATATGGCTCTTTGGGATATTAAGGCAAAGCTTGCAAATATGCCTGTTTACCAACTATTGGGAGGTAAAAGCAGAAAAGGTGTTACTATTTATGGTCATGCAAATGGTGAAAGTATAGACGAGGTACTTCAAAACCTTGGCACTATGATCAAAGAAGGTTATAAAGCGGTTAGACTACAGTGTACCATCCCCAAAACCAAAGGTACTTATGGTACCATGGAAGGCAAAAAAAATTATTACGAATTACAAGGCAATAGACCTTTGCCACCAGAGCAAGAATGGTCTACCAGTAAATACATGAATTTTATTCCCGAGCTTTTTAAACAGGCTAGAGAGAAATTTGGTTACGACATTGCCCTTTGTCATGATGTACATAGTAGATTAACACCTATTGAAGCTGCCCGACTTTGTAAACTTTTAGAACCTTACAAGCTTCTTTTTATAGAGGATGCGGTTACCACAGAAAACACCGAAGGCTATAAAATAATTAGAGAACATACCGATACACCCTTGGCTACAGGTGAAAAATTCAATACCATTTGGGACGCGAAAGAAATGATACAGAACCAATGGATTGATTACGTGCGTACCGCAATTACTCATGGTGGCGGATTAACGCCTTTAAAAAAGTTAGCCGACTTTGCTTCGTTATACCATGTAAGAATGGCTCCGCATGGTGCGCCAGACCTGTCCCCTATTTGCTTAATGGCACACATGCATTTTAATCTATGGGCTTCCAATTTTGGTGTGCAAGAATTTATTGGTTTTGGCACACCTGAACTCAATGAAGTTTTTAAATATGACATTGAGTTAAAAGATGGCTTGTTATATATGGAAGATAAGCCAGGTTGGGGAGTAGATTTTAACGAAGAAGCTGCTGCAAAATACCCTTACAAGCGCTCATACCTTCCCGTTAGCCGTTTAGAAGATGGCACGTTATGGAACTGGTAAATTATCCGATAAACAATAAATAGTTAATAAGGCTACAGATGGACAAAAAATTAAAAGTATTGATTTCAGGAACCGGTTTTGCCGGTCAAGGGCATACAGATGCCTTTAGAGCTGTTGGTACCGAGGTTGTTGGTATTGTTGGTAGAACACCAAATGTGGTAAGTGATGTAGCAAAAAAAATGAATATCCCGTATTCTGGAACAGATTGGCAACAAGCATTAAATGACTGTAAACCAGATATTGTTTCTATTGCAACACCAGGCGGGGCACATTACAAAACCATTAAACAAGCTATTGAATTTGGTTGTCATGTATTCAGTGATAAACCATTAACGGATACCGGTGAGTCAGCATTGGAACTATACGAACTGGCAAAAAAGAAAAATATAAAAACTGCATTTGCTTCTAGCTTTAGGTATATGCCATGTGTTATTTATGCAAAGCAATTAGTGGCAAACGGCAGTATTGGCGAACCGGTAGAAGCCGAATTTATATCGCATTTTAATCTTGAGCGAGACATACCCTTTGGTTGGTCTCACCGTAAAGAAGATGGTGGCGGAAGATTGAATAATAACTTTACCCACATGATGTCTATTGCAACTTCTGTAATTGGCGAAAACATACTGTCCATTTTTGGCGAAGTTCGTGATGATTTAGGAAAAGCGCCCATTGTTGAAGGGGTACATAATTTTAAAACTAGACGCGATCATATCCCTAAAGATCTTAACGACCCATCGTTAAAATGGGGCGAAAGTAACGTAGAATGGTCATACACCGTACTGGCTAAGCTAGAAAGCAATATAGCCGAAAAACCCGTTTCTGTTCTGTTTAAACATGGCGGACTAAACCCTAGGTTCAATGAAGACCATATTGTGTTCTACGGTACAAAAGGCGCCATTTACATTAAGGGTCACTACGGTATGGGTCCATTATATATTTGGGACGAAAATAAAACTTGGAAAGAACTCTCTTTACCGCAAGAAATAATTGACGACCAACCAAAAGTCGAAGGAGATACTGAACGTAATTGGCAGTATTTAGCAAGAGAGTTTGTTAAAGATATTAAAGGTGAACCTTTCACCTATTATCAATCTTTTAAAGAAGGTAGTCTTTACCAAAGACTTATTGATATTATTAGAACAAATGACAACTGGACAGATGTTCGTCATTTACAATAAATAAGAAAACCATGTTTTATGACTACCTAGTAATTGCCCTTTATTTTGTTCTAATACTTGTCATAGGTGTTGTCTTTTCGCGAATGGCCAGCAAATCTACAAGTGATTATTTTCGTGGTGGTGGTAGAATGCTATGGTGGATGGTAGGTTCAACTGCATTTATGGCACAATTTTCAGCAGTTACTTTTACGGGTGCCGCTGGTAAGGCTTTTGCTGATGGCTTTGCAATTAGCGCCGTATATATTGGCAATACATTTGCTTTCTTTTGTGGCTGGGCTTTCTTTGCCCACAGATTTAGGCAAATGAGGGTAGATACCCCTACAGAAGCAATAAAAAATCGTTTTGGACCTAAAAACGAAACTTTCTTTTCATGGGCGTTAATTGTATTTTCTTTCTTGAATGCCGGCGTTTGGCTAAATGCACTAGGAGTCTTTACAAGTGCTGTTTTTGATGCTGATATTTCATTGACTATCGTAGCAATTGGGCTCACCGTACTTTTTGTATCCGTATTATCTGGAGCTTGGGGAGTTGTAGCTTCCGACTTTGTGCAAACCTTGGTGGTTGCCGTGGTGTCTATTGCATGTGCAGTTGTTGCATTAGTAAAAATAGGCGGTCCTACGGAATTGGTAAATAATTTTCCAGGCGGCTTCTTTATAGGTCCAAATATGAACTATCCGTTAATTTTAATCGGAACCTTTATCTTTTTTTTACCAAAACAAATTATAACGATGATGAATCTTCATGATTCATTTCGGTTTTTAAATGCAAAAGATTCTTTTAACGCACGTAAGGCTTCTTTGCTAGCAATGACGCTAATGGGAGTTGGAACTATCATTTGGTTTATTCCGCCTTGGGCTGCAGCTACACTTTATCCTGATGCAGCTACCAATTATTCCCAACTAGGGAACAAAGCAGCAGATGCCGTTTATTTGGTATTTGCTAGAAATGCAATGCCCATTGGTACGGTAGGCTTATTAATGGCCGCCCTATTTGCAGCTTCAATGTCTTCAATGGACTCTGCGTTGAACAAAAATGCGGGTATCTTTATTAGAAGTATCTACCAACCGTTTTTGGCGAAGAGAAACAAGCAGACCGAAGACAAAAAACTGTTACGTATTAGCCAAGTTGTAAGTTTCATTAGTGGTATAGGTGTTATTTTAGCTGCACTTTATTTTGCCTCTCTAAAAGAACTTAGCTTATTTGAGCTTATGATGTCAGTATCAACAATGATACAGATGCCAATGATGATACCGTTACTTTTAGCAATCGTTTTAAAAAGAACGCCACAATGGGCACCATGGGCCACAATCGTGGTAGGATTATTTGTGTCTTACTTCATTGCCAATATATTTACTGCAGAAGATTTTGTATCCATATTCGGCATAGAATCCCTTACCAGGCGAGAAATTATTGACATGAACATAATTTTGACCATTGCCGGTCATGTTTTTATTACCGCAGGATTTTTCTGGGCAACCACCTTATTTTACAAAGAGGAAAATGACAAAAATAAAGTTGCCACAGACAGTTTTTTCAAAGATTTAGAAACTCCTGTAATTGCAGATGACCTACAAGATGAGGTAGACCGTCAACAAAGAATAAAACTAGGCAATATGGTTATGGTCATGAGCTTAGGTATTTTACTTATGGCTTTGATACCAAATCCGTTTTGGGGGCGAATTATGTTTGCCACTTGCGCATTGATTATAGCTTGTCTAGGCTTTTTATTAAAACGCAGCGCAGTTTCAAAAAACATGTAATACTTCATAAAAAACTTAATGACCATACAACGCAAACAGTTATCGCTTCTATTTTTGCTTTTACTAGCATTAAACAGTTGTACGGAAAAAAAGCTTCAACTATCTCATGGCATCGATGAATCTGCTGGTGGCGGTCCTTCTTATATTATTTCTACACCACGGGCAACATATTATCTAGAGAAGGAAGGCGGTGGTCTATCAAGCATGATCGACAAAAACGGTGTTGACTGGATTGGTTTTCACAACAAAGAAGGCTCTCGCCATAAAGGGGAATACAGAGGCTTTCCTAATGCAATTCATAAGCAAGACGGAAGCTACTTTCATGCCATGAACGCAGGTACGGATAATTCTAATTCTGTTGTGAAGCTTCAAACAGATGATCACATTCGTATTACGTTTACTTCAGATAATAAGCAATGGGAAGGGCAATGGGATTTTTATTTAGATAGGTGTGATTTCACCATGACCAAAATTAGTCCAGGCTACAACTATTGGATTCAATATGAAGGGGTACCTGGTGGACAAATGGATGATTCGGATTTTTGGTATGCTTCCATAGACAATAAAAAACACGCTATTACAGAATCGTTTAACGGTGATTTACCTTCACCCGAATGGATGGCATTTGGTGATGAAAATTCACCGCTCATGCTCTATATGCTGCATCATAAAGATGACGAACATCCAGATAATTATGTACAAAGACCAGATATGACCGTACTAGGTTTTGGAAGGCAAAATGGAAAATCTACAACTAAACACCTGAACAGCCCGCAAACTTTTTCTATTGGCTTTCTTCCTTTTAAAAAGTATACGTCTGTTGAGAGTTCCATACGGAAAATACTAGATTAATAGATGAATTTATATCTTAAATCTTATTACTAAATACCTAAAAATGAAGGGGTATGTATTTCATAATTACTATATATGTGCACCCTGTAAGTTGACATTTAGCCGTTTTACCTTTTTTATGGATTCACTAATTATGTAGTTATATAATTAATGATTACCAAAAAAAAGCCGCCTTATTATGTTAAATATTTGCCAGTCTTACAAATATCCTTATTTTTGGTCAACCAATTTGGTTAACCAATTTTGACTTATGAGACGATACCACCTTCTATTCTTATCTGTTTTTATATGCCTAGCATATTCATTCACCAAACCACAGCAAACACATATTGTAAAAAATGTAGCAGAGTTTACAGAAGTGCTTCAGAAAGTGCAGCCTGGTGACAGCATCGTTCTTGCCAATGGTGTTTGGATGGATTCTGAACTTCTGTTTGAAGCGAATGGTACGGCAGAAAAACCTATCACACTAATAGCAGAAGAAAAGGGAAAAGTGATTTTATCCGGAGCTTCTAATCTTAGAATTGCAGGTGATCACTTAATTGTCAAAGGTCTTGTTTTTAAAAATGGGTACACTCCTACCAACGCTGTTATTTCTTTTAGAAAAAGCAGGGAACAAATGGCTAATAATTCTCGCCTTACCGAATGTGTAATCGATAACTTCAATAATCCTGAACGCCAAGTACAAGATTATTGGATAACCATTTACGGAAAAAACAACCGAATTGACCATAACCATATTGCAGGTAAAAAGAATTTAGGAGTTACCATGATCGTTGGTTTGGATGCCGAAGATAGTAGAGCCAACAACCACCAAATAGACCATAACTATTTTGGACCAAGACCTACATACGGAAACAATGGTGGAGAAACTTTAAGAATTGGCACTAGTCATCACGCATTAGAAAAATCGAACACCTTAGTGGAATCTAACTACTTTGACAGAACCAATGGTGAACACGAAATCATCTCAAACAAGTCTTGTAACAACACTTTTAAATACAATACATTTTTTGAATGTACAGGTACATTGACCATGCGCCATGGTAACGAAACATTGGTTGACGGCAATGTATTCATTGGTAATAACAAACCAAGTACTGGCGGTATTCGTGTCATAAATGAAACACAAACGGTAATAAACAACTACCATGTTGGCTTAACGGGATATCGTTTTAGAGGTGCCTTTGTAATGATGAACGGCGTACCTAATTCACCACCAAATAGATATGTACCGGTTATAGATTCTAAAGTAAATAGCAACACTTTTGTAAACTGCGATAATATTCTTTTTGGTGCAGGTAGTGATGCAGAAAGAAGTCAGGCACCAAGAACTTCAGAATTTTCAGATAATATCATTTACAACGATACCAAAAAAGATGTGTTTACTATTGATGATGATATTAGCGGTATTACTTTCAAGAACAATATTCTTGGCGAAAATTCAGAAACTACTATTAAGGAGGGTTTTAAGAACGCCAAGATTAAATTGGTAAAAGACAAAAACGGATTTCCGATTCCTACCTCTAATAAGATTAAAACCAAAGTTGTTATTAGCCCTAAAATCGCAACTAAAGAGAATACTGGTACAACTTGGTATTCTAAAGCAGATAATACGGTTGCGTTAAATTCTGGTAATACTATTAACGTAGCTGCTGGTATCAATACCTTATACGATAAAGTAAAAGAAACAAAACCTGGTGATATCATCATTCTTGAAGATGGCGGAACTTATTTACTGACCAAAGCGGTAAAAATTAACCATCCGCTAACCTTTAAAACTCTTGGCAAAGAAAAAGCGACCATCTTATTTGAAAGAATGATGGCTTTTGAAATTGAAAACGGAGGTAGTCTTTCTTTAGAAAATATCACTTTTGATGGCACCAAATCTCCAGATTACGCAGGTAACTCTGTAATTAGTACTAGCAAAAAATCTATGATCGATAATTATAAATTGTTCATTGACAGATGTGAATTTAAAGATATGGTCGTTAATCATTCTTTTGATGTGCTGCGCGTTTCTAAAGGTACTTTTGCTGACACCATAAGCATACAAAACTCAAACTTCAAAAATATTTCTGGTAGCATTGCGGCCTTAGACAAAGAAACAGATGATATAGGTGCCTATAATGTAGAGTACTTTATAATGAAGAATAATGCCATAAACGATTTACAAGGTGCAGCCTTAAGATTGTATAGAGGTGGTAAGGATGAAAGTACCTTTGGTCCGTTTTTAGAAATGGAGCATAATATATTTGACCATGTTGGCTACGGTTCTAAAAATAAATATGATGCTAGCATATCATTATATGGAGTTCAAGAAACAGCTATTAAAAATAATATTTTTAAAGATAGTAAAGCCATTAACATGCATCTGGTAGTGGGTGAGCCAATTGTAAAAGTTCTTAATAATGCCTTAAATAATTCAGAAAAACTTATGGTCACAGGCGATCAGAAATACCAAGTTGAAAATCAATGGGAACTTGTTCCTGAATTTACCAAGGATACCAACTACGCATTACCTTCAGATTCTCCATTAAAGGGAAAAGGTACTGACGGTAAAGACTTAGGGCTATTAAAAAACGAATAACAAGCATGATCAAATACTTAACAACATTGCAAATTTTTATTTGCGCTATTTTAATAACGTTCAGCGCAGCTGCACAAGAACACCCTAGCCTTATTCTAACCAAAAAAGGAGTTGAAAAAATAAGGGCAGAATTAGGTTCTGTTCCTTTATTTGATGCCTCTTTACAAAAGTTAAAAGCAGAGATTGATGCGGAAATTGCTCTAGGCATAGACACACCTATCCCGAAAGATTATTCTGGTGGCTATACTCATGTTCGTCACAAACGAAACATGGTCGTTATGCAACAAGCAGGCGTGCTATATCAAATTTTAGAGGATGAGAAATATGCAAAGTATGTAAAAGACATGCTTTTGCAATATGAAGGAATGTACAAAACATTACCCTTACACCCTAAAACAAGATCTTATGCTAGAGGTAAATTATTTTGGCAATGTTTAAACGACTCTAACTGGTTGGTTTACGTCAGCCAAGCTTATGATTGCATTTATAATTACCTAAGTGCAGCTGAAAGAAAAAAACTAGAGAAAAATCTTTTTAAACCATTCGCGGATCACATTTCAGTTGATAGTCCGCAGTTTTACCAAAGGGTACACAACCATAGTACATGGGGTAATGCAGCTGTTGGTATGATTGGTTTAGTAATGAACGATAAAGAATTAATCGATCGTGCATTATATGGTATTCCAAATTTAGAGATGGACAAAACTGCTAAAGACGATGATGGCGGCTTTATAAATAAAGAAGGCAAAGCCGGATTCTTAGCAAATATTGAAGAACCTTTTTCTCCTGATGGGTATTATAATGAGGGTCCATACTACCAGCGTTATGCCATGTATCCTTTTTTAATTTTCGCAGAAGGTCTACACAATGTAAAACCTGAATTAAAAATCTTTGAATACAAAGACGGTGTTCTTTTAAAATCTATCAATGCTCTTTTAAATTTATCTGATGCAGATGGAGATTTCTTTCCCCTTAACGACGGGCAAAAAGGAATGTCTTATTATACTGATGCTTTAGTAACAGCGGTAGACATCTCTTATTATTACGGAAATCAAGACCCAGGATTATTAAGTATTGCAGAAAAACAAAACAAAGTCTTATTAGATGATTCAGGCTTAGCTGTTGCGCTAGGAGTTAAAAATGGCAAAGCAGAACCATTCGCGAAAAAATCAATTAATTTATCTGATGGACCTAACGGAAAACAAGGTGGTGTGGGTATTTTACGAAGTGATGACTTAGAACTTGTTTTTAAATATGCGGCACAAGGATCAAGCCATGGGCACTATGATAAGCTATCCTACTCTTACTACGAAAATGGTGATGAAGTATTGCAAGATTACGGTCTTGCACGTTTTGTAAATATTGAACAAAAAGGTGGCGGTAATTATCTGAAAGAAAATAAAACCTGGGCAAAGCAAACCATTGCCCATAATACTCTTGTGCAAAATGAGAAATCTCACTACCAAGGCAAATATGATATTGGCAGCAAGCACAACCCTACTTTATATATTTTTGATGATTCTAAAGCCAATATACAATTAGTAAGTGCCAAAGAATCTAACGCATATCCTGGAACTGAAATGCACAGAACTATGGCTATCATTAAAGATGGTGAATTTGAAAAGCCTTTTATGCTTGATATTCTAAAAGTTAAATCTGATAGTACAAACCAATATGATCTACCCTTTTATTTTATGGGTCAAGTATTGAAAACAAATTTTGAATATGAAGTCCCTAAAACACTGGAGCCATTAGGTAGCGACAACGGTTATCAACATTTATGGTCAGAAGGTTGCGGAAGCACAACAGAAGAAAACACAAAATTAAGTTGGCTAGAAAAAGGGAAGTTCTATACCTTAACATCGGCAACCTCAAAAGATGACGAGTTAAGATTTGTAAGAATTGGTGCCAATGACCCTGAGTTTAATTTAAGAAGAGAAGCTGGTTTTATTATCCGTAGAAAAGATACAAATAACACACTATTTGTCTCAACTATAGAAGCGCATGGAAGCTATAGCCCGGTTTCAGAATCAGCTGTTAATTCCAATAGTTCAATCTCAGCATTAAAAATAGTTTTAGACATTGTAGACTATACTGCTATTTCAATTACAACTGTTCAAGGTACTACTAAACTGTTTATAATAGCAAATACCAATGCTTCAAAGGAGGCAAAACATACGTTAAAAATCAACAATGAGAATTATGAATGGTCTGGTTCTTATTATTTTAAATAAATATTAAAGAATAAAAAATTATGAAAAGATTCAGTGAAAAATACGTCATTACAAAAGACATGGAATGGGAAGTGCTTGGAGGAGGAGTTTCAAGAAAGTTCTTAGGCTATGACAACCAAATTATGATGGTTAGAGTAAAATTTGACAAAGGAGCATTAGGTGCTCCTCATCAACATTTTCACACACAAGCTACCTATTGCGTTTCAGGAAAATTCGAATTTGTAATTGATGGTGAGAAGCAAATAGTAGAAGCAGGTGACGGAGTTTATATTGAACCAAATTTATTACATAGTGCTGTTTGCCTAGAAGAAGGGGAACTTATTGATACTTTTAGCCCTGTCAGAGAAGATTTCTTAAGTGGTGTGGGTCCATCTTATTTTGGAGATAAAGAATAAGACCTAATCTATTTAAAGCCACTAAAAGTAACTTTAAATAGATTTTTTGAAGTACTATTTTATAACATATTAAATGCTGAACCAATACTTATGACAACAGAAAATATGTCCTTTTCAGGAAAATTTAAAAAACGTCTCAAGGATTTTGGTCCAGCATTTTTTATTATTGGTTACGTTGTAGGTACCGGTAGTGTCACCTCAATGGTAGTTTCTGGTGCTAAATATGGTCTTAGCCTTTCATGGGCGCTACTGCTTTCTTGTTTTTTCACCTACTTCTTATTGGTATCTATTAGTAAATTGACCATCGTTTCCGGAAATACCCTGATGTTCAATTTCAAAAAAACATTTGGTAAACCGCTCACTATTTTTATTATTACTGCATTACTCGTCTCCATAGTTTCTTCTTGTATTGGCGTTATGGGCGTAGTTGCAGAAGTAACAATGGAATGGATTTCAGTAAAAACCTCCATTTCATTTCTTAACAAACCTGTAGTTTCCATTTTTTTCATAGCCTTACTTATTGGACTTTTTTGGACCGGTAAACACGAAAATTTCATAAAAGCCATGAGTATCATGGTTGGCTTTATGGCATTAGCTTTTATTATAACAAGCTTTATGGTGGTTAAAGAAGCAGGCACTTCCATTACCGAATTTTTTCCTGAATTACCTAAAGGCGATAACAACGGCTTGGTAATTGCCGGTATAGTAGGTACTACTATGGCAGGTGTTTGTTTAGCATCTCGAAGCATTCTTGTTCAAGAGCAAAACTGGGGACTAAAAGATTTAAAAACTGAAAACAAAGATGCGATGTCTTCTATGGTAATGACTTTTTTTATAAGTCTTGCCATAATGATCAGTGCAACAGGTACGCTATACTTTAAAGGAGCACCTGTTGAAGACGCTACTGATATGATGCACGCATTGGGACCATGGGCAGGCGATTTTGCTCTAACCCTTTTTACATTAGGAATTATTGGCGCAGGTTTATCTTCAATTTTTCCCAACCTATTGTTATTTCCTTGGCTGGTGGCCGATTACACAGGTACGGAGCGCGACATGAAAAAACCGCTGTATAAACTAATTGTAGTTTTGGTAGCTCTATCTGGTTTGATTGTTCCAATACTAGGAGGAAAACCAGTTTGGATATTAATTGCGTCACAAGCATTAAGCCCGTTTGTAATGCCATTGATTACACTGTTTCTACTCATTCTTTTAAATAAGGAGCGTATTATGAAAGAACATAAAATTGGCATTGGTATGAATTTAGCATTGGGAGCCACTTTTATTTTTAACTGTTATATGCTGTATGTTGCTTTAAACGGATTTATTGATTTCCTTTAGGATCACATTTAAAGAAATAAATTAGATTGCAATAAAAAAGGGCAAACAAATAACTTAATATTTGTTTGCCCTTTTTTTATCATGTTTGGATTGAAAATTAATCTCTTAACTTGGAGGATAACATAACAAAATCTTGGATGCTACGGTAGATGTAAATTTCACTTCGTCTATTGCTGCAGAAAAGAATATTTCATCACCTTGTGCAAAGCTATACTCTTTACCACCACATACGATAGTACCTTCTCCAAAGTAAATAACCGCAACGAAAAAACTTCCATTTGCCTTAATCGTATATGAACTATTTAAATCTAGTTCACTTAGCCCAAAACAATCCGTATGGGTTTCGTTAAATATGGTATTCAATGTATGCGTATCAGAAGAATCTATAGTTTTAGGGGAAACCTTCCATCTTTTTATTGCTTCTTCATGGGAACAGCCATCATAATGAAAACAATCTAGCATATTTTGCTCCCCTACCCCTTGGTGTATTAATTCATCAGAAATCGTTAATCCTGCAGGAGTAACTTTCTCTACACGCATAGTATAATCAGTAGGTTCTTGAACTTCCATTAAAAAGCACCCACTACCAATTGCATGTGGCACACCGCCATATATCATATATGCATCACCAGGGTTCACTTCTATCTTGTGAAGACTATTAAGCATACCCTCAATATCCTGATTTACAAAGAGAGTTTCCCATTGTGCTCTTGTAACCCCTTCTTTGAAGCCCATATAAATGACACTTTTCTCTCCATTTATTTCACGCTTATTTAAAACATACCATGATTCAGTTTTTCCAAAAGCCGAATTCAACATGGTCTTGGCGTAATCTTTATCTGGATGTACCTGTATTGTAAGTCGTTCTTTAGAGTCAAGCATTTTAATCAACACCCCAGTGGCGCCAAATTTATCTGCCAATGACTTACCTAGATAAAGTTCTTTGTTAGAATCTACTAATTCTTTTAGAGAATGAGTGCCGGAAGGAGTCTCTACTAGAGAAAGTCCTTCATTTTCGGGTCTTCCGTTTCCTCTAGCTGTCACAGTAGACATTATCCACTCTTCTGGCATACTACCATCAACTTCTGGAATATCTTTTTTCCATCTATCTATAAGTGCACCTCCTTCATAAGTACGCCAAACTCGGTTAGAAAATTGCTTTAAAGGAATATATGCGTATTGTTCAAAACTGTTATTCATAATACTGTGTTTACAATCAATTAAAATCATCAGAAGTTATTGAATATCAAAAAATTGAATTCACACTTACTTCTACAAATCCAAAAATAATTGAAAATTTAGAGAGGAAAACCGCTCAAATTTAGGAATTTAAATACAGTTTTTTGACGAAAAGAAAGCATAATTAGCTATAAAAAGTATTGATTCAAAAAAGCCCCCATTTGTTAATTAAATACCATATCCTCAATATTACACAGGGTTAAAAGCAGATTTGAAAAATTTCAGCACAGCAAAAGTTGTTAAAATGTAAATTTCTCTTTTTTTAACGATTAAATAACATATATTTGGTAAACCAAATTGGATAACCAGTTTGGAAAACCAAAATATTTAAACTCAAATTAACATCGAACTTAATTTTAATTCAATTCAATGACTGAAAATTTAGATTAACACATTTACATTATCATTTCTTATTTGAAATAAGGATGCGATTAAAAAAAATGAACTATTTACTGTTAGTGTTTTCTTCAAAAGCAAGTAGTAGAAATTAAAGAAGCCCTAGCAGATGTAAAATGAAACTCAATTCAATTTTCATTTTAAAATGCTTTAATCAGACTTTAACAAGTCGAACTTAAATTAACATAACAAGACTACAAATGAATTTAAAAACAAAATTAGTATTAATAATGGTATTGTTACTCAACATATCATTATTCGCACAAGACGGGTATAACCTGACCGGTACAGTTACCGATGAGACGAGTATGCCTGTACCCGGTGCAAATGTTGTTATCCAAAATACAACGACAGGTACATCAACAGATTTTGATGGTAATTATTCTATTACCGTTAAAAATGGAGATGTATTAGAATTCTCTTACATTGGTTACGCTAAGAAATCCGTAACTATTAATGGACAACAAACTTTAGACATTGTTCTTGCTGAAGATGCAAGCCAACTTGAAGAGGTTGTTGTTGTTGGTTACGGTTCTCAGAAAAAAAGTGACATTACCGGGTCTGTTTCTTCTGTAAAATCTGAGGAATTAAACGCATATCCTGTTTTAAATGCAGAACAAGCATTACAAGGACGTGCAGCCGGTGTTGTTGTGCAGTCTAACAACGGTGGCGAGCCAGGTGCTCCCATCAGTATAACCATTAGAGGTAACACTTCAATTAACGCAAGTAGTTCTCCACTTGTAGTTGTAGATGGTTTTGTTGGAGCATCTATGCCACAAGCCAATGATATTGAGTCTATGGAAGTTTTGAAAGATGCATCAGCTACTGCTATTTATGGATCAAGAGGATCAAATGGTGTTATACTTGTAACTACTAAAAAAGGTAGAAGTGGGAAAATATCTATAGAAGCTAATACTACATACGCCATTCAAAATATATCTAACAGATTAGATTTATTGAATGCTAATGAATTTGCCGATTATCAAAATCAAATTAGAGCTAATAATGGTGTTACTACTCCTTATTCTCAAGGACCGGCAAATACAGATTGGCAAGACTTGATCTATAGATCTGGAAGTACATCCAATAACCAAGTTTCGGTTTCTGGTGGTAGCGATAAAATTAATTTTTATGCTTCTACCAACTACTTTAAACAAGAGGGTATAATTACAGGTTCTGATTTTGAAAGATTAACGTTCTTATCTAACATTGACGCGCAAGTAACAGATAAATTAAAGTTAGGAATGAACCTTTTTGGGAGTAGAGGTGTTAAAAATGGTTCTGCAACTCAATCAAACGGTTCTGTTTCTGCAGGTGGTGATGATGTAATTACATTAGCATTAAGATACGCTCCAGATCAAGCTGTTTTTAACGAAGATGGTTCTTATACATTCGGTAACACTGTGGGTGACCCTGTAGACAACCCATTTGCTGTTGCAACTGAAAGAATTGACGAAACAACAACTGATAACTTTAGAGCAAACTTTTATGCTAACTACGAAATTTTAAAAGGTCTTACTTTTAAAAGTACTTTTGGTTTAAGTACAGAAAACCAAACTAGAGGTATTTACTTACCATCTCTTTTAACACAAACAGCAGGTGGAGAAAGCGGTAGAGCTATCGTTGATATTGATAAAGAAACTAGTGTATTAAGTGAAAACTACTTAACATACACTACAGAATTAGGAAAAGGTAACTTAACTTTATTAGGTGGTTACTCTTACCAAAAGACAGTTGCAGAAAATTTCTTCTCTGAAGCTACAGGTTTTATTTCTGATGGATTTTCTTTTTATGGTTTAGGATCGGCAACAAATATTTTGCAACCAGATTCTTCTAGATCTGAAATTGAAATACAATCTCAATTTGGTAGACTTAACTATGACTGGGATGATAAATACTTACTTACAGCTACATTAAGAAGAGATGGTGCTTCTAACTTCGCAGCTAATGAAAAGTACGCTCTATTCCCTTCTGCAGCATTAGGATGGAAAGTATCTAACGAAAAATTCTTACAGGACAGCAAAGCTATTTCTAACTTAAAGCTGAGAGCAAGTTACGGTGTAACTGGTAACCCATCTATTAGCGCATACCAATCTTTATCAAGACTAGAAACCATTTATGCTTCTAGCAATGGACAAACTGTTAGTGCTGTTACTCCAGAACAATCAGAAAATCCAAATTTGAAATGGGAATCATCTTACCAATCTAACTTTGGTATCGATTTAGGGTTTGTAAATAATAGAATTACACTTTCTCTAGATTACTACAACATTGATACTAAAGATTTGATTTTAACGAACAACAGTATCCCTGAATATGCAGGTTTCTCAGGTGACAATATTCTATCAAACGTTGGTGAAATTAACAACAGAGGTTTTGAAGTTGCTTTGAGCACTAAAAACATTGTTAAAGAAAATTTTAGATGGACAACAGATTTTAACATGGCTTTCAACAAAAACGAAGTTGTAAGTTTAGTTAACGATGCTGATTTATTTTTCGATGCTACACCAAGTTACTTTAGCCATGACAGAAGTTATGTATTAAGGGTAGGTGAAGAAGTTGGATTATTCTGGGGATATGACTACGCTGGTGTTTACCAAGGTGGAGCTTTACCAGCAGGGACGGCTACTTTATCCGGCGGCGTTGCAGGTGACCCATTATTTGCAGATATAGATGGTAGCGGTGATATTACAGAAGGTGATAGAACAACTATTGGTAACCCAAATCCAGATTTCACTTGGGGTTTTACAAATAACTTTTCATATAAGAACTTAGACTTAAGTATTTTCTTCCAAGGTTCTCAAGGGGGTGACATTTTCAATTTAACAAACGTTCAGTTAACAAACGGAGACGCTAATACGACTACAGACTATTATAACAATGCATGGACGCCAACTAATACAGATACTGATGCTCCACGTGTAGGTAATAACAGTAACAGAGAAATTTCTTCTCGTTTTGTTGAAGATGGTAGCTACATTAGATTAAAGAACATTGCAATTGGCTATAACGTTCCTTCTGATATTACTGAGAAATTAGGTTTGGATAACCTTAGAATTGGATTAAGTGCACAGAACTTAATTACCATTACAGACTACTCTGGCTTAGACCCAGAAGTAAACTACTTTGGTTCTGGTGGAGACAACAATACTTCTGCCAATACAGCACAAGGTTTTGATTTTGGTAACTACCCAACGGTAAGAACTGTAAACATGAGCCTTAACTTAAAGTTTTAAGAAAAAATTTAATTTAAAAGAAAACAAAATGAAAACATATAAATTATTACTGTTATTGATAGGTTTATCAATAATGGGTTGTTCAGATCTAGAAGAAGAACCTGTAGGTATATTGTCAGCAGAAGGTTTCTTTGAAACTACTGCAAATATTCAAACAGCAGTAGATGGGGCACTAACACATGCCATCAATGAGAAAATATGGGGCAGAAAGCTTTCTATTGCATTAATGCTGCGTTCAGATATGGTAAGTCTTGCCTCTAATGAAACAAGAAGAGTTGAGATGAATGAATTTACTACACTTGCCAGTAATGGTATGATAAGTGAATTCTGGCCACGTACATACCAAGGAATTGCTGCTGCAAATAATGCAATAGCAGGTGCCGAAAACGTAGATGTTGCTGATGAAATTAAAAATCCAATTACGGCACAAGCTTATTTTGCCAGAGCATTTTATTACTTTCATTTAGTTAGATTATTTGGAGATGTACCTTACATTGAAGAACCTATTGTAGATATTGATGCTTCTGCAGCAATCACAAGAACTCCTACTGCTGAGGTTTATGCAAACATAATTTCAGATTTAGAGTATGCTAAAACTTGGTTACCAAATACAGTTGCCTCTAGAGCAATACCTTCTAAAGCTGCAGCTAGTTCTTACCTTTCTTTAGTTTATTTAACAATGGGTGAGTATCAAAATGCATTTACTGAAGCTCAAGAAGTTATCGATAACGCTGGTACGTATAACTTAGCTTTAGAATCAAACTTCCAAAATTTATTTAACGCAAACGAAATTGATGCATCTTTAGAGCCAATATTCGCTTTAGATTATAACAATTTTGAAGCTGATGACAACGCTTATGATCAAACTGCCCCAATGACAGGTATTAGAGGTGATGACAGAAACTTAGGTGGTGGCTGGTCTGTAGCTGTACCAACGTTAGAAGTCTATACTACTTGGGATGCCGATGATTATAGAAGAGCTGTAAGTATGGATGACGAAGTATCTATTGGAGGTACAGTTGTTGATTACACGCAATTTGACATTAGTGGTCATGAATTTGCTAAAAACAATCCTTACGTTGCAAAATACACACGTTTTCCTGGACCATTTGCTCGTGCAAACGCAAGAGCAACTAGCCATAACTATTCTATGATACGTTATGCTGAAGTATTATTGATTGCTGCTGAAGCTGCTGTAGAATTAGGAGATAATGCAACTGCATTAAACTATGTCAACCAAGTTAGAGCAAGAGCTAGAATGGGTGGTGAAACTCAAACTGGTGCAGGTGTTCCAGTAACAGTTGAGCCAAGTGCAGTACCTGCAGATTTATCAGGAACTATTACAGTAGATGATATTTTAGAAGAAAGAAGACTAGAATTCGCGTTCGAAGGAATAAGATGGTATGACATTGCTAGAAGAAAAATTGGAAACGAAGTATTTGGAGCCTCTGGATTAGAAGGTGAAAAACCATTTTTCTCTGAAGATGATTATTTACTACCATTACCTGAAGATGAATTAGAAAGAAACCCTAACCTAACACAAAACCCAGGGTATTAAAAATATATAAAGAAAGTTGTTTGAGTTAGTTTTTTAAGATGGCTGGCTTTTTTGAGAGAGCCAGCCCATCTTTCTTTATAATTTGAACGAAGTTTTTGACATTAATCTCATGAAAAATTTGATAACACATTTATTTTCATAAATTTGATAAACCAATCTGGTTAACCAATTTTTTCTATAACAATGAAATGTGATATATGAAGCTAGAGATTTTAACTAAAAACGACCACCAGCAACTTCACAATGATATCATTGCTAAAATAAGAGATTTAATAAATAATAAAAATCTTGAACCTGGTGATAAATTACCTTCAGAACGTATGTTGTCTGAACGTTTTGAAGTGAGTAGAGGAAATGTTCGAGAAACAATTCAGAAACTTGAATTTTACGGCATATTAAAATCAAAACCACAAAGTGGAACTTTTGTAGCAGATATTGGTTTAGTAGCTATGAATGGTATGATTGATGACATTCTTGCTTTAGAAGACCCAGATTTTAAATCATTGGTTGAAACAAGAATTCTACTAGAGCTTAAAACAGTAAGATTAGCCGCAAAACGTAGAACTAATGACGATTTAGAAAAAATAGAAGCGGCATTAGAATCATACAAAGTAAAAGTACTGAACAATGAAGATGCCGTTCAAGAAGACTTGCTTTTTCATTTAGCAATTGCTCAGGCATGTAGAAATAGCACCATTAATAGAATGATGCTGATTATTACACCTGAAATTATCAACAACTTTGAAAAGTATCATGTTTGTGACAAGAATCAAGGTCCAAAAAGAATTAAAGAGCATCAAGACATATTTAATGCTATAAAGGAACAGAATACTCAAAAAGCCAAAGAAATGATGAAAGTACATTTTAATGAGCTTTATAAATATTGTTACAATATATAAGAGATACACGTATATCTCTATTAACCAACCAGTGAAAACAAAAGTTTTTAGATTATTTAAAGAATCAAAGACTCTTTTTTTCATCAACATACAAGACCAAAAAGCAAAGAATTATGAAAATTAAAGGATTAAGATGGTGGGTTATAGCTTTAATCGCAATAGCAACAATTATCAATTACATCGATCGTCAGTCCATTGGAGTTCTTTGGCCAGATATTGCAGAAGATTTATTTCCAGAAAGTACTAATGATGAACGTAAAGAAATATTTGCCACTATATCTGTAGTTTTCATGTTTGCCTACGCATTCGGACAAGCTATTTTCGGTAAAATTCTAGACTGGGTCGGCACACGAATTGGTTTTGCCATTTCAATTGGTGTGTGGTCTATTGCCACCGCACTTCATGCATTAGCTCAAGGTGTTTTAAGCTTTGGCTTCTTTAGAACAATATTAGGAATTGCAGAAGCTGGTAACTGGCCGGGAGCTGCAAAAGCAAACGCAGAATGGTTTCCAACAGAAGAACGCGCATTTGCACAGGGTTTATTTAATTCTGGTGCTGCCATAGGTGGTATTATTGCAATACCTGCTATCGCATTCATGACCGTTTATTTTAGTTGGCAAATGATATTCATTATAGTTGGTGCCCTAGGATTATTATGGTTAATACCTTGGTTAATATTAGTAAAAGCGCCACCGAAAAAACATCCATGGATTTCAGATGAAGAACGAAACTATATCTTAACAGGTCAACAAAATCAAGATATAGATAACGACGGTACTCCAGATGATGGGTATAACCCAGACACTGGTAAACTATTAAAGCATAAACAAAGTTGGGGAGTAATCATTGCCTCAGCAGCTATTGACCCTATCTGGTGGTTATTTGTAGTATGGATTCCAATTTACCTAAACGAAGTTTATGGAATGGACGTAAAAACTATTGGTATCTATGGTTGGGTTCCCTACGTAGGTGCAATGCTAGGTGCTTGGTTTGGTGGGTTATTTGCCCAAAATCGTTTAAAAGCGGGATGGACGGTTGATAAAACTAGAAAAATAATAATTACTATAGGTTGCCTGATTATGTTACCAAGTTTGTTAGCCATGGCCAACCCTGGTGGACCAACCGGAGCCGTACTAATTATGGCACTAATACTATTTGGTTTTCAAACCGCAATTGGTAATGTTCAAACGTTACCTAGTGATTTCTTTGGAGGAAAAACAATTGGAACTTTATCAGGTATAGCAGGAATGGCCGCTAAATTAACAGCTGCAGCATTAATCTATTTAGTGCCCTGGTTAACTTCTGGCGGAAATTATACACCTGCATTTGTAATAGGTGCAACAATGGCAATTATTGCGTTAGCAAGTATCTGGTTATTATGCGGTAAAATTGAACCGTTAAATGGAAATAAATAAACTGAATTAAGAATAGATTAAATAAATTATAACATGAGTACAGAAGGAAAAGTAGCAGTAATTACAGGAGCAACTGGAGGAATCGGATTTGCAGTTGCTAAAAGATTAGGACAAGATGGTTACACCGTTATCTTAAATGGTATAGATGACGCAGCTGGTGCCGAAAGAATTAAAGAACTTACTGCAGAAGGTATTACTGCTGAGTACTTAGGATTTGATGTTACCAATGAAGAAGCAGTGGCTAAAAACATAAAAGCTATTGGTGAGAAGTATGGTAAAATAGATACACTTATAAATAATGCAGGTGGTCTAGGTGGTAGATCTCGTTTCGAAGAAATGACTACTGAATTCTATAGAGGTGTAATGGCTTTGAACTTAGATTCAGCTTTCTTTGCTTCTAGAGCTGCAATACCTTACCTTAAAAAAGGTGACCACCCTTCTATAATTAACTATACATCTAACGCTGGATGGACAGCTGGTGGACCAGGTGCTGGTATCTACGGTACTTCTAAAGCAGGAGTTCATGCGTTAACTAGGGCATTAGCAAAAGATTTAGCTGAATATGGTATTAGAGCAAATGCAGTATCTCCAGGTACTATTGACACTCCTTTCCATGCTCAAATTAAAGCTACAAAACCAGAAGTTTTCGCTTCTTGGGCAAATAACATTATGTTAGGTAGATTAGGTCAGCCAGAAGATGTTGCTGGTGTTGTTTCTTTCTTAGCTAGCAAAGATGCTGCTTTCATTACTGCCGAAACTGTACAAATTGGTGGTGGTCAAGCTTTAGGTATCTAATAATTGTTCATACTTTATAGAAAAGCGTTATTGTAAATTCACAATAACGCTTTTTCTATTTAGAGGAATCTCGTACAATTAATTCCGAATCTAGAATTATCTTATTCAAAGATTGACGTATCACCTCATTATCAACATAACCCAAAAAAGTTTCTGCGGCCAATTTTCCTATTTGCTTACTGTGTTGACTTATACTTGTAATTGAAGGTGTTACCAAAGAAGTAAAGGGTTCATTACCAAAACCTACTAGTTTTATTTCCTCCGGCACTTTAATATTTCTCTCTTTCAAAACCTGCAATGCTCCCAACGCAGCATAATCACTTGCTACATAAACTGCATCGGGTCTATTTCTTAACGCCAATAATTTTTCTATTTGATGTCTCCCATTTTCTAATGTCAGACTACTTTCAATAAGCAATTCATCATCATGTGGTAGGTTGTGCTTTTTAATTGCATCTATATAACCTCGTATTCTGTTATTAAATATTCGTGTTCTCCGGTAACCGCCTATATGGGCTATTCGTTTACAACCTTGCGCTATCAAATGCTCTATAATCATATGACTACTTTCATAATCATTGATCCCTATATAATCAACATTTAAATCGTTCTCCCCCCTATCAAAAAGAATTAAAGGAATTCCGTTAGACTTTATTTTTTCATAGAAAGATAAATCAACTGTTTCATTTGCCATGGATGCGATAATACCATCAACCTGTAAATACAATAGTGTATCTATATTATCACATTCCTTTTCAAAAGACTCGTTAGACTGGGTTATTATAATATTGTATCCGGCTTTATTAAGAACCTCTTCCATATTCTCTACAACAGAAGAAAAGAAATTACTATTAGTTCTAGGCACAATTAAACCTACTAACTTACTTTTCCCTTTCCTTAAGGCACTTGCCAAATGATTAGGTTGATAATTTAATTCTTTTGCTACCTGTTTTACGGCTTTCTTAGTTTTTACACTTATACGCGCATCATCATTTAAAGCTTTTGAAACAGCCGCAGTCGAAATATTCAAAACATTTGCAATGTCTTTTAAAGTTGTTCTTTTTTTATTCAATTAGTTTGAATATATTTGTTTAATCGATTAACCAAAAGTAAGACTTTAATTAGCTTTAACAAAAAATGTCTGTTTTGGTTATTTTTTACCTAAAGTGGTTAATCGATTAAACAAATTTAAAATCAGTACTTATAAAACTTATAAAACAACATGAAAAAAGTAGTAACATTCGGTGAAATTATGCTTCGTTTAGCACCACAAGGATTTTTAAGATTTTCTCAAGCTAACAATTTCGATGTAGTTTACGGAGGTGGAGAATCTAACGTAGCTGTATCTTTAGCTAACTACGGTGTTCCTGTAGATTTCGTAACACGTTTACCAAAAAATGATATTGGAGAATGTGCAATGATGGAAATGCGTAAAAGAGGCGTTGGCGTAGATAAAATTGTTTACGGTGGTAATCGTTTAGGAATCTATTTCTTAGAAACCGGAGCGGTATCTAGAGGTAGTAAAGTAGTTTACGATAGAGCTCATTCAGCTATTTCAGAAATAGAATCTGGAATGATCGATTGGGATGCTGTTTTTGAAGATGTTGAATGGTTTCACTGGACTGGTATTACACCAGCTATTTCTCAAGGAGCTGCAGATGTTTGTTTAGAAGCCGTTAAAGCTGCTAGTGCAAAAGGAATTACAATCTCTACAGATTTAAATTATAGAGCTAAACTTTGGACATACTGTGACGATGCTCACAGAGAAAAAGTAATGGCAGGATTAACTGAATATTGTGACATCATTTTAGGGAACGAAGAAGATGCTGAAAAGCATTTTGGAATTCACCCAGAAGGACTTGATGTTCATAAAGATGGTGCCGATGTTAAAGCGGAAGCTTTCTTATCTGTTTGTAAGCAGATGATGAAGAAATTCCCTAAAGCTAAAAAGGTAATTACAACATTAAGAGGTTCTATTTCTGCATCGCACAACACATGGGCAGGTGTATTATGGGACGGTACTAAAATGTACGAAACTCGTCAATACCAAATTACCGATATCGTTGACCGTGTTGGTGGTGGTGATTCTTTTATGGGTGGTTTGATCTACGGATTATTGAAATACCCAGAAGATGATCAGAATGCTCTTGACTTTGCAGTTGCTGCATCTTGTTTAAAACATACTATTAAAGGTGATGCCAACCTTGTAACGGTTTCTGAAGTTGAGAAACTAATGGGTGGTGATGCTTCTGGTAGAGTTGCTAGATAATTAGAAAACATCTTTAGATCTTCTAAAAATAAAAAAATGTCGAAAAAATCTGTTTTAATTCTTTGCGGTGGCGGACCTGCACCTGGTATAAATACCGTAATCAGTACCGTGGCAAAGGCTTTCTTAAAAGATAATTATCGCGTTTTAGGTTTGCATGAAGGTTTTAAAGGAATTTTCGATGAAAATCCGCAGATCAAGGAATTTGATTTCTTCCATGCTGACCGGATTTTTAGTAGGGGTGGCTCAACATTGATAATGAGCCGTTTTAAACCTAAAAACGAAAAACTAAACACTAGCCTTTTTATTGATAATAATGTAAAACTGTTGGTAAGTATAGGTGGTGATGACACTGCTTCTACTGCCAACAGAATTACGGGTTTCTTAAAGAAAGAGGGTATCTCCATTTCTAACATTCACGTACCTAAAACTATTGATAACGATTTACCGTTACCGGATAGGAACCCAACTTTTGGTTTTCATTCTGCAAAGGATGAAGGTGTACGTATTGGTAATACCACATATGAAGATGCACGTACTAGCCAAAACTGGTTCGTAATGTCTACCATGGGTAGATCTGCAGGTCATTTAGCATTTGGTATTGCGGCAAGCTGCCACTATCCTATGATGATCATTCCAGAAATGTTTGATCGTACCGCTATCACTTTTGATAAAGTGGTTCGTATGGTCATTTCTTCAATGATCAAACGTAAGATTGAAGATATTCATTACGGTGTAGCTCTAATTAGCGAAGGTGTTTTTCATAATATGCCAGAGTCTGAGCTAGACAAATGTGAAATTAAATTCACTTATGACGATCATGGACACCCAGAGTTAGGAAATGTTAGTAAAGCGCATATTTTTAATATGCTCGTTCAAAAGAAATTAAAGGAGTTAGGTATAGATATTAAAAGTAGACCGGTAGAACTGGGCTACGAATTACGCTGCTGTAGACCGATAGGTTTTGACCTTACGTTATGTACGGTTTTAGGTCTTGGCGTAAAAAAATTATTTGATGAAGGCAAGAGTGGCTGTATGGTCACCGCAAATTCTAGAGGTGAAATTACTCCGTTGTTCTTATCGGAAATTCAAGATGAGAACGGTAAAATTGCTCCTCGTTTGGTAAATATCAATTCTGAATTGGCAGAATTATGTTTTCAAAATTTATTCTATGTAGGTGAAGATGATTATGAGGATGCAAAAAAATATGTGGACAATCCTTCAGACTACGATTTCAACAAAATTTTAACTGAGAAATAAAAAATTCAAATGGCACAATATTCAAGAATAGAAGTAGCGAATGTAATGAAGGAATCTGGTATGGTACCTTTATTCTATCACCCAGACATTGAGTTAGGTAAAAAGATTTTACAGGCTTGTTATGATGGTGGTGCGCGTTTAATGGAATTTACAGCTCGTGGCGATTTCGCTTTCGAAGTATTTTCCGAATTGAACAAATACGCAATAAAAAACCTACCTGGTATGATTATGGGCGTAGGATCAATTACTGATGCCGGTGCCGCTTCTTACTACATGTCTCTTGGTGCAAATTTCATTGTAACTCCTTCTTTAAGAGAAGATATTGCAATTGTTTGTAACCGTAGAAAAGTATTATGGTCTCCTGGTTGTGGTTCATTGACCGAAATCAACAAAGCCGAAGAAATGGGCTGTGAGATTGTAAAATTATTCCCTGGTTCTCTTTACGGACCTGGATTTGTAAAAGGAATTAAAGGACCTCAACCATGGACTAGCATTATGCCAACAGGTGGGGTGAGTACAGATGAAGACAACCTTAAAGGTTGGTTTGATGCCGGAGTTACTTGTGTTGGTATGGGATCAAAATTGATAAGTAAAGATATTTTAGCAAATAAAGATTATGCAGGTTTAGAAGCTTTGGTTAAAGATACACTAGCCAAAATTAAAAAACTGAGAGCATAGAAGATATAAAGTGTCACTAGTTAAGGACTTACTCTAACTATTGGCAACTTTTAAAAGTGCATATTTAAGTTGTTAGTTGGAAAAGGGCATTTAAACTTTGACATTACGTTGAAGTTTGGTGCTCTTTTTGTTTTAATACTGTTTTCTTAATTTACTATTTCTTTAATCTACTTACATTATCAAATCAAAATGGACTAAACAATTAACTTTAAGGTACATACCTATATATCTTAAAACACTTATATCCATTTTCTTTTAGCGGACACTGAAATCAAAAAATTAAATACATAAAATGTTTATACATTAGAGGAATGAAATACCACAAATTTTCAGTTTTTCTACATCTATTCACCTGTACTATATTTATCTTTTGCTCCTTATTTAAGTTAAGTGCACAAACCTTTACAGATAGTTCACGCATATTCAGAAAGGCTATACTACAACCTACCAATCCGCAAGATTTACCTTCAGGCATACATTACTACACTAAAAAGAAAGCCTTAGACCTAGAGTTAAACGATACTCTAAATGCCATTTACGATTTAAGGCTGTTATCTATTGCAGAATTTAAAATAGGAAATAACTTTAGTAGTGAAAATAATGTGGTAGAAGCTTTAAACTTAATTGAATCTATGTCTACCAAAGACACCTTGATTAATTCTAGAGTTGGGTTATACAATCAGTTAGGGCGAATTTACAGAACCTCTAACAACCCTACTGAAGCCATAAAAACGTTTGACAAGGCTTTAAAAATAGCAAATAGGTTAAAAGACAGTGTTGTCATTCTTAATAACAAAGCCAATATTTATAAAGACCAATTAGATTATAAGAAAGCTCTTGACATCTATACTCTATTACAAAAAAAGCAAACCCAATTTAATACTTACGAACAAACTTTAGTAACAGACAACTTGGGGTATGTACAATCTAAATTAAATTTACCCGAAGCTCTACAAAACTTAAAAAAGGCATTAGAACTACGTAAACAAAATAATGATTTCATTGGGCAACATTCAAGCAACACCCATTTAGCTGAATTTTATTTGGATAGAAAGGATACCGCTAAAGCAGTTGCTTATGCTCAGGATGCTCTAACATTATCAGATAAAATTAACAGCAGTTCTTTTAAGCTTGAAGCTATTTCAACGCTCATGAATATGGATAGAAATCCGTTAGTTCATGAATATAAAAAACTGACCGATAGTATTACCAATGCCAAACAAATAGCGGAAAACAAAAATGCATTTCTAAAATACAATGTTGCTGAAGAACAAAAGAAAACCCAGGCCAGTATTCTTCTACAAGAGATAGAATCTCGTAAACGACTGGCTTACCAAGCTCTGGCATTCATCATTTTTCTAATTTTAGTTGGTTCTTACTTTATCTATCGCAACAGATACCGCAAAGCCAAAATTGAAGAAATCTATAAAACAGAAACCAGAATTGCTAAAAAAGTACATGATGAAGTAGCGAATGATATGTATAAAGTGATGACTTCTCTTGAGAAAAATTTAGGCGTTGAGGATACTATTTTGGACGAAATGGAAAAAATTTATACTAAAACACGAGATATTTCTAGAGAAAATAGCGCAATTGACCTTAGCGAAGATTTTGGTTTACAATTAAATGATTTACTCTTAGGATATAAGAACGATAAGGTAAAAGTAATCACCAGAAACCTTTCCAAAATGCCTTGGGATACCGTTCCCGAACTTAAAAAGACTACTATTTACAGGGTATTACAAGAACTCATGACCAATATGAGAAAACATAGTCAGGCATCATTCGTGACTTTAATATTTGAAAAAGAAGGTTCTAAAATGCGCATTAATTATAAGGATAATGGCGTTGGATGTGATCTTTTTAAAAAAAATGGGCTGCAACATACGGAATCCCGTATCGCTTCTATAAATGGAACTATTAATTTTGAATCTAAGCAAGGTGATGGCTTTAAGGCATCAATAATAATTTAAGGCATGTTCAAAAAAGTTTTAATCGCGGAGGATATGGAAGACATCAACAAAGGTGTGTTTTCTTTACTGACCGAATTGGGAGTTACACAAATAGATCAAGTGCAGTATTGTGATGATGCGTACTTAAAAATTAAAAGAGCCGATCTTGACAATGTACCATTTGATCTGGTCATATCTGATCTTTCATTTAAAGTAGATCACAGATCACAAACCTACCCATCTGGACATTCATTGGTTGAAAAACTAAAATCTGAATTCCCTAATTTAAAGGTAATTGTCTACTCGGTCGAAGATCGACTACAGGCGGTACGTACACTCTTTAATCAACATGATATAGATGCATATGTCTGTAAGAGCAGAAACGGCCTTAAAAACCTTACTCAGGCAATTAGTGACGTAGCTAAAGATGAAAAATTCTTATCGCCAGAAGTTTCTAATGCATTCAGTAGTGAAAATGAACTTGAAATAGACGATTATGATATTTCTCTCTTATACCATCTTAGCAAAGGCTTATCTCAAGATGAAATCAGTGCTTTATATAGAAAAGAGAAAATTATGCCCGCCAGCTTAAGTTCTATTGAAAAGCGTTTAAATAAATTACGAGTACAATTCAACGCCAACAATGCCATACACCTTGTGGCCATTGTAAAAGATTTAGGACTTATTTAAAGATAGTAGCCACCGTTACGGAAAACCGTAATCATATTCTTTAGAATGGTATTAGGTTTGCCATACTTAAAAATAAAAAAACACTATTCAATAACTATAACATTAAGGCTATGGCCATCCTACTGATGAGGTATTTCGGGGGAACTAACCGATTTGGTGGGTATGGCCTATTTATAAACTAAGCCTTAAGTTCCGTTATACCTCCGCAGCAATATCTACCGCTACATCCAATTTACTCTGACCACTGCCATAAACAACACCTTTTAAAGGTGGTACGTCATAGTAGTCTCTACCCCAACCCACTACTATATGTTGGTCTTTTGGTATCTGATTATTTGTTGGGTCAAAGTCTACCCAACCAAAACCGGGTATATAAATGGCAAACCATGCATGAGAAGCATCTGCACCCACTAATTTCTCCTTACCTGGTGCTGGCAAGGTTTCTATATACCCACTAATATATCTAGCAGGCAAACCAACAGAACGTATACAAGCAATGGCAATTTGGGCAAAATCTTGACACACACCTTTTTTCTCTTTCATTACCTCTTCTATTGGTGTTGAAATCGTTGAGAATTCTGAATCAAAATCAAAATCGGTATAAATACGTTGCATCAATTCATAAGCCGCATCAAAAACAGATCTATTTCCTTTAAAAGATAACTCCGCGTAATCACGTATAGCCTTATCTGTTCTTCTTATAAAAATGGACTCTAATACATATTGCTTGGCCTCTAATATTTCTGGATGCATGCCGTTCAATGCAGCAAGTGCATCGTTCATGGTAATGCTTTTACAGGCATCGCTATTGAAAGATTCATGAAATTTGGCATATTCCCTATTAATCTTACTCCTAGTAGTAACCTTCAAAGTTTTATGCTCTGTCTGTATAGAAAAACGCGTTATATAATTTCCAAAGAAATCTTTGCGTTCACTTATTTCCGCGGGTTCCGGTGAAATATCAATACTATATACTATCAACTCTTGCCCTTTAGATTCCCTAGGACGAAGCGTTGCTATATTATGACAATAGCTCACTGGGGCATTGTAATCGTACTTCGTAATATGTGTAACGTTGAATATCATAATCAAATAGGAAAAGACTGTGTAAACAATTGGGTCTGTTTGTCTGTATGATTGAAATAGGTATTTGAGATCGATTGCGATGCTTTGTACAACAAATCTGAAAGTTCCTTTAGTAGCGTATCTAACTCTTCTCGTTTAAAATCTGTTTCTGAGTTGGTCTTCACCAATTTTGTTGAATCTGCCAACCTTAACTTAGAGAATGCCTCAAAAATATTTTTTTGGTAATTATTTAATTGATGATCATATTTAGAATGTGGTAACCGCGCTATATCCTTCTGAATACGGTTGATCATAAAAGTCAATGAACGGGCGTAATCAAGATCGAACACCACCAAATCTAACACATGAGCCAACTCTATATGAGAACGGTAACTGTACCTATATATATTTAAACTTTCATGACTGGTCAATAAATACTCTAACAGATCGTACTCTACTTGCTCATCATACTTTATGGTCAACAAAGCCCTGCATTTGGTAATATTCAAGGTACTTTGCTCTAATTGCAGCCCAATAAAGTATAATAGCAAACCTTGTTGCACCATAATACTTTCTTCAATTAACCCCATAAACGCTATTAGGCGTGTAATTAATTGATTTAAAACTTTAAGTATTTTATTAATGGAATGATCTTCACCCTCTACCAGTGAATTCCATATTTTCTGAATATTTTCAAATACGCGCCACATATCCGAAGACCAAAGGTTACGTATGGAGTAGTAGGAATTACTGAACATACTTATGGTATGTGCCAAACTACCTATTCTATTTTTATCTAAAATAACGGATAACATTTCTTCATACGGATTGTCCATTGCCAACTTACCGTCCTTATCCTTACCTATGAATCCTGGGTATGTACCTGTCAATTGCGTAACAGCTTTGAAAAGTACCGTTAACTTTTCTGAATCTGGTTTTTCCGCTCTTTTTTGATCTATGGCCATTTGGCGCATAACGGTACGTAGAAATCTTGCGTTAACTAGCGTACGACCAACATAACGACCCGCCCAATATAAATTCTCTGCCGTTAGACTAGGTAAATCGTCCAAACCAGAAATAGCAATAGATGACTTTTGTTGCCAGTTTCTATTTTTATCCTCTTTTATATCCGCATCATCTAAAATCCAAAAATCCTTACTAGTACCACCTCTTTGGTTAGAAACCCTTACGGTTTCGCCATCTGGAGCTACTCTTACCAAACCACCCGGCATAACTGCATATTGTTCTTTTGAGGCAATGCAAAATGCTCTGGCAACTACATTTCTAGGTTCTAATTCTTTTTCGCTGAAATTAGGCGCGGTAGAAAAATTAATGCGTTCTTGAGCTACAAATCTATACGGGCGTTCTAGAATAACCTTAATTAGATCTGCTAGTTCTTCTTCATTCATTTGCTCGCCAAAATAGATACTCTCCCTATTGGTACGGTCTATTCTTTTGATTACTAATTTTGATATATTATCAAGTACATAATTTCTTTCTTTCTCTTGCCCACACCACCAAGATGCTATTTGTGGTAATTTCAAATCCTCATCCATGAAATACTTGGCAATTGCCGGCATAAATGGAATTAAACCAGGATTTTCTATTACTCCGCTTCCTATTGGGTTAATAACGGCGACGTTTTTTCTTCTTACAACATCCAATAATCCCGCTACCCCTAAATGTGAATCTTCACGAAGTTCTAAAGGATCCGTAAAAGCATCGTCTACTCTTCTTAATACAACATCTATCTGCTTTAAGCCTTGTAGTGATTTCATCCAAAGAAAGCCATCACGCACCACCAAATCATTACCTTGTACTAACGGATAACCTAAAAACGAAGCCATATAAGCATGTTCAAAATAGGTTTCGTTATGTGAACCGGGCGTAAGAATAACAATATTTGGGTTCTCCTTTTTACCAGGTGCAGCATCAATAAGCATTTGATTGAACTCTTGAAAAAAGCCCGACAAGCGCTTCACCTTCATTTCAGCATACATATCGGGTAAAATTCTACTTGTCGTAGATCTGTTCTCCAAAGCATAGCCCATACCGGAAGGTGCTTCTGTACGGTCATTTACAACCCACAATCGCCCATCTGTACCACGGCAAAGATCTGCTGCATATATAGACAAGTACTTCTCTAACTGAAGCTCCATATCTGTACATTGTCTTAGAAAACCACGATGCCCATAAATGACCTCAAAAGGGACTATTCCATTTTTTATGAGTTTACGTTCCCCATAAACATCCTTTAAAACTAAATTAAGTAGTTCTGCTCTTTGCTTTAGTCCTTCTTCAACTTTTGTCCATTCATCTTGGTGCAACATAAACGGAATCACATTCAGATTCCATGGCCTATGCATTCCCTTAGGGTCATTGTACACATTATAGGTTACCCCATTTTCTGACAATAACCAGTCAATATCTTTTTGTCTAGCGGTTATTCCGGTGACTCCTAAAGAATCAAAACCGTTTAATAATTTTGTCCAATAAGGTTTCATACCATTGTTCAGCGCATACATTTCATCATTGCCGCGTTGGGTACTATAATTATTGAACCAGTTTGTTTTTGTTGTTGGCATTACCTCTTCATTTACTTCTTACGTAAATCCGTCACATGTGGATATTCAGGATTCACAGGCATCTCTTTGTATGCAAATGTATTTGAACCTTTCTTAGGTTCTACCATTCTACCCGTAAAATTTGTTGAAGCGACCAATTCTGTAGGAGTAACCTCATCTTGTGTCATGCCAATATCCCAAAATCTATTTATTCTTCTTGATTCTGCCTCTAAACTATTTACCGGGTAGGTATCATAAGAGCGACCACCTGGGTGTGCTACAAAATAGGTACAACCACCAATTGACTTATCGTTCCAATCATCAACAATATCAAAAACTAACGGAGTATCTACACCAATTGTGGGGTGTAAGGCCGACCATGGTTCCCAAGCTTTAAAACGAACTCCCGCTACATATTCCCCTTTAGTTCCTGTAGAACTTAGCTCGATCTTTACACCGTTACAGGTTAATGTGTAACGTTTGTTATTGAAATTATTGACTTTCACCTGTACACGTTCTAAAGAAGAATCTACATACCTTGATGTACCACCACCTGTCATTTCTTCACCAAGTACATTCCATGGTTCTATAGCCATTCGTAATTCCATTTGAATGTTGTTAACATCTACCATACCGTAAAGTGGAAAGCGGAATTCAAAAAATGGATCAAACCAGTCTAACTTGAACGGATAGCCCGCTTCGTTCAACTGCTCTACAATATCTTTAATATCTTCTTTTACATAATGCTCCAACAAGAATTTATCATGCAACTCTGTACCCCAACGTACCAACTTATGCTTATACGGTTTTTTCCAAAACCAAGATACCAGCGTGCGCACCAATAACATTTGCATTAAGCTCATTTGCGCATGTGGCGGCATATCAAAAGCTCGTAGCTCTAAAATACCCAAACGCCCAGAAGATGAATCTGGCGAATATAATTTATCAATACAGAATTCTGCCCTATGGGTATTTCCTGTAATATCTGTTAGTAAATGACGAAACAAACGATCGGTTATCCAAAATGGCACTTCTTCATCATCCGGAATTTGAGAAAAAGCGATTTCTAGCTCATACAGATTTTCCAATCTTGCCTCATCTACACGTGGTGCCTGACTGGTCGGCCCTATGAACGCACCTGAAAATAAATAAGACAATCCTGGGTGATGCTGCCAAAAAGTCAATAAACTTCTTAATAACTGTGGATTCCGTAACAGCGGACTATCTGCCGGAGTTACGCCGCCCAATGTTACATGGTTTCCGCCACCTGTACCGGTGTGCTTGCCATCTAACATAAATTTCTCTGTACCTAAACGTGCTTGTTTCGCTTCGGCATATAAGGTTAACGTATTATCGGTAAGTTCTTGCCAGTTTTTCGCAGGATGCACATTTACCTCGATCACCCCTGGATCAGGAGTAACCTTCAATACTTCTAATCTGTTATCTCTTGGGGGCTCGTACCCTTCTAATATTACCGGAACGTTTAATTCTTTGGCCGTAGCTTCTATACTTGATACCAAATCTAAAAAGTCTTCGGCACTATCTAATGGCGGTAGATATAAGAACAATTTATTCTCACGAACTTCTGCACAAATAGCAGTACGCACATACGGATGTTTTCTAGGGTGCGATGATGATTTTAATTTTAAACGTTTTTGCAATGCATCTCCCGGTGTAGGTAAATCTGGCGTTTTCTCAAACAGCTCTGGTTCTGCAGTGGGCTCTGACGGAATCGGGGGGTCTTTAGGTAATGCTGCCAATGGTAATCGTAGACCAATGGCAGAATTTCCTGGAGTTAACAACAAGTGCTTATTTCTAAATTTCCACTTGTTGGTCAACCATTTATTGTTCTTTTTAGTCAACGGGTATACGTGACCAACAGCCTCTCCAATTCCCGTCTCCAATATCTCACCTAGTTTTCTACGCAGGTGACTGTCGTCCTTATTATATTTTTTAGGATTTACATCTATAGGTAATTTGCCCTCTTCCCATAAAAAGTAAAATGCATCTTCATAAGCCGGTATTACACTATTTGTCTTACAACCTAAATAACCACCTAAGGTCTTTAAAAATCGCTTTGTAATGTTTCTGGGCATTTTATATTCCTGAGAAAAAGATGCCAATAAGCTTGGGTCGTTCCAAATTGGTTTTCCATCTTTTCTCCAGTGAATACCAATCAACCAACGAGGTAATGCTTCACCAGGGTACCATTTACCTTGTGCATGATGTAACAATCCGCCCTTTCCAAAAACCTCTAATAAACGAATAGACAATTTACTTGCCAATTCTCTTTTATGCTGACCATCTGCAGCGGTATTCCACTCTTCAGATTCCATATCATCTATAGAAACGAAAGTTGGCTCACCACCCATGGTCAAGCGAACATCATTTGCCTGTAATTCTTCTTCTACCTTAAAACCAAGATTATATATAGCATTCCACTGCTCTTCTGTGTATGGCTTTGTTACTCGTGGCGATTCAAAAATTCTAGTAACCGAATTTTCAAACTCAAATGTGGTTTCCGCAAAATCACTAAATCCGCTTACCGGTGCCGCACTTTCATATGAAGGCGTGCATGCTAACGGAATATGTCCCTCGCCAGTAAAAAGTCCGGATGTGGCATCTAAACCAATCCATCCCGCTCCTGGCAAATATACTTCTGCCCAAGCATGTAAATCCGTAAAATCTTCTTCAGGACCTGACGGACCGTCCAATGATTTTTCATCTGATTTCAATTGCACTAAATAACCCGAAACAAAACGTGCCGCCAATCCTAAATGACGAAGAGTTTGTACCAACAACCAAGCAAAATCCCTACATGAACCTAATTTGGCTTCTAAGGTTTCTTCACAGGTCTGTACACCAGGTTCCATACGTAATGTATAATCCAAGTAATTGTATAATTTACTATTGAGACCGATTAAAAAATCGATACTTCGTTGCGGAGTCAAGTCTATATCATCGACCCATTTTTTTAATAACGGACCACTTTCTACTTTCTCTAAATATGGTAAAAGTTCTTTTTTAGCTTCTTCAGAATACTTAAAAGGAAATTCTTCACTAGCTTCTTCAACAAAAAAGTCGAACGGATTAATCGTCTTTAAATCTGCAATGATTTCAACATCGACAGAAAGCTCGGTTGTCTTATCCGGGAAAACAATACGTGCCATATAGTTACCAAAAGGATCTTGCTGCCAATTAAAAAAATGATTCTCTGGTTTGATCTTTATAGAGTATGCCTCAATTGGTGTTCTACTATGTGGCGCAGGTCTTAACCGGAATATGTGAGGAGATAGATTTATACTTCTATCATAGATATATTTTGTCTTGTGTTTGATTGCAACTTTTAATGCCATAATACAGTGGGATTTCAGTACTAACTAATATAAGCACTAATAACAGCAAAAAGAACACACAATTGCTTAATCGCCAAATTTTTATATATAAAAGAGTTGCAGCCAATTTTATTGATAGATTCCTAAAGTAAACTTAGAATTGTTGGTTTTTCTTTGGATAGGGCAATGGAGCAAGAAAGAAGAATTGGTAGCGACACACGATAAACATTTTAATTTTTGTAAATTGACTATCATACCAAACTCTAAAAATATGGACAAAGCACTACAGACCATGATTGATAATATGCCCGAGAAAACCGGGAAATCTTTAAGCGAATGGAAGTCCATTTTGAAAACAAAATCTTTTGCTAAACATTCTGAAGGAGTTAGTTTTCTAAAGAAAGAGCACGGTGTAACACATGGATTTGCAAATACTATTGTCTCTTTATCAAAAGAAGAAAATAATTCTCCTGCCGATTTAGTAGCCCAGCAATATAATGGGAAGGAAAATTTAATTCTTATTTACGAAGCGCTTTTAAAAACGGTAAAAACATTTGGTGACGATGTTACCATTACCCCAAAGAAAACTACAGTAAGTATTATTCGAAAAAAACAATTTGCACTTATAAAACCCGCTACCAAAACAAGAATAGACCTAGGACTGAAAATAAAAGACAAACCAACTACAGACCGACTAGAATCATCTGGACCATTTGGTAGCATGTGCACACATAGAGTTCAACTCACTGATGCCAGCCAGGTTGATGGTGAATTAATTGAATGGTTGAAGGAGGCTTATAAAAAGGCGTAGTAAAATTATTTAGTTCTTTAAAAACATCTAATGAAAAACATAACCATACTATTTTCGATTCTCTTTCTAAGTCTTATATCTACAAATATACTTTTCGGTCAAGATTCTATTTTTAAAGGAATATCACCTGCCGAATTTGAAATCATTTTACTTGGCGAACAATCTCATGGAGATGGTGCCGTTTTTGACAAAAAATTTGAAATGATAAAAGACCTACATGAGAACCATGGGTATAATTTATTAGTTTTTGAGAGTGGCATGTATGATAATTTTAAAGCAAATGAGCTTTACAAAAATCAAAAAGAGGAGATTGACATTTTCAAGCAAAGTGTTGGTTGGCTGTATACCACTACCGAAGTTTTCCAAGAATTATTGAATTATTTGGAAACACACCCTGAATTAAAAATTCTTGGGTTCGATTCACAAGAATCAACTCTTTTTGAAGCGTACTTCTTAAATGATTTTAAATCTCTTTGTTCTAAAAATAACATCGTAATTTCTAATGAAGACTACATAGAAATTGAAAAGACGATGCTTGTTAGAGATTTTGAAAATTATGCTTTCAATGAAAAAGACTCTACCAACCTTTACAACAATATTAATGCTGTTATTGAAAAAATTGACCAAATCGCTAAAAATGATATTGAAACAGCAGTGTTAGTTCAAACATTTAAGAGTGTATTTTCTGACTTGGATTTTGAATTAAAAAGTTTGCAGAAAGAAAAAATAGCTATTCAAAACCCAAGAGATAAACAAATGGCAGAGAATTTGATTTTTATAAAAGAAACTTATCCTAGTGAAAAAATAATGGGTTGGGGTGCTAGTTACCATTTTGCTAACAAAATAAATGAGTTTGAATATACTTTAGAGACCGAAGAATATATTAAAAATCGAATTGCATTAACAGATAGTATTCACGGTGAAACCCATACATCTGAATCTGAAGAAATTACTCAAATCAAGGAACTCAAACTTGCACTACCCATGGGGCAAATTCTGAAAGAGAAATATGGCTCTAAAATATTCAGTATAGCGTTCACTTCATACAAAGGAGATTTTTTTAATATTGAAATTGACCAGACAACCCCTATACTGTCACCACCGAGCAGTAGTATTGAGTCCGATTTAAAAGATCAGAATATTAAATCCACTCTTTCTATTCTTAAGGATTCATCTGATAAATATTACTCATCTGCCCTAGGCTATATTCCATTGTACGCCAATTGGGAGGATATTTTTGACGGCATTTATTATATCGAAAACATGTACCCTCCAAAGTTTATGGAATACAATAATAACGAAACAGCCGAAATAGTAAATTACAATGGAAATGGTATAATAAAAGGTTCTTTAGTGGATGACGACACTACTGAACCCATTAATTATGCCGACATATACTATTCTAATTTAAATTCAAGTACAGTATCAAACTCAAACGGGCAGTTCAGTATTGCCCATGAAAAAAGCACAAATGGCTATTTAGTATTTTCTGCTTTAGGATATCATAGCGATTCAATACCTATAGCTTCAGCTAAAGAGTATTATAATATCAAACTTAAAAAGGCTAAAGATGATATTACCTTAAATGAAGTGGTTGTATCTGCAAAGCGTGTAGAATTAAGCGCTGAAGAAATCATTAAAAAAGCTCGAAAAAATATTGAAAAGAACTACATACAAACCCCTTACAATCAAGATTTCTTATTTCAAGTCAGTCAACTGAGCGCTAATGACTCTTTACATGTTGGAGAGGAAGCTATTATTAAAACCTATAATAAAAAAGGCATTAATGGCAGTAATAAACCAGAGAATAGCATGTTTGCAGAGATAGAACACTTAAGAGCAAATACTACTATTTATGAAAAAAATAAATGGGATGGAGTTGGTTCTATGTGGGTAATTCTAAATAGAGATATTATTTTAAGTAAGAGCAATGTGCTTTACCGTACTGGATCTTATGATTTACAAAAACATAGAACAATAAACTATGAGGGACAAAAAGTGTATCAGATAAATTTTACGAATAACTCACCAGGCTCTTACTCTACAGGATTTGGATACCCCGCACCAGAAGCTTCATTTGGTAGTATTTATATTGACGAGGAAAATTATGCTGTTTTAAAATATGAGCATCATATAGAACTCCCTGAATATGAAACGAAAAAGTCTAAAAAACTGATTAAACAAACCCATAATATTGTACAGACTTATAAAAACATAAATGGAAAGTATTTTTTTAATTTACTGGAAATCAACACTACTGCTGATATTTTTTCAATGGAGCATGAACTCTTAAATACCAAGTATTTTATGGACAAAATCATTTCAAAAAATATAGAAACTAATACAGTGCGTGTATTAACCAAACCTTTGATAGAGGTCAAAAAAGGTTACAAACCAACATCAAGCGATACATATTGGAATGACAAGCCAATGGATTTTTCTATAGATATCAATGCAATTAACATGAAAAGTTAAACCCCTAAATGCAACAAAGCCAATGCATCTTCAGTTTTACCATCTGCCAACCACTGTTGTGCTAGTTTGTGTAATGCGGTAATACTTTCATCTCCATTAAGAATAGATTTCACCTCAGCGTGTTCTGTGATTTTCGCGATAGCTTCTTTAGTTGGCAACTGTTCTAAATTCCCTAACCTTCCTAAATTATTACCTGTTAATACAGTACTGTTCTGTACAGCTTCCGGTAGCATATCTACGCCAATACCTTTGGTACGTATTGGTTTAGGTATTTCAAATAGCGCATCGCCATTGGCTCTGCAATACCAATTGCCACCCATGCGTGCCACTAGATCTAATTTTGGAGTATCCAGTTTTCCTTCGGCATCTAAAAATGCTTTTTTTACGTGAATCTGAACTACTTTGGCCAGTACCAAATTACCTGCTCCCGGTCCGTCACCCAAGGCTATTACTTGATCCACTACACACTCAAATGCTACGGGTGCCTCTCCCACTCTTGGAGGCTGAACTTTATCACTAGGTACTTGCGTAAAACCGGCTTTTACAAATTCATTTACGCCGTCACCATACTCTGTGCTTGACAATGACATTTGTTCTACCATATCATAATTCACAATATTTATGACCGTTTCTTTTACCTCCAACACATTTTCTAAGGTATGCTTGGTGGTATTATCACGACCTCTTCTTGAAGGTGAAAAAACCATCATTGGCGGATTAACACTGAATAGATTAAAATAACTAAACGGACTCAAATTAACATTCCCATCTTTATCTATTGTACTGGCAAAACATATAGGTCTTGGCGCTACGGCAGACAATAAATACCCGTGTAATTCTTGTTGAGAAATGCTATTTGGATCTATAGAATTGATTTCTTCGTTATTTGACATGCTATAATCTTCTAGTGTAAATTGTATTGTTTTATTTGTTTGGCAAAATGGTTCCGGTTACTTCACCGAACCCTACTCTTTTACCCTCTTTTTCTGCGAACCCTCGCATGGTTATGGTATCATTATCTTCTATAAAAGTTCGCTTACTTCCATCTTTTAATTCAAACGGTTTTTTACCTCCCCAAGAAATTTCTAACAATGATCCATACGAACTTTCATCTTTTCCGGATATGGTACCCGATGCCATGATATCACCTACATTTATATTGCATCCGTTTACAGTATGGTGCGCCAATTGCTGCATCATATTCCAATACATATATTTGAAGTTAGATTTGCTGATGGTTGTTTCTTCTGAAGTTGAAGAAGACATCCCCACTTCTAACTGTATATCATAATTTTTTTCTCCCTCGTACTCTAAATACGATAGCACTTCTGGTGTTTGCTCAGGACCTTGAACCTTAAATGGCTCTAAAGCTTCCAAGGTGACAATCCAAGGTGACATAGATGATGCAAAGCTTTTTCCTAAAAACGGACCTAAAGGCACATACTCCCACTTCTGAATGTCTCTTGCCGACCAGTCATTGAACAATACCAAACCAAAAATATGCTCAGCTGCGTCTTTAGTGGAAACGCGTTCACCTAGTGCTGTACTTTTACCAACGACAAAACCCATTTCCAATTCAAAATCCAAGTTACCAGAGGCTTTGAAAACAGGAGTTTCCATTTCGTTAGTTTTCACTTGCCCCATAGGTCTGTGAATAGTTGTACCACTGACTACAATTGATGATGCCCGACCATGATACCCTACCGGAATATGCCTCCAATTAGGCAACAAAGCATTCTCTGGATCACGGAACATTTTACCCACATTGGTAGCATGTTCTATACTTGAATAGAAATCGGTATAATCACCAACGTGCACAGGCAAATGCATTTTTGCATCTTGCTGCGACACAAAAACTTCTGGGTGATTTTTCAGCGGAGAATTCTCAGAAATCAATAAATTCTGAATATCTAAACGGACCTTATTGGTGATTATCTTTCCTAACGAGATAAAATCATTTAAGGTTTTCTGTCGAAAATAAGTAGCATTGACTTCCAACAATCCTAAATCTGATACAGCTGCCAAATCAACTATCTTCTCACCAATTGCTATTCCTGCTTTTGACGCTTCATTATTTACTGAGAAGATGCCGAAAGGAAGATTATAGATTGAAAAATCAGATTTATCGGGTACAGAGACCCAAGTTTTTAGTGTTGTCAAGTTTTGTTTTTCTTTATATTACTATGAGTTATTGAGCTCAGTTCAATAATGCTACAACCAAGATTTATAATAATCTCCGTCGTCTAATTTTAATGCATTTTCAGTAACCATTAACGGCTTGAAAGTATCTATCATTACGGCTAGTTCTTCAGACCCTTTTTGACCTATGCTACGTTCTGCAGCTCCTGGGTGGGGACCATGAGGTATACCTGCAGGATGCAGAGAGATATTACCTGGCTGCACTCCATTTCTACTCATAAAATCCCCGTCAACATAATACAGCATTTCATCAGAATCTATATTAGAGTGATTGTATGGTGCCGGTATAGACAACGGGTGATAATCATACAACCTTGGCACAAAAGAACAAATTACAAAGGCATTTGTCTCAAATGTTTGGTGCACTGGTGGCGGCTGGTGAATTCTACCGGTAATGGGTTCAAAATTGTGAATGGAGAATCCGTACGGAAAGTTATATCCATCCCAACCTACAACATCAAAAGGATGCCCTATATAGACCATTTCATGTATAGCCCCTTGCTTCTTAACTTTAATCAAGTGCTCATCGGTATCTGTAAACGTTTCTAAATTTTGTGGCAATTTATAATCTCGCTCACAAAACGGAGAATGCTCCAATAATTGCCCGAACCAATTACGGTATCTTTTAGGAGTATAAATAGGAGAAAATGATTCTGCATACAGAATGCGATTGTCTTCGCTATCAAAATCTATCTGATAAATCGTTCCCCTTGGAATGATTAGATAATCGCCATACTCAAACTTAATTTGTCCAAAAATGGTTCTTAACACCCCTGTACCTTTATGTATAAAAAGCATTTCATCTGCATCGGTATTCTTATAAAAATACTCGCGTAGAGATTTTCTTGGTGCAGCTACCCCAATAATAATATCACTATTGACCAAAAGTGGTTCTCGGGCATCTAAAAAATCATCTTTTGGCGATGCATTAAAACTCACTAGTTTTAACGAACGTATATTCTTTTCCAAAGCAATTTTTGGAGAAACATCCGTACTTTTCAATATCTCCTTAACCATTGTTGGTCGGTTATGATGATATAGTAAAGAGGACATACCGTCAAAGCCAATAGTACCGAACAATTGCTCTGAGTACAATTCGCCACCTGGTTTTCTAAATTGCGTATGCCTTTTAGGTGGCAACGCTCCCTGTTTATGATATATAGGCATATACGTTCGTTATTCTAGTTAATACTCTACTTTTAAAAATACGTTATTCTTAAATTCTTAAGAAATTTGTTGAACTTATAAAGTTCCTCTTAATTCTTGCTCACGCTCAATAGCTTCAAACAAAGCTTTGAAATTTCCTTTTCCAAAAGAAGTAGCGCCTTTACGTTGAATAATTTCAAAGAACATGGTTGGTCTTGCCTGTACGGTTTTTGTAAAAATCTGCAACAAGTACCCTTCATCATCACGATCTACCAAAATACCTAGTTTTCTAAGTGACTCAATATCCTCGTCAATCTCACCAACTCTATCCGTCAATACATCATAATAAGTGGTAGGTATCGTCAAAAACTCGACACCTCTACTTTTAAGGTCAGATACCGTTTTTACAATATCATCGGTAGCAACTGCAATATGCTGTACTCCTTCACCTTCATAGAACTCCAAATACTCGTCTACTTGAGATTTTTTCATACCTGGTGCCGGCTCATTGATCGGGAACTTAATACGACCGTTACCGTTACTCATCACTTTACTCATTAAAGCAGTATAATCCGTAGAAATATCTTTATCGTCAAAGGACATGATCTGCTTAAAGCCCATAACATTGGCATAAAAATCTACCCAAAAATTCATTCTACCTTCTTCAACATTACCTACCATATGATCTACAAACTTTAAACCTGTAGATGTTGGTTGGTACTCACTTTCCCATTTTTTATACCCTGGTAAAAATGTACCATTGTAGTTTTTACGCTCCACAAAAATGTGAACTACCTCACCGTAAGAATAGATACCAGATGTTACCACTTCGCCGTCATCATCTTTCTCGGTTTTAGGCTCCATATAACTTTTGGCACCTCTTTTCATAGCCTCTTCATAAGCATAGGTAGCATCATCTACCCACAGCGCAGTGACTTTTACTCCGTCACCATGCTTATCTATATGCCTACCTACATCAGTACCACTTTTTAAAGGGGAGGTCAATACCAATCTAATTTTATCTTGCTCTACCACATAAGATTCATAATCTCTACTACCGGTTTCCAAACCTTTATAAGCCAAAGATTTAAAACCAAATGCTGTTTTGTAATAGTGTGCCGCTTGCTTAGAGTTACTTACGTAAAGCTCTAAATAATCCGTACCGTTGATAGGCATAAAATCTTGTGCCTCTTTGTGATCGTTTTGTTTAACTGTTGCTGTTGACATAGTTCTGGGTTTTATATTTTTATTTCGTTTATTGTTGCTTCTGCAACATATATATTATTTTTTTTATGCTGTTGTGGCTTGGGATTTCATCAATACCTCTAGTGCTGCCAAAAGTGCTTTATTTGCTTCTCTTACTCCAAATGAAATTCTAACTTTTCCCGGTGCTCCAAAATTGCCTACTGGGCGCACCATAATACCTCGCTGTTCTAAGAAGGCCGTGAATTCCATATCATTGATAGGTGGATCTATTAGTACAAAATTACCTTGTGCAGGCCAGTATTTTATATTTAAGGCATCAAGTCCGTTCAAAACAAACCTTCTTTCTTCTTTTACCAATGCTACGGTCTTATTCACAAAATCAACATCTTCCAATGCAGCGATTGCCCCTTCTAAAGCCATGGTAGACAACAAAAAAGGCTTACAAATTCTACGCATATAATTACTAAGTTCTAAAGGAGCATAGCAATACCCAACTCGTAAACCGGCCAGACCATATGTTTTTGAAAAGCTATTGATCGCTATTACATTCTTACCTTCCACTACAAATGGTAAACCAGATGTATAATCTTCAGCTTCGGCAAAATGTCTATACACCTCATCTAATACCAAAACTACATGCTCAGGTAATTTTTCAATGAAGCTTCTTAAATCTGCCATTGGAATATAATTTCCTGACGGATTATTAGGGGATGCAAGAAATACCAACTTTGTCTTATCTGAAATAGCTTCAAGAATTCCGTCCAAATCATAATCGTAATTCTCGGTCATTGGCACATTGATCGCCTTTGCACCCATCCAACGGGTAAAAGCAGTATAGGGCAAAAAGCATGGTTGACTAACAATTACCTCATCGTATTCATTCAAAAATGCCTTAGAAATCATATCTATAATTTCTGAACCACTATTTGCTGCGATAAAGTTATCAGCAACTAAAGCGCCATCAAAGTCTTTTACCAAAGCTTCACGTAACCTTATATCCGTATTATCAGGATAGAAACTTAAATCATCTAAGGTATTTGCTAATGCTTCTTTCACTTTTGGGGAATACCCTAACGGATTTTCATTAGAAGAAAGCTTGTGTACCGTAACACCATCAGGCATTACAATTTTCTTTCCGCCACCTTTATAAGTACTATCCTCTAATATATATTTCTTGAAACCTAGTTGCATATTTCCACTTCTTTTGACCAATTTATCCGTAGTAAATATACACTTTTTTTTAATTATTGTTGCATTAACAACAATATTAACGATAAACTCTGTTACTTTTGGAGGAATAACAATTGGATTATGGACAGGACGGAAGGATTTGGAGTATATATTGATCGCACGCTTAAAAAGGTTCAAAGTACTTTTTTACAAGTGTTTGCAGAGAATAATATTGATCTGACCATTGAGCAATGGGTAATTCTACAACGCGTACATTTAGAAGGTAAAGAAGCCTCACAGGCAGATATTGCCAAATCTAACTTTAGAAATAGGGCAACAACTTCTAGAGTTATTAGCGGATTATGCAAAAAAGGCTTCTTACGAAAGTCTAGATTCAGAGATGATCAAAAAAGATACAAACTTGTTATTACAGAAGAAGGCTCGACACTCATAAAACAAGTAATGCCCTTTATTACCGATTTAAGAAAAGTTAGTACACTGGGTATCACTGAAGAAGAATTTGAAATTTTCTATAAAGTTCTTGATCAGTTATGGGAAAACTTTGACCAATATGAAGGTCGTTCATAGTTGTATTTTAGCATATAAAAGAAATAATTAAAATTTTATTGATTTTGGTTTTACCAGTCTATAAAAATCACTAAGTTTGCACCCACATTTGAAAAAATGGTGTCGGTCGCATAGCTCAGCTGGATAGAGCATCTGCCTTCTAAGCAGACGGTCGGAGGTTCGAATCCTCCTGCGATCACTCAAAAGCCCCTTTTAGGGGCTTTTTTGTTTTTAATACTTTCCTTCTCCCCTGTGCTGTTCATACGTTCATTTTAACATTTTTATTATTTTTGCCTTTTCAAACTAATTTCATTTAGATGTATACATTGACCTACGAATCTGTTGCCACCAATGCACTTAAAGCATCGGAAATGGAAGAGCTACTTGAAAAAGCACGTACCAATAATATTAGAGATAATATTACTGGCTGTCTTATTTACTATAAAGGAAGGTTTGTTCAACTACTTGAAGGTGACAAAAAGAAAATAGAAGTTCTTTATGAAAAATTAATGACAGATCCACGTCATAAAAATGTAACACTGTTTTCTGATGATGAAATAACAAAACGTACTTTCCCTAATTGGGGTATGGCATATTACCCAATTGACGAAGACCATACCAATAAATATGAGTTTGAACAGTTTAAAAGAAACCTAATTCTGTTATCTGACCTTGTTGAACCTACCAATGTTACCGCAAAACATTTCTGGAAGAAAATTAAAACCATGATTGCAGAGCCACCATTATAAACGGTTAACTATCTGATTTTTCATTGTTCTCCTTATTATCATCATTTTTTATAAGCGGATGATCCGTTCTACCCAATCCGATAATTTTAATAATATTGATAATGGTATTGTAAAGCATTAACACCACTACTATTAATGCCGAACTCAATATAGCGCTTACCCCTATAGATACGTAATAGATTACATCAAAGTAATTCTCTGGTATATTCTCACTCTCGGTTACCGGTAAATTAAAAACTAAAAAGAAAAGTAAGGATGCTATAAAAATTGCCGTATCCAATTTTGCAATTTGCATGATATGCATATAGTGATCGTTCTTCAATTTTGAATTTGTACCTGAACTAACTCCCAATAAAGTCAACATCAAAGCAAGAATGGTTGCAGATGCCAACACAATGGTATTACACAAAGTATTTAAACCTGTGAGACTAGATTTAATTAATACTTTGGCTTCATACCCACTTAGATTACCAAGCATTAAAGTTCCTAGACCTATAAATGCCAAAGAAATGACACCACCAATAATTGCCCGTTTTGTGTAACTTGATATATTTATATCCATCTTCTGATTAGAAAAATTAATGTTTATATAGTTTGACTTTAAACGCGCATTAAAAATCTTGCCAATACCCAAGTAACGGTAACACCAAAGATCATGTGCGCCACTACCAATTGCATAAAAAAGTATTTCCAGTCTATTTTTGGGGGATTGTCATGATAGCTGATCATAAGAGACCAACCCGCAACACCGATTATTCCTAAAATGAATCCTAGGAACAAACCGGTCCAGATGGAAACACCTTCAGCTAAGTAAAAATAATAACAATACAGTATTGCTGCCATACTGATGCCGATGGCAAAATGAATGACCCAACCTAAGTAATGATTATCTCCAATACTAGGTGTAGTAGACCTTAAACGTTTTATGAGTCCGTTTAACAAGTGTGCCTCATTAAACTTGTGATCGGTAAGTGATTCTACCACATGGCTAAACCCGGTCATGATAACGGTACCCAAAATGCCGGAAAAAAATATCGCCAAAATTTCCATAGCTGAATATTTAGTTAAATGCTTAGGGAATAGAAAATTAAATAATTTTCAGCCTCAAAAATTATCAGAAACGAATTGAACAAAGAATAATTTTTTATGAATTACTTTTTCAAATAGAACCCTATTACATTCATTTTGAACAATAGAAGTCATGTATTTATAAATGCTGTATGTCTTAAAAAAACCAATCGTATTCATGGAAGAAATTATCGGAACACTTGCAGGTATCTTTACGACCATTGCTGCAGTACCGCAAATATTTAGAGCTTGAAAAACTAAAAAAGTAGATGATGTTTCCCCTAAAATGTTTTTAGTACTTACCATAGGTGTTTCGCTATGGACCGTTTACGGTATCATGAAACAAGATGCCCCAATTATTATTACAAACGGAATTTCGACCATATTAAATATTTCAATGCTCGTTCTCATTCAAAAGTTCAAAAAGAAATAAATATGAAAGAACTATTCAATACTTCATGGGAAACTGTAATGCTGATTTCTACCAGTGCCATTGGTATTTATATGGCAATAATTCTGCTTACCAGAATTATAGGGAAGCGAAGTTTTTCAAAGATGTCCAGTTTTGACTTTGCCATGACTGTTGCCGTGGGATCTATCGTTGCTACTACCATATTATCTTCGTCAGTAAAATTAATTGAAGGTTTGGTGGGTTTAGCAATGGTGTATGTGCTACAAATAAGCATAGCCATGGCACGTAGAAATAGAACAGTTCAAAATATTGTGGACAACTCTCCGCTACTATTAATGGATGGTGAAAAAATTATTCCATCTAACTTAAGAAAAGCTAGAGTTACAGAAGGTGACCTCAGATCAAAATTAAGAGAAGCCAATGTTACCGAACTCAGCCAAATCAAAGCAGTTATTTTTGAAACTACCGGTGATATATCCGTCTTACATAAAGAAGATGATTCTCCTTTAGATTTATGGATAATGAAAGATGTAAAAAGAGAATAATAGTACTTTACACAACTTCTACTTCCTTTTGCCAAACTACATTGTGCTTTTTTAATCACATTTTTTCTTCATACCGTATAACGCACAACTTCTAGCTAAAAGAGCAAAGCATTTTTGAGTTCTAATTTTAATTTCAAGAAAGAAATTATTTCACATTAAAATTTAACATTATGAATTCAAAATATCAAAATTGTATAGAAGCCTGTCAACAATGTTTTATTGATTGCCAAAATTGCATGGTACAAATGGCCGCATTAGAAAGTATGAACGATTGCCCCAAATGCTGCATGCAATGTGTAGATGCTTGTTTAAGTACGATAAAGTTATTAATAGCAGACAGTCCTTTTGCCTCAAAACAAGCAGCACTATGCGCTGAAATTTGCGAATGGTGTGCAGAACAATGTCAACAACATGATCATGAACATTGTAAAAAATGTGCAGAATCTTGTTTAGCATGTGCCGAAGAGTGCAGAAAACTAGCAGCATAGATAGTAATTATTAAAACTAAGAACATGGAAAATATAACAATAGATAAAAATCAAGAACAAGCTAAACAACCGGGTAAGGAATTTAAAATGAATCCTGAACCGGTAACCATACGTGAAAGCTACAAAGGCAGTGATAAGTTAAAAAACAAAGTTGTATTGCTAACCGGTGGTGATAGCGGCATAGGAAAAAGTATTGCGGTGCATTTTGCTAGAGAGGGCGCTCTAACAGCCATCATTTATTTGAACGAAGAAAAAGATGCATTACAGACCAAGATTGAAATTGAAAATGAGGGCGGCCAGTGTTTTTTACTTCAAGGTGATGTTAAAGATGAACAATTTTGTCAAGAAGCTATAAACGAAACCATATCAAATTTTGGGTCTTTAAATTGTATCATCAATAATGCGGCAATGCAGTTTCCTACAGAGCATATTCAAGATATTAAAACAGAAAATCTTCACACTACTTTTGAAACCAATATTTACCCATATTTCTATATCGTTAAAGCGGCTATGGAGCACTTAAAAGCGGGTGACACTATAATAAACACTACTTCTGTTACCGCTTATAGAGGTTCTGAACACCTTATTGATTATGCCAGTACAAAAGGCGCCATTGTCTCATTTACAAGAAGCTTATCAAAATCGTTGGCCGAAAAAGGTATTCGTGTTAATGCTGTAGCTCCAGGACCAATTTGGACACCATTGATTCCCGCTACATTTGACGGTGAAAAATTAGAAAAATTCGGAAAAGACGTACCGTTGGGAAGAGCAGGACAACCTGCTGAAGTTGCACCTGCTTACGTTTACCTAGCTAGTGAAGACAGTAGTTATATGACAGGACAAGTACTTCATGTTAATGGCGGAGAAGTTATAGGAGGGTAATTAAATGATTGGATTATGATTGCAGATGATGTATTTCATTTATATATGGCTGAAGATGATATAGAAGATCAACAAATATTTAGAGAGGCAATAGCAAGTATAGAAGGTAACCTAAAAATTACTATGTTTTCTAATGGTATTGATTTATTGGAAGCCCTATTTACAAGTAGCAATACCCCTAATGTTATTTTTCTAGATCTCTTTATGCCTAAATTAAATGGCGAACAAACTTTAGAAAAAATTAGAGCTATAAAGCATTTAGATGACACACCTGTTGTCATCTTTTCAAATGAATATAATATTGATCGTATTTCAGATTTATTTGAAAAGGGAGCCAATAGATACTTACATAAACCAAGCTCTTTTAAAACACTTACTGCAGCACTAGAAAGAACGGTAAAATCTATCATAAGCAATACACTTGGTGGCACTGCCATTATTAAATATGTAGAGTTGCCTTAATTGTAATCTAAAAAATAGCTTATTAAATACGCTGATTTAATACGATGTGCTCATATGATACGTTAACATTTAGGTATTGAGCTATTTTTTAAATGAATAAAATTACAGGATAGGTTCCATAATATTTACCTTGCTTTTAGATTTTCATTCAATTTTTAATTGAAATAATCTTGAACAAACAATTTTAGAGTTTTAAATTATTTAATTGCCATGAGCAAAACTGTACTAAATGTCTTCTTAGCCGATGATGATAGCGACGACAGAACATTCTTTTCTGATGCATTGAGAGAAATCCCAATACAAACCAAAATATCTGAATTTAACAATGGCGTAGATCTTATGGCAGATTTGCTTTCTGCTACAAGCGAAAAGCCAGATGTTATTTTTCTTGATCTTAAAATGCCTATGATGGACGGGTTTGAATGTTTAGCGGATATTCGTGATCTTGAAAAATATACAGATACTCCTGTAATTATATATTCTACATCTTACCATCCAAAAGAAATTACACGTTTAAATGAAATGGGAGCATCTTTGTATTTACAGAAGCCTTCATCATACAATCAGCTAAAAACACTTTTACATAAGTGCCTACGCTATGTTGACAATTCTGAATATAGTAAACCGGAAAGAGAGTTCGTTATTTCTATCTAAACAATCATTCACTAACTTATTCTTTACCAAGCTATTAACTAGTTTGTATAGTTGACTTTCTATTTCTTCTACGTTTATTATACACCCAGCATCCTAAAATACCATTACCCTAATTATATAAAACAAAAAAAGCCAGCTCAAAGAGCCGGCTCAACCATTTTCATAACAATTTTCTTATGCTGAAAGCGATGCGTTTCTAATATTCATCAAATATGCTTTTGGCGTACACTTAAATTTGTTTCTAAAGATTTTAGAGAAGTAACTTCTACTTGTAAAACCTATGGAATATACAATCTCTGAAATGTTCATATCAGAGGTTTGTATCAATTCTTCGGCAAGTATCAATCTTTCGTTTCTAATGAAGTTGGTTACCGTAGTACCTTCCATCACTTTAAATCCTTCTTGTAATTTTGTTGGCGAAAGACCATATTCTTTACTTAAATCTGTAACTGTATATGGAAATTCTGGCTTTCTCTTAATAGCATTTACCGCCTCTTCTATTCTTAAAAGCTCTTTTTTGGTCAACATAGTAGATACCTGACCGCTATTCTCTATATCTTGCTTACAGTGTAAAATCTCTAATGCCAAAGTAAAGTTCACAATACCTTCAATAAGCAGTTTTCTAACTAAACCTACCTGGGCAATTGATCTAATCTGTAATAATTGTTCTTTTATTTTAAGATTGAAGGTACCTATATGAGCACTTCCATCTTCATTCAAAAACTGAGCAAACAATTTCTCGTACAACTCGTTATTGTTAGTATTCTTGGTTAACGCTTCGCCATCTTGTGTTACTTTAATAATAGACAAGTTAGACTTAGTCGCCTCTCTTAATTTTATATTTATAGTTTCGTTAGAACCACCTACTACGACTGTTTGTAATGCTTCTACTTTACTATTTTCTTTTCCTTTTGAAAACCTAAAACTACCTTCTAAACAGTAGATGAAGTACAAACTACGATTTTCATCCAATTTTAAATCGAAATTGAAATCCTCGTTCAAATCCAGATCATATTCAGTATAAGAAATTCCCGAACCTAATGAAACCGTTTGTATTCTTCCTGTTCCCTTATCGTTATCATATTGAAGAATACGATCGCCTTGAAAACTAGAGATACTTCCGCCTAATACACTATTGAAATAACTTAATTGATTATGGACTACTTGCATGATATATTGTTTAAATGGTTATTATTTAATGTAGCCTCTTGTGCTATCAAAGCATCTGATGCGCTAGAAGTATTTACTTCTACATTTGAAGCGTGAAAACGAGAGTTTTTGCTTCTTACTGCACCTACTCTAGCATATTGAAGATTGTTCATAAAGGCTTACATTTCTTGTTGGTACAAAGATGCAGGCTATACAAAGTAAATGTGTTACAACATTTTTAGAAGCTGTTACACAATTTTAAGAAGATGTAGTAAAATAATATAATACGGCTTAATTTATAGTAAGGTAGGAAGGTAAACTGTAAATTCAGCTCCTTTACCATTTTCTCCCTTGGCGGTAATTGTTCCATTATGGGATTGCACTATTTTCTTGCATATTGACAACCCTAAACCCGTACCTGAAAATTCTGTTTTGCCATGCAAGCGCTGAAAGATTTCAAAAATTTTCTCTTGGTACTTCTTCTCAAAGCCAATACCATTATCAATAAATTGTAATTTTACGTAATTGATGCTTGGTAATAAAGTATCGACTTTTGTTTTATCTCCGCTGACTAAGCTACCCATAATCTTTACATGAGGTTGAACACCTTCTTTTACGTACTTGAGGGAATTACCTATAAGATTAGCAAATAGTTGCTCTAATTGAAATTGTATGCCGTTTACTACAGGAAGGCTTTCAGATACTACCTGGGCATCTAAATCATTAATACGCTCACCTAAATCTTCAAGAACATTGTTTAGAACATCATTTAAGTCTACACGCCTAGGTTGCTCACTAACTTCATCAATTTTAGAATATGATAGCAGATTATTGATAAGGTTACGCATTCTATCTGAAGAATATTTAATTTTAGACAAATAGCCTTGAGACCTATTACTTAATCTACCTGCCTCTTCTTCATCCAAACGGCTAACAAACATTTGAATTTTACGCAATGGCTCTTGTAAATCATGACTTGCAACACGGTTAAATGCCTCCAAATCTGCATTGGTTCTTTTTAACTCCGCATTTTTTATTTGAAGTACAGACTCTGCTTCTATCTGCTTAGTTACATCTCTAATAACGCCAACCATATACCAGCTACCTTCTTTTTGGTAACATTCGCCAACTGTATTCATGTAGCGTAACTCTTGAGATTTTGTATAAACACGAAATACCAGATCAGATTTAGCCTTATTTCTTCTAGCGGTCTTAAAACTAGATTTAACTTTTTCAATATCGTTTGGATGTAAAAACGTTAGAAGGCGGTCATATTTATTATCAAACTCATTAGGGTCATAGCCAAACAAACGATATACATTATCAGAGTATTTTATTTGACCCTCTACTAAATTCCATCTAAAGCTACCAATATTAGCAACATGTTCAGCTTCTGACAATAACCTGTTCTGTATAAACAATTGTGCTTCATATTTCTTCTCTTGTGTAACATCTTTAGAGAACAATATAAGACCATCATTCATTTTAACTGCCTTTGTCGCTAACCAAACAGACGTTTCGTTAAATATAAATTCTTTGGTATATTCTTTATTATCTCCAGTATTATAACAATCTGCCAGAATTTCCAAAACACCGTTATCTGAGTTTTTAGGGTAATACTCTAAAATGGTCTGACCCTCTATAAAGGCTGAATCCTCATTAGCAATCTCACCCATACGATTATTTATATAATCTATACGGAAATCTTTAGCCTTACCCGATTTATTGAAAATAGGCTTTAGATACGTGATTATGCTATCATTACTGTCTAAAACACGAATGCCAAAAAGATTGGAAATTTCAAGTTCTCTATTTCTTGATTTTAAACTACCCAAAGGAAGTTTAGACTCTTTATCTGTTATAAATTTGGGCGCTATCAAGGACAAGGCAAATAAAAGACCTTTATTAAAAGATCTAATTCTAACATGATAATTAAGTATGCTTTCTGCGTCTTTGACTATGATATTGAAATTTTCATCTTCGCCGCATTCCAAGACCTTATTAGCCAAAATAAGCAGTTCATCATATTTTACAATCTCTTCTAAAGATTTATTTTCGTTACTATCAGATACGATAGAGAAGAATCTTTGTGCTTTTTTATTTGCATATTTAACAAAGTGCTCTTTTGCATTTAAAGAGTTAGATACGGATGACTCAGTATATAATACAGCAGTGATGGCATTATCTACCATTGTTCTAAAAATATCATCTGCTAAATTATTCTTCATTCTAAATTACTTTTCAAGCCATTGTTAAGGTACTGCGAAATAACCAATTATAAGTTGACTTGCTTGGTGCTAAAACAAAAAAAGTTGCTCCTAACGAAACAACTTTAAAAGTATAGTGTAAGTAAACTACTTATATCTTCAATAGAAAATTCTCTTTTTTGAAATCATTTAAATGATATGCCCAATTCATTTTAACCACTTGCTTTAACGACTTTTTAAGCTCACTAAAACTTGAAGGTTTTTTGATGTAAATATTTGCGCCTTTTTCAAAGGTTTCTTCTATATCTCTTTCTGCAGAAGATGTAGAGTAGATCGCTACCAACAAATCTTTTAAATGAGGTGTACGTCTTATAGCTTCTAAACACTCAAACCCGTTCATAATTGGCATGTTCAAATCTAGAAAAACCAAATCGGGAGTATTATCTGTATCGGAAAGCAAAAATTCCATACAGCTTTTACCATTCTCTAACTGGCGTAATTCTGTATTGAGCTCTACCCCTTCCAACGCATCTGCAAAAAACTGTCTGTCGTCTTCATCGTCGTCAACGAGAAGTATTTTTAATTTATCCATTTTCACTATTCATGTATTGAAAAGAAGAACCGTTCTTCTTACTTTTTTCTAAACTTCAAATATTGGGTGATGGTTAACCCGGTTACTTTCTTGAATTGATTAGATAAATGAGGAACACTGCTAAAATTTAAGTTATGGGCAATCTCCCCTAGACTTGTATTCTCTAATAGCACTAATTCTTTCACTTTTTCTATGCGTACTAAAATATAAAAATTCTCTATTGAGGTGAATGTTTTACTAGAAAATAAATTTGAAAGGTATGGATAACTAAAACCCAACTGATTAGAAAGTAATTCTGATATTTTTACATTTCTAATATCGCCCTCATAAACCATTTTCTTTATGTAAATTTTAATTTCCTCAACGATATCACGATTTTCTTTCGTCTGAACCTTTATTCCAAAACCTTCAAGTTCCTTTATGATAGTTTGAAGTTTTTCATCGCTTACATCATCTAAAAGCTTAATGGTACTGTCTTGCAAAATTTCAAAATCAACCCCTGCAGCGACCATTGTTCTTTGAAATACTTCATTAACCATTTTTTCAGGGTTATATATGAAATTATATTCCATTCAATAAATCAAAATTAAATTGCCACATTTCAATGGTAAAAATATTATATTAACAATACATTGTATAACAAAATACAATAAAATATTACCACTATTGAACCTAAGTTAAAAAAACCACATTATTCTAAGTTAAAACACACAATAATTCTCTCTACAGCAGTAAATTACAGGTGTCTCATTAAGATTTTGTAAAAACCAACGCACCGTAAGCAGGTATATTTACCATACCCGTCCACTGCTTTTCATCAGTATTGGCTTGAACAACCTTTAAATCAACTACTGGTAATTGTGAAAATGCCGGATCGTATATTTTATTTCCTGCATTTATTCTAAGATTAAAAGGCTCGTTTTCATTTAAACCAATACTATAATCTTCAAAATCTTGATTACTAAAATTTAAAACGATCAACACCGGTTGTGTTGTATCATCTGCATCAAACCTTTTATAAGCTAGTATTTTAGTTTGGTGATTTACGTGTAAAATTTCAATATGTTGACTTCTTAAACCTTGTCCACCCTCAGTATTCCCTGTTCTTAGCTTAATGATATCACTTACCAACTTTTCAATACCTCTATGCTTCTTTTCCTTATCCCAATCCAAAGCCTCGGTATCTTGAAAATATTCATCTTCAATAAACTCCTGTCCCTGAAAAAGCATAGGTATACCTGGTGCGGTCAATGTCAATACAATACCCAACAATGCTCTCTTTTTAGCAAAATCACTTTCCGCATCTCCGGGCTGTATTTCTTCCGGAACTCGCGCCTTGCCATTAGCTACCTCATCATGAGACTCTGTATATACAATTCGGCTAAATGCATCATTGCTATATGTAAACTCAAGGGCATCAACCACTTTTTGCAAGTCTCTACCATCATCATGAGTGTCTTCTATTACCTCTCTAACCGGGTGTACAAAATTCATATCCCATTGAGATCCATATGCCAGCCCATCATGCTCTATGGCATCGGTAACCCTACTATCGCCTTTTAAATCCTCAGCTATTGTTAATACATGCGGATATTTCTCTCTTATCTCACTATTGATATCGCGCATCAATATATTTCCTTCCTCAATTTCGGTATCATAACCTAAACCGCCGCCTTCATATCGTATATATGAGGTAGCATCCATACGTAAACCATCGCAATGGTATTTCTCTATCCACATCAATGCATTATCACGCAAATATTGACGCACTTCTTCACGTCCATAATCTGGTCTGGTATCTCCCCATGGGGTATCGCTTCTATGGTCATTATAAAAATAGATTCCTCCTTTATCGTTTTCACTCCAACCATCAAATCGCCATAAATCAACATCTGAAGGTCCAAAGTGATTATATACTACATCCATAATCACCGCAATACCCTTTTTATGTGCTTCATTGACCAACTTTGCAAAAGCATCTGGACCGCCATAGTCTTGTTCAATAGCAAAAGGATGCGCAGGATTATACCCCCAAGAAATTCCTCCAGCAAACTCAGCCACAGGCAACAACTCTATACAATTAATACCCAGTTCTTTTAAATAATCTAGTTTGGCAATAACATCTTCAAATGTACCAACGGTATCTGGAGTAGAACGATTAAAAGTACCTACATGTAGTTCATAAATAACCAACTCGTTCCAGCTTGGCATTTTAAAGTCTTCATCATCCCACTTAAAATCTAATGTTCTTATGATAGAATTACCATTGCTATTGGTCACTTCAAAAGCATAAGGATCATTTCTTGCGAAAACTTCCCCTTCATATTCAATAAAGAATTTATATTCATCTCCTTCAGATGCCTTTTCTGTAATTACGGACCAATATCCATTATCCTCTATATCAAGGGAGATTTCATTCTTAGACCAGTTGTTAAAGCTTCCGCCAACGAAAACTTTTTCCGCATGCGGAGCCCACACTCTAAAGGTTACAGCACCATCACCTAAGACAGCGCCCATACCTGCCGATTTTGTTATTGTAGTATTCATAAACCAAAAGTAGATTGCAAACGGTGTAAGTAATGTTCTCAAAAAGAGATGCTTTAACTCTAAAACATTTTTTACAAAATATTATGACCTTAGATATGAATGAAGTTCATCTAGAAGAATATTTACGGAATAAAATTATACTATGAACTATACCATAGAAGTATAAGAAAATTAGAAGTAACACACCTCTATTTTATTGCATTTTTGGCATTACAATTTCAAAAACGGAACCTTCATTTAATATGCCTTTTGCACTAATGACACCATTATGATTCTGTACAATTTTTTTCACAATTGCCAAACCAATACCGGTACCTACATATTCTTGCTTGGAGTGTAAACGTTGAAATACTTCAAAAATCTTTTCTGCAAACTGTTCTTCAAATCCTATACCGTTATCGGTAATTGTAATTCTAACGTATTCCTTTATATTTTTTAAACTAATGTCTACAGATTTTGCGTTGGTAATAATTTCTGTATTTATAGTTACGTTTGGCGAAACATCATTTTTAGAGTACTTAACAGCGTTAGATAGCAGATTATACATTAACTGTCTAAACTGAAATGGCACTACCTCTATTTCACATGATTGTAACAACGTTATATTACCATGTTTCTTTTTAAGTTCCTCCGCTAGGTCATTTTTAACATCATCAACAAGTTCTTTTAAATCTATGACTTCATAAACCCTCTTCTCAGTATCTGTACGTGAATAGGACAGCAAATCATTTATGAGGGACTGCATTCTATTCGCGGCATTTTGTATTTTCTCAAATTTCGCCTTGCCAGATGTCGACAGCTTATCAAACTCATTTTCCATTAACACCTCTGCGAACATCTGAATTTTACGCAACGGCTCTTGCAAATCATGACTAGAAATATAGGCGAAGGACTGAAGCTCTTTATTCATTGCCTCTAGCTTATCATTACTATCCGCAAGTTCTTTAGTACGAATATCCACTTCTCTTTTTAGTTCATCGGCAAATGATTTTTGCTTATCGATATTCATACCCGTACCAATAAAACCAACCATTTCACCTTCTTCGAATTTAGGAACACCTAAAACCTTAAACCATTCATAATTACCGGTTTTCTTTCTTTTAACTCGATATTCAAGCGTAAAATCTGATTTATCTTCAACCGCTTTACCAAAACCTTTGAAAACAACATCAAGATCATCTGGGTGTACTACATCTACCCAAACCTGACCAGTAAAATCAGCCTCATTTTCTACACCAACATAATTCAACAAAGCGAGATTGGCATACTCTATATTAATTTCTTTATCGGTAATCCAAATCCAAACTGGTGACAGATTGGCCATTTCCCTAAATCTTCTTTCACTTTCTTTCAATCGTCTTTCTGCCAGAACAGCTTCGGTTGTTTCTGTAACTATGACCAAAACGCCAGAAACTTTTCCTTCTTCATCTTTTACGGGACTATAACTAAAGGTCCAATAAACATCTTCCATTCTACCATTCCTAAAAATAGGAATCATTAAATTCTCTCGCCAAATAGATTCTCCTTTCTTGGTCACCACTTCTAACATGGGCTTTATATCTTCCCAAATTTCTGCCCAGGCGGCTTTGCCGTTTAGACCTAAAATAGTAGGGTGTTTACCTTCCGTACCTAAAATAGGACGATAAGCATCATTATAAAATCCCTTAAGTCTATCTCCCCAAAATAAAAACATTGGAAATGGTGAATTCAACAAAATATTGATCGTAGTACGTAAACTCTGCGGCCATCCGTCTGGTGGACCTAAAGGAGTGCTAGACCAATTTTTTTCTCGCATTAATCTTCCCATCTCACCACCATCGTCAAGAAAATGAAATTTTTTATTCATAAGAATACAGAATTGAAGTATCTAAAATTAGATCGTTGAATATACAGTTATAAATAGTAACACAATAACTGCCATTAACTGAATCGCGTAATTAAACAAATATTTACAAATTAAATAATTTGGCGAAGAAAGTTTTAACTCAATAAAACTGAATTAAACATTATACACTTTTTTAGTGCCTATTTCATAAAATTTGAAGAGATTTCACGATAAAAAGACAAAAATCAAAATTTTTAAAAAACGACGATTTTTATTCAAAAACGAACAAAAAACCCTTTAAATTAGTCAAATAAATCATAAAATGCGTCAATTTCTTGCATTTTAACTAAAATATGTTATGTTATACTTTAACCCAAAAGTATTCTATGCGACAATTAAAGATCACAAAACAAATCACGAACAGAGATGCCAAATCTTTAGAAAAATATTTTCAAGAAATCAGTAAGATCGACTTGATTACTGCAGATGAGGAAGTAGAATTGGCTCGAAAAATTCGTGAAGGTGATCAAAAGGCATTAGATAAATTGGTCAGTGCCAATCTAAGATTTGTGGTCTCTGCCGCCAAACAATATCAAAATAGAGGTTTACGTTTAACCGACCTCATTAACGAAGGTAATCTAGGATTGGTAAAAGCTGCAAAACGCTTTGATGAAACCAGAGGTTTTAAATTCATTTCCTATGCCGTTTGGTGGATCAGACAATCTATTCTTCAGGCGCTATCTAACAAATCGCGCCTTATTCGCCTACCACAAAATAAAATTGCTGTCAGCTCTAAAATCTACCAAATATATTCTTCATTAGAACAAGAAAACGAGAGACCGCCAAGTGCTGCAGAAATTGCAAAAGAATTGGACATGAGTGTTTCTAAAGTAAAGAGCTCTATGAAAAACTCCGGAAAATCTATTTCTTTAGATGCACCATTTAAAGAGGGAGAATCTTCATCACTATATAATGTATTGGAATCCACAAAACTGAACAGCCCTGATAATGAGGTAATGGCAGAATCCTTAGAGACCGATATTAATGAGGTACTAAATAAAATTCCTGAAAGACAAGGAGATGTTCTTCGTCTATTTTTCGGTCTTGGAAATCAACCACCTATGAGTTTGGTTGAAATTGGTGAAATTTTTGATGTAACCAGAGAGCGCGTACGTCAAATAAAGGATAAAGGATTAAAGTCTTTACGCCGTACTTCCAATACTGAACTTTTGCGCGCCTACCTTTAAAACAAAGCTAACAGGTAAGAGCTAACCGCCTCACTTAGAGATTATTATTAACACCTTTTAAAAATAGTATAACACAAGCTTAACATCGCTAATTTGGAGTTGGCAATGCATATGTTATGTTACTATTTGAAAAACTATTACATGAAATTTATTTACATCAAAAGAGAAAGCAATACCAAAGAATTATATAGAACACGCAACGGACTAAAAAAGTCTAAGGTGACCTCGATTACAAAATACTTTATGGGTATACCTATAAAAACAATGCATACCTACAGACAAATATATTACAGGCGTAAAAACAACGCTGTTGAAAAAATGTTATTTATCTAATTATACAATTATAAATATTATCCAATAATTTAAATTGAATTCATGAAAATACTAGTAATAGGAGCCGGCAACATGGGATTGACTTATGCTGAGGGCATGTCCAAATCAAAATTACTTAAGAAGAGAAATATCATGGTGCTTGACACCTCTGAAGAAAAACTGGAGGAATTACGCGAGAATCCGCAGTTCGATGCTTTTGATGATTTAAAGAAATGTGCTCCAGAGGCAGATATCATTTTTATCGCAGTGAAACCTTATCACGCAGAAAGTGTTTTCTTAAAATTGAATCCTTTGGTAAGAACAGGTCAGATTGTTATTTCTATAATGGCCGGTGTTACTATGGAAACGATTCAAAGCCTTACGGGACTAACAAAAATTGTACGTGCAATGCCAAATTTACCGGCACAGATCGGCAAGGGATTAACTTCTTTCGTTGCATCAAAAGATGTATCAAGAATTGAACTACTAACTATAGAAAGTCTTTTAGATACCACTGGGAAGTCTGTACTGGTAAGCGACGAGAATTTCATCGACGCTTCAACAGGAATTTCCGGTAGCGGCCCAGCATATGTTTTCTATTTTATGCAAAGCATGATGGAGGCAGCCTTAAAAATGGGCTTCACCCCAAAAGTTTCAAAAGTATTGGTAGCACAGACATTTACGGGTGCAATTGAGCTTTTTAATCAGAATGAGCTTTCCCCAAATTCTTGGATGGATAAAGTTGCCAGCAAAGGCGGCACCACACGTGCTGCGTTAGATTCTATGGAAAATAATAATGTAGGAGAATTAATTAAAGAAGCCGCATTCGCAGCATTTGAACGTGCAGTTGAACTTGGAAAAGAAAAAGTACATGTATAAACAGAAAATAGTAATAAAGGTAGGCACCAACGTAATGACCAATAAGGACAATCGTATTGTGAGACCGGTATTACGAAATTTGGTACAACAGATTGCAGAATTATACGAACAAGATATATTGACCGTACTGGTTTCTTCGGGCTCTGTAATTGCTGGTCGTGAAGTTCTGGGTGCATCATCTATTGAAGAAGATACACAACGCAGGCAGGTTTACTCTGCTATTGGGCAACCTAGAATGATGCGTTTATACTATAACATTTTTCATGATTATGGTATGAAATGCGCACAGGTACTGCCTACAAAACGAGATTTTACCCCTGGTGTACACAGAGAAAATATGATCAATTGTGTAGAAGGTTTATTGTCTGAAGGGGTGATACCCATTGCAAATGAAGATGATGCCGTATCTGTCACCATGAGTATGTTCTCTGATAACGATGAGCTTGCCAGTTTAATAGCGCAACTTATTGATGCCGACAAACTGATTATCTTAACGGATATTGACGGTCTCTATACCGGTCACCCAAATGCTGAGAGCAGCAATCTTGTAGCACATGTAAATCCTGAAGAAAACTTAGATAAGTATATAAAAGATAGCAATAAGAAAGCTGGTGAGGGTCGTGGTGGCATGGGCTCTAAATTAGATTACGCCCAACAGGCAGCTGCCAAGAACATACCAACGTTTATTGCCAACGGTAAAAAAGACCGTACAATAATTGATATTATAGAAGGAAAAAATGTGGGTACGAAAGTAACCCTAGAAGAAAAAGCAGAAGCATAATGAAGATAATTTCAACGGAAATAAAAAATAAGGTCTTAAATAGCATGATGCGACTTTTGGATGAAAACCGAAGTAGCATTCTTGATGCCAATAAGAAAGATTTGGATCTTTTCAAAAAAGATGATCAAGCCATGTACGATAGACTTATCGTAACCAACAGTAAAATTGATGGTATGATCGGCTCAATAAATGAAGTGATGTCTCAAGACGATCCTGTCGGTAAGACCATTTCAACCCAGAATTTGGAAAACGGATTGGATATCACCAACAAAACGGCTCCTTTTGGAACCATAATGATTATTTATGAGTCTAGACCAGACGTAACTATCGAAGCTGCGGTACTAGCCTTTAAAGCGAATAACAAAATTCTTTTAAAAGGTGGTAAAGAAGCTTTGCATAGCAACACGATTCTTGTAGAACTTTGGCACAAGGCTCTTGAGGAAAACGGACTCACAAAAGAGTACATTCAGCAATTGACCATGAATAGGGAAGAAACGCAAGAGTTTTTGAGAAACCCTACCGAAAAACTTGATCTTATTGTTCCTAGAGGTGGTGAGCGTTTAATCAATTTTGTAAAAGAGCATGCCAAATGTGCGGTACTTGTTAGCGGTAGAGGTAATAACTTTTTGTTCGTGGACAAAGAGGCCGATTGGGAAAAAAGTGTAAAGGTCATCATGAATGCCAAAACCGAAAAAATATCAGCTTGTAATGCTTTAGATAAAATATTAATCAATGCCAATATTGAAAACTACGAGCAGAAATTGACAGATATTTATCAACTTTTAAGCGCAAAAGGGGTAGAAACTTTAGTTGATGCAGATGTTAATTCTATTCTTACAGATGCACAACAAATTAAAGATGATGCCATTTGGAAAGAAGAATTTCTAGCCATGAAATGCTGCTTGGGATCTGTTGACTCCCTAGATGAAGCAGTTGAAAAAATAAACGATAATTCTGGCGGGCATTCCGCAACAATTATGACATCTAATAAAGATACCGCCATGCAATTTATGGAAGAGGTAGATTGTGCGGCCGTTTACCAAAATGCATCAACGCGTTTTACAGATGGTGGTCAAATGGGGGTTGGTGCAGAACTAGCTATTAGCACAGATAAATTACACCACCGCGGACCATTAGGTTTAAAGCAGTTGGTTACCAATAAGTATTATGTATTTGGTGATGGTCAAATTCGCGAATAGTTAAAGGAGTCCCCATACTTGAAAATCGAAATTTATGTTCGAAACAATTGAAAACATAGACGGTGCATTGGTCTATCATGGCAATATGCATAAACGCATCTATTTTTCTGAAGCTGAAAATGTTGATTTAGACAATCTGCTTCTAAAAATGAAAGACCTTGCCAAAAAGAAGCGTTATGAAAAAATTCTGGGCAAGGCATCTGAAAAAGGTGTAGACGTGTTAAAATCAAAGGGGTTTACGGTAGAAGCTAAAATACCCGGACTTTATAATGGTACTATTGATGGTTATTTTCTTGCAGAATACCCCAATGAAGAGCGTCATGTAAATGATGAAAAAAGTATAAAGACGATTGCTACGGTTAAAACCATAGCGCAAGCTGCCAATAAACCGAACACAGATTCTTTTTTTCAAATGCCCGAGAATCTGAAAATCAAAGAGCTTTCTGCTACAGATTTTCATACCCTTGAAGATTTGCACAAGAAAGCCTATAAATATCACCCGCATCAAATTAAAAAGGCGGATTATTTTTCTAAGCTGAAAGATTTAAACCATCAGTTTTATGGACTCTTTCAGGATGGCGAATTACTGGTATCGGCCATTCTTGCTGTAAATGAAAATGAGTCGAATGTAGAAATCGTTGATTTTGTGACACATCCAGATTACAGAGGTCAGAACCTTTCGTATTTCTTAGTACAAGACATTAAGAACAAGATGGATAAACTAGGGTGTAAAACTATTTATACAATGGTAAGATCAACTTCATACGGACTCAATATTACATTCAGCAAACATGGTTTTATTTTAGCAGGCACATTAACAAACAATTGTTTGGTGAGAGATGCCATGGAAAGTATGAACGTTTGGTACTTTAAAAGAAGCTAGTATCCGCCTACCTATAAACTTAAGATAAAAAAGGTCTACAAATGAATAGTTAACTATTCATTTGTAGACCTTTTTATTGTCTCATTTAATTACAATAATCCTTTGATTACACCATATTTTGTGCTTTATTTGAAAAACACAACTAAATTTTATCAAATTCGTTAATGAAAGGTGCCAAAAATAAGAAATTCATTCCCAACCTTTCTTACGACTGTGTAATTTTTGGGTTTAATGGCATTAACTTAAAAATTCTTATTCTAGAATATCACAACACTGGTTTATTTGCACTTCCGGGGGGTTATATCAAAAAAAACCAGAGCGTACAAGATGCGGTAAATAAGGGAGTAGAAGAACGCACAGGATTAAAAAATGTATTCTTGGACCAATTTCAAATTTTCGGGAAATTAGACAGAACGGATCCCGCAGCTACGCGTCGAATTTTAAAAGCAAATAATAAAAATATAGAGAAGAACGAATGGATGATGGACCGCTTTATAACAGTTGGTCATTATGCGCTTATTAACTATGAAGATGTGAATCCTAAACCCGATCATCTTTCTGATAGTATTGATTGGTACGATATCAATAGCGTACCAAAACTAATGATGGATCATAACGAGATCGTAGATGCCGCTCTTGAGGTGCTGCGTAATAATATAAGCGAAAAGATAATAGGAATGAACCTGCTTCCTTCGAAATTTACAATGAAGCAATTGCAACAAGTCTTTGAGGCTATTTTAGATCAAACACTAAGGCGCACTAGTTTTCAACGAAAAATGCTGTCCATGGATATTTTAGAGCGACATGAAAAGCTTTTTGAAGGCAAGGCGCACAAAGCTCCTTACCTATATAGCTTTAAATAATAACAACTAACATTTCAATTAATACAACAACAATGAAAATTTCAACTAACAACTTTTTTAAATGCTCCGTAATTGCCCTTTTTATGCTGGGGACGGTTACTACCTACGCCCAAAAGAAATTTGGCGGATTGGCACTATACACCGTCAGAGACGATATGGGTACCAATGCCAAAGCAACCTTACAAGCTGTATCTGATGCCGGCTACAAGAATATTGAAGCGGCAGGTTATGAAGATGGCAAGTATTATGGTATGACTCCGGCTGATTTCAAGGGTTTATTAAAATCCTTAAAACTAAAGCCAATTAGTACACACCAAAGTGCAGTTACTCTTGACAATGCCGATAAAATGATGGCAGACGCAAAATCTGCAGGTTTTAAATATTTTGTAGTGCCTATTCCGCCAATGGGTATGTTCACCTTCAATGAAGAAGATAGAACAATGGGCATGACAGGTACGGTAGAAGATTTAGCTAAAATTTTAACCACTTTAGGTGAAAAAGCTAATAAGGCAGGATTAAAGTTATTGTACCATAATCATGATTTTGAATTCAAGAAAAATGATGCAGGTATCGTTCCAATAGATTACTTGTTAGAAAATATAGATCCTAAATTATTGAACTTTCAGATGGATTTATATTGGGTTACCAAAGCAGGTGCCAACCCTATTGCTTATTTCAACAAATATCCAGGTCGTTTTAAAATATGGCACGTAAAAGATATGGATGAGCAAGGTAGATTCGCACCAGTGGGTACAGGTTCTATAGGCTTTAAAAATATCCTAGCTAACAAAGAGCTTTCTGGAATGAAATATTATATGGTTGAACAGGATATGACTTTCGACGGATTAAAACCCTTAGAGGCTATTAAAATAAGTCATGAAGGCATTAAAGAAATAGGTTTCAAATAATTAGTATTATCAAACAACGGAGATTGCCCCGAAGAGATTTTTCTCTTTGGGGTTTTCTTTTTTATACATACCCATTAAACCTTTCATCTTTAACATTGTCTTAATCACTTTTAAACTTATGTGCCTATTTTTGCACTCGCAACACCAACTTTAAAAAAGTACAGAATGAAAATGACCACAAGTTTACGCATGAGAATTATACACAGATACCTAGGCTTCTTTTTAGCCGGTATCATGGCGATGTACTCCATTAGCGGAATTATAATGATCTATAGAAATACAGATTTTCTAAAAAGTGAAAAGATCATAGAAAAACAATTAAAACCTAATTTAAAAACTGCTGAACTTAGTGGAGCATTGCGAATTAAAGGCGGTGTAAAACCTCAAAAAACCGAAGGTGATGTTGTTTACTTTAAGCAAGGCGAATACAATACCGCAACAGGTATGGCGACCATTAAAAAAATGGAGCTTCCTTTTATTTTGGATAAGATGGAACACTTACATAAAGCAACTACGAATAGCCCCGTATATTTTCTGAACATATTTTTCGGACTTTCACTATTATTTTTCGTGGTGTCTTCCTTTTGGATGTTCATGCCTAAAACTACTGTATTTAAAAAAGGATTATACTTTTCACTTGGTGGTATCGTTCTAACCATTATTTTGCTGTTCGTGTAACAGCATAAGATTAATATTTAATCCGCTTTAAAGACATTTCTTTAAAGTGGATTTTTTGGTTTTGATAAACACTGTAACCATCAAGAACCCACCCCTAGCCCCTCCGAGGAGGGGAATAGTTTCTGACATGTAATTAACTTTGTAGATAAAACAGACGAAGTAACTCTTATAAAAATGCAACTCCCCAACAACCAATAAACCCGCAAACAATAACGAAAACCTCCCCACTCGGGAGGGGATTGAGGGGTGGGTAATCGCGCGATGAAGATTGCATTGAACATTCTAACTCAAAAGAACCCACCCCTAGCCCCTCCAAGGAGGGGATTGAGGGGTGGGTGCTACGGTGATGATGATTGCATTGAACATACTAACTCAAAAAGACCCACCCCTAGCCCCTCCCAAGAGGGGAACAGATAGTGACTGTGACTAAGCTTCATAGATTAAGACCATATATCAATAACAAACTGCGCGTGGGCACCCTTTAGGGTTGGGGCGAGCGCCGTCATTACAAAAACCCAACTCCCCGACGAACCAATAAACCCACAACCAAAAACGAAAACCTCCCCTCTTGGGAGGGGATTGAGAGGTGGGTGATCGGGCGATGAAGATTTTATTAAACATACTAACTGAAAAGAATCCACCCCTAGCCCCTCCATGGAGGGGAACAGTTTCTGACTTGAAACAAACTTTGTAGATAAAACAGACGAAGTAACTCTTATTAAAACGCAACTCCCCAACAACCAACTAACTCACAACTAAAAACGAAAACCTCCCCTCTCGGGAGGGGATTGAGGGGTGGGTGATCGGGCGATGAAGATTTCATTGAACATACTAACTCAAAAGAACCCACCCCTAGCCCCTCCATGGAGGGGAATAGTTTCTGACTTGAAACAAACTTTGTAGATAAAACAGACGAAGTAACTCTTATTAAAACGCAACTCCCCAACAACCAACTAACTCACAACTAAAAACGAAAACCTCCCCTCTCGGGAGGGGATTGAGGGGTGGGTGATCGGGTGATGAAGATTGCATTGAACATTCTAACTAAAAAGAACCCACCCCTAGCCCCTCCGAGGAGGGGAATAGTTTCTGACTTGAAACAAACTTTGTAGATAAAACAGACGAAGTAACTCTTATAAAAACGCAACTCCCCAACAACCAACTAACTCACAACTAAAAACGAAAACATCCCCTCTTGGGAGGGGATTGAGGGGTGGGTAATTGCGTGACGAAGATTTCATTAAACATACTAACTCAAAAGGACCCACCCCTGACCCCTCCGAGGAGGGGAATAATCAATGCCTTTTATTAAACTTTTTAAGTCAAACTTTGGTATCTTGCCATAGCCAATAAAGTCCACTCCCCTAATGCTTTATAATACTATTTTCATCAAAGAACTATTGCTATTGTATTCTTTGAAAAAAACTATATAAAACCAAACTCTATATGAAACAATTGTTATCCCTCCTTCTCCTTTTAACAGCGACATTATCCGCAATTGCACAATCAAAACTGATTAAAGCAGATTCGTACTTAGATGTCAGAACCGGAAAATTAATTTCTCCGGCTAATCTGCTTATCGAAAATGGAACCATAAAATCTATTAATGCAAAGGTATTGCCGGAAGGTGTTGAAACTGTAGACTTAATGGGTAAAATACTATTACCGGGTCTTATGGATATGCACGTGCATTTAGATGGCGATTTTAGAGGTAGCTGGGACTATGTCTATAAGGAAAGTGCTAGTCAAGGTACTGTAAGGGCTGTGGTCAACGCAGAAAAAACGTTAATGGCCGGTTTCACTACCATAAGAAGCATAGGGCAATTACATATTACACCTGAGCTTATTGATGTTGCCGTTTCTGAAGCTTCTGATAAAGGGATGATAGCCGCACCTAGAATTATCCCATCGGGACATATGATTTCTATAAGTGGCGGACACGGAGATATTTCTTTGGGGCTGGCAGAAGGTTTAGTTACCGTTGGTCCAAATGACGGAATCATCAACGGAAAATATGATGCCATCGAAGCGGTACGCTATCAAATTAAGCACGGTGCCAAATTCATTAAAATGCATGCTACAGCAGGCGTACTTTCTATGGAAGATGCCATTGGCGCACAACAGCTAAGTAATGAAGAAATGAAGACCATTGTAGATGAAGCTGCAAGACACCATATAAAAGTTGCTGCACACGCACATGGTACCGAAGGTATCAAAGAAGCTATAAAAGCTGGTGTGTATTCTATTGAGCACGGATCTATTATTGATGATGAAGGTATTCAGTTAATGAAAGAAAATGGTGTTTACCTAGTACCAACGAGAGGGCTCGCTACCATAATTGAGCCTATGATAGACAAAATGGATCCTGTTATGGCCGGCAAAGCAAACTATGTAATGCCTATAGCTAAACAAAATCTTACAAAAGCTATTAAAGCAGATGTAAAAATTGCCTTTGGTACAGATACCCCGATCATACCTCATGGTAAAAATGCCATTGAATTCGCAGCATTAATTGACTGTGGTATGAGTACTAAAGAAGCAATTAAAACGGCTACTACCAATAGTGCAGAAATGCTAGGGCTTACTGATCGTGGTGAAGTAAAAGAAGGTTTACTGGCAGATATTATTGCCGTAGATGCTAACCCTATAAATGATATTTCCACTTTAGAGAATGTAAAATTTGTTATGAAAGACGGAGTCATTTATAAGAATGAAAAGTAAATAACCTCGGGGCAAGCCCGCGATATATTGAATTGAAAATTATTAAAATTTACTCTCAAGAGTCGGAGCATTTAAATCACGATTATCGAGTAGAAGCCAATTGTTGGTACTATAGTCAATCAATTAAAAAACGAACATCATGAAATCATCGCATCACAAATCAATCAAGACACTTCTTTTATGCTTTTTAGCATTATTATTTACGGGCACCATGGCATTTGGCCAAACGAACGCCGAACAGATAGATGAGCTTTTAAAGGAATATCTAGCCTATAATAAATTCAATGGTTCTGCTCTAGTTGCCAAAGATGGAAAGGTCATTTTCAAAAAAGGATATGGAATGGCGAATATGGAATGGGATATTCCCAACAGCCCCAATACCAAACATCGCCTAGGTTCTGTGACCAAACAATTTACCGCCATGCTTATTCTACAATTGGCAGCAGAAGGTAAACTAGATTTACAGGTACCTATTACTACCTACTTACCAGAGTACCCAAAAGAAAACGGAGACAAAATTACCACCCATCATTTATTAACCCATACTTCTGGTATACCGAACTACACGTCATTTCCCAATTTTTTCGAAGACGTAAGTAGAGACCCATACACCCCAGAAAAGTTTATCAAAAAGTTTCAAGATATGGAGCTAGAGTTTAATCCCGGCGAAAAGTTCAATTACAGCAACTCCGGTTATTTTTTATTGGGAGTACTTATTGAAAAACTATCCGGTAAAACGTATGAAGAAATGCTAGACGAGAAGATATTTTTTCCATTAGGCATGAAGGAATCCGGATTCGATCATCATTCAGACATCCTAAAAAATAGAGCTACAGGTTATGAGAATAATGGAAACGGATTTATCAATTCCCCTTACCTAGATATGTCTATTCCGTATGCTGCAGGCTCGCTATACGCTACCGTAGAAGATTTATACCTGTGGGACCAAGCATTGTATACCAATAAATTATTATCCCAAGAATATATGGATATGTATTTTAAACCACATATACCCGCTTTCGGCAGTTTTCATTATGCCTACGGCTGGATGGTTGGTAATGAAGCCCTAGGTAACACAACCGATAGTATAGCAGTAATTACCCATGGTGGCGGTATTAACGGATTCAATACACAAATTTCAAGACAGCTTTCAGACAAGTCATTGATTGTGCTTTTAAATAATACCGGTGGTGCCCCATTAGGTAAAATCACACAATCGATTCTTGGTATTATAAACGATAAAAGTTATGACCACCCTAAAACTCCATTGGCATCTAAACTTTTAGAGATCATAGAAACGAAAGGTATTGATGCAGGGGTTGCGTATTTTGAAAAGAATAAGGACAACAAAGATTTTGATGTCAATGAAAATGAGATGAACCAAACGGGATATCAACTATTAGGATCTAACAAAATCAAAGAAGCAATTCAAGTTTTTAAACTGAACGTAGACGCGTATCCAAAATCTGCCAATGTATATGATAGTTATGCCGAAGCATTAATGAAATCTGGAGATAACAAAGGTGCAATAGAGAACTACACAAAAGCAGCAGAAATGAATCCTGGTAATGAAAATGCCATAGACATGCTTACAAAATTAGGTGTCGATACCAGTAACTTAACAAAAGAGTTCGAAGTACCAGAGGCACTATTAGAAAGCTACATAGGTGTCTATGAATTAATGCCCACTTTTAAAATTACCATAACCAAAGAAGGCAAGCAATTAAAAGCACAAGCAACAGGGCAGCAGATGTTGGATATTCTCGCCAAATCGAACGATACTTTTTACTTAAAAGAAGTTGCTGCTCAAATTCAGTTTTTTAAAGATGAAAACGGAGCAATTGAAAGTTTAACTCTATTTCAAAACGGGCAAGAAATGAATGGTAAGAAGGTGGAATAGTGTGAGATTATTTAGTTTTATCACCCACCCCTAGCCCCTCCCAAGAGGGGAACAGCTAGCGTCTTGAATTAAAATATATTCTAAGAATAATTTTATGAAAACAGAAGTTTCAACTAACTCTAATTTCGCAATCAATAACGTACTTCTCCCCTCTTGGGAGGGGATTAAGGGGTGGGTCTTACGATGAGAAAGATAATTCCATATAACCCAAATTTAGTTGAACTCGCTAAAACATTAAGAAATAACATGACCCTAGGTGAAATCGCGCTATGGCGAGAGATAAAAGGTAAAAAGCTAGGTCAAAAATTTAGCAGACAAATTCCTGTCGATCAATATATAGTTGATTTTTATTGCAAAGATCTTCAGCTCGCAATAGAAGTAGATGGCAGTATTCATTTTGAAGAAGGACATGAAGAAAAAGATAAGAAACGGCAAGCACGCTTAGAATCTTTAGGTGTACATATGCTCAGGTTTTCAGATACTGATGTGAAGAATAATTTGGGTTTTGTTTTAGAAGAGATTAAAGTAATAATTGAGAAATTAGAACAAATAAGAACCCACCCCTAGCCCCTCCCAAGAGGGGAACAGTTTCTGACTTGTAATTAACTTTTTTAGATTAAGACCACATAACTACACTAAACTGCCCGTGGGCACCCTTTAGGGTTGGGGCGAGCGGCTGGTATTATAAAAACGCAATTCCCCAATGTAACCAACAAACCCCCATCCAAAAACGAAAACCTCCCCTCTCGGGAGGGGATTGAGGGGTGGGTGATCAGGTGATGAAGGTTTCATTAAACATTCTAACTAAAAAGAACCCACCCCTAGCCCCTCCAAGGAGGGGAATAGTTTCTTACTTATAATTAACTTTTTTAGATTAAGACCACATAACTACACTAAACTGCCCGTGGGCACCCTTTAGGGTTGGGGCGAGCGGCTGGTATTATAAAAACGCAATTCCCCAATGTAACCAACAAACCCCATCCAAAAACGAAAACCTCCCCTCTCGGGAGGGGATTGGGGTGGGTGATCGGGTGATGAAGGTTTCATTGAACATACTAACCCAAAAGAACCCACCCCTAGCCCCTCCGAGGAGGGGAACAACCGTTGACTAAAATTGAATAATTGCATACCAATACCCATTACCTCACCCAACACTGGTATCTTGCATATATAAATTACAATTATGAAAATCAATTTATTGTCTTGTGATGCCCCAAGACCAGACAGAAGGGCTATTTCCAATTGTATTGTAGAGATATCAACTAACTGTAGTGCATCGTTAGCAAATGAACTTACCGATATACTTTTAGAAGGTGATGCCGTTGACATAGAATTGGATGATAAAAATACCGGTTCTGCACTACGTGCTTTGCGAAAGCTTAGTATTGATTATGAAATTATAGAATAAGGCGTTCTACATTCAGCTCTTGTTAGCTTGTTCGTTATAAATACTTTTGTCACTTCGAGTGAACTACGAGCTACAAGGAGTTTGTATCGAGAAACATTCCTGTACCAAAGGGTTCTCGATACAATTTTAAGTTTCCATTGCATTAAAACTTAAAACCACTCGAACTGACAATGCGTATTCAATTCAATAAATGTTAGCCCTTTCGTTCTAAGTAACATTGTCACTTCGAGTGAATTTTCGAAGAATGAGAAAATTTGTATCGAAAACTCGCTTGTCACCATCTCGCAACTTACCAAAATACCCACCCCTAGCCCCTCCCAAGAGGGGAACAGTTTCTGACTTTGAATAAACTTTTTAGATAAAACCACTTATTAACATCAAACTGCGCGCGGGCACCCTTTAGGGTTGGGGCGAGCGCTGGCATTATGAAAACGCATTTCCCCAACCACCAAAAAACCCGCAACCAATAACGAAAACCTCCCCTCTTGGGAGGGATTGAGGGGTGGGTGCTACGGTGATGATGATTGCATTGAACATACTAACCCAAAAGAACCCACCCCTAGTCCCTCCAAGGACGGGAACAGTTTCTGACTTTTAATAAACCTTGTAGATAAAACAGACGTAGTAACTCTTATAAAAACGCATCTCCCAAGCACCAAAAAACACACAACCAAAAACGAAAACCTCCCCTCTTGGGAGGGGATTGAGGGGTGGGTGCTACGGTGATGATGATTGCATTGAATATTCTAACTCAAAAGAACCCACCCCTAGCCCCTCCCAAGAGGGGAACAGTTTCTGACTTAAAACAAACTTTGTAGATAAATCAGACGAAGTAACTCTTATAAAAACCCAACTCCCCAACCACAAACAACCTCACAACCAAAAACGTAATTCTCCCCTCTTGGGAGGGGACCAAAGGGGTGGGTGCTACGGTGTACTCGTTTTAACTACAAACGCAGCTCGTTATATTCTCTATACACCCACTATATTTTTCTTACAGTTTTACGGAAACCCGTAAGAAAATATACCACAAACTTCTTTATATTGCAGTACCAAGCAAAGTTTACTCCCCCCTATCGCTTTAGCTGAAATATTGCACATATACCATACTATTTACAAATATGTGTAATTGTGCACATACACAATTGTTACAAAACATTTAAAAGAAACATTGAGACCACCAAAACTAACAGACAAGCAAAAAGATAGATTACGGATTTTAGAACCGAAATTAAAAATTGCTATTGCGGACAGAGATTTTGAAACAGCAAAGAGGTTGGTCGTGGACTTACAAACTGTTCTTCGTAAAACTGGACACTTAACAAGACTTCTGCAATCAAAAAATAGACTTTATGAATTGGCTTTGGAACTTGATGAGCTAGAGTTTGCGATTAGAGGCTTGGAAGGAAACAGAAAATTGGTTTCGGATAGAACAAGACTATATTTGGAAGCTACTGCGCTTCTGGCTATTTGTTATCTGCGAAAAGAAGAAATAGAGAAAGCTAAACCATTGATAAAAGAAGTTCTTCACAATGATTCAGTCATAAAATCTGAACGCACTAGAAGTAAATTTAGAAAGGAAATTATAGACCGATTTAATGAAGAAACCGCATTGTATTCATTAAAAAACAAAGAAGAAGAGCAATTCACCGAGGAAGAACTAGAAAAAGAAATAGTTAAACTTGTTACAAGAAAAACTGAATCTGAAATCTATCTTTCGTTAGGCAGAAGCGTTCCCCAACACACTAAATATTTATTATTTCAAGTACACGAGTTTTCAACTAAACAGCTTCCTTCTGCTGAAAGATTAGCTTTACCAAGCCCAGAAGAAAAAATTAAAGATAAAGAAGTTGGTAAGACTGTATTTCAATCAGTCAAAAGAGTTTTGTATAATTCTCTTTGTGACCCAAAAAGTGAAATTTATCAAGTTTGGTTTAAAAACGGAATGGGAATGGTTTTAAGCAAAAATTACATCAGAAGTGCAGTAATCGCTTGTTTAGCTAGTCTAGGAATTGGGATAAAAATGATTTCGGCAACAATAATCGCTTTAATTATGAAATTCGGACTTGAAGTTTATTGCGAAAAATATAAACCAGCTGATTTAATGGAATTACGTGGAAAATAAAAAACGTTTTGTAACAATGTATAACCGTTAGCTGTAATTGTCAAAAAAAACTCAGATAGTCACATAAAGGATATGATACATTTTAAGAAATAGAGACTAATTTTTGAAACAAAATCCAACTATATATAAAGTAGAACAAGAATATGACTTCACCTCTGTGATTGATGGAGTTTTAGCCCACTTATTATTAAATAAAAAGCCATCAATTGTTCGGGATATTAAGTTGAGTGAATATGATGCTAAGCTTATTGTAATTCAATCAAGTGAAAAAGAATCTGAATGGGCTAAGTTCTTTCCAAAAGAATACACCGAAGGAATATCCCTTGAATATCAAATACCATCTATCCTAATACTTGTAAATACAACTTCTGGAATCTTTGCAATAATCGGAGGTGCATTCTATAAATATATCTTACCATTTTTAGACACATCTTATGGACTAAACACTTATTCGCGGATAATGAATCCTGTCCAAGATGAAATAATTACAATCAAAACTAGAGGTGTTACTGGCTTACGTGCTGGAATGTCAGAACAGTTTAAAGATAATTATCGTTTAATGGACTATATTAAGTTTGGTAAAATCCCGACAGAGTTAAAAATTAAACTTTCAATTGAAACAGCAGAGCTTTATTTTAGTCAGTATTTAACAAATAGGTCGCCAAACATAATTTTAAATATATCAAGTGGCTTCAATATAAATAAAAAGCTTTCTTTTCAGGAATTAGGTCTTTTAGTAGAAATATTAGAACATATCGAAAAAAAGAAAGCAGATGATTTTTTTAGTTCTTACAAAGAAATCACGAATAAAGATGCCATTTCTAACTCACTAAAACCAGCTGTCATTAATGAGTTATTTAACAAACGAACAAATATTATAAATAATAAAATTTCGAATTTTGATGTATGCTATCCTAATAAAATCGAGGATTTTTACTGTGCTGACGAATATGTAATTAAGCTAAAAGAAGACAAAAGAAAATATAAGGAAATTGGTAGAACAAACGACAAAAGCGAAATTTTGAAAATGATTTTGGTATACTTGAATGCCGAAAATTTCGATGCCAATTTGGAATCGTTCAGTTATAGAGTTTATAATATTTTCATATACACTTATAAAAATGGAACAAAAAAACCAATTCTAAAAACAGCTCTAATATATCATCTAAACACAGAACTTTACATCAAAGGCTTAGGCACTTATATTTATTTAGACTCTAAATGGTATAAATTAAGAGACATTTTCATAAATGAAATGAACGACAGATGTTCTGAAATTCTAAATGGGCAAGATTTAAGAAATAAGGTGCTAGATGAGGAATGGGTTAAAAAGGCAAGTGGAAAACGAGAAGATGAATCTACATATAATGACAGGTATAACAAGAAAAATTATCTTGTCTTAGATACAATAAGTCCAGAATCGATTGAATTAGCAGATGTTATGTATATCGAGGATAACAATATTTATTTATGTCACGTAAAATATGGTTTTAGCACAGATATGAGAGAACTTTATAGCCAAATCATATCTTCGGCAAGGCGACTAAAAAATGACCTTAAAGACAAGGAAAATAAATATTTACAAGCAGTCTATAAAGGCTTAAAAGGAAAAGACAAAAATAGAAACTTAACAGAAGGACAGTTTGTGAACCTTTTTAAAGAAAGTGATAGCATTAAATATGTAATGTGCATCACAAGCCATTTGAAAAACAAACCGCTTCAGAAAACTATAAGTAAATATACCTCTAACATTGCGAAGTTATCTCTAATACAATGTTACCAAGAAATGAGAACAGAATATTATGATTTATCTTTTGAGGTTATAAAGAATGATGCTTGTTTCTCATAATAAAAACACTGAGGAAACAACTACAGCTAACAATGTATAAAAAAATAGGGCAAAAAGTGCTTAATCGAAAGGTCTGTGCGTATTTGCCAAGTCACCAAATTTTTAAATTTGGTATATTTAAAAGAAGAAAAGATAAATAACAAAATTTAAAAATTCGGCTTTAGCTTAATCCGAAAAGTATCGCTTACAACTGCCCTACTTTTCCTATACAAGATCGTTACATAAAATCTATTTAAAAGCATCCCAATCAATTTCAAACCTATCCCGTAAAACCTGTTCACCAAAACTTACCCATTCAACAATTTCTCCCCATTTTACAGCAATATGATAGCAATTATCACTATTTTCAATAGCATCTTATTGAAAACAGCTATTTCTGTGCATTAATAGCATTTTTATCATACGCTATAAGCATAAAGTAAGATGATACATCTAAATTAGATTGTTGATTACAATTTTCATTATAATCTTTCTATCGAAATTTACTTCATGAAAAAACATAAACTACTAAGCATTATCTCAATCATACTATCTATTACTGGACTAGCCTTAGCCATTTATGGACGAGAAAGCGAGGGTAAATCTGGTGATTTGACTTTTTATGGAATGCTATTACTTGTCGTTGCACTACTTGTTTCTGCCGTAAGCACTTATCTAAGAAAAAAGAAAGTATGAAGAAATGAATGCTTAACTTCATAAGCAACAGATATTAAGTATTGCTATAAAAACCTATTACCACTACACTATTATGAGACAGTTTGCAATTACTATCATTTTCCTATTTTCATTCCTTTCAATCTTTCCTCAAAATATTATCACCAATACCACACCTTCTTTATTACTGGGTCAAGGCGATCAACTCCCCAGAATTAAAAAAGGGCTTGAAGCGGGTAATACTGATTTGGTGGCAGCTTTGAAAAAAATCGTTGAAGAAGCAGATGCCGCACTTAAGCGACCAATTGTAAATGTAGTAGCAGAAGGTGCTTTGCCACCAAGTGGCGACGCTCATGATTATTTCAGCTATAGCCCATATTGGTGGCCAGATGCTGAAAACCCTGACGGACCTTACATTTGGCGTGATGGGGTTACTAACCCAGATCGCCGCACCTCTGATGTCTCTAGGCTTGAGGCAATGAACAAGGCGGTAACATCTCTTGTTCCTGCTTGGTATTTCACGGGCGAAGAAAAGTATGCCGAACGTGCCGTGCAGCAAATTCGTGCTTGGTATTTAAATCCTGAAACTAGAATGAACCCTAATTTCCGCTATGGTCAAAAACGCCGTGGTCATGACTATAACAGTAGTGGTGGTATTCTAGAATCTAACCGAATGGATTGGGTGGTTGATTGCGCTATTCTGCTAGAGGAATTTTCTGGCTGGACAGATAAAGACAAAACCGACTTGCGTAGTTGGTTTGGTGAATTATCTACCTGGATGGTAGAAAGTCCGGAAGGTATTGAAGAAGCTATGCAGCCGAACAACCATGGAGCGTGGTATAATCAACATCTTATTCTCTTTTCTCTGTATGGTGAAAAACCTGAGATTGCACGTGCTTTTCTTGAACGCATGCCTGCACGTATTTTTGGACAGGTTTTCATAGATGGCCGCCAACCACAAGAACTTATTCGAACAAATGCATTAAGCTATAGTATTTACGGTGCACGTGCGCTAGTAGGTGTTGCCCGCCTTGGTCGCCATCTTGATATTGACCTTTTTGCCTATCGCAGCACAGAGGGCAGAAGTATACGACTTGCCATAGATTACATTACACCTTTTATTCTGGGTGAAGAAGAATGGCCTTGTAGTCAAATTAGACCACTGCGTACCGGAAGAGCCAACGAGTTATATTGGAATGCAGCCCTTGGATTTCAGGATCGTGAATTTGCCAATATTCTGCATAAGTTACCTGGAGACCAATTACCATCGCCCATAGTACAGTTATTAGACCCATTGCCTGAAGGGTGGTAAATCTTGTTCTTTCTAAATAGTTAGGCGGCCTCTTTTTTTATAGATATTGTAAATTACAGAGCATATACATTGAATTACCTTAATGAGTAGTAGCATTTGAAAAATAGAATACATTAGTGGAGCATACCAATCCAATTTCGTTATGAAAAGAAACTATATCTTCTTAGTATTTACCCTATTCTATTTAAGCGCTTCTGCTCAAGACAGTTTCAACAAACTCCCACAGGCAGCAAAAATCAGCTGCCCAATGCTATTGATTAACGAGCATATCATCGCCAATAAAAATATCATCACTTCAAAGGAAGACATTGAAGAAATAGGAGTAATAAAAGATAAACCTAGTCGCGAAACGCATTTTTATAATCTTACAGCAAACGGTATTCTGTTTGCTAAACTTAAAAAGGAAATAGCCTCTAAAACACAAGCTGAGCTGAACAACTTTCTGGATTTGGATGAAAATAACCCTGTATATGTAAACGGTTATTTATTGGAGCATGACACGTATACCATTGCTACAGAAAGTATTGCAGAAGTGGAACTGGTAGCCCCAAATAATGAAAATAACTTAACTGAAAAAGTCATCAATATTTGGACATTAACTCAAGAAGAACGTGAAAATGGCTGTGCATTGTCCCAAATGAAGTAAATTAGTTGTTCACCTCATCATCAATCATCATGAAAACAACAATCACACTTATCACCTTCCTCTTATTTACAACAACTTGTCTTTTCGCCCAACAAGACAAATTCATTGAAGACGCCATAGAGCGATTAGAGAACTCACGTAAGTACTTGTTACTGGTAGCCGATATGATGCCCGAAGAGAAGTATGGGTACAAAGCAACAGAGGAGTCCTTGACCTTTGCCGAAAATTTAATGCATATTGGTTTTGCGCTAGATTGGCACAGCCAGTCACTCATTGGCGACCGAGAAGCACGCGTATACCAAACGGACACCGTTTTTAAACCTGCCAACAAAACAAAGGCTGAAATGATGGCCCGTATAGACCAAACATTTACCGAAGCCATTGCGCTTTTACAAGATGTGTCTCCTGAACAGTTAGATACCGAGTTGGATTATTTTGGACTTACACGCTCTAAACGACAAATTTATATGCTGCTGGCAGACCATATTACGCACCACAGAGGGCAAATGTTGGTTTACATGCGCCTAAACGGACTTACGCCGCCACGGTACGTATTATATCAATAGCAGTGTAAGAGAAAGTTATTCTTCTTTTTTCTTATCGCCGTTCATTAGCATTAGTACAATGCCAACAAGGGTTAAACACACGGCTGCAAATACAGCAATCATAATAACGCCGTTGCTCCAGTTTACCAAGGGTAGATGTAATGAGGTCATAGTCGGTAATTTTATTAACACAAAAATAGAATGTAGCTGCAAGATGTTCTATGACAATTGTCAGGAAATCAAAATACTACGCAACAAATAAATTTTCATTTCATTTGAGTGCCGCCAAACGTTGTAGGCTTGGTATGGGTTCTGTATTTTTATAGTTGAAAATGGTTTTTAGAAAATGGTAGATAAAATTAAATGTCCCAATTGTGGGCATGAGTTTGATGTTGAAGAGGCGCTTTCCGGCAAAATGCAGGCTCATTTTAAGGCTGAATATGAACGTAAAGTAGCCGAGCAGGCAGAAAAATTCAATAAAGAACGTAGAAAGCTTGAAATTGAAGTAGAAGAATTCGAAAAAAAGAAAGAGAAGGAAAACGAGCTTTTTAAAGAGAAGCTGGCACAACGCCTTGCTAAAGAATCTGAAAAAATACAGCTACAGACCAATGAGTCTTTTGAGCAAAAGTTAAAAGCCCTGCAACAAGAGAACGAGAAAAAGAAAGAGGAGAACAGAGCGCTACGTGCACAAGAGATCGATCTTTTAAAACGTGAGAACGAATTAAAGGAAAAAGCCGAAGAGCTTAAGATGAACGTTCAGAAAGAATTGTTGGAGAAACAATCGGTCATTGAAGAAAAGGCAAAGGCAAAAGAGCGCGAGGCAATGGCTTTGAAAGAGAAAGAATACCAGAAACAGCTAGACGACCAAAAGAAGCTTATTGATGAAATGAAGCGCAAGGCAGAGCAAGGTTCTATGCAAATGCAAGGCGAAATACAAGAACTGGCATTAGAAGAATTATTGCGCAGCACCTACCCTTTTGATAATATAGACGAGGTTGGTAAAGGTATTCGTGGTGCAGATTGTATACAGACCGTCATCAACTCGCTGCAACAGACCTGTGGTTCTATTGTTTATGAAAGCAAGCGTACCAAAAATTTCAGCAACGATTGGATCAATAAGTTAAAGCAAGATCAGATCAATTGTAAGGCAGATATTGCGGTAATTGTTACAGAAACCTTTCCGCCAGACATGGACCGTTTTGGTGAGAAAAACGGTGTTTGGATCTGCGGATTCAACGAAGTAAAAAGTGTTTCGCTCGTATTGCGAGAATTGCTGTTAAAAACACAATCCATAAAATCTTCTGATGAGAACAAAGGTGATAAGATGGAGCTGCTGTATTCTTACTTGACCAGTAACGAGTTTGTGCAGAACATTAATAGAATTATAGAAAACTACGATTCTATGATCAAACAATTGAACTACGAAAAGAAAGCGGCCTATAAGAATTTTGCCGTGCGAGAAAAGCAAATTTGGGGTGTTCAAGAAAATATAAACGTGCTCTTTGGTTCTATTAAAGGGATTGCGGGTAATTCATTATCTACATCGACCATTCTTGATTTACCGGATGCGGAGATAGACGATTAGTTTTAGTTGCTGGTTGTTGGTTGTTGGTTGTTGGTTGTTGGTTGTTGGTTGTTGGTAAAATAATGAATTTCACTTTGCGCTATGCACAAAGCCCTTAATAAATTATGCGCTAAGCGTGCCACGCATTGCGTTTAGCGTTGGGCGCTAAGCTTTATTTAGTTTGGAATTTAGCCAAGTGATCATTTTCTCAAATCTAAAAGAGATGAAAATTAGATATATGCAGCTAATAAAACTCCCGAAATTACTACTTGATGTATCTTTAAAATAAAACACATTTAATAGGGTTGCTACCAAGCCTAAAATGCCGACCGTAAGTATAAAATATTTTAAGAATTTCATTGTTTATGTTTTAAGGTGTTTTGGCACTTTTGGACCAAATTGATGGTTATTTACACCTATATGTAGCATTTTCACTCGAATTGTTACGTATTTTGATGAAAAAATAAAATAAATACATTTTAGGTACCCAAACAACATATCATTTTGTGGTGTAATTTTTGATGCATGAATAAGTATGAAGAAATCTATATTTCTTAGTATAATTTTTATCCTTTCATTGATAAGCAGCAATGCCCAAGAATCATCAATTTCTGAATTTGATTTATATGGATGTTGGGTGCTGGAAAAGAAAATAAGACCTTCTAACCATATTGTAGTATATAAATCTTGTGAAGATGTAGCCCATGAAAATGTAAAATTTGGATCTAAAATTTCTCTCCTCGCATTTAATGAGAGTGAACATGAAAGTACTGGTCCTCTAGCATGCTTTACTACATTTACAGAAAAAGGTACTTGGGAATTTGATGAAAACTCAAGAATAGCAAGTTTATATTCTGGTCATGAATGGTTAAAAGAGTTTAAGATACTTGACCCTGATGAATATGCCAGCTGGGGATCACCTGAAAAGTTTGAGAAACTAAAATTTAAAGTCATTTCTATTGAAAACAATCAACTTACAGTAGAAATTATTCCAAAACAGAACGGTAAAAAGCCAATTGAAGATTCTTCAGAATAATACTATGAAAATAAGTCTATCACTTTTTTTACTACTCACTATCACTTCCGTATCATGCCAACAAGAAAAGAATGCATCAGGTGATGATGTAACGGTTATGTGGACATCCTTTTTATCTAATTTAGCAGCTGAGGATAAAGAAGCTTTTAAGAATATATCTGGGGAGACTATTCGTTGTTATGATTGTTTGGAGAATACGCCATCCGAAGCGCAACAAATGAACTTCTTACGAGAAAATGATTCGCTTTGGTACGATAAAATTTATGATGACCTCATCTATATTCCCATAGATAGTTTTATAGCCAATGATTATGACATTCTATTCAATCCTAAATTTATAAACATCCTTCAGGAAAATGAAACAGTTATTTCTAGTGAAGAATCAAACGGAATAATATACACCCATATACTGGTTACCACTACCCTACCTACTGCATTTTTTGAAGGTGGGCAACATATGTTTTCATTTGAAAAAACAACCGATGGCGATTGGAAATTTTATGAAATTAGCACTATACCCTAATATACTAAAAGTTATTTTCCTACCCAATTCTTAAATTCCGATGCTTTTGCCTTGCTCACTACTATAGGTTCATGACAAACGGGATGAACATCTACCAATAGCTTACTGTTAAAATGGAATTTAATGGCGGTTATGGCTTGTCTACGTAATATAAACTGTCTATTGGCCCTATAGAATACTTCTGGATCCAAAGCTTCTTCTATATCTTCTAATTTATCATCTATTACATAAGAACGTTCTTGTACCGTTACGGCTTTTACAAGACCTGTATCTATAAAGAAATAGGCAATATCTGCAGTTTTCACAGGTATTAACTGATCTCCCAAACCTACTAAGAACGTCTGTTTAAAATTGACCGATTTATGCTGTATTAAGTGCATTAAGCTTTGCATTTGATTTTCATCGATCCCCTTATTATGATTTTGAGATTGGAATCTATCTAATGCGTCTGACAGTTCTTCTTGGTCTATAGGCTTTAATAAATAATCAATGCTATTTACCTTAAACGCCTTTAATGCATATTGATCATAAGCCGTAGTGAATATGATGGGAATATTGATTTCTACTTGATCGAAAACTTCGAACGAGATACCATCTGCCAAATGAATATCCATAAATACCAAAACACCTTCATGCGGTTTTAAGAAATAAGCAACAGTTGCCTTTACGGTATCTAAAATCTCAATAACCTCTATATCCGGATTGATTTTCGTCAATAGATATGCTAGGTTATCGCTAGCGGCAAGCTCGTCTTCTACTAATATTACTTTCATTCAGGTTGCTTTAAAGGCAGTTCTACTTTAAAGATATCGTTATCGGTACTGACCAACACTTCTTTTTTCAATAAAAGGGAATACCGCTTTTTAAGATTATAGAGTCCGGTACCCATACCTTCTACCAAAGTACTTCGGCTACGAATAGGGTTTTCTACCACTAAAGATTCTCCGTTAGAATATACTTTTACCGTTAATGGGTTTGTCGATGATATTTCGTTATGCTTAACTGAGTTTTCTACCAATGACTGTAATGCCAATGGCGGAATTTTCATGTCCATAAATTCTTCATCGATATTTACGTCTATCTCAATACGGTCTCTATACCTGGTTTTCATTAAAAAGGTATAGCAATCTAAAAATTTGAGTTCTTCTTTTGCAGGCACCAAATTAGTTTCGCTACTCTGTAATATATAGCGATACATGTAAGACAGCTTGTTTACAAATTTGGTAGCATTTTCATTATCTCTAATCAAAGACGACAGCGAGTTCAAAGAATTGAATAAAAAGTGAGGGTCGATCTGGTTTTTTAAGGCTGCCAATTCATTCTCTAAATTCTGCTGTTTTAATTGCTCGTTCTCTATTCTACTTTCCTGCTTATCTGTACTTACACGTAACAAGCGAGCGATAAAAAATAAAACAATGGACAGATTAATAAATGTAAAGTTGATCCAGCCCTCTTCATTTGGTTTTAATTCTCTACCATTTATGAATGGATAAAATGCCTTTATCACTTTTATGACCGCAAAAAGCAACACTACATTAATGACCAATATGACGATCCATTTTAGAATGGGAGACCATTTAAAACTGTCATAATCAATATTGGCATTCAGTTGAATGACCAACCAAGAAAAGCAATAAAAAAATAGGTAACGGTATAAAAAATCTGTTACCCAAGACATAGAGAAATCTAAATTCCCCTCCATAATACCATTATATAAATAGATGGTTTTAGGAAGCGAAACCAGAATACCTAATAACAGGGCCGTTTTAACTACTTCTCCCTGTTTTACTTTTGTTAATGCCATGTAACTTCTTTTCTAATGGTATAGCTCAAATATACCTAATAAACGTTTGTAACCGTAGTGCACAAAAAGTTGGTCTTCACCTTAAGCAAAGACCAACTTCATTTAAACTACACTAACTTTTTAAAGTGCATAAGCATTGAAATCTGTTGGCAAATATGCCTCAGCATCAAAACCTAAATCCACTACTTCTTCGTTGTCAAATATTTCAAAATCCTCTCCTGTTAAATCTGTACCTGCATAGGCATCAAAATCTAAAGGCAAATATTCAAATGCATCAAAGCCTAAATCTATTTCTTCGTTAATTTCCAATACTTGAATATCGTTAGCATTCAATTTATCCATCTCTAAAGATGCTTCTAACTGCGCTTCTAAATCGATAACACAATCATCGAAAATGGCAGCGATTTCCGCCTTCTCGGTTTCTTTATGTTTTAGAATTCCTTTAAATGACATAAAGGTGAAGGCCACGACGACCACTGCAGATAAAATTTTAATGTTTTTCATTATGTATGTTTTTAAGTTTTTAGAATTGTTTCTATACCCCAAAGATATTGCGGAATATAGCTCGCAGTTGAGATTAGTAACCCAACCGTCTATATTGCCACATAAAACAACCATAGCGCATAATGAAGTTTTCCCATAAAATAAAAATGTATTGAAAAACGAAAAAAAATAGGAATGAGCAGGATGCTAATTTCAGCTAATCAGGTACATACACACTAATTATATAAACATCTTTAACGCTAGAGATTACTATTTAGTAAACCAATCTCGCACAGTTTCTTCTGCCAATTTATTATTGGGCGTAAAGGCATTGTTATGCTCACCACGGTATTCGATGTAGCTAGGGAATTTCCACCAAAGTATACCTTGGCACCATGGCTCATCTTTTATGCCTTCAAAGATAACCTCGTAAGATCTACTTTGCGCTTCTTCATTAATGGTATCGTCTGCCTCTGCATGCGGGTTCTTCCATGGGGTATCTACACTTCTAAATCCAATTTCAGTAAAAACGATAGGCTTTTTAAATTGATCATATACCTTTTTGATTTTCGTCTTTACCGTATCAAACTGAAGTCGCAATTCCTCATCGGTAGGATTGTCCTTTTTACTCAAAGGATAATAAGAGTTTAAACCAATAAAATCTAAATCGTCCCAAAATTCTATTTGCTCAAATTCAGCTCCCCAATTGGCGGCATAGGTCAGTTGTCCTGAATATAATGCCCTCGTTTTCTTTATCATTTCACGCCAAGCATCTGGTTGGGATAATGTTGCTTTGGTAAACTCTACGCCAATACACAGTGCGTCCATTTCATGAATTTCCGCCAAGAAGGCGTAGTGGCGAATCCACCGATAATAGTAATCATGAAATTTGTCCCATTGGGCGTCTGTAGGCATATCTATTCCGCCTGGCCAGCTACCACCCACATAAATCTGAGGTTTCAATAACGTATACATGCCCATATCCCTTGCCATAGAAACAGCATGCACAACGGCATCATCATTTTCACTACCGGCATTATCACTAAAATGTAGAGGTGTAGGTGTATTTATATCGTTAATACCTGTATACGGCACAATTGCCATGGCATTACTACCCATGTTCTTTTGCTTCAATAAAGATTCCGTTGCCTTTTGTGAGCCGTAGCCATTATAAATGCTATACCCTTCATGTGCAAAATTGAAGCCTTTTAAGTAAGGTAATTTTTTCTTTTCCGTTTTTTTCTTAGGGTGTGCTTTTGGCAACTCCCTTAGGTAATGTTGCCACTTTGTTTCTAAAGATTTTTCTTCACGTTCAGAAAGTGAAAGATTTTTGTATCGCTTTAGGTAGGTGTCTTTACCCCAGGTTTTTATTAAAAAATCTGTAAAAGCACCTGCCATGCAATCTCTAATAAGTGAAGATTCCATGTCCATAAAAGAATTATCAAGTAGTTCTGATATGGTAAATGTATTCTCAGATTCTACCAAGCGTGCAGCCCAATACTTGTAACCCCGCATTTGCCAAGTATCAGTAAAATAAATAGGGAGCCCATAAGTAATAATGTCCTTTGCACTCTCTCCAATTAAGTGGTGCAGCAGTAGGGCATTGTCTCTACCTATATTATTATTTGTGTATATCTTATTGACTATGGTATGTACGGAATTTGTAATCGTATCAAAAGTAGAGTGATCGGTGTTACCCGTCATTAAACCTTTTTCTTCTGTACAGGTATAGAAGTTATAAGTGATTTTAGGTGTATTTTTTCCCTTTACAAAATTGACGACTTTTGCTTTAGTTGCTGTTACATTAGCTTCCCACTGAGCCACATCATCTGCCTTAATAGCTTTTTGGTGGTCAATAAATTTAAAATCGTCGGTGTCTAATAAAACCCTGGTACCTGTGGCGAAATTAAAAAATGTTGACCCCTCTATTCCCCAATCTGCATTGAAATCGCCCATGACCAAGCGCTCATTATTTTCATATACCTCATACTCCAAATTCTGACGGTAGAAAGACAAACCTCGTTCAGCTACTTTTTCAGCAAATACCATAAAAACTTCTTGGGCGTCTGTACCAGTCAAAAAGCTGAAAGGAATTTTTGGGTCCGTGGGACTTGGATAAAAACAAACTCCCAATATTGAATTATTATTAGGAACTTGTCTTTCACCTATTTTAATTTCTGAGTCCAATACTTGAAAAGGCGTATCGCTCATGTACTTTTTTATCAACGAATTTTCTTCAACAGCACCTACTAAAAACACGATACTATTGTTCAGTGATTCTTCAGTTACCTCTTCTGCACTTATGTACTTTACTTTAGCACTGCGTCTAGACCTAGTAACATCTAACAAAGACAGCTCATGAAGTATATTCTTATACTGCTCTTGCAATGCCTCATCCTTTGCTCCATAGACCACTAAAATCTCTCTTTTATCAAAAAAACTTCTACGCAGATCCCTACGCGTAACAACTGAATCTAAAGTAGTAGAAATGGCATTATTTTCAGCTACCGGAAAGTATTCTACACCGGCAAAACCAACAATACCAACGACAACAAATAAAGCTACTAAGAAATATTTCTTCTTCATAAATACAACAATGGGAAAACTATTGTTTAAGATAGCAAAACTGTAAAACCTACATCTGTTTCATACGTTATTTAACTTTTAAAAAGGGTTTGTGTAATAGCGTGTACCAAACCTCTTCTTGATACATTTTTAAAAAACGCTACGCTTCTTTCAAAAACACTCCTTTAAATTTGTTATCTAGATTTAGTTTAAAAATCGAATAAAATATCACAAGTAAAATCCACTTCTGCCCTTTTGTGATACAAACCCTTTTGTACCTTAACTTTGTACTATTAAATAGTAACGCTACATGAGATCAATTCTACTTTTTATTTGTATTTGCCTTTATACCTTGACCACTTTGGGTCAGGGCGTTGCAACTATTTCTTTAGAAGAATACACAGAACTACGAGTTTATGATAGAATCAGTGTTACGCTCGTAAAAGGAGAAGAGAATAAGATTGAAATTGCGGCAGAGCACAAGAAAGATTTAAGTATTACCGAAAATGACGGGCGATTACGATTAAAAATGTGTTCAGGGGAATCTGTGCTGAACTCCATTTTAAATATTAAACTTTTCTATACCGAGGCACTTTCGGTTATTGATGCGAATAAAAACTCTAGAATTATTTCTACCGGATTGGTTATAGGAACCGATTTAGCCATAGAGGCGCAAGATGCCAGTACCATTACCCTAAATATTGCCTATAACAATGTATCGGCAAAAAGTACAAGCGGTAGCGAAATAAAACTTTCTGGCACTAGTAGCAACCAAGAAGTAATGATCAATACCGGTGGCAAACTTTTAAATAAAGGTTTAAAGACAAAAAATAGCACCGTAATCGTATTATCTGGAGGCAGTGCCGAAGTTTACGCTAGCGAATCTGTCATTGCAAAAGTAAAAGCCGGTGGTGCTATTACTGTTTACGGCAAACCTAAGTCTGTAGATAAAGATGATACCTTTGGTGGTAAAATTGCAATACTAGAATAATTACTGTTCTATACTCTGAACATCAAAGCCTATAAGTTCATTATCTTGAAACTGCGGTGTAACCTCTATAGGATTACAACATACCTCGCAATCTTCTACATATGTTTGTTGTGAAATAGATGGATCAAGAAGCATTGACACCTCTTCCCAACAATACGGACATTGAAAATAATGCTCGAACATAGCAGTAGTTTATGCTTTTAATTCTTTGGCAAGTTCTTTTAAAGTTAATGACTGTATTAAATTACCGCCATTAGAGGTAAAAATAGTATCATGACCCAATTTTAACGAAAGCACACCTTCATCAGTATCTAAATGAATGTCAGAAGGATTTACCTTGATCTCTTCTAACTTTACATCAAAACGTTTTTTCAATGATACCGATCCATTGTACTTACTTAATTCAAATCCATAAAAATCAAACAACCGTTGTAGCCCGCTAAAAAAGCTTATTCCTATAAAAATAAGACCTGCCATGGCAAATTTATAAGCCAAGGTAAAAACATCTAATTCATCTCCATTTATAAAAGTATATACCAAATTAATGCAGCCATAAATACCTAATAAGAACACCAATAGACCAACGATTACGGCAAGTACATCCGTTAACAATGCCTTATTTGTTCTAGTAACCACCAATCCTTCTACAGATTTATTCGCTTGGAATCCGAAATCCTTTAAATACTCAAGATTGTTGATTTGAGCTAGTTTGTTGGCAATAGTTGTTTCTAAACCACTTAAGTCTACCACAACAGCTCGTTTTTCAAGCTCGTCTCGCAAACTTAACTGCGCTTCAAAGGTGAGTAATGAATGTTGATCCAGAATCTCTATAAGCTCGCTATTTGTTCTATCGCTATACATGTTATTCCCTAATTAATTTACTCGACAATCGAGGTTAAAGTCCCTAAGCCTTTTATAATTCTATATTCAATAACTGACCTGTAAGCTGCAATAATTGAAGCTCTGCCAACTTTGCATCGTACTTTGCCAAGTTCTTATTAGTCTGCGCATTCAACAAATTGATTTGCGCCTGTCTAAATTCTATCGATGTAATACTACCCAATTGAAATTGCTCTTTAGAACGCTCGAAATTATTTTGGTTGGTAAATACATTCTGCTCTTGAATCTGATATATTTTTAAAAGATTCTCATACAATGCCATTGCATTCTGCATATCTCTGCTCACCTCTAATTCTACCTGCTTACGTAGTAATTCTTGATTAGCGTATGTAATCTTGGCATTCTTAACACTTACCGTAGTGCTACCACCATCAAAGAGATTCCATGTAAGGCTTGCTCCCAGCGAATAGTTACTTACATTAGAATTCGTACCCGGAAACACAGCACCTGTTAAGAAAGCCGATGGCGCATTTTGGTTTCTGTTCCACCCATAAGAACCGGTAAGACCAATTGTTGGTAAATAGCCAGATTTATTTACCTTGATATCATATGCGTTGATATTCAAATTGGTTTCGGTCTGTAACACTGCTACGTTATTGGTTATAGCCTTATCCATAAACTCCACTATCTGAAACTTAGGTATAAAAACAATAGTGGTATCTACCTGATATTGGGCAGCTAAATCTTGATTCAATACTACATTTAAATCGCGCTTTGCATTTGCCAATTGCTGCTCTGTATTTAATAGATTAATACTATCATTTGTCATATCTACCTGAGCGTTCAATATATCTAATTTTGTATTTTGACCATACTCAAAAGAATATTCTGACCTGGTTATCCTATCCCTTGAAATCTCCAAGGCTTGTTTTTGTACATTTTTATTCTCGGTTAAACGAGCAATTTCAAAATATACCGTGAACATCTGTATCATGGTATTTTCTATAGTCTCCCGAGCCTGTAATGTACTTAATTGATACTGCTCTTTTAGTCTTTTATAATTGTAAAATCTACCCAGGCCATCAAATAAAGTATAGTTAAGGTTCAATGCAGAACTATAACGCTGACTCTCTGCGCCATCAATAGAAATATCATCTCTTTCGGTACCATCATCATTAAACTGCCCTGGAAATTCAGTCGTAGTATTGTTATTATTATATGTAGCAGCGGCAGTACCTGTCAAAGTAGGTAAATACCCAGAGTTTAAGATACTCGCGTTATTTTCAGCAATCTCGACTTGACCTTTAGCTATCTCAATTCCGAAATTGTTCTCTAAAGCCTTTACAACAGCTTCTTCCTTTGAAAGTGTCTTTTCTTGTGCAAAAATTCCACAAATTGGAAAAAATACTAATAATGTGATGAATCTTACTTTACTCATTATAACTTATCTATATTCTTATATGGTTGTGAACCACCTTCAATTTGCTCTTGATGTTCGCTACCTTCAATGGCTTCATGTGAATGACCTTCTAAATGGGCAGCTTCTTTTCTTTCCTTAATTGCTCTTTCCACCTCTTCTTTAGTAATCTTATGACCCGAGGCAAAAGATAAATTCTGCGCTTTTAAGTTGTTACTGAACGATAAGAACAATGGCAACATCAATAAGGTTAGTACGGTGGCAATACCGATACCGTAGGCAATTGAAATGGCCATTGGTTTTAAGAACTGCGCCTGTCTACTTGTCTCTAACATTAATGGAGCCAAACCGGCAATAGTGGTTATGGACGTTAAGAAAATTGCTCTAAATCTAGATTTACCTGCTTCAAAAATGGCATTATCAAAAGACATTCCTTCACGTAAATTAGAATTGAACTTACCTATAAGCACCAGTCCATCATTCACCATAATACCTATTAATGCTATAATTCCTAGAATAGAAAGTACATTTATTGGAAAATCATGAACCCAGTGCCCCCATGCAACTGCCGTAAAACTAAATGGCACTAATAACAATAACATTAATGGCTGACTGAAACTTCTAAATGTAAATGCAATGGTTATATAAATTAATAATATAACTGTGAAACCGACCAACTTTAAAGAACCCGTTAATTTTTCTAGCTCTCTATTCTGACCTTCATATGATGCACTTACCGTTGGATATTTGGATTGTATCTCTGGCATATGCACATTCTGAATTTCGGTCATGATCTCCGTAGGACTATCCTTGACATCTTTCATATCTGCAGATACCTGAATTTCTCTTCTTCCTTCCAAACGATTGATAGCAACATCTCCACGAACAATGGTATAATCCGCTATTTCACTTAATGGAACACGCTCACCTGACGGAGTAACGATTCGCATATCATCTAAATTAGAAATAGAAGAACGCTCATCTCTATCATAACGAACCCACACTCTGATTTCATCTTGAGACCTTTGAAAACGTTGTGCCTGTACCCCAAAGAAACCTGCACGAACCTGAGTCATTAATGCCTGTAGATCCATACCTAACAAATAGGCATTTTCCTTTAAGGTCAATCTTATCTCCTTAATACCCGCCGGATCATTATCTGAAATATCTTTTAATCTTGGGTTCTTTGTCAAAATACCTTTCAACTCAGCCTTTGCTGCTTTCAGCTGCTCTATATTATTACCCAATAGGGATACTGAAACGGGTGACCCACCAAAATTACCACCAGAACCATAAATAAGACTTTCTACACCCACTACCGGACCCACAAGTTCTTCTAACCTACGGGTAACCATATCTGCAGAAATCTCATTTGGCCTTTCTTCACCGGGCAATAAATTAATTGTCAATACTGCCGAAGATGAACCGGGACCCAATCTTCTAATAAGGTTTTCAAAGACCATTTTATCTGAGCCAGGCATGTATTTATCGGTCAATTCTTGATTGACAATAATGGCTTTCTCCTCAATTAAAGAGATAATGGAATCTGTTATTTTTTCATTAGTACCATTTGGCATCTCTAATTCAATACCTACACGGTCACTGGCAATCCTTGGAAAGAATGCCGTTCTAATGATTCCACCACCTACAGAACCTAAGGTCAAAATAAAGGCTGATGCAAATACAGCGAACATAAATATTTTATGGTTCATTGAAAACCGTAAAACAGGCGTATATAGATTATCACGCATCCAAACCATTAAACTATCTCCAAATTCATTGATAACCCTTAGTTTGGCAAAAGCATTTGCAAAACCAGATTTAGGTTTGGTATCTATTGGTTGTAATGCTTTGGAATGTGCCAAGTGAGCAGGTAAGATTACTAAAGCCTCTACTAATGAAACTACCAATGTTAGAATAACAATAACAGAAACCTCACCAAAGAACTCACCAATTCTACTATCTAAGAACAAGAAAATAGAGAAGGCCAATATTGTGGTGATAATCGCTGAAATAATTGGAGGCAATACCTCCATTGTACCATCTACAGCTGCTTGAACTGGAGATTTTCCTTTTTCGTAATGCTGATAGATATTTTCGGCAATTACAATACCATCATCTACCAAAATACCAATAACGATAATCATACCGAATAAGGACAATACGTTTATAGTTACATCAAAGAAACCTGCAAAAACGAACATTCCTAAAAACGCAACCGGTAAACCAAAGGCAACCCAAAAAGCTAATCTTGTATTCAGGAAAAGAGATAGAAATATTAATACTAACACCATACCCATTATGGCATTTTCTGTCAATAACTGCGTTCTTTGGTTTAGTGTGATAGATTGGTCAGAAACAACATCTAACTTAATGTTGTTGTACTTCTCATTAAATTCAGTAACATATTCATTAACTTGATCCGCAGCTAAAATTAGGTCTTCATTATTGGTACTTGTAATAGTTGTGCTTACCGATAAATTTCCATTAAAATAAGTGGCATTTGGTGTTTCTGAAAATCGATCCCTTACAATAGCCACGTCTTTTAAACGTATTACATTACCAGACTGATCTGCACGTACAACCAAATTACTTAGTTCACTACCATAGTACGAACGGTTATTTGCACGTATTAAATACTCCTCCGCATCTGTTTTAATATTACCACCGGTTACAAGAATATTGGCATTACCAACAGCGCTTGCTACTTCAGTAAACGACAATCCATACGCCAGTAAATCATTCTCGTTTACTGCGATTTCAATTTCCTCATCTGGGAATCCGGAAATCTCAATTTGTGAGATACCTTCCATTGCCCTAAGATCATTTTCTATCTCTCTACCAACACTTTTTAATGTTGCAAGCGGAATATCTTCTCCACTAATGGCAAACGATATAGTTTGGCGTACCGTTTCTAGAATAGATACAATCAATGGCTCCATTCCCGTTGGGAAAGTTGGCACCCTATCTACCGCATTCTTGACCTCTAAAAGCATGAAATCAATGTTCTCACCCTTTTCAATTTCTACGTTAATTGTACCACTGTTCTCCCTAGAAGTAGACGTTACACGATCTACACCTTCAAGTCCTTTTAAATTATCTTCAATTTTAAGAACGATACCTTCTTCTACCTCTTGTGGCGATGCACCTGGATAGGTAATAGTGATTGCAATATTCTTAGAATCCGTCAACGGAAAATAAGATGATTTTAATGCCTTTGCACCAACAATACCGAACAAGGCAAAAGAGATAACCACAACATTAACGGCAACATGATACCGAATAAAATATTCTATCAGTTTACGCATTATTCTTCTGTATTTTCTGGTTGTTCAGAGTAAATTTTAACTGCCATCCCAGTAAAGCCACCACTTACAGGTTTTGATACTATAGTTACACCATCAGGTACATTTTTAAGTACCACGCGCTTATCTGAGAAATAAACCGGTTCTACATCTATCATATCAAGAACTGAGTCTCTTACTACAAATATCTTATTGCCTTCTAACAATAAACCTCTATCTACCTCAATAGCATTCTCCTCTTTTTTGGCATCTAAATCTGCCTCTAAATACATACCTTCTCTTAGGTTCTTATCATCAACCTCAATATAAGCGTTTACGGTTTGTGTTAATTGATCAATACTGCCATTGATTCTTGTAACCTTACCTTTATATGTACTGTTATCATCTAGATTTGTAAGCTCTACCGATTCCCCAACTTTCAACAAATCCGTATATCGTTTACTAATCGCTACTTCTAGCTCATATACTTCTGTATTAATGAATTCACCTAACTTCTGACCTGACCTGACCAGCGTACCTTCCGTAACCAAAGTTTCGGTAAGAACACCAGAGAATGGCGCAGAAATACGATACTTGGATAATCGTTGCTCTAAATTTTTAACATTGTAATAGCCGGTTAAAATACCTCTACCAGATATGAAAAACTTTTCTTTCTCTGTTGCCATCTCTGGAAGTGCGGGCGTGCTTTTAGCCATATCGAAATTGGAAAGATACTCTTGCCACTTTGAATAGATATCCGGGTAGTCTAATCGTAAATCCGGCATTACTGCCGTTAGCTGGTTGAAGAGATCACTTTTTGCAGATTGTACGCTTGCAGCATACTCGTTTGCATCTATATTTATAATAGTCTCTCCTTGACGAAAAGCCTGACCTTCTTTAAACAACTTACTTCCTTTTTTGAATACACCCTGAACTTCAGCATATAATTCTACACGTTGTTTAGCAGTTAAATTACCATTTGCAGATACAACAATAGGTACCGTACCATTCTTTACAACCTCTGTAAAAACCGTTTTCACTACTTTTTCAGACTTCGGTTTAAAAGTTTTCTTACTATCAATTATATACCCCGCTAAAAAAAAGGATACTACAATTAGCAAAATACCTAAAACGGTAAAAATAATTTTTCGCATTTTATTATAATTTATAAGCGTATTTCAAAAAACACAGGATCAAAAGTACTTTTTTATATCCCGCTAGGATTATGCAAATTAAATGAAACGACCAAATTCACTAGTGAAACGACTTTGATACTATTTCAGCTTAATTCACTACTATTATTAAGGGTTTTATCTTCAAAATATTATCTATTGCTAACGGCTAAAATTCATTTACTATCTATTAGAACAATCAAAATATTGTTAAAATAAAGCCTGTAATTTAATTAGATTTTAACGGGAAACTTTTGGATATCATTTAATCATCGGCGAAACTACAAAAAAACACTTCTGGCATTCAATGCCTTAATGGTTAAAGTAATCATAAAAAACAGTATAGTATTAGTCATTTACAAACAAAAAAAGGGATGCTTTCGCATCCCTTTTTACATATATTTTTCTTCCTTTAATTTCGTTTTACATCTTCATATTTAGTATCAACTATACGTGTTCTACTAGCTTCTGTTGTGCCAAACTTCAAATTCAAAAATTCATCATCACTATCAAAAACCGCCAACTTAGAACTCTGCATTCTCAATAATGAGTTTAATGACCTAAAGTCATTACCCTGTAATTGCACAAACTCAAGATTACTCAAGGTTGCCATACCACTAGGCAAGTCGCCTTCGAACTGATTATATGAAAGAATCAATTCTTTTAAGTTTACCAAACGACCAAGATCAACTTCTATAGCACCTGCTAATTTATTACCAAAAAGCTCAAGTCTTTCTAACTTATCTAATTTTTCAAGGGACTTAGGTAGACTTCCTTCTAAATAATTACTTGAAAGGTTTAATGATTTTAAACTTGTCATCTCTCCTATTCCGTCAGGAATTGTTCCTTGTAATAGGTTATTAAAAATAGACAGCTCTTTTAATTGTGTCATTTTCGAATAATCTTTAGGTAAATCCCCAGTCAATTTATTCATCTCTAAACGCATATCAGTAAGCTTTTCTAACTGAAATATATCCTCAGGCAACTTACCTTCCAATACGTTGAAAGCAAGATTCAAAGTTTTTAAATATGAGAGTTTTGAGATTCCTTCCGGTATTGATCCCGTAAGATTATTACGGTAAAGTTTTAAAGCGGTTACATGACCATCATTGACCTCTACACCATACCAAGATGATGGGTCTGCTTTTAAATCCCACTTATTTTGCCATTGCTCACCATTGGTACTTTTATTGAAATCTAACAAATACTGTTTTTCGCTTGAAGATATTTGAGCATTTACCATACAACTAAAGAACAGAACAAAGACTAAGCAGGCACAGTTTATAACATTTTTCATACTGAAAAAATTAAATTATTAGGGGAAATTTACTCATACCTTTTATCAGATAATACTGCTATTAAACAGTTCTAGTGTAAAAAGTACTTTTATTATAACGTGCAAAAAATACATTTATGATACACCATTGACATTAATACACTTAAAACAAAAAAGAGATGCTGTTCAACATCTCTTTTTTTCACCAAACTAACTAAAAGTGTAAACTACTCTTACTCTTCTATATCTTCAAACTTCGTATCTGCCATTCTGGTTCTACTGAAGTTGATATCTTTAAACTCTAGCTTTTTATCTTCTTTGTCATAATCAAAAACTAAATATTCTTTAGTCTCTAAAAATTCTAAAGCCTTAAAAGAACTGAAGTTGTTATTCTGAATTTGAAATACTTCTAAACTTGCCAAATCTGCAAACTCATTAGGAATATCTCCTATAAGCCTGTTGTTTGCCAATACTAACTCTTTCAACTTACTTAACTTCCCCATATCTCTTGGTATAGCTCCTTCTAATCTATTTTCAAAAAGACCTAAAGTTTCTAATTGAGATAACGCACCTAATGAGCTAGGTATGTCTCCATGAAATTCATTACTTGAAAGGTTTAAAACTTTTAGCCCGGTTAGGTTACCTACCGTTGCAGGAATTTCACCGGTGAAAAAATTATTGAAAGCAGAAAGCTCTTCTAATTCAATTAAACTACCTATTCCTTCTGGCAACTCACCATTTAACCTATTCATTTCTAACTTTAAGACTTTCAAATTAGAAAGGTTAGCTATCTCTTTAGGTAATGCCCCTGTTAGTGAATTAAATGCAAGATTCAACACCTTTAGGTTCTCCAAATTCCCAATTTGTGTAGAAATTGACCCCATTAAATTATTGTGGAACAAATTAATTTCTACCACCTTATCATTTTCAACAGTAACGCCATGCCATTGGGAAACCGGAGTTTTTAAATCCCATTTCTTTACCCAGTGATTACCGTTAGAGGTTTCGTATAAGTCAATTAAAGCATTTTTTTCCTTGTCAGATACTTCTGCTAGACAAACTGTTGACAGAAATATTAAGCTAAAACTTAAAAAATATAATTTTTTCATTTGATGGTGGTTTGGTAATTTGAATTCACTAGGAATTCTCTTACAAATTTGAACTAATAACGTTGAAAACTGAAATTTTATCGTTGACTGACCCCTGTTTGTTGTGAAAGTAGCTGAATATGTTGTGAAACCATCAAAATTGTATGTCTGCCGTTATTGGACTACTCTAACTTGTCTATATCAATTGTAAGAATTTCCCAGTTCTGCATTAACGTCTCTAATTTCTTCTTTTTTGCCTGGTAACCATCAAAGAAATTTGGTTTTGCTATGGTAGCATCATAGTCAACCGATAAGTTATGATCTATTTCTTTAATTTCTTTTTCTAGAGAACTAATTTTACTTTCAACTGAGCTTAACTGATTTTTTAAACTTTTTAATTTTTTCTGATCTTGAAAAGAGTTAGATGACTTAGGCTTTTCCTTTGCTACAACCGTTGCCTGCTTTTTTTCGATAGCCCTAAAATCCTCTACTTTTCGTTGTTCTAAATAGTAATCAACATCACCTAAATACTCCCTGATTTTTTGATCTTTAAATTCATAGACCTTGTTCGTAAGCCCTTGCAAAAAGTCTCTATCATGTGAAACCAATATTAAGGTACCTTCAAAATTTAAACACGCTTGCTTTAATACGTTTTTAGATTTAATATCCAAGTGGTTAGTAGGCTCATCCATTACCAAAACATTAAAGGGCTGCAACAGCATTTTCGCCAATGCCAAACGATTACGTTCGCCACCAGAAAGTACTTTTACGTACTTATCCACTTCATCTCCCCTAAATAAGAAAGAACCTAGAATATCTCTAACCTTACTCCTGTTCTTTTCATTTGCTGCATCTATCATAGTATCTAAAATGGTTTTATTACCATCTAAATACTCCGCTTGATTTTGAGCAAAATAACCTATTTGAACATTATGCCCTAGCTTAAGATGACCTTCATGCTTAAGATCGCCTACAATAATCTTTGCCAAAGTAGATTTACCTTGTCCGTTTTGACCAACAAAGGCAGTTTTGCTATCTCTCTCAATAAGCAGGTTAATGTCGTTTAACACTAAATTATCCCCATATGCTTTTGAAAGTTCCTCAATTTCTACTACGACCTTACCCGGTGTAACCGAAATAGGAAAACGAAGGCTCATAACACTATTGTCATCTTCATCTACCTCAATGCGCTCAATTTTATCTAATTTCTTGATCAACGACTGCGCCATTGATGCTTTTGTAGACTTCGCCCTAAACTTCTCTATTAAGCGTTCTGCTTGTTGAATTTCTTTTTCTTGGTTCTTTTGGGCGTTTACCTGCTGCTGTTTTATTTCATTTCTAAGCACCAGATACTCCGTGTATGGTTTGTTATAATCATAAATACGCCCCAAAGAAATTTCAATGGTTCTATTGGTAACATTGTCTAAAAACATTTTATCGTGAGATACGATGACAACCCCACCGGTATAATTGTTTAAAAACTGCTCGAACCAAATGATAGATTCAATGTCCAAGTGGTTGGTTGGCTCATCTAATAGCAATACGTCATTTGTTTGCAATAATAATTTCGCAAGTTCTATGCGCATTCGCCACCCACCTGAGAAGGTTTCTGTTTTTTTATCAAAGTCCTCTCTTCTAAAACCTAAACCTTGCAGTATTTTTTCTGTTTCACCTTGATAGTTATATCCACCTAAAATTTCATAGTGTTGGGTAATATCACTTAAGTCTACGATAAGCTGACTGTACGAATCTGATTCATAATCCGTTCGTTCTGCCAACTGATGATTGATTTCATCAAGTTTAAGCTCTAAAGCCTTAATCTCCTCAAAAGCTTGATAAGCCTCTTCTAAAACTGATCGCCCTTCTACGAAATCTATATCTTGACGAAGAAAACCAATTTTAATATCTTTTTCTACCGCTATAACTCCGGTATCTAAAGGCATATCCTTATTCAACAGTTTTAACAAGGTAGATTTTCCCGCTCCGTTTTTACCTACTAGTCCTACTCTGTTCCCTCCATTTAAACGAAATGATATTTCTTCAAATAGATATTCTCCTCCAAAAGAGACCGATAGGTTGTGAACGTTTAACATAAATTCTAATTCTTCTTTTTTACTTAAAACCCGATACAATAAATACCGATTATTATTAAGCTAAATTATCTTTCTTACAGCAGATATTTAATATATAAAATATCATAAAATCGTACCTTAGTGTAAAGTTTTGCAAATGTTAAAAAAAGGAAACAAACTCTACAGTATTTTAACAGGAAGTTGCCCTAGATGTCATGAAGAAAGCATGTATTTGGATAAAAACCCATACCATATGGGCAAAATCTTTAAAATGCATGAAAGATGTAGCCATTGTGATCTTAAATACAAAATAGAGCCATCTTTCTTCTACGGTGCAATGTATGTGAGTTACGGAGTAGGTATTGCCTTCGCCGTTGCCGCGTTTGTAATCGCAAATCTTTTTCTTGACGCCAGTCTTGTAGAGGCGTTTATCGCTATTATTGCAACTCTTGTTATATTCATGCCTGTAATTATGAGGCTATCTCGTAATATATGGATCAATATGTTCGTGAAATATGACGCTAGCGCGAAATCAAACTTCAAGAATTCTTAATTCTGATTAAAACGAGCTATATCCATTTCTTCCAATAGAGGAACTTTAGATTCAATGTTATCATACAATGATTCTGCCGCCCATGGTGCAATGGTTATACCATGTGACCCAAAACCATTCAATAACCATAAGTTATTAAACTTTGGGTGCTTACCCACCAAAGGTCTTCTGTCTTTGACCGTAGGCCGCATACCTGCCACGTGATCAACTATTTCATACGAGCAACTCAATAGAGTATCCAATTTAGAAACAAGCTCATTCTTAGCTTCTTCTGTAGTTATATTGTCTTTGTCACTTCTATGGTATGTTGCACCAACTTTATACAAATCATTGCCAAGTGGTATTAAAAATACAGAAGATTTTATAATGTTGGATTCACTTAAGCCTTTTACCCGTATAACTAAATACTCCCCTTTTGAACCTTGCATAGGCAGGTAGTTGAAATACGGATTCTTCATCATTCCGTAACCCTCTGTAAAAACAATATGCTTCGCTTTGATTCCCTTATAGTTTACAAAACCTTGTTCAAATTGAAGCTGATCATAATTAAATGTATCCGTATCTATTTTATTTTCTTTTCTCAACCAATTCTCATAACTATCAAAAAGAATTTTAGTGTCTAACTTACCAGTTTCTAATACTCTCCCAAATTGAAAAGGAATTTTTAGTCCGGCATTTTCATTATCCACCAGCTTGGTATCTAGGTATGGTTTTAACTTCTTTTTATCGGCTGCTTCAAACCACAGATTCTGTTCTTCTATTGAGGCAAATTTTCGTAAAACATCTAGCTTTTCATCAAACTTAACCTTTAAAAATTGCTCTAATTCGGTATAAAACTTAGTAGCTACAGGTAACTGCTCGTCTGCCCTCCATGAAAGTGTAAATCGTTTTAAGATAACAGGATTGTACAAACCACCCGCAACGCGTGACGATGTTTGCGATCGATCATTAAAAACAATAAAAGTCTTACTGTTTTTACGCAAGGTTTCGCAAAATGCGGTACCTGCCAATCCTAACCCTACCACTATAAAGTCTACCATGGAGCAAATGTAATGACAATTGCCTAAAACATGATATAAAAATAAAAGACCCGATCTTTCGATCGGGTCTTTTATTATGTGAATTGGATTTTCAGTAAGCTTAGTAAGCCCACATGTCTTGTTCCTTATCTCTAATTGTTTCTTTAATTCGTTTTGCCTCTAACAATTGGAACAAAGCATTATCTGAAATATAGTCGTCAATATTTCTATCGCCCTGTACATTATCCTCTTTATAGATAACGGCATTGAATCTTCTTGCATTCAACAACATATCAAAAGAAATAGGTTGTGCTGAATTCTGTGAGTTAAAAAGCTTCGCTTCATGCAACATTTCTCTTGCATCTGGATACCATACCCAGAAAAGCTCTACCATATCAGGATTTTCATCATCCATAAAGTTTACATCCGGCGCTACTGGAGCAATACCTAAAAGACGGTATTTCAATTCTCCTTGTCTTTTATCAAAATACCATATTCCTTTAATATGATACTCTTCAATGTCCGCTGCAGAAATAGTTCTACGAGTAATATACTCTTCAGAAACAGCTTCACCTGCATTCATCTGCTCATACCCGTAATCTAGGGTATCAACCATTTGCAAGGCATCTTTTAAATCGCCAAAAGTTCTTTTTTGTGTAAAATAAGAATCTGTATAAGTATCTAATTTTCCACTTTTTAAATTTTTAACTAGAACGTGGTATAAAGACCTTCTATCTGGTCCAATATCCATAGTATCTGTTGGATAATATAATGGGAAATTAACTCTCTCATCTAAATCTACGGTCTCCCATAACGTTTTAGACCAAAGGATATCCCTATCATCTACATAACCATATTCTAATGGAGCATCGTTATCAACAGCTTTCTGTGCTTCTGTACGAATACCAACCTCATTTGGTTTCTTTGCATTCAATACATTGGCTTGGGCCATCATTGATAAAGGTAACATTGTTACCGCTCCCATTACTAAAACATTTTTCCAATTCATGTTTGTTTCACTTTAAAATTAACCGGGCAAGACCAATGGGCCTACCCGGTATCATTCTATTATTTAGTTTGTAATCTCCACAACTACTGGAGATACTTTCTTCAACTTGTAACTCTTATTATTTGTGATATAAGCCTCAATATCGAATATTTGAACGATATCTCCTCTTTTAGCACGTGATAAAGCTTGTTTAGCCTTAGCATTCATTTTATTTCCTCTTACAGAAACTGTTGGTTGACCTGGTACTTTGAATTTGAAACCGCTTACCGCTAAGTTCAAATCAAAATCGAAGTCTTCTAAACCAGCACCTATAGTAGCGATCTCAACATTTCTCTTTGGAAGTTTAAGACTACCTGTTTGCTTACTTACAGAACCTTCTGGTCTTGGAATATCTTTAATTCTGAATTCAGATTTAGAAGATACAGATTGACCATCTGGCAATGTACCTGAAGCTGTAATAGTAACATTTCTTCCAGTACCCGGAGTCATTACATACTTACTACCGCTTACAGATTTAAGACCTGGAGCAGATGCTCTTACCTTATTATTTGGTATACCTGGTATAGAGATAGACATTGGGTTAGCAACACCTCTATATACCACATTCATTTTATCAGCAGCAATCAAAGCAGCATTAGGCTTAGATATTGTTGCGAAAGAATTTTTAACCTCAACAGGAATTTCTTCACCGTCTTGCTTAAAGTAGATAGTACCTTTTACTTCATGATCACCAGCAGAACCAGAACCAATCAACATTTTAACACCACCAGCTTCTAATTTATAATCAGAACCTTCAGATAATTTTCTACCGTCTAACGTTAACTCAGCTCTAACCGGAGTAGAAGAGTTATCAGTTTTGCTGATAATAATCTTACCATCATACTTCTCACCTGAATAGTATGCAGATTTAGAAGCTAAAAGAGATGTAGCAAAGTTCTTTAAAGAAACTTGTTCAGTCAACTCACCTGCCAACATTGATTTTAATGCTGCTTCTTCAGTTATTTTAACGTCAGCTTGTAACTGTGTTAATTTTGCCAAAGATGCTACTAAAGGATACCCTTCGTAGTGATAGTTGATCCAATCTTGCTTGGTACCGTCTCTTTTTTCAACTTTACCGTTTTCATCTCCTGTTTGGAAACGATCGATAACAGATTGCTTTAAAGCAGCTGGTACTATTGCAGCAACTTGATCTCTATAACCTGTTAGGTTACTCATGAACTTTTTACCGTCTTCCGATAAAGTTTCACCCTGGAATAATTTCTGATCTAAGTAATCAGCCATATCCATACGAGCATAATCTTTAGGATCTTCGATCCCTTCCATCATACCTGCTTTAAGTCCTTCTAAGTAATCATAATACTCTTGAGACATTGCTTTGATCTGCTGAGCATTCTTATATAACTTATCATACTTTGCAGCATCTTCAGATGCTTTAGTTCCAAGACTTTCCAAGAACGCATTGTTACTTGCAGTTGTCTTTTCGTTAGAAGTCTCTAGCTTTTCATTCATAATACCGAATGCCGCTAATACTTCCTTACTCATGTTTAACGCCAACATTGCGATGAAGATCAAATACATTAAGTTGACCATCTTCTGACGTGGTGATTGTTTTCCTCCTGCCATGGATTTTTAATTTAGATTTTTATTAATAATTGATTCGGGTTGGTAAAAATCCAAACTAGTTTTTGCTCATTGCAGATAACATACCACCATATACACCATTCAATGAAGAAAGGTTTGTAGACAAAGATGCCATTTGATCTTTAAGTGCACTTGCATTTTGAACAACTTCTTCATTAACTGAAGCTTGCTTGCTAGCACTTTCTAATTGTACTTTATAAAGACTGTTCAAAGACTCCATTTGAGAAGCAGCCTGAACCATTTCACTAGAATATTTCTTAGTAGATTCCATTGCATCAACTGTTGGAGCGATACCTTTAGCAGCACCTTCAAAGTTTTTAATGCTTGAACCTAAGCTTTCCATAAGACTTGCATCTACACCAGCTTCTTTCAATAAATCATCTAATTTCTTAGATAAAGATGCCTCAGCTTCTTTTACTTCTGTTGCAGCTTGTGCTTTCTTAGGTGCTTTACTTTCACCACCAGCTAATTCTGGGTATACTAATGCCCAATCTAAATCGTCATCTACTGGTTCAAAAGCACTGATCGCGAAAATTAACGCTTCTGTAATAAGACCTATCGCTAAAAGAATACCACCATTTAATGGTCCTAACTCCCAGTGAAGAATTTTAAATAATGCACCAATAATTACGACTGATGCCCCTAGCCCGTAGGCCATGTTAAATAATTTTTTTGTGGATTTTGACTGTGCCATGTTTAATTTAATTTTAAGGTTTAAAAAATAAAGATTTGGTTAAAAAAATGAATTTGAATTTATTATAAAACTGTTAATATTATTATTTATTGTGTGGAATCTTCCTCACCCATATAATCTTGTACTGTTCTGAAACCGATGTAACTACGAGCTGAATCTGCGTATTCGTAATCTCTTGTACTTACTTGCAAGAAATATGCAACATCTTTCCAAGAACCACCTCTAATAACTTTTCTTGTATTAGACTGATCACCTCCGTTAGGATTCATTGTTGATACATAATCATATGCACTTGGATCGTAACTTGAGTTTGTCCACTCAGAAACATTACCAGCCATATTGTACATATTAAAGTCGTTAGGCTCGTAAGATTTTGCTTCTACTGTATATAAAGCAGCATCTGCAGCATAATCTCCACGCTGTGGCTTAAAGTTTGCCATAAAACAACCAGTATCACTGATTACATATGGTCCACCCCAAGGGTACGTACCACCTTCAATACCACCTCTTGCAGCATATTCCCATTCAGCTTCCGTTGGTAATCTAAATTGATTAACGAACTGTCTACCACGACTCTTGTTGTCATCGTTTTTAAACTTCGTTCTCCAGTTACAGAATGCTTTTGCTTGTTGCCAGCTGATACCTACTACAGGATACTCGCTATATGCATCATGCCAGAAATAATCGTTATGCATTGGTTCATTATAAGAATAAGAGAAATCTCTGATCCAAACCGTTGTATCTGGGTATATCTCAACTTCTTCTGTACGGATAAAGTCTTTACGGCTTTGGTTTCCTTTTACAGATGCACGTGCAGCTGCTTCAATATCCATCCAACTATATTTATACTTTAATGTCTTAACATCAATAGTACGTTGACCGTTATAAGACTCTTCTTCAGATAAATAGATAGAATCCATAATTTCGGTATAATACTCGTCCGGGTAATCTGATGTGTTCCAAACTAGGTCCTCATCTTTGCTTAACGCTCTACCTTCGTATCCCGTCTCACCCATACCTGAGTAATTGTCCAACATATACTTATCGTATACAGATGCTCTTGTAGTATCTGCATCTTTAAAAGCATAGTCACCAATACCGCCCTCTTCTGGACCTATACCTAACTCATCAGCTAAAATGGCTAGTTTGGTTCTAACGATAGAATCCTTCACCCATTCTACAAACTGACGATACTCACTATTCGTGATTTCAGTATCATCCATGTAAAAAGAACGTACCGTAACTGTCTTAGTCGGCGCATTCAATAATTTTCCTTGGTCTTCTTCACTCTTACCCATTATGAAAGAACCCCTTGGGATAAGTTCCATTCCATATGGTTTTTCCGGATACCATTTTTTTCCCTGGACTCCAGTTAGCTCACCTTTCTGTTTAGACCCACAACTTGTGAGTAAAAAAACAAACGCTATAGAGGATAACAATAGCTTCTTCATACTTTAGGTTAAATTTCGATTATGGTTAAACTCAGAATACAATAATTTATTCTATCAACTAAAACTAGGTTTTATATAAAATATTGTATTAAAGTCTTTTTATGCTTTAAAAAAATAATGTTAATTAAAGCCTTTCTTGTAGGCCTTAAACCACCTTTCAGGAATTTGTTGATTACATGCATCTAAATAATCCTTCTCGGTGCAAGGTAATAACGCAGGTGTATGGCCTTTAGTATGTGAAGTGAAAATAGATGGGACTTCTGTCCACCATCTTTCTGTTAATAAACTTTTGTAGAATACCAATTCTTCATCTTCGCTAGGTACATTGTACTTTACAAAGTCATCTGTTTTGATATATGGAGATTCTTTGATTCTAAAATTGATACCTTCTATAAAGTACCATATTATCTGAGCTATCAGCTGTTGCGACTGTACGGTGTTCTCCATTTCATACAAGCCGAATACAGATACTTTATCACTAATACCGGCATATCTAGAAATAGCACAGATTTCTCTGCCATTAAACCCGTTAGGTGAAAAATTAGCGGACAAAGAAATTTCACTAGCCTTTACAGATCGCAAGTCTAAACTTACCATATGTGCATTTCTTAGTACCGGTTCTGCCAAAGAAATATCATTTGCAACTTCACCAAGTCTATAGGCGTCAAAAAATAAACGCTCCATTAAATCTATTTCTTCTTGGGCATTAAAATAACTTTGATACCCAATATTTGAGAAATTAAATAGATTATTTGGCTTATCGGTTATGATTTTACTCATGTAAGAATGTGATGAAATGAGCTCATCTTCTATTCCAAAATCAAACCTACTATCTATTGCAACCAGGTTGATCATATCCCTAATACCATCAAAAGCTCGGTAAGCAGGATAAGTAATATCTTGTGTTGCCCCTAAAATTATAGGTATAATATCTTCTTCCAATAACCCGGCCACTACTTCTTTGACCACAAAATAAGTGTCATTTACAGTAGCGCCTTCTTCTATATCTCCTAAATCTACTATGGTAGCATTCCAGTTCCCTATTAGAAGTTTGTAGAATTGTAATCTAATTGCAGAAACATCTAACTTTTCATGCTTCTTTTCATAGGCATTTCTTGACTCCCTTACCCCTACAATTGCTACGGTAGCATTTGCCAAAACCGGCAAACCATCTTTTTCTGTATGTATGTAGGTGTTTTTGCCAATGGCCTGACTAGGTAACAACTCATTATGAGCTAAAACTTTATCCGATACCGGAACTAGAAAATCAAAGGCCATTTATTAAAGGTTTTTAGGAATCATAAAAATACTACACTAATCTTTTGACCTAAAATTAAATTACTTTTTTGTTTTAGGTTTAGCTTTTGCCTTTTTCTTTGGAGCTTTTTTCTTTGGAGTCTTCGCCTCGATCAACTTTTTGGCTTCTTCTAAAGACATATTAACAACATCGACAGTTTTTGCCAACTCCACCTTAATCTTGCCTTTTATAACATTATGACGCCCCCATCTCGCTTTTTCTATACGGATGCCTTCTTCTTCCCAGTTATGAATAACCTTATCGATCTCTTTTTGCTTTTTGATTTCGATCAGCTCTATAATGTCATCATTAGATAAGTTATCAAAATCGTACTTTTTGTTTACGTTAATAAACATACCGTTCCATTTAATGAACGGCCCAAACCTACCTGTACCTTTTGTAACTTCTAAATCTTCATACATAGCAATTGGCGCATCGGCCTTCTGCTTAGCAACAATAAGTTCTATTGCTCTATCCATTTCTATTTCAAAAGCACTCTCGCCTTTATCCATAGAAATAAATTTCTCTCCAAATTTCACATAAGGTCCAAATCTACCTACGTTAGCCAATACTTCTTCTCCTTCATAAACCCCTAATTTCCTAGGAAGTTTAAAAAGATCCATTGCCTCTTCATAAGAAATAGTGTTTAAAGATTGCTCTGGTAATAAACTTGCAAATGTTGGCTTTTCTTCATCATCAACAGTACCTATTTGCACCATTGGTCCAAATCTACCTAAACGTACAGATACTTGTTTTCCACTTTTAGGGTCTTTACCCAATATTCTTTCTCCGCTGGCACGGTCTGCATTTTCTTCTACATCTACTACATTAGGATGAAAATCTTTGTAGAAGTCTTTCATCATTTTCTTCCAATCCTCATCACCGGAAGCTATTTCATCAAAATCCTCTTCTACTTGAGCGGTAAAATTGTAATCTAATATGTTGGCAAAATTACTTACCAAGAAATCAGTAACGATCATACCAATATCCGTAGGCACCATTTTACCTTTATCAGAACCAACATTTTCAGTAAGGTTCTTTGTTTCTATTTTATCTGAAGCCAATATCAATTGTTGATACTTACGCTCACTACCTTCAATAGTACCTTTTTCAACATAACCTCTATTAAGAATAGTGGATATTGTTGGTGCATATGTAGATGGTCTACCAATACCCAATTCTTCTAACTTCTTAACCAAAGATGCTTCTGTAAATCTATATGGTGCTCTTGTAAAACGTTCCGTCGCTGAAATAAAGTTGTTCAACAAACGCTCACCTTGCTTCATTGCCGGCAACATACCTTCTTGTTCTTCTGCAACATCTTCATCATCTACACCTTCCATGTAAACTTTCAAGAAACCATCAAACTTTATTACTTCACCATTAGCTGTGAACTCTTCTGTATGTTTGTTGGCCTTTATTCTAACATTGGTACGTTCCAATTGCGCATCGCTCATTTGAGATGCAACGGTACGTTTCCATATTAAATCATATAATTTAGATTGATCACGCTCCAACGAAGGAGATTGATTCCCCATATCCGTAGGTCTAATGGCTTCGTGTGCTTCTTGAGCTCCTTTAGACTTCCCTTTAAAGTTTCTTGTCTCGCTATACTCTTTACCGTAGTTTTTTTCAATAGCTTCTTTGGCAGATGCTAATGCTTCGTTAGAAAGATTAACACTATCCGTTCTCATGTAGGTTATTAAACCCGCTTCATACAAACGTTGTGCTACCTGCATGGTTCTACCTACAGAAAAATATAATTTTCTTGATGCCTCTTGTTGTAAAGTAGAAGTGGTAAACGGCGCAGATGGCGATTTCTTAGCCGGTTTCTTATCTAATTTGCTTACTGAAAAATCAGCTGCTTTGTTTTTCTCTAAAAATGCCTTTGCATCTTCTTCGGTAGCGAACGTTTTGTTCAGTTTTGCTGAAAATACACTACCTGCTTCAGTTTGAAACTCTGCTGCAATCTTAAACGATGCTTGTGGCTCAAAGCCTTCAATATCTCTTTCTCGCTCAACGATTAACCTTACGGCTACCGACTGAACACGACCGGCTGAAAGACCCGGCTTAATTTTTTTCCAAAGTACGGGTGATAGTTGATAACCAACCAAACGGTCTAATACTCGTCTAGCCTGTTGTGCATTTACAAGATTGAAATTGATTTCCCTTGGATTCTCAATCGCTTTTTGAATAGCTGCTTTTGTAACTGAGTTAAAAACAATACGTTTTGTCTTCTTCTTGTCTAAACCTAGCTCTTCTGCCAAGTGCCAAGAAATAGCCTCTCCCTCGCGATCCTCATCACTCGCGAGCCATATAGTTTCTGCTTTATCCGCCAGACTCTTAAGCTTTTTCACTAAAGCTTGCTTGTCTTTATCAACTATATATTTCGGTGTAAAATCGCCTTCAACATCTACTCCCAACTCCTTTGAAGGTAAATCTGCAATGTGACCAAAGCTCGATTCTACCTTATAATCTTTTCCCAAAAACTTCTCTATAGTTTTGGCCTTTGCAGGAGACTCAACAATTACTAAATTTTTCGCCATCAACCTTGTTTATACTTACAAATGTATACTAAAAATTAAACTTTGGAATTTCAAGAATTTATTTTTCCCCATATTTCAACAGAGTTTAGCCTATAAAATCATGAAATTAATGATTATTCTAGCCGCTATATCACAAGACATAAACTAATTAGGGACTCAAATAAAAAAAGGGAAGCTAAACTAGCTTCCCTTTTTTTAACCTAATAATAATTTTACAATTGAAATGTACTTAACAATCTAATATCATTATCTACATATTCATATTGATATAATGTTTGATCACCGATCATTAACAAAGAAGAGGCCAATGGTATTACATCGTAAGCTACAATATCTTCAAAAGTATTTATCAAAGTGACATTTGGCGCATCTGATTTATCATAGACTTTTAAGCCCGAATCTCCGTCGCACACAAAAAGGGTATTATCTTTAATACCTAATCCGTTAGGACCATCCATAGGATAAATCACTTTTAATTCAGGATTTGCAAGATTAGATATATCAACTATATAAAGTCCACTTTCCGTACTACCACAGAAATTACCTCCTTTTAAAGTCACATACGCATAATCACCATCAACAACGACAGGATCACAAGCCGTACCATGCCTAAACTCTGAGATGAATTCTGGTTTTTCAGGATTCTCTATCCCATAAATATACATGCCTTGAGATCCTCCTATAAATAAAATATCTCCTTGACTGTAAATAGTTTCAATATCCCAGGCAACTTGCACATCATCCAACACTTGTACATTTTCAACATCTGTAATGTCGAAAATATTGATATCGCTATAATCGACAACATAAAGATAATCTCCAATAATCTTAAATCGTGCTAAAGAACCACCTTGACCTGTACTTGGCTGCGGACTATCATTAGAACTTTCAAGAGTATCTACCACACAACCATCACAATTATACCTAGATTCATACTCCTCTACCGGTCTTCTTTCGGTCACAACTTCCCAGCCTATTACAATATCCCTATCATAATCAATATCGCCGTATTCATAAAAATCTGCTTGTGGATACTCAATCTCCGTAGCCCAAACACCATTATTATAGATAGCATTTACAATACGGCTGTCTACTGCAATATTATTAATATCTGAAATATCAAAAATGACCAAGTCGCCATAACTATCGGCATATATCTTATCATCTTTAATAGAAATATCATTATTACCTTCTAGCTTGATAAATGCAATGCTTTCCGGTGATGAAGGATTTTGATTATCGATTACATGAAAACCCTTATTCACATCATTGACAAAAATATAATTACCGTAGGCATATATTTTACCTGATGATACAATTGGTACCGGCTCAGTAACCGAAACAGCTTCTGCCTTAAAAGTAATTGCATCTTGCAAAATGGGTCTTGCCACTTGGTAATCTTCATAAGGTCCATCATCATCACAAGAAACAAATGCAGATAAAGCTATGGCACAAACAAGTAATAGAAAATTCTTCATGGTCTATAAATTAACTGGTTGCAACAATAAGATGAAGAAACCTGTAATAGTTGCGTTACAATAAACTTGAATTATCTTCTACCTCGTTGAAACCTACACCATCTTTATACATATAATACGTTGGCACCTTACCTAACATTGCAGTAAACAATACTCCTACACAACACAGAATAAAGCCCAGTTGCGCCACAAAAGCCGAAACAATCACCAAACCAAATATAACCAGCCAGTTTTTATTGCCTAAAGTAAAACTTGCCTTCACCATTTCTAAAGGAGATAAATGATTTGAAAACGCCAAAAAAGCAGGTAGTAAAGATAATGGCACCATAACATAAAAAGCACCTATTCCACAAGCTAGTGCTCCGAGCAAAGTGAGACCTAGCATATAAAGACTCAAAATAAAGACCTTACCTAAACGACCTTCTTTAAAAAAGTAGAAATAGTCATCGCTAACTGCTTCTCCTAAATCTTTTTCTCTACACATTTTCAAAAATGCCGCGTTTAACGCCAAAGTAAATGTGGTCACCCCTAAAATTAAAACCGGCATACATATTACCATTGAAATTGTAACCATTGTCGGCAACTCATTATGTTGAAATACTTCTGGATCAGTTATACCCATGGCAATCATTGGAATATACATAACCAAATAAAAAGGCAATATTACAACGAAGGTCAAAAGCAAAATAATGAACCCCTGTAACCAGACTTTCTTAAAAAGCTCAATAGACCTACTAAATATGGTACCAAATTCTAAATCTGGCTTGGTTTTAATCTGCTGTGTCAAGTTTTCTAAATTCATATGCATTGGTGGTTATAATTGGTGATAAAACTAAATAATTTTAAAGTGTAAAGCATAAACAAACCCTAAATAATCATGTCATCTTGTCATATTTTTGATTATAATAGTATCTTTGCCATCCAAAATATTTTATTGCAACGTATTACAAAAATGGAGAAAACCATAGACGAAAATGTGCAGGGCACAACTTTGGTAGTTGAAGGAAAAGAAATGAACAAGCGTAATCTCTACATAGAGAGCTACGGTTGCGCCATGAACTTTGCCGATAGTGAAATTGTTGCATCTATCTTAGCGACCGAAGGTTTTAACACCACCCAAACGTTAGAAGATGCGGATTTAGTACTTGTAAACACGTGTTCTATTAGAGATAAAGCAGAGCAGACCATTCGTAAAAGATTAACCGAATATAATAAGGTAAAAAAATCTAGGCCACATTTAAAAGTTGGAGTTCTTGGCTGCATGGCAGAACGACTGAAAGACAAGCTTTTAGATGAGGAAAAAATAGTGGATATGGTCGTTGGGCCAGATGCCTATAAAGATTTACCCAACTTAATCAAAGAAGTTGATTCTGGAAGAGATGCTGTAAACGTAATTCTTTCCAAAGATGAAACTTATGGCGATATAGCTCCCGTCAGATTAAATACGAACGGAGTGACGGCTTTTGTTTCTATTACCAGAGGTTGTGATAATATGTGTACTTTTTGCGTAGTTCCGTTCACCAGAGGTCGCGAACGTAGCAGAGACCCACAATCTATCTTAGCAGAGATCAGCGAGCTTTCTGAAAAAGGATTTAAAGAGATTACACTTCTAGGACAGAATGTAGACAGCTACTTATGGTATGGCGGCGGACTAAAGAAAAATTTCGTGAATGCTACGGATATGCAAAAAGCAACTGCCACCAACTTTTCCAAGTTATTGGAAATGGTAGCATTGGCAAACCCTAAAATGCGCATTCGGTTCTCTACATCCAACCCGCAAGACATGACCTTGGACGTCATCAGAACCATGGCCAAACACAAGAATATTTGTAATCATATTCATTTACCTGTACAAAGTGGCAGTAATCGTATTTTAAAGGAAATGAATCGGCTACATACCATTGAAGAGTACTTTGAACTAACAGATGAAATTAGAAAAATTTTACCTGGCTGTTCTATTTCTCAAGATATTATCACGGGCTTCCCCACTGAAACAGAAGAAGATCATGCGGCCACGTTAAGAGCATTGGAACATGTAAAATATGATTTCGGTTATATGTACGCATATTCAGAAAGACCAGGTACTATGGCTGGCAGAAAAATGGAAGACGATGTGCCAGAGGCTACAAAAAAGAGACGCCTTTCTGAAATTATAGCTTTACAGAGAAGCCACTGTCAATACAGAACCGAAAAACATGTAGGTAAAATACAAGAGGTTTTAATAGAAGGAACCTCTAAAAAATCAGAACATGAATGGATGGGTAGAAATAGCCAAAGTACCGTTGTGGTCTTTCCGAAAGAGAATTACAAGGTGGGCGACTTTGTAAACGTACAAATTAACGATTGCACTTCTGCCACTTTAAAAGGTGCTGCAGTTGGGTATTCTGACAATAACTAACTTTATAGTAGCCATTTTATATGGAAAGTATACAAAGTATAAAACAACGTTTTGAAATTATTGGGCAAGACCTAAAATTAAATCGTGCTCTTGAAAAAGCAATGCAAGTTGCCGCAACTGACATTTCCGTTCTGGTTACAGGTGAAAGTGGTGTAGGAAAGGAATCCATTCCAAAAATCATTCATTCACTTTCCCATAGAAAACATGCAAAATATATCGCCGTAAACTGCGGTGCCATACCAGAAGGTACTATTGATAGTGAACTTTTTGGACACGAAAAAGGGGCATTTACCGGGGCTACACAAACAAGAAGTGGCTATTTTGAAGTAGCGGATGGTGGTACCATATTTTTGGATGAAGTTGGCGAACTACCATTAACTACCCAAGTAAGATTATTACGTGTACTTGAAAATGGTGAGTTTCTTAAAGTAGGTTCATCACAAGTGCAAAAGACAGATGTACGTATTGTTGCGGCTACGAATGTAAATATGTTCGAAGCTATTAAAAAAGAGCGTTTTCGCGAAGATTTATACTATCGTTTAAGCACTGTAGAAATTAACATTCCGCCATTACGTGAACGTCAAGGTGATATTCATTTATTGTTCCGAAAATTTGCATCCGATTTTAGTCAGAAGTACAAAATGCCTACTATCAGACTAGATGACCATGCCGTATCATTATTGACAAAATACAGATGGCCTGGTAACATTCGCCAACTGAGGAATATCGCAGAACAGGTTTCGGTCTTGGAAGAAAATAGAGCTATCACCGCTACCACTTTAAACGGTTATCTGCCGCATAATACTACAAGCAATCTACCTGCAGTAGTCTCCAACACTAAATCTGAAAGCGACTTCAGCAATGAAAGAGAAATACTGTACAAAGTACTTTTTGATATGAAAGGCGACCTCAACGACCTTAAAAAGTTGACGATGGAGCTCTTAAAGAACAATGATTCTGAAAAGGTTCAAAAAGACAACGAAAATCTTATCCGTAAAATTTACGGCAATGACGATGAAGAAGATGCAGATATCGAACACAATACGCAAGAAGAAGCTTCAATGAACCTATTGCACTTACCTGAACCGAAACGAGAAGAAGCTTCTATTATTCAAGACTCTTACGAGGACAAATATCATTTTGCCGAAGAAATTCAAGAAGAAGAAACCCTATCTTTACAAGAGAAAGAGGTCGAATTAATAAAGAAATCATTAGAACGCAATAGAGGAAAAAGAAAAGCCGCGGCAACAGAATTAGGTATTTCTGAACGAACACTTTATCGCAAAATAAAACAGTACGATCTTTAAACTAAAACGAATCTCATTTCAATGAAATACCTTAAAAAATCTCTGATATTCATACTGCCTGTCATCTTACTTCTAAGCTGCGGTGTATATAATTTTACCGGTGGTAATGTTGGCGAAGCCAAAACCTTTAAAGTAAATTACTTTCAAAATTATGCCACACAAAGTCCTGGTTCTACTTTTGAACCTGGGGTTGATAGAGATTTTACTTTAGCATTACAAGACAGAATTCAAAACCAAACGAGCCTAGATTTAATCAGCACAGGTAACCCAGATTTATTGTATGAAGGTGAAATAACCGAGTATAAAATCTCACCTATGTCTGCAACAGCAGCGCAAACAGCGGCACAGAACAGACTATCTATTAGAGTTAAAGTACGTTTTTACAATCAATTAAAAGAAGATGCTGCTTTTGACCAAAGTTTTTCTTTCTTTTTTGATTATGATGCAGATACACAATTAGCGACCGTTAAGAGTGAAGCTCATGAAATCATTTTTGAACGATTGACACAAGATATTTTCAACGCCTCATTGGCAGATTGGTAATTACATGAACGTTAAGGACTTTACATATTTTCTAGAACATCCTACCAAAGTGGTAGAACCTATTCACACAAAACATCTAGAAGATATTATTGACGAGTATCCTTATTTTCAAGCTGCACGCGCATTACATTTAAAGGGACTAAAAAATTTAAATAGTTACAAATACAATAAAGCCCTTAAGGTAACTGCAGCATATACCACGGACAGAGATGTTCTTTTTGAATTTATTACGTCTAAAGACTTTTTACAATTCGACCCTACAAAAAGTACAATTACCGAAATAGAAGAAAATAAAGAGGTTGAAATAATAGAAGAGGTAGCAGAAACACCTACGGTAGACCAAATTGAAATTGTTGAAAAAGGGGATTCCTCTACTACAACAGAAGAAGTAAATATACCTGATGAACCTACCGAAGAAGTAGAAGTCACGGAGATTGAATCTACAGAAACCGATGCATCGGATATTATCATCGCAACGTCTACCGCTGCACTAATTGCTCCGTCTGATGATAAACCATTACCACAAAACGAAGAAGACGCCGACAAGATTCTAGACCCAGCATTATTTCAATCTAAAAACCCTGATAATACCGAAGATGAAAATGCTCTTGACATAGGCAAACCCTTATCTTTCGATGCTAAAGAAAAATATTCTTTTTCTGAATGGCTTAGTCTTGCTTCAAAAAAACCTTTAGAAAAATCTGAAGAGAATATTGTTGAGGATGTTAATGTGGATGTTCAAGAAGAAAACATTGAGCCCCAAGCCGAGGTAAAAGAAAGTAAGATTGAAAAAACCATTTCTAAGGCACAGGAACAAAAAGTTACTCCAAAACCTATTAGAAAGCCCAAGGTCAAAAGTGAGGCAATTAAAAAGAAATACGACCGTATAGACAAGTTCATAGCTTCTAACCCTAAAATAGTTCCTACAGAACAGAGCGCGGTCATAGATATCTCAAGTTCTTCCAGAATTGACCATAACGAGCTGATGACAGAGACTTTAGCGAGGGTTTACCTGGAACAAAAAAAGTACAAAAATGCAATTCAAGCTTACAAAATTTTAAGTTTGAAATATCCAGAAAAAAGTAGTTTCTTTGCAGACCGAATTAAGACGGTAGAAAAATTACGAAAAGATAATAAATAATTTAGAATGAGTACATTTTCAATTTTCCTAATACTTATCATTGTTGTTTGCTTATTGCTAGTATTAGTGATCATGGTACAAAACCCAAAAGGTGGCGGACTTTCTTCTTCTTTTGGCGGAGGAGGCAACCAAGTTGTTGGTGGAGTAAAAAAAACAGGTGACTTTTTAGATAAAAGTACTTGGACTCTAGCAGGTCTATTAATAGTTTTAATCTTAGCTTCTAACGTTGCCCTTAAAGGTAACTTTAGTGATGCAGATTCAAAATTATTACAAGGTGATGATATTGAAACCGTAGTGCCGGAAGCACTGCCAGAAACAGTAACACCACCTGTAACTAACGAGCCTACACCGTCGGATAGTTTATAAAAATAGTACTACAATATATTTTAAATGCCAGCTTGTCATAAGCTGGCATTTTTTGTTTACAATTTGTCAGGAAATAGGCAATGGCATAATTTCTGCCCTTGCATACCCACGAAACTAAAAATCAATTTTAAAAATTAATAATTATGGCTAAAGTTAATATCAAACCATTGGCAGACCGAGTTCTTATCGAGCCAATGGCAGCTGAAACTAAAACTGCATCTGGACTTTACATTCCTGATACCGCAAAAGAAAAACCTCAAAAAGGTAAAGTTGTTGCTGTAGGTCCTGGAACAAAAGATGACAGTGTTACCGTTAAAGTTGGCGATACCGTTCTTTATGGAAAGTACGCTGGTACTGAATTGAAGTTAGAAGGTACAGATTACTTGATGATGAGAGAAAGCGATATTCTTGCTATTATCTAAAACTAGCAACCGGCTGCTGGCTTTTAGCCACTAGCCTTTATATTTTTATTTAAAAAATTAATAATCTTCTTGACTTTATGCCCAGTGTAAAAAGTCATAAATCAAAATAAAATTAAAAATGGCAAAAGATATTAAGTTTGATATAGATGCAAGAGACGGCCTTAAAAGAGGTGTTGATGCATTGGCAAACGCTGTAAAAGTAACATTAGGACCAAAAGGTAGAAACGTTATCATCAGCAAATCATTTGGTGCACCACAAGTAACTAAAGATGGTGTTACCGTTGCAAAAGAAATTGAATTAGAGAACCCATTAGAAAACATGGGTGCGCAAATGGTTAAAGAAGTTGCTTCTAAAACCAATGACCTAGCAGGTGACGGTACTACTACCGCTACAGTTTTGGCTCAAGCTATCGTTAAAGAAGGTTTGAAAAACGTTGCTGCAGGCGCTAACCCAATGGATCTTAAAAGAGGTATCGACAAAGCTGTTGAAGCTATTGTTGAGAATTTATCGAAGCAGTCTAAAAAAGTTGGTGATTCTTCTGAAAAAATCAAGCAAGTTGCTTCAATTTCCGCAAACAACGACGAAACTATTGGTGACTTGATCGCTCAAGCTTTCGGTAAAGTTGGTAAAGAAGGTGTTATTACTGTTGAAGAAGCTAAAGGTACGGATACATACGTTGACGTTGTTGAAGGTATGCAGTTTGATAGAGGTTACCTTTCTCCATATTTCGTTACCGATTCTGAAAAGATGGTTTCTGATTTAGAAAGCCCTTACATCTTGTTGTTCGACAAGAAAATATCTTCAATGAAAGATTTACTTCCAGTATTGGAGCCAGTTGCTCAGTCAGGGAAGCCTTTATTGATTATTGCTGAAGATGTTGATGGTGAAGCATTAGCTACATTGGTAGTAAACAAATTGAGAGGTTCTTTAAAAATCGCTGCTGTTAAAGCTCCTGGTTTTGGTGATCGTAGAAAAGCAATGTTAGAAGATATCGCAATCTTAACTGGTGGTACCGTTATTTCTGAAGAAAGAGGTTTCTCTTTAGATAACACTACTTTAGATATGTTAGGTACTTGTGAGAAAGTACAGATAGATAAAGACAATACAACTATCGTTAATGGTGGCGGTGTTGCAAAAGATATTAAAACTAGAGTTAACCAGATCAAATCTCAAATTGAGACAACTACATCTGACTACGATAAAGAAAAACTACAAGAGCGCTTGGCTAAATTAGCTGGTGGTGTTGCAGTACTTTATGTAGGTGCAGCTTCTGAAGTTGAAATGAAAGAGAAAAAAGATAGAGTTGACGATGCATTACACGCTACAAGAGCTGCCGTTGAAGAAGGTATCGTTGCTGGTGGTGGTGTTGCTTTGGTAAGAGCTAAATCTGTTCTTGCAAAGGTGTCTACTGAAAATGAAGATGAAGCTACAGGTTTACAGATTGTTGCCCGTGCCATTGAAGCTCCTTTAAGAACTATCGTTTCTAACGCTGGTGGTGAAGGCTCTGTTGTTATCGCTAAAATACTTGAAGGTAAAGGCGATTACGGATACGATGCTAAATCTGAAAAGTATGTTGAAATGATGAAAGCAGGTATTATAGATCCTAAGAAAGTAACTAGAGTGGCATTGGAAAACGCTGCATCTGTTGCCGGTATGATCCTTACTACAGAATGTGCTTTGACCGACATTAAAGAAGATGCTCCGGCTATGCCTCCTATGGGTGGCGGTGGCGGAATGCCAGGCATGATGTAGTTCGACGTCGTCGACCGGCAATTATTAGCTTGTTTGCGGACATACATAAAATTTAAAGCTGCACTTGAAAAATTCAAGTGCAGCTTTTTTTATACTTATACCAACAAAAAAAACCACCTTCTTTATTTACAGAAGGTGGTTTTATCGTCCAAACGGTATTGCCTTCTAAAGGCGATAACCTTACTACTTCTTTTTAGGAGCAGCTTTTGGAGCAGCCTTTTTTCCAGCTTTTGCCGGAGAAGGTTTTGCAGCTGGTTTCCCTGCTGATTTTGCTTGTGCCATTGTTATAGAATTAAAGATAAATCTATAGCTAATGTATTCCAGATTTTGATTCGTGATTATCGCGTTGGCAAAATATTAACTATAATATTTCTCCAAAACATATTAATGCACAATCGTACTGAAGCATAGAGTTCTACTACTCATTACCATGGTGCATACCATCATCGGAATTATCTTCTCTATACAAACAACAAGGGTGAACACTATTATAAGCTTCATCTGTTGCTTTTAATTCTTTGGTATCATGACCTACCGCAACGATAGCCATTTTAACTTTCATTGCATCGGTTTTACGTTCATCCATGATAATATCTAACTGATGCGTTGGTATACTCCAATTCGCATACTTCACTCCTTTTACATTTAACGCAGCTTCTTCTATACGCTCTTTACACATGGCACATCTACCATTTACGTCAAAAGTCATTTTCTTGTTCTTGTCTTGAGCATAGGTCAATACTGCAATCAGCATCATTGCCACTGATAAAATTGTTGTTTTCATAGGTATTATTGTATTTGTTATTTATAAAATCTTAAATCTGAATCCGCCATAGAACATTCTTCCCATTATTGGCGCATATACTATGGTTGTATCAAAATTGGGACCAAAAGGGTCATTTGCTCCTAAAACCGGTGTGTCTTGTTGTACATCAGACAGATTTTCACCGCCAATATACACCTCAAATGTTTTAGAAAACACCTTAGTAATTTGTGCGTTCATATGATTATATGGCGATGAATATTCCCCTAATTGATACGCTGATTCATTTGTACTGGTATCTGGTAATCTCATATCCCCAAAAGAATGAAAGGTATAATCAAACTTCCACTGAGAACCATTTTCCTTTGCCTCTGTTTCGTACCCCAAATTAGCTAAAAATCGGTGTTGTGCCAGTAATGGCTTTTGCAAATTCCCACTCTTGTAATCTGTAGAAACATCGTAAAATTTATAAGATGTTCTTAGGTTTAATCGCGATAACAACTCATAATTCACCTCTACTTGAAAGCTCTTGGCACTACTATCTCCGTCTAAATTATAAAACGAAACTTCTTGAGGAGTCTCCCAATCCACTACGATTTGGTTTTCAAAATCTGTGATGTAATAGTCTAAGGTAATATCTCCTTTTTTACCCAAAAAATTGAATCCCTGTAAAAAACTGACTCCGTAGTTCCAAGCGTCTTCAGGCTCAAGACCGTAAACACTACCACCAGTATCTGCAATATTAATTGCTCTAGCAGAAGCAAACAACTGCTGATTTTCCGCAAAAATATTGGCTGCTCTTTTACCTCTACCAAACGACCCTCTTAGACTTCCTTTTTCCCATGGGGTATACCTAATATGGAATCTAGGTGTTATAAAAGTTCCCAACCTGTTATGATTATCTACACGCAGACCAGCAGTTAGACTTACCTTTTCCAAATTTTCATAGCTGTATTCAAAAAAGGCGCCAACAGAATTATCTACACGAGAATAATCTGTAGCCGTCACCATTTCATCATAACCATCATAAGCAAAAGTGATTCCCGTTTTAAACTTATTTCTAGTATCGCCTATTATTGAATTAAATATAAGGTTACTATATAAACTCTCGTGGTTGATATCATAAGTTCTAAATCCGAAATAGGAATCTTGTTTATGATAACTATACGATGTTTGAAAACCTAAACTCTGAAAAGGTAATTCCGGAAAAACATATCCCAGCTTTAATGATGTATCGAACCTACGTGTATTAATTTCACTTCCCCACACTTCGGCTCCGCTCAGTGCCCTATTGGCTCCGTCTACTCTATCTGTATTAGGGTCAAAATCTACTTGCCCCACTTGTTTTTCATCATTTAAAAAACGAACATTAAAGAAACTGACCCATCCTTTTTCCGCATCTTGATATTGCCAACGGTTCATCACATTCAATTGCTCTCCTAATGGTGCATCTAAGAATCCGTCATTATTATCATCTTCTTTTTGTACTCGTTTATTACCGTGTATATATAAACCTGTACTCCACTTATCCGTAAGCTTTCTATTGAAATGAGTGTTCAATTCATAGCGCCCGTTTTGGTTTGCATACCCGTTTACAAAAACAGCATTATCAGTTAATGGTTTTACCAGCTCTGTGTTAATCTGACCAGATATACTTTCATAGCCATTTACGACACTACCTGCACCTTTTGTAATCTGAATACTCTCTATCCATGTACCAGGCGTAAATGTTAATCCGTATGCCTGTGACGCTCCACGAACCATAGGAATATTCTCTTGGGTAATCAATAAATACGGACTCGTTAATCCTAACATTTGTATTTGTTTGGTACCCGTTAACCCATCGGATAAATTCACATCTATTGCCGGATTGGTTTCAAAACTCTCCGCCAAATTACAGCAAGCGGCTTTCAACAACTCTGCACTATTAACGGTGATGACGTTCTGCGGACTGAAATATGTCTTCTGTATTGCATCGCGTTCTTGTTGTACCACCACCTCATCTAATTCATTAGATGGTTTCAAAGTTATTCTCAAAGTTTTAGGTTCGTTTATTGTCAGTGTATCCGACTCAAAACCTACATAACTAATTATTAATCTATTAAATTCCTTTATGTACGGAATTGAAAATTTACCATCAAAGTCTGTCACTACTCCCGTTTGGGAATCTTGCCAATAGACATTTGCACCCGAAAGTGTCAACGCATTAGACCCTTCAGAATCTAACACTACACCTTCTACCTTTTCTTGAGAAAAAGCAAACCAAGGCAACATGGCTATTATTAGTATTATATATTTATTCATTTAATTTTTTATTCAATTTTATTAATCAATTTTTGCTGCTCGTAATCGTAATGCATTTGCAATCACGGAAACAGAACTGAAACTCATTGCTAAAGCGGCAATCATAGGAGAAAGCAACAATCCGAAAAAAGGATATAACACTCCTGCAGCAATAGGAATACCGACCGTATTATATATCAGTGCAAAAAATAAATTCTGTTTAATGTTTTTCATCACAGCTTTACTTAAGTTGTGTGCTTTAACGATACCATGTAAATCACCTTTAACCAGGGTAATCGTAGCGCTCTCAATAGCAACATCCGTACCAGTACCCATAGCAATACCTACATCACTTTTTGCCAATGCAGGCGCATCATTTATTCCATCACCGGCAACAGCAACTTTTTTACCCTCTGATTGTAAACGCTCCACTTCTGCAAGCTTGTCTTGAGGAAGCATTCCTGCTTTAAAATCTGTCAGACTTAAATGATCCGCTGCAGCCTTTGCCGTATCATGATTATCACCTGTTAACATGACTACCGAGATACCATAATTCTGAAGCGCTTCAATAGCCTTTTTACTGGTTTCCTTGATTTTATCACCAATAGCAACAAAACCAATTGCCTTGCCAGCAGCAGCTACATAAGAAACTGTTTTACCCTGCTTTTGATGCGCAGAAACGATTACCAATAACTTTTCTGGGATAGAAACATTAGCTTCTAACATCATTTTTCGGTTACCTAAAAGAATAGTTTTGCCTTCAATTTTACCAGAAACTCCCATACCTGTAACAGAACTGAAATCATCTACCTTTAAAATGGACACATTCTTTGTTTTACCATAATTCACCGTAGCATCTGCTAACGGGTGCTCACTATGCTGATTTAAGGAAACAATATATTGCAACACCAAATCTTTATTAACGCCATCAACACTGCCTACTTCCTCAACAGACGGTTTACCTTCTGTGATGGTTCCGGTTTTATCTATCACCAGGGTATCAATTTTATCCATTCGCTCTAAAGCTTCAGCATTTTTAATCAATACTCCCGATTGCGCTCCTTTACCTACACCTACCATTACGGACATTGGTGTAGCTAAACCTAATGCGCACGGACAAGCAATTATCAACACCGCAATGGCATTTACCAAAGCATATACATAAGCGGGTTCTGGACCAAAAGTGACCCAAACCAAAAAAGTTACAATGGAAATAAAAACAACTGCCGGAACAAAATAACTAGATATTTTATCTGCTAATTTCTGGATAGGCGCTTGACTACGACTAGCCTTGTTCACCATATCTATAATTTGCGACAATAACGTATCTGCCCCTACTTTCTCTGCAGTCATTACAAAAGAGCCTTTCCCATTTATGGTACCTGAGCTTATTGCATCACCAACCATTTTTTGAACTGGCACAGGTTCACCCGTAATCATAGATTCATCCACGGTGCTTTCACCTTCATAAATACTTCCATCTACAGGTATTTTATCACCTGGTTTTACACGAAGTAAATCTCCTTTTGAAATCTGGTCAATAGAAATGCTCTCTTCTTTACCGTCAACTATCTTAACAGCTTTATTAGGCGCTAATTTCAACAGTTCTTTTACTGCAGAATTCGTTTTACTATGTGCGCGAGCTTCTAACAACTGACCAAATAATACTAAAGTCAAAATCACCGTAGTGGCTTCAAAATATACATGAACCGTACCTTGATCCGTTTTAAATTGTGGCGGAAAAAAATCGGGCACCAAAATAGCGAATACACTAAACAACCACGCTACCCCTGCTCCAATACCTATTAATGTGAACATGTTTAAATTCCATGTTTTAACAGAACGATAAGCACGTTCAAAAAACATCCACGTGGCATAAAACACCACAGGTATCGATAATGCAAATTGCACCCAGTTCCAATACTTCAAGCTCAAAATACCCTGAAGCGGATTATCAGGTATCATTTCTGACATTGCAATAAGAAAGATCGGAAACGTAAACCCTACTGCTATTTTAAACTTATTCAGTAGTTTTTGATAGCTCTTTTCTTCGGCGGAAATATCTGCTTGCTTCGGCACTAAGTCCATTCCACAAATTGGGCAATCGCCAGGTTCATCACTAACAACCTCTGGATGCATGGGGCACGTATACTCTTGACCGTTATTAGATGTAGCACTAGCCTCCTCTACCAAATCCATACCACAAACCGGACAGTCACCAGGTTCTGTATATGTCTTTTCTCCTTCACAATGCATTGGGCAGTAAAAAACACCATTACCATTCTCAACAGCTTTGGGTTTTGTATCCTCATGCACATGAGCACCCAGTTCATGGATGGAATAATGTCCTCCGTCAACTTCCATAGCCGCCTGCAAAGTTTTTAAGGGAATTTCATTATCCATTTCCAAAACTGCTTCAGCCTTTTCTAAATCAACCGCAGCATTGGATACTCCGCTAATTTTTGCTAAGGTTTGCTCAACATGACCTCTACAGCCATTGCAGGTCATTCCATTAATTTGATATGTATTTTTCATAATGAGATTATGATTTCTTTCAGTTGTTAAAACTGTTTCTACTATTTCAACTAATCACATTCACTAATCTTTTATAAAAAAGAAACAAAAAACAAAAACACCTATAAATTAAGGTAGACTTGCTTTACAGCTTGATAAAAGAAAAGGTGACTAGATTAAAAATAGCACTTGATTACACTGCATTTGCGAACTAACGCTAATCATCAGTTGAAATCAAATCAAGAAAACTTGGTGTAGAATATTCAAATCTTCAGCCAGTATAGGCGGTGGATATGAATCAAAATCGATATACTCATCTGTAGTTTCTTCAAACAAGCCTATATAAGAACTTGTAAAAGAGATTAAGAATACCTTTTGTGAAAAATCAAAACTAGAAATATCATGTGTTAAGTCATCTTGACCCTGAATGGTAAAAGCCTCATCGTTACAGCAATGTTTTTTTACCGTTGGGGTATCTTCCAATAAAGACAGACCAGCTTTTATTTCACAATTTTCAGCATGATCAAACAAAGCTATATCCATAACACGACCCATACACAAATGCTTTTCTACTGTCCAAGAAATTGTTGACAGTAACAATAGCATTGCCATGAACACAGAAAATAGTTTATGTAGCAATTGTTTCACACTGTAAAATTACAAAATATTGGATAGCTAAGGGCTTTTACTGCATTTCTTTAACAAAACATTTACTTAAGAAATATCCTACAAAATAAACTAAGTGAAAAATATACGATTCTGAATATTATTAAGTTAAAAGAGTTAACACATTAACAAATTACAATCATTAAACACTAATCATCAAAATTAAAAATTATGAAAAAACAAATTAGACAGGTCTTCTTAATATGCACAATAGCACTATTTATTGGTAGTTGCAGCTCAGATGACGGATCGGTTTTTGACACCCCATTACCAGATGACACTACAGGAGATGACGGTGATGATGACTCTAATGAGCCAGAAGTAGCAACGATAGTTTTCAACGAAGCCGTTCCTTCTTCAAACATTACAACAGCATCTGCAAGCGGAGAAGCGGGTACTAATGTTACCGGTAGAGTTATTTTTACTTCAGACGCTACTACACAACGTAGAATGTATATTACCCAAAATTATTTAGGACAAGGAGAAATGCCTTTTAGTTCTTTTGATTTGGTAAGTGATGATTTGGACAAAGCTTTAAAAGCTGATGGCTCTATTGACTTAGATGGCGCTACAAAGAAAGAAATTGATTTTTCTTTTCCTCTTCCAGTTCCAGATATTGAAAACGGAGAAATTGTATATTCTTTTTGGACGACCACAGGTAAAGGTGATTTTAGAGATAGCTCAAAAAGATTGGCTTTAGGTGTAGGTCAAATTACTGTAACCATAGGTTCAGGCACAAACCCAGTTGCTGCCGTTAGGGAATTTACAGATGTTAAACTTTTTGCTCCGGCACAAGACGGCACAACAGAATCTTTCTTTTCCCTATTAAATGAAACTGTTTACAGAATTAATGTAGGACCTGAATTTAGAGCTTTCTGGGATTTTGGATACTACTTTGGTGCTGCTGGCGATTCAGCCGGTGACAATGCTTCTTTTGCCTCAACTGAGCAATATGATGCTTCTTTTGGTTTTGCTGTAGATGGTCTAGAGCCAGGCGCAGACGAAGAGAATGCTGCTACAGAAACCTTGAACCAAATGTTCTTTGCAACTTCTACAACTATAGACGTTGCTGCTTTTGATGCGATAACCCTAAACAGTGAATTAGATTTTATTGTTAGCTCAAGTTCTCAGAACATAACCAACTTAAGTGTAGGCGACGTTATAGAATTCGTAGACAACTACGGCAAAAAAGGGTTAATTAAAATTACCGCTATCGAAGCTGGTTTCAACAATAATGATTTTATTGAATTTGATGTTAAGATTCAACCATAATCTCAATATATAAAATATAGTATTAAAAAGAGGATGTTTAAAAACATCCTCTTTTTTTTGTTTTAGCGCATACTGTTGCATGACAACAATATGTATTTTTGCAAAAAAAAAAGTTATGTTTACAGCTCTGCGCCCTCAAGTAAGTTCTATTATTGATTCTAATAAAACCCCAGATGCAAAAATGCAAGATATATGTGAGCTTTTAAAAGCTAACGTACCACATTATGACTGGGTAGGTTTTTATTTTAAAAACGGCGATAAGCGCGAACTGAAACTAGGTTCTTATGCTGGTGCTCCAACAGATCATACCATAATTCCTTTCGGAAAAGGTATTTGTGGACAAGTAGCCGAAAGCAACGAGAATTTTGTTGTACCGGATGTTCAAGCTCAAGACAACTACATTGCATGTAGCATTACAGTGAAAGCAGAGATTGTTGTTCCCTTATTCGTTAACGGTGAAAACATTGGTCAAATAGATATCGACTCTAACACTCCTGACCCTTTTACAGAGGCAGATGAGACCTTTTTAGAATTCGTAAATTTTGAAGTAGCCAAAATTCTTTAAAACTTTAGGCTTTTTGTTGATAAACTAGCTCATTTTATAACTGCAAAAAAATTACTTTTGCTTGCTTATTAAAAACATTTAAGCATCATACAATGAGCAGTGTAAAAAAAGCGTCTTCAGCCTTAATTTCAGTTTTTCATAAAGACGGATTAGAGCCAATAGTACGAAAATTTCAAGAATTAGGAATCACTATTTACTCCACCGGAGGAACCGAAAAATTCATAACTGATTTAGGAATCAACGTGGTTCCTGTAGAAGATGTAACTAGCTACCCTTCTATTCTAGGAGGAAGAGTAAAAACTTTACACCCAAAAGTATTTGGCGGTATTTTAAACAGACAGGACAACGAAAGTGATGTTGCCCAATTAGCTGAATTTGAAATTCCACAAATAGATATTGTTATTGTTGATTTATATCCTTTTGAAAAAACGGTTGCCAGTGGTGCTTCTGAACAAGATATCATTGAAAAGATAGATATAGGCGGAATATCACTAATTCGTGCTGCAGCAAAAAACTTTAAAGATGTTACTTGTGTTTCTTCTATGGAAGATTATGCAGAGTTTCTTGACGTAGTTTCTGCTGAAAATGGGAACATTAGCCTAGAAGACAGAAAGCGTTTTGCCGCTAAGTCTTTTAATGTTTCTTCTAATTACGACACTGCTATATTTAACTATTTCAATAAAAACCATGAAATCGCAGCATTAAAAGTAAGTGAGACTGAAGGCAAGGTTTTACGTTATGGCGAGAACCCACACCAAAAAGGATTCTTCTTTGGGGATTTTGATGCTATGTTCTCTAAATTACACGGTAAAGAATTATCATACAACAACCTTTTAGATGTTGATGCCGCAGTTAATCTGATGCTGGAATTTAAAAACGATGCTCCAACCTTTGCTATTCTTAAGCATAACAATGCATGCGGATTAGCACAAAGAGACACATTACACCAAGCTTATGTTGACGCTTTAGCCGGTGACCCTGTTTCTGCTTTTGGCGGAGTTCTTATCAGCAATAAAGAAATTGATAAAGCTACGGCTGAAGAGATACATAAATTATTCTGCGAAGTTGTTATAGCACCTAGTTATAACGCAGAAGCTCTTGAAATTTTAAAAGGAAAGAAAAATAGAATCATCCTTATTCAAAATGAAGTTGAGATGCCAGAGATGCAAGTTAGAACTTGTTTAAACGGTATGCTTCTTCAAGAAAAAGATCATAAAACAGATACAGTCGCTGATCTTACTAATGCGACCAACACAAACCCTACAGATCAAGAATTAGAAGATTTAATTTTTGCATCTAAACTTTGTAAGCATACAAAGTCTAACACAATTGTTCTTGCTAAAAACAAACAACTTTGTGCAAGTGGTACAGGGCAGACCAGTAGAGTCGATGCTTTAAACCAAGCAATACACAAAGCACAAACCTTTAATTTTGACCTTAAAGGAGCGGTTATGGCAAGTGATGCTTTCTTCCCTTTCCCTGATTGTGTGGAGATTGCGGACAAAGCGGGTATCACCAGTGTTATTCAACCGGGCGGATCTATAAAAGACCAATTAAGTGTTGATTATTGCAACGAACACAAAATTTCAATGGTGATGACAGGCACACGTCATTTCAAGCATTAATTTCATTACTTTTGTCGATGAAATACACCCTTTTATCTAAAATTTAAATATCACATATGGGATTTTTTGATTTCTTGACCGAGGAAATAGCTATAGATTTAGGTACAGCTAACACTCTTATCATTCATAATGACAAGGTAGTTGTCGATAGCCCATCCATCGTTGCCAGAGATAGAATTAGCGGAAAAATCATTGCAGTTGGTAAAGAAGCCAATATGATGCAAGGTAAAACCCATGAGAACATAAAAACAATTAGACCATTGAAAGATGGTGTAATTGCAGATTTTGACGCATCTGAAAAGATGTTGATGATGTTCATCAAGAATATTCCTGCATTAAAGAAAAAATGGTTTCCGCCAGCATTGCGTTTGGTCATCTGTATTCCTTCTGGTATTACTGAAGTTGAAATGCGTGCGGTAAAGGAATCTGCAGAACGTGTAAACGGTAAAGAGGTGTATCTTATTCATGAACCAATGGCTGCAGCTATTGGTATCGGTTTGGACATTATGCAACCTAAAGGAAACATGATCGTTGATATAGGTGGTGGTACTACCGAGATTGCGGTTATTGCATTAGGCGGTATCGTTTGTGACAAATCCGTAAAGATTGCAGGTGACGTATTTACAAATGACATCATTTATTACATGCGTACACAGCACAACTTATATGTTGGTGAAAGTACGGCTGAAGCAATTAAGATTGAAATAGGTTCTGCAACAGAAGATTTACAATCTCCACCAGATGAGAAATCTGTACAGGGACGTGATCTTCTGACAGGAAAACCAAAACAAGTTCAAATATCTTATAGAGAAATAGCGAAGGCTTTAGATAAATCTATTCTGCGTGTTGAAGATGCGGTTATGGAAACATTATCTCAAACTCCCCCAGAATTAGCTGCCGATATTTACAATACTGGTATCTACCTTGCAGGTGGTGGATCTATGCTACGTGGATTGGACAGAAGGTTATCTCAAAAAACCGACTTACCAGTTTACATTGCCGAAGATCCATTACGTGCCGTAGTACGTGGTACCGGTATCGCACTTAAAAACTTAGAACGCTACAAGAGCATACTAATTAAGTAAGAAGCTTGTTTTAACGAACAGCTTCTTACTTAATATTGATAGCCTTGGATAAAATTCAAGAGCCATTTATTAATGATTATCGATAGAATTTCTGGGCTAGTCTAGAAACAATTTATCTAAAGGCAGTCTTGTTCAAAACACTATTATCGAGTAAAAATATAGGGGTGAATGCAACAGATCATAAATTTTTTAATTAGGTATAAGATATTCTTACTTTACCTTTTTCTATTATTGATTTCCTGCATTTTTACGTTTCAGTCGCATTCGTACCACCAATCTAAATTTTTAAACTCATCTAACTACATCACCGGAAGCATCTATACCTTTTCCGATGATATTACTTCCTATTTTGGCTTAAGAGAAGAAAACAATAAGCTTGTTGAAGAAAATAAAAGACTTAGAGATAAGTTATTTAACAACTTGGTACTTTCACCGGCTCTTATAGATTCAACATCTGTAGACTACGAAGTTATAAGAGGGCGTGTAATCAATAACAGCTATGCCGATCAGCGTAACTATATTACTATCAATAAAGGTGAAAGTGATAGTATTGTTCAAGATATGGGCGTTATTACAGATAAGGGTATTCTTGGTATCGTAGAAAATACCTCAGACAACTTTTCTACAGTACAAAGTATCTTAAGCGACAAGTCTAACATTAACGCAAAAATCAAAAACTCTAATCACTTTGGTTCTTTAGTTTGGGAAAACACCACAGATTATAATGTTGTTCAATTAATCGATATACCAAGATTGGTACCCTTAACAATTGGTGACACCATTGTAACCGGAGCCATGAGTAGCATATTCCCTGAAAACATTCCTATTGGCACCATTAAAAGATTTGATTTAGACAACTCAAAAAGTTTCTATTTTATAGATGTAGAACTCTTTAATGACATGACCAATATTGGTACTATTTATATCATTAAAAATTTAAATCGTAAAGAAGTTTTAGAATTAGAAGCAGAAACAGAAGCCAATGATTAACAACACTTCATTTTTAATTGTGCTCCGATTTATTTTATTGGTACTACTGCAAGTGTTAGTATTCAATAAACTGAATTTCTTTGGCTATATAAATCCGTTGATTTATATTCTTTTCCTTTATTGGTATCCTATCAAACAAAATAGAACTACCTTTATAATTCTATGCTTTTTCTTAGGATTATGTGTAGATATTTTTTCTGACACACTTGCCATAAACGCAGCAGCTACCGTTACCATAGCTTATCTTCGACCAACCATTATGCGTTTTGTCTTTGGTGTCAATTATGAATTTCAAAGTTTTAAGTTAAACAACAGTACCAAGGCACAACAATTCACGTTTTTAGCGTTATTGATTATAATACATCATTTGGTATACTTTACGTTAGAAATTTTCAGCTTTTCAAATAGCCTGTTAATTTTACAAAAAACGATTATAGTAGGTATTGCCACATTGATTTTAGGAATGTTGTTCAGTACATTATTCAGCAGTAAAAAAGAATGAGAAAAATTCTTTTATCATCAATTATAATTGTCATCGCCATTACATTTTTGGGAAGGCTGTCCTATTTGCAAATTTTTAGTTTTTCTGCAGAGCAAGTTTTAGAGGATCCGGCAATTAAAGCTATTTATGATTATCCTGAACGCGGCTATATTTATGATCGTAACGGTCATCTTTTAGTTGGTAACGATCCCGCATATGATGTCATGGTAATCCCAAGAGAAGTTAAACCTTTAGATACTTTAGAGTTTTGTGGGTTATTAGGAATTGACAAAGAAAAATTCGTCAAAAAACTAAAAAAAGCAAGGGTATATTCTCCAAGACTACCCTCTGTACTGGTACCTCAACTATCAAAACAAGATTACGCCAAGCTACAAGAGAAAATGCGTAAATACAAAGGCTTTTATATTCAAAAGCGATCTTTGCGCTATTATGACACTCCTAGCGCGGCAAACGTTCTAGGCTACATCAGTGAAGTAAACGAAGGTGATTTAGCGGTCAATAAATACTATGTTCAAGGCGAATTAAAAGGAAGAACAGGAGTTGAACGCTATTACGAAGACCTATTAAGAGGCAGAAAAGGTGTTCAGTACATTCAGAAAGATCGATTCAACAGGGATATTGGACCATATAAAAACGGAACCATAGACACCTTACCTGAGCAAGGAAAACAAATAAGTATTACCATAGATAAAACGCTGCAGGAATATGGCGAGTTATTGATGAACGGAAAAAGAGGTGGTATTGTCGCCATTGAACCAGCAACCGGTGAAATTCTTTCTATGATTTCAGGACCAACATACGACCCAGCTTTGCTAGTAGGTCGTGAACGTTCTAAAAATTACACGAAACTCTATAACGACACTATAGCAAACCCAACTTGGGATCGTTCTATTCACGCACAACAACCACCTGGCTCACCATTTAAAACCTTAAATGCTTTAATTGCTTTACAAGAAGGTGTTCTAGATGAAAATACAACCATACAATGTTACCACGGATTTTACGTGGGCAAGAAAAAAAGAGGTTGTCACTGTGGTGGCGGTTTACGAAACTTGAACAAAGGAATATCACAATCTTGTAACGCTTACTTTGCAGGAGCGTTCAGAAAAATATATGAAAAATTTGAAACTACAGATGAAGGCATGGATGTGTGGGAAAAACACATGCGAAGCTTTGGTCTAGGTGATTATTTAGGTTACGATTTACCATTTGGACAAAAAGGACGTATACCTAGTAAAGAATACTACGACAAATGGTACGGAGATAATCGATGGAGTTCTTCTTACATTATATCTAATTCTATCGGACAAGGAGAAATATTGGCTACACCGGTGCAGTTAGCGAATATGACGGCAGCTATTGCCAATAGAGGTCATTATTTTACTCCGCATATCTTAAAGAAAATTGAAGGCAAGGATATCACCGAACCTAAATTTACAGAAGCCAAACACACTACAATTGATCCAAAACACTTTGAACCAGTAGTACAAGGTATGGCAGATGTTTATGTAAGTGGTACTGCAAGATGGTTACAAATTCCAGGTATTGAAGTGGCCGGAAAAACAGGAACCGCAGAAAATTTCACTAAAATTGATGGCGTACGTACACAATTGACAGACCACTCGGTATTTGTAGCATTCGCACCAGTTGACGATCCTAAAATTGCAATTGCGGTATATATAGAAAATGGATATTTTGGATCAAGATATGCCGGGCATATTGCTACTCTTATGATTGAAAAGTATCTGAAAGGTGAAATTACCTTAAAGACACTTGAAAAAAGAATGCTTGAAAAAACTTTAGAAGCAGAATACGCGAAACCCTACAGTGGGGAGGAGTTCAAAATTAACGAGCGTGTCTGGTAAAAGTGTTTTAAAAAGAATTGATTGGCTAAGTGTATTTATCTATTTCGCACTTGTACTTATTGGCTGGATCAATATATACTCTAGTACATTTACCGACGAGCATAGCTCTATTTTTGACTTTAGTACTTTATACGGCAAACAACTCTTTTTTATTGGGGTCAGCCTAGTTACCATAGTCTTAGTGCTCGCATTAGAAGTAAATTTTTACGAACGGTTTTCAAGTTTACTCTATCTCATATCCATGGTATCGTTACTTGGACTATTTGTTTTTGGTAAGACCATTGCAGGAGCTACCTCATGGTACGACCTTGGTTTTTTTAACCTTCAGCCTTCAGAACTTGCAAAAGTAGCTACTGCTCTTGCACTTGCTAAATATCTTAGCGACATTCAAACAGATATCAAACGAAGAAAAGATCAGTTATATGCACTTTTAATTATATTGGTACCTGCCATTTTAATTATACCACAGCCTGATCCGGGCAGCGCACTAGTATTCTTTGCAATGATTTTTGTGATTTTCAGAGAAGGTCTACCATTGTACTATTTGGTTATTCTATTAAGTCTTATTCTAGTTTTTGTCATTACACTAATGTTTGGTACCGTATGGCTTATAATAGGTTTGGCATTAACGATTATTCTATTATATACTTTAAAACGTAAGTCATTAAAAATTCCGGTAATACCGCTTAGTCTAATTAGTGTAGCTGTTATTCTATTCTCGCTTTCGGTAAATTTCGTTTTCAATAACGTATTCGAGCAACGCCATAGGGATCGCTTTGGTTTATGGTTACGTTTAGAGAAAGATCCTAAAAAACTGGAACAAATAAGAAAATCGATTGGATACAACACGTATCAATCTGAAAAGGCAATTGAATCTGGCGGATTCTTCGGAAAAGGGTTTTTAGAAGGAACACGAACAAAAGGAGATTTTGTACCTGAACAGCATACCGATTATATATTTAGTACTGTTGGTGAGGAATGGGGGTTTTTAGGAACGGCAACAGTAATTATTCTATTCACCGTATTGTTTCTGCGGTTAATTTCTTTAGCAGAACGACAAAAAAATGCTTTCGCTAGAATGTATGGATACGGAGTTATTTCAATTCTACTAATTCACTATTTCATTAACATAGGCATGGTAATCGGTATTCTACCTACTATTGGTATTCCCCTGCCCTTTTTTAGTTATGGTGGATCTGGACTCTTATTTTTTACAATTCTACTCTTTATTTTTTTAAGGTTAGATACGAATAGACTAAAGGAGAGTTTCTAAAACTTCCACCCCACCGTATTCTTACTCGCCTCAAAAGCCCTTTGTTGTTTTTCCGGTAGCTCAGGAAAGAAGTCGATTCCTGTTTCTTTTTCTATCTCATCAATTGATACTACGAAATTTCGTAAAGATGTAAACTGAGGTTTATTCGGCATTAAAAAAGATAAAGTATAAATCTTATCTCCCTTTTTACGGGCTATAATCTTATAAAAAGCATCTGGCACATCAACATCTTCCTGCCCGATCTCTTCTAGACCACTTTCTAACACTCCGCCAGTAAATATATATAAAGTTCCATATTGCTTTGCCCAGCGTCTTGTTTGCTGCTCCAAGTCGTTCCAAATACCTGCATTGAACTCTCTGTCTTGCGGACTTATATTACTTGTATAAAATGTTTCATTGTATGCTTGTAAAGAAAACCTACGATCACCGGCTGGCACTAAATGTCCACGATCATAACCTGATCCCTTATAATTTCGCCAATCGGCAGATTTAGAGGAAACAAACGGATCCTCTATAAAATACGGTCGCTTTCTATCATCATAAGTTAGATGGCTTTTACTTAGCGTATACGCTACCCACTCTGCTTGCTCATAAGGTTCATTGTACGATAATGTAAAAAACTCATGATTTACAATCTCACCCGTTGTAGACGATGGCAAGAGCTCTTTGGGGAAATCATTAGTAGTAACTTCTTCGTTGCTTTTGGAATATGTAGCGGGAGTATAAAAGTTTTCAAACAGCCAAAAACCTATAATACAGACAAGAATTAAAATACTATATAGAGATCTATTTTTTTTACGGTAAGCCATACGTCAAAATTACCTAATTTTGTAAAATATAAGGCAAATTACCGACCAATAAACCTAGTAAACAAAGTCTAAACGAAAGGAAAATTATGATGTTAACTTGGAAAGATATAATTCATTTTTCAGTGAACGGTAACCCTGAACCTGATAGACGAGTTGAAAAAACCGAACAGGAATGGAAAGAGATCTTGACACCTGAACAGTTTAGAGTTACTCGAAAAAAAGGTACTGAAGCCCCACATTCCGGCGCGCTTTGCACTGCTCACGAAGCTGGCAAATATGAATGTATTTGTTGTGGTACACCACTTTTTGATTCTACTATAAAATTCGAATCTGGTACTGGCTGGCCCAGTTTTACGCAACCTATAAAAGAAAATGCTATTAAATACCATAAAGATACTTCTTTTGGAATGGTACGAGTAGAAGTCATGTGCAATACATGTGATGCGCATTTAGGTCATATATTCCCTGACGGACCAGAACCTAGTGGATTACGTTACTGCATTAATTCGGAATCTATGCAATTAGAAAAGGAGGAATCTCATGGCTAATACTAATTTAGAAATCGCTACAGTTGGTGGTGGTTGCTTTTGGTGTACCGAAGCGGTATTTCAAGAGGTAAAGGGCATACACAAAGTAGTTTCTGGATATACTGGAGGTAAAGCTCCGGGGAGACCTACCTATAGAGAAATCTGTTCTGGTTTAACGGGACATGCAGAGGTAATTCAGGTTACTTTTGACCCTAGTATCATTTTCTATGAAGATATCTTAATTATTTTCATGACTACACATGACCCTACTTCTTTGAACAGACAGGGAGCTGATACTGGTACTCAATACCGTTCTGTTATTTATTTTCATAATGACGAACAAGAGCAAAAAGCAAAAGTAGTATTGAATGAAATGCAAGCAGTATATGAGAAGCCAATTGTAACTGAATTAAGTCCTTTAGGTATTTTCTACGATGCAGAAGAGTATCATCAAGATTATTACAAGAACAATTCTGAACAAGGATATTGCCAAGTTGTAATCAACCCAAAGTTGGCTAAACTTAGACAATTACATGCAGACAAACTTTTATCATAGATACAATTTCGGTTTATTTTTAACGCTAAAAAATAAACGAATAAAAAAGCCGCTACATGTCTTATGTAGCGGCTTTTACTTATCTAAAAACTATTTAATTCTTTACACTAGCCAATTTTCCATGCTTAATGTTATTCATTTTTAAGTCTTCTAAAACATTTACCGCTTCTTCAACATAAACATCTTTAGCTAAATTCTTATGCCATCTGTTACGTTTTTCACGCAATACAGAGTCTTTAGTAAATAACTGCTCTTCATACCCTAAAGACTTAAACGTTAGCTTAGAATCATAATCAGTCAAGGTTTTAAAGTAATTTGACTGTTCTTTATCTTTATTCTTTTCTTCTTTGTACGTATCAAAATTTAAAGAGATTTCAGTTTCATCTTGTTCAGCCTTTAACCACTTTGCATTCTCCTCAATTAATTTTATTTGTTGACTAGCTGCCATTCGCTTTTCACTATCGGCAATAGTCTTCTCATAATTAATATAACCTTCCCACGGCTTATAATCTGCAGGAGTGATTTTATCCCAACCTAAAGGGTTAGATTGATCTCTTTCTCCTAAATCAATATAGCTATATCTATCTGGTACAACAATATCACTCTTAACACCTTCTAACTGCGTAGACCCTCCGTTTATTCTATAGAACTTTTGAGTTGTAATCTTAATAGCACCTAAATCTCCATGCTCATTACTACGCAACATATTGTTCAAAGGAATAACGTTTTGTACCGTTCCTTTACCAAACGTTTGCTTGCTACCTATTACAATAGCTCTTTTATAATCTTGCATTGCAGCAGCTAAAATTTCAGAAGCAGAAGCAGATAATTCGTTTACAAGAATTACCAATGGACCATCCCACTGAATTCTTTCATCCTTATCATCATATACATCTTTACCTTTATCCTTAGATTGTACCTGAACGATTGGGCCATCTTCAATAAACAAACCTGCCATTTCAACAACAGTCTTTAAAGACCCACCACCATTATCACGTAAATCTAAGATAAGACCTTCCATGCCTTCTTCTTTTAAACGCTCTACCTCTTTGGCAACATCAGTTGCTGCATTTCTTTCGCTGTAATCATTGAAATCAACATAAAACTTTGGAAGATTGATAATTCCGAATTTCTCTTCACCCTTAATAATATTGGCAGATTTAGCGTAAGACTCTTCTAATTCAACAACATCTCTTGTTAAAGAAACAACATCTAAAGATCCATCTACTTTTCTAACAGTCAAATCTACAATAGTACCTTGGGCACCTTTTATCAATTTAATGGCATCGTCTAAACGCATACCTACAATATTGATCGGCTCTTCTCCATTCTGACCAACTTTAATGATTTCATCACCAACTTCTAATCTTTGATCTCTCCATACTGGTCCTCCAGAAATAATCTCTACAATTTTTGCCCCTTCAGATTTTTTCTGAAGTCTTGCTCCAATTCCTTCGAATTTACCTGACATACTGGTATCAAACTTTTCTTTTTCTTCTGGAGCAAAATAGAAAGTATGTGGGTCAAACTCATCTACAATCGTATTAATATATTGTACAAACCAATCTTTACGTTCTAAATCTTGAACAAAATCAAAGAATTCATCTAATGTTTTTTCAGTTGATTCTCTAGACTCTAATTCTGCCTCTTCAGGTGTATGTGCGCCATGGTCATCGTCATCATTTAATTTAACATTATCCAACACCTCTACCGTTTCGCCATTTTCATGCTTTTTAGTTGAAACAACTTCTTTCTCCATTTGAGAAATCTTAGAATCATAGTTACCTAAAGTTGCATATTTCAACTGCTTTCTCCAACGTTCTTTTAATTCTTTACGATTTGCAGCAAAAGGTTCTTCGTCATATTTAATGCTGATGCTTTCATTCTCTGAATAATCAAACGGAGTTTCAAGCACTTCTTTGTAAATACCTTTGGCATCTTCCATACGCTCCATCAATCTTTCATATACCACATTAAAGAAAGTGATATCCGTATTTTTGATTTCATCATCTATCTGATACTTATACTTCTCAAATTCAGCAATATCAGATGCTATAAAATATCTTTTGGTAGGATCAATAACGTCAATAAAATCTTCAAACACATGTACCGAAAAATCATCGTTAAGCGCTTTAGGCTCATAATGTCCTTTTTCTAACACATAGGTTATTAAATCTAACAACAATTTATCCTTGTCATCATTTTCAAAAGTCTTATTTGTAAAACTGCACGATGCTACGGCCGCGAGCATCAATAACAGTACGTAGGCTAAATTTCTTTTCATAAAATTATCTTTTACTTTCCTTTTCAATATCTCCGAATTTGAGGGTTAAAAGCAGCAACAAAAGCTACTTAAACCCCTAAGGTAAAGAAAAAACCATGCCAATTAAATCTGCTTAGGACTAATTTTTTGTTAAACGGCATTTCGGACTTATCATATTTAAAAACGTATTTTTACTACAGAAAGTATACGCTATGGAAAAACCATTGATTTTAGTTACAAATGATGACGGCATTACAGCACCTGGTTTGCGCATGCTCGTCTCTATTATGAAAAAAATTGGCGATGTAGTAGTGGTTGCGCCAGATAGTCCGCAATCTGGTATGGGACATGCTATTACATTGGACACCGCTCTTTTTTCAAAAAAGATGAAAATTGATCTCGACAATAAAAATATAGATGAATATAGCTGTAGCGGCACTCCTGCGGACTGTGTAAAACTGGCGCTTCAAGAAATACTGCCCAAAAGACCTGATATCTGTGTTAGCGGTATCAACCATGGTTCTAACTCATCTATCAACGTAATTTACTCAGGCACCATGAGCGCTGCTGTTGAAGCCGGTATAGAAGGCGTTCCCGCCATTGGATTTTCTTTATGTGACTATAGTTGGAATGCTGATTTTTCTCAAGCTCAAGATTTTATTCATGAAATTGTCACTACAGCTTTAGAAAACGGAATTCCAAAAGGCACCGTCTTGAATGTCAATATACCTAAGCTTAAAAAAGAGGAGCTTATAGGGATTAAAATCTGCAGACAGGCAAAAGCCAATTGGAAAGAGAAATTTGACAAACGCACCAACCCAATGGGAAAAGATTACTATTGGTTAACCGGTGAGTTCGAGTTATTGGATAAAGGTGAAGATACTGACGAATGGGCACTTGCCAATGGATATATTTCTGTTGTACCCACCCAATTCGATTTAACCGCCCACCACGTCATTCAAGAATTGAACACCTGGGAACTTTAGTGATTCCCCAAAAAAAAGATTAAACTATTTCGCTCAAATATTATAGATGAATACCAAAAAAGAAATTCTAATAGGTTTTATTGTAGGCATTATCGCAAACGCCATTGGTACATTATTATATATTTTAATATTCTCTGATTTGGGGATTATGGAAACTTTTGATGCCGCCGTTAGACAGGAACATGTTGGCAGTCTTTTGGCATTGGGTGCCATTCTTAACCTTGTGGCTTTTTTCGGATTTCTAAAAATTAAAAGAGATAACAGAGCTAAAGGCGTTTTAATCGCTACCATTTTAACCGCATTCGTGATTCTTTACTACAAAGTATTTTAAAATGAAGTACTACATTATTGCAGGCGAAGCTTCTGGCGATCTTCATGGCTCTAATTTAATTAAGGCTCTGAAGCAACAGGATAACAATGCAGACATTAGATGCTGGGGTGGCGATTTAATGCAGCAAGCCGGCGGAACTTTGGCCAAACACTACAAGGAATTGGCTTTCATGGGATTCATAGAAGTAATTCTAAACCTGAATGCCATTTTTAAAAATATAAAATTTTGCAAACAAGATATTGCCGCATTTAATCCTGATGCTATTATTTTCATTGATTATTCTGGATTTAATTTACGTATTGCAAAATGGGCTAAAGAACATAATTTCTTGACCAACTATTATATTTCACCTCAGATTTGGGCATCTAGAGAAGGTAGAATAGCTAAGATAAAAGCTACCGTAGACCATATGTACGTGATACTACCTTTTGAGAAGGAATTTTACGAAAAGAAACACAATTACCCGGTCAACTTTGTAGGACATCCTCTACTAGACGCCATTAATAACAGACCAGAACTAAACGAAACGCTATTTAGATCAGGTAACGGTATAGACCCGAACAAACCCATTATAGCATTACTGCCCGGTAGTCGTAAACAAGAGGTACAGAAAATGTTATCGCTTATGCTTTCTTTGACCGACGACTTTTCTGAATATGAATTTGTTATTGCAGGTGCTCCAAGTTTAGATAAAGAATTTTATGCTGCTTTTCTCACCAATGCGAATGTGAAATTCATTCAAAACAAAACTTACGATTTACTTTCCATATCAAATGCCGCCTTAGTTACCAGTGGTACAGCTACTTTAGAAACTGCTTTATTCAAAGTACCTCAGGTAGTTTGCTACAAAGCAAATTGGATCTCTTACCAAATTGCAAAACGTATTATTACTTTAGAATATATTTCTTTGGTCAACCTTATCATGAAAAAGGAAGTAGTTAAAGAATTAATACAAGATGATTTCACCAAACAGAACCTAAAAAAGGAACTGACCTTAATTTTAGATGGTGAAGCTAGACGTAAACAATTGGCTGATTATGATGAGTTAATTGCGAAATTGGGTGGATCTGGAGCTAGTGCCGAAGCCGCTTCTCTAATCATTGCAAATGCTAAAATTTCATAGGGATATTCTTTTTAAAAAATAATTCTATAATTTTGGAGTTACACGTACTACAGGGTACACTCTATTTTATGCGCATTTTACCATACTTTATTATCATTTGCTTTTTAGCCAGTTGCGGAGCCAAAAAAACGACTACTTCTGACAAGGAGCGCAAAATTTCTGTTGCTGCTGCAAATAATGCCAGAACAGGTAATGTTACCGGTGCTAAAAAAACTGAAGAACGTAGGACAGTTTCTTCAACGCATACTACAAAGGCCGATGAGATTATTAACACAGCCCTTTCATTTTCAGGTACACGATATAAATTTGGTGGAACAACCAAGAAAGGAATGGATTGCTCTGGCCTACTATATGTTTCTTTTGGTGAACATGACGTACAACTACCCAGAGTATCTTACAACATGGCAGAAGAAGGTCGCAGAGTTACCGTTAAAAATGTTGAAAAGGGCGACTTGCTATTTTTTAAAACCTCTAGAGGATCTAAACGAATAAACCATGTTGGCATGGTGGTAGGTACCGATAATGACGAAATTACATTTATTCACGCATCAACATCTCGTGGTGTTACTGTTTCCTCATTAAGAGACGGATTCTGGAACCAAGCATTCGTAAAGGCTACAAGAATATTATAGCATGAAGCTCTTAGCGTTTATTCCTATCAGATTAACGCTTTTACTCATTGTTGGCATCTTAATAGGTCATTATTTCTCCTTCAACTTATTACATACGCTTCTCTTCACTGTATTTCTATTTCTAATACTTGCCGCAATTTTCTTTTTTGAAAAAAACACAAAATCGATTTTATTCGGAGCCATTGCCGCACTTACATTTACATCATTAGGCACCTACAGTTACACTGCCGCACAACCCATAAACAATACTAATCACTTCAGTAAGCATCAAAGTAGCAATAACGAATTATGGACGCTAAAAATTAAAGAGGTTCTAAAACCTAATCAGTTTTCTACCCGCTATTTTGCCACAGTAAAAAGTATAGGCAATGAACAAGTAAGTGGTACTATACTTCTCACCATACCCAAAGATTCAGCAAGTTTAAATTTAGCTATAGATGATAAATTTATCACCTATACTAAAGCTAAAGCTATTTCGCATGCATTAATTCCGCATCAATTTGATTATAAAAAATATCTAGAAAATCTAGGTGTGTATCATAGTATACGAATAGAACACAATCAACTTGTGAAAATTAAAAATTCACAAACTACTCTTTTAGGAATCGCCGCAAGGGCAAGAAATCATATCATTGAAAAACTTGATAAAGAAAATTTCGGAGCAGATGAATTGGGAGTTATAAAAGCGCTATTACTTGGTCAGCGTTCAGATATATCAGAAGAAACATACACGAATTATCAGAAAGCGGGTGCCGTACATATTTTAGCAGTATCCGGTTTACACATTGGTATATTACTTTTAGTTATCCAATTTTTATTGAGTCCGCTAAAAAACTTCTCTAATGGTCGAACCCTAATTCTAGTTCTATCGGTTCTCTTTTTATGGGGCTTTGCCTTTATTGCAGGGTTGTCTGCCAGTATCATTCGTGCTACTACGATGTTCACCTTTGTGGCTTATGCACTATATTTAAATAGACCTAGCAACACCTTCAATATACTTGCGCTTTCCATATTATTTATTCTACTATTCATCAATCCGAATTTGTTGTTCCAAGTGGGGTTTCAGATGAGCTATGCTGCTGTTTTTGCCATACTTTGGATTTTCCCCTTACTTAAAGAACTATGGTTTCCGAAGAATAAGGTTGTACGATACTTTTGGCAATTGCTATGTGTTAGTATCGCCGCACAATTAGGTGTTCTGCCAATCAGCTTATTTTATTTTCATCAGTTTCCGGGACTTTTCTTCATTTCAAATTTAATAATTGTACCCGCTTTAGGATTGATTCTAGGTATGGGTATTTTAGTGATTGCACTTTCACTATTAAATTGGCTCCCTACTCAATTAGTATGGTTTTATAACGAAATCATTAGTTTAATGAACAGCATTATTGCTTGGGTAGCAAAACAAGAAAATTTTATTTTCAGTGCTATTTCTTTTGACTTTATTCAGCTATTATTAAGTGTATTTGTCCTGATAATGGGCGTAGAACTTTTTACAAAATTAAATTACAAACGAATAGTTTTCTTTTTACTTAGTATACTATGTTTTCAAGGTTATACCATCTTTAAGGAATATGAAGCTCATAACAAGTTGGAAGTATTAGTGATGCATCAAACGAGAAAGAGCCTAATTTTCAACAAGAGTGGAAATGACCTAACTATTCTAACAAATCCTGACAATACACCTGATTATCTTTTTTCAGATTATATCACTGCAGAACGTATAAACTCTATCCGTTATGATTCCTTAAAAAATAGCTATGCTTTCAAAGATGGATCAGTACTGATCATAGATAGCACAGGAATTTATCCGAAGTCATCATCCCATAAAATCTTATTGACACAATCGCCAAAAATCAATTTAGACAGGCTAATTGACAGTATTCAACCCAAGGAAATTATTGCAGATGGTAGTAACTACAAAAGCTACATTGAACGTTGGGAAACAACCTGTATAAAAAATAAAATCCCTTTTCACTATACTGGTGAAAAGGGAGCTTACTATTTTAAGTAAATAAAGACTAATGCACTTTACCCATTAACTTTTTAATTAACGGTGATGCTAAAAGGACAATAGCACCTGCACCTAAAGCATACTTTGCAATCAACATAAAACCATCTGTATAAACGGTTAAAGTTGCAAAACCGTTAACATCGCCATCCGTACTTTCAATAGCTAATTGTTTACCAATAAAACCAACTATCTGAAATGCAAATGCAGATGATAAAAACCAAACCCCCATTATAAAGGCGATTAATCTAGCTGGTGCCAAATCTGTCATTTTAGAAAGACCGACAGGAGACATAAACAACTCACCAACCGACAATAGGAAATACATTAACAAAAGATATGTAAAAGGAACAAAACCGCTTTCATTGGCGCTACCACCACTTAATGCTAAAACGTAAAAACTGATACCGGCAAAAAGTAATCCTAACCCAAATTTATACGGAGTTCTAGGATTCCAATTTTTCTTGCTCAACCACGTCCACATCATTGAGATAGGAATAGCCAATATTATAATGAACATGGAGTTCAGTGAATTGGTTTGTGCCGCAGACATAATACCATCCAAGTCAATATTTCTAGCTGCAAACAGTGTAATAACACTACCCGATAATTCATGGAAACCCCAGAATATAGTCATGAAAAAAGTTAGCAATACAGCTACGAATAGTTCTTTTCTCTCCTTAACATTTGCCTTGAACATCTCATATGCCAAATATGCCAATACCGCAATACCGATACCTGTAAAAATCACATTAACGATATTCTGATCTGCGAACAGCCCATCTGTAGCAATAGCTTTATAAGATGATAATAACAGTGCTATTAATGGCGCTGCCAATACAGCAAGTACAGGCACAAGAATACCTTGTTTTACACCAAGTACTTTTTTCTCCAATACATGCTCATTAGGTGGTAATCCCCTTTCTCCAAAAACATTGGTTTGTATACCTCTCCAGAACACGATCAAACCGGTTAACATACCAATACCTGCTAAGCCAAAGCCATAGTGCCATCCATAAGTTGCCGCAAGCCATCCACACAACAAAGGAGCTACCCAACCACCAATATTTATACCCATATAAAAAATGGTAAATCCTGAATCTTTTTTCGGATCGCCTTTCTCATACAAGGTACCCACAAACGTGGAAATATTTGGCTTAAAAAAACCATTACCTACAATAATCAATGATAGCGCCAAGAAAAAAGCAATGTCGTTTTCAACAGCCAGAACAAAGTGACCTATAGACATTAAAATTCCCCCTAAGAAAATGGAATTTCGCATTCCTAAAATCTTATCGGACAATTTCCCACCGATCACGGTTGATGCATATACCAAAGACCCGTAAGAGGAGTATACAGCTGCCGTGGCGTAATCTCTTTCAGCTAATGCCTTGAAGATTACATCTATCATATAAAGCGTCAGCAACGCTCGCATACCGTAGAAGCTAAAACGCTCCCACAACTCTGCAAAGAATAAATAAAATAAACCCTGCGGGTGTCCAAAAATCTGCTTTTGGTCTGAAAATTCAGTACTTTCAGTCATATAGATGTTAGTTTGATTAAAGTTTTTCTTTTATGAAATTGGTCATTTTGTTGAAAAGGTGAATTCTTGTATTTCCACCATAAATCCCGTGATTTTTATCTGGGTAGATTCCCCAATCAAATTGCTTGTCCGCTTGAATTAAAGCTTCGATCATTCTCATGGAATTCTGTACATGTACATTATCATCACCTGTACCATGTATCAACAAATAATCTCCTTCTAATAACTGCGGATAATTAAATGGCGAGTTGTCATCATAACCACTTGGATTTTCTTGCGGCGTTTGCATGTAACGTTCCGTATAGATAGTATCATAAAAAGCCCATGAAGTTACTGGAGCAACCGCAATGGCCATTTCAAATGTATCGTTACCTTTTAAAATACAGTTTGTAGACATAAAGCCACCATAGCTCCAACCCCAAATACCTGTTCTATCTGCATCTATATATGGTAATTCACTCAGTTTTTTAGCAGCGGCTATTTGGTCCTCTACCTCATATTTACCTAATTCTTTTTGTGTAACTTTCTTGAAATCCCTTCCTTTAAATCCGGTTCCCCTACCATCTACACAAGCAACTATATAGCCTTCAGCTACTAAACCTTGATGCCAATAGTCGTTAGCGCTCATCCAGCTGTTGCTCACATTTTGTGAACCAGGACCACTGTACTGATACATAAACAACGGATATTTTTTTGAAGGGTCAAAATCTTTTGGTTTGATTATGTACATATTAAGATCATTGCCATTTATAGAAATAGTAGAGAACTCTTTAGGGCTAACAGCATAACCTTCTAATCTCTTCAATAATTGACTATTGTCTTTTATATCTTTTACTTTCTTACCGTTAATGGCTTGATGCAATGTGTATACCGGCGGAGTATCTGCACTTGAAAACGTATTAATAAAATAGGTGAAATCTGTGCTAAAAGAAGCGTTGTTCGTTCCTTTACTTACTGCCAAGCCTTTTTTATCATCACCTCCGCTGCTAATATTGTAAACCCCACGGTTAATAGAACCGTTTTCTGTAGATTGGTAGTATATTTTATCTTCGTTTTGGTCGTAACCATAGTACTTGGTCACTTCCCAATCGCCTTTTGTAATTTGGTTCATTAAACTACCGTCTTCCCCATATAAGTAGATATGGTTATAACCATCTTTTTCACTTGTCCAGATAAAGCTATCATCTTCTAAAAAAGTTAAATTATCGGTAACGTCTACATAAGCGTCATCCTTTTCTACCAACAATACAGAAACTTCGCCTTTTTTAGCATTGACCGTATACATTGTTAATTGATCTTGATGTCTGTTCAGGGTCTGAACACTTAAATAATCTTTATGATTTTTCCATTTAATTCTTGGTACGTAATAAGCATCTTTTAAGTCAACCGAAGTAATTGCCCCACTTGCAACGTCTAATAAATGCAATGTAACTATAGAATTGTTCTCACCTGCTTTTGGATATTTAAATACGTGTGGCTGTTGATACAACCCTGTGCCATATACGTCCATGGAAAATTCTGGAACATTGGTTTCATCAAAACGTAAAAAAGCTATTTTAGAACCATCTGCATTCCATTCAAAAGCACGAACAAATGCAAATTCTTCTTCATACACCCAATCGGTAACACCATTGATTATTTTATTATTTACTCCATCTTCAGTAACCTGTTTAGTTTTACCCGTGGAAAGATCAAAAATATAAATGTTATTGCTTTTTACATACGCAACTTTACTACCATCTGGAGATAATAATGGTTCTTGAATTTTGTCATCACTAACTTTTACTACCTCTTTTGTAGCAATATCGTAGACATAATATATACCAAGTTTCGATCTTCTGAATATTGGCTCTACTTCCGTAGACAATAGCATCTGTTTTTCATCTGAACTAAAGTCATATGAAGAGAAGGAAGTAATGTCAGCTAAATCTGCAGACGAAACTACGGTACCTACTTTTTCTAATGTTTTATAATCATATTTGTCAACCGTAGTAATTTGGCTGAATCTGTTTGTATTAAGAACCGTGTACTGGGTGCCGTTCTTCATGGATCTAAGAGCATCCATTCCTTCTGTTCTAAAAGTTCCTTGATAAATATCTGAAACTTGTATTGTTTTCTCCTGTGCCCAAGTAAATACGCTGAATGAAAGTAAAATCAACGCAATTAAGTGTGTTTTTCGCATATATAAGTGAATTTTGTTAAATCTCTCAAGTTTACCACAATTTCCTCAAAAAAACACGCTTTAGAGTAAAAAAGAAAGTGCTTTTAACGCTTTGACCATTTAAAAAAGATTATTGCCAATATGCGTATCTTTACCACTGTTACAATGTGCTGTATTTTTCATGATCTTCACATGTACACAACATTGAATATTAGTAGAAAGTTATACCTAAATGACCAAACCGATAAGTGGTTTTTCCAAACTAACGAAAGAGGAAAAAATAGATTGGGTTACAGCGAATTTCACGCAAAACGCAGCCCAATCAAAGAAAATACTGCAAACATATTGGAACCAAGATACAAGTGTTCAGCAATTGCATGATGAGTTTATTGAAAACACCATCACAAACTTATACGTACCACAAGGCATTGCACCCAATTTTTTAATCAATGATACGCTATACGCCATACCTATGGCCATAGAGGAGAGTTCTGTAATTGCAGCAGCAAGTAAAGCTGCTAAATTCTGGTTAAAACGAGGCGGATTCAAAGCAGAAATATTAGGCACTGAAAAAGTAGGTCAAGTCCATTTCATCTTCAAAGGGGATACCAAAAAACTAGACTCGTTTTTTACGTACTTAAAACCTCTTTTACTAGCAGAAAGTGCATCTTTGACTACTAGCATGGAAAAAAGGGGTGGTGGTATCACAGACATCGTTCTAAAGGATAAAACCGATGAGCTGGACCACTATTTTCAATTGCACGCTACTTTTGAAACCAAGGATGCCATGGGCGCTAATTTCATTAACAGTTGTTTGGAGCAATTTGCTACAACCTTAAAAAAAGAAGCCGCCCAGTTTAATGCATTTTCTACAAAAGAAAAAGATGTAGAAATAGTAATGAGCATACTTTCTAACTATGTTCCCAACTGTACTGTTAGAGCAGAAGTTAGTTGCCCAGTAGAAGATTTAAATCTATCGGCAGAATTGACTCCGCACCACACTGCAGAAAAAATAATACAGGCCATCAAAATTGCCCAAGTGGAACCGTATCGTGCGGTGACACACAATAAAGGTATTATGAACGGTATTGACGCAGTAGTACTTGCTACGGGAAACGACTTTAGAGCCGTTGAAGCCGGTGTACATGCATATGCTTGTAAAGACGGACAGTATAGAAGCTTAACCAATGCGAAAATTGAAGACGGAATTTTTAAATTTTGGATAGAGTTACCTTTAGCATTAGGAACCGTTGGCGGACTTACGAATTTGCATCCTCTTGTGAAGCTAAATCTAGAAATGTTGCAGCGACCATCGGCCAAAGAACTCATGCAAATAGTTGCCGTTGCGGGATTAGCCCAGAATTTTGCCGCAGTAAGCTCTTTGGTTACTACAGGAATTCAAAAAGGACACATGAAAATGCATCTTTTAAATATCTTAAACCAACTTGGAGCCAACGAAAATGAAAAAGCCACCTTGGTGGAACATTTTAAAACCAACCCGGTTAGCCACCACGCCGTGGAAAGTCAATTAAGTATTATTAGAAAGTAAATCTTTAAGCTATGACGAAGGAATTTTACAGCAACGGAAAATTACTATTGACAGGTGAATATGCCATTCTTGATGGCGCAAAAGGATTAGCATTACCAACGAAATTTGGACAATCATTAAAACTTAGAAATAAGAATACGGAGACAATTCACTGGTTTGGCGTTGATGAAAATGACGATACGTGGTTTTATGCCGAATTTTCTAAATCAGATTTTAAAACCGTTACAACCACTGACGAAGCTACATCCGATCGATTAAAGCAAATATTGATAGAAACTAAAAAGCTTAATCCTGAATTCTTATCCAAGATTAAAGAAAACAGTATAATTGAGACTAAAGTTACCTTCCCTATGACCTGGGGACTGGGTACCTCTTCTACCTTAATAGCCAATATGTCAACTTGGGCAGGCGTTAATCCTTATCAATTATTAGAGTCCACTTTTGGTGGTAGCGGATATGATATTGCATGCGCAACGCATAACTCTGCTATTACCTATCAAAGAAATAACTTTGAACCAATAGTTGATGAAGTTCATTTTAACCCATCTTTTAAAGACGAGCTGTTCTTTGTTTATTTAAACCAGAAAAAGAACAGTAGAGATGCCATTAATAGCTATAGAAGTTTAAATTTTGATAAAGAGGCTTTCATAACTAAGATAGACGCTATAACAGATAATATTCAAAAGTGTACTGACATAACCGAGTTTGAGGATTTATTGAACGAGCACGAGGCTATTTTATCAAAAACACTTCAAATTCCTACTATCAAAGATTCGCTTTTCACTGATTACCCTAGAACTATTAAAAGTTTAGGAGCTTGGGGCGGAGATTTTGTTCTTGCCACAGGAACAGAAGATGACATGGTATACTTTAAGAATAAAGGTTACGAAACGATACTTCCCTACTCAAAAATGATATTATAAAAAAAGAGCATCCCAAAATGGACGCTCTTTTTTTTATATAAATCCAAAGATACTACTAGTAGAACGTAGCTCTTTTATCTTCAATTTCAGAACCGTCTTTCAACGCATTGTATACCGCAGTATTAACACGACTAGCCGCTCCTGTTTTCAAAGCATTAGCATATACACTGTAGTTATCTAATTTAGGTGCTTCTGTTTTCTTCACGATTTCAATTTTAAAAACACCAGTGTTTCCTTGAATCAACCCTGAAGTTGCTCCAGCAGCCATTCCGTAAGCAGTACCTACTACAACCGGCTCGCTACCAGCACCAGGAATAGTTGGTGATTTAACAGTAAGCGCAGAAGCATTAGAAACGCTAACACCGTTATCAGATGCTATAGCACTCATATCTTTACCCTTGTTAGCTGCGATAATCTGTGCAGCCTTACGTTCTTTACGTATTTTTGGTAAAACAAGTACAGAAGCATCCTCTGCACTCATTACACCCTCCGCATAACTGCCCGTTAATTGAACAACAGCATAACCGTTGTTAATGTTGAATCTCTTTACATCACCAACTTCTGTATCAGCATTAAATGCCCACTGTACAATATTTCTTTGGTTTGTTAAACCTGGCAAGTTTTCATCCAAAGCTTTTATTTTATTTACAGGACGAACAACGTATACATCTTTCTTTGCAATGGTAGAAAAGGCACTTTCGTCTTCTGTAGTTTCCATTTCAAATTTAGTAGCACTGGTAAACAATGTATTGATTGTTTCTTCTGAAGGAACTATCTCTCTATCTACAGTTGCTATTTGAACCACATCTTCTTTATCGTCAATTTTAATAACGTGAAATCCAAAATCGGTTTCGACCATACCAATTGAACCTTCTGAGTTACCAAAAGCGAAGTCGTTAAAAGCAGGTACCATTACCCCTCTTTGAAAGTAACCTAAGTCTCCACCGTTTGGCGCAGATGGCCCATCTGAGTTATCTCTCGCCAATGTAGAAAATACAACTCCGGATTTTTTAGCCTCTCTCAATAATTCTTTTGCTTTAACCTCTGCCTCTTCTTTTGTTCTAGTTACCGCTGGGTTAGCTCTTGTAGCACCTGTGTAAGCTAATAAAATATGACTCGCTTTCACAGAACCATTTGGCTTTCTGGCGATCATTTTAGAAATCTTGTATGAATCACCGTCTTTATAAGGACCGTAGATTTGACCTACGTTTAAACTCATTAAGGTATCCGCAACACTAGAAGGCAAGTTTTTCTTCGCCTTGTATATTGTATCAAATTTAGTATCTGAATATCTATCTAAAAATGCAGCAACATCTGTTGTATTTCTAAATCCTCTAATAGTATCATTACGATCTGTTTGAGAATTGTACTCAATAGTATCATCTAAAAGTTTAGTGATCTCATCTTTAATTGCTGTTTGATCCGCCTCTGATGGCTTCTCTTGAAAATACACATACTGCAAATCTCTTGCAGGATCTTGCTTGTATTCATCTTTGTGCTTGCTAACATAATCAGCAATTTCACTTTTAGTAACATTGATCGTACTATCTGGAATAGAAGTGTAAGGTACTCTTACATACTTAATGTCCATTTTTTCATTCGCCAACTTATAATCTAGCTCTCCTTCTTTCAATGTAGCGCCAACACCGGCCTTTACCATATTAAAATATGTTTGCTCTTTTGCCAATTGAACGATTTCAGCTTCCGTTTGTAACCAAGCATCATATTGCGCAGGGTTGTTCACTTTCCAATCTGCAACGGTTTGTTTGAACATGTTTGCATCAAACTGACCATTTTGATCTTGAAACTGAGGATTCTGAGCATAACCGGTAGTTCTTAGAAAATCAACAATTTGATCTTGCTCTATACCAATACCCAAATCTTCAAACTGCTCCCCTAAGATGGTCTTTCTTACTTTGTTCTCCCAAACTTGGTTTACCACCTGCATTGATGATGTTGTTGGACCAACTCTGTTAGAAGCTACTTCAACTTCTTGTCTGAATTCATCAATAGAAATATCTTCTCCATTAATTTCAGCTACTGACGAGCCTACTTTTTCTCCTCCAAAATTGCTACTGGTAAAAACCCCAGAAATAACAAATGCAAAAAGTGCCAAACCTATAATCAAGATCAACACTGTTGTACGTTTCCTAATATTTTCTAATACTGCCATTCTAATTAACGTTTAAAATAATCGTTTGTGGTTATTGGGAGGCAAAACTACCATTTTTAATTGAAATAATAAAAACTAAAAAGACTCCTAATTTATTGATTGATGCACTGTTATTCCTCTTCCAAAACTTCTATTGAAATCAAATCTATTTTGGTATTGGAAACTTCTAGCACGGTAAACTTATAAGCGTCTATGGTAAGCTCTACATCTTTATCTGGAATCTCCCCTAAGGTATGCACTAAAAGACCGCCTAAGGTCTCATATTCATCCGATACAGGAAGATTTAATTTGTGATTTTCATTAATATCATCTACTTCTAATCTTGCAGAAAATAAAAAGTGACGTTCATCCACCACTTCTTCCCTTAAATCTGTACTATCGTGCTCATCTTCTATCTCACCGAAAAGCTCTTCCACAATATCTTCTACCGTTACCAAACCAGATGTACCACCATATTCATCCAATACTACCGCAATACTCTTACGTTTTTTAATCAGTACATTGAGCATATCCTGAATAAGCATTGTTTCTGGCACAAACTCTACAGGTAATAAGATACTTTTTATTGTCTTTGGCTTTTTGAACAGTTCATAAGAATGCACATAACCTATTACATCATCTACAGTATCATTATATACTAATATTTTGGAATAACCTGTCTCTGTAAATAATTTTGCCAAATTTTTAGGGGTCTCATGCATTTCAACAGCAACAATCTCTGTTCTGGGCACCATAACCTCACGTGCTTTTACAGCAGCAAACTCTAATGCATTCTGAAAAATTTGAATCTCGGTATCTACCTCATCCTCTTCTTCAATGGTTTCCATCTGCTCTGTAATATAATCACCCAATTCTAATTTACTGAATGCCAACTGAACTTCATCTCCAGATGTTCCAAACACATATTTCAATATAAAATCAGAAATCCAAATAATAAAATCGGATATAAACGAAAATAAAATGTAGAATAAAAAGGCAGGAATCGCCAATAACTTCAATAGGTTATTCGCATAAATTTGAAAGAGTACCTTAGGTAAAAATTCAGCAGTTATTAAAATAACAAAAGTAGAAATCAATGTTTGGGTCAACAGACTAAAATCTGTGATCAACAACTTCAAAAAGGCATTGTTAGGTGCAATACCAGTAAACCAGTTCATAAGCACTTCGCCCATGAAAAGACCATAAATAACCAAGGCTATATTGTTACCAATAAGCATGGTGGCAATAAATTTTGATGGTTTTTTGGTTAACCTGGTCAATACCATTGCCAAAAAGCCTTCTTGTTTTTTCTCTATTTCAATATGAATTTTGTTCGCAGAAATAAAGGCAATTTCCATTCCTGAGAAAAATGCTGAAAAAAATAAGGAAAGTATAATGATAATACCGGCTGTACCCACTATTTATTTTGATTATCCCGTTTACGTTGTTCGAATTTTTTTCTGTAGCTTCTTCTAAACAAGAACATACCTATAGATACGATAGCAAAAAATATGAAAAAATAAGCCATGCTTCTGTCCGTATTCCAATCTGTAAATATTCTGAAAATTGAAAATCCAGCTACTATTACATATAAGTATTCTGTATACCTTAAAATATTAATCATTCTCTTGTTCTTTATCTTCTTTAATCAACATAAGTCCGTAGGTCTTATGTGCATTTAAAAATTTAAGGTCTTTTTGAATATCCATTCCTTCACCATCCATTACCGTTCCATCATCAGGATTGGTAAATGTGAACTTCTCTTGCGTAAATGCCCATTCGTTACCACGGTCGTAATACAATTGAGATGTTGCTAATTTCTTACCATCATCACTCTTTATAAGTACATTACCACGCAAATCTACGATAGAAGTCTTAGAATACAACACTCCGTAGTCTGCCTCTATTATTGTTTTTTCATTTTTTTCATTGAAAATCTCCACCAAAAGACCTTCAGGAAATGTTTGATACGGAAAAGATAACTGCTCAAAATCATTCCTAACAGGACCCGAGAGTATTGCTAGAACTTTAGAAGAACCCTCATCTTCTGAGCCTAATTTTTCTGGGGATTCCGTATAGGTAGCCACAAAATTCTCTGCTACACTTCTAGGATAAACCTTTTTTGGCGCCTCTTCCCCAACTCTCTTGTATTCATCTTGACAAGATAAAAAAAGAATTGCCATGGTATAAACCACGGCAATGCCTTTAAAATTTTTAATCTGTATCATTTTTTCTATAAAGAAGGTACTTTCACGCTACCACCAACCCAACAGTTGAAAGTAACAGTTTTACCAGCCATACCTGAACTAAAGATCATCTCTTTAGATGGTGCTTTTGAACTATAGCTATTTGCAGCTTGACTTGAAGAACCACTTAATGATGGATCTACTCTACCTGCTTTTCTTGCCATATCCGCAGCTTTCCAATAGATAGCTCTTTTCTCGAAAGCAGATGTACCACAACTGTTTGCACTTGTAGCATATAAGTTAGCGATCAATAAATATGCACGACCGTTAGATGGGTTAGCATCAATAGCATTCTGAGCGTATTTACGAGCAGTAGACTTACTACCTTTTCTTTTATTAATAACTGCTACTTTGTAAGCAATCTTAGATTTCTTGTCATTGTCAGTCTCTAAAGACAATGCTTTATCAAAATCTGCAAGTGCACCTGAGCTATCCCCATTTTTCATTTTCAAAGTACCACCATATACATAAGCATCTGCAGATGGGTCTAAAGCTAACTGCGCTTCAAATAATTTTTGGAACAAAGGATCATCCGTACATTCTTTGTTGAACATCAAACCTACCGCTCTTTTTACCCAAACAACATCACCTTTTTTCTCTTCAAAACTCTTTTCGTATAAAGGAATAAGGTTACTACAGTCTGCTAAAGGACCTAATTTAGAATCAATACTACCAGCAATTTTACCATAAGCTCCAGAGTAAGAGTTGTAAGCCTTTAAACGAGACTTCTCTTTTGAAGTTAATGTACCAGCTTCTTCTTTAGGTAATAACTTTGCTATTTTTCCTGTGATTTTTTCGTTTTCAACTTCTATTTTTTCAGTAACCGCATCGTATACATCAAAAACTTCTTGCAAGTCTTTTCTACCTGCTTTATGCTCATCAACCAAACTAGAGAAATAGATATATAATGCCTTTGGATTTGTAAAATTCTCTTTATCCTTAGTAAACGCATCATTTAACATGCTGTACATTTTAGCATCATCTGCCATTTTATTATCGTACATCACCATTGCCTTATCAACATCGGTTTCACCTTGACTGGTTTTAGATGCAAAATACTTTAACTTATTGTCATAAAGACCCATAAGATCATTAGCAAATTTTTCCTTGTCGGCACCTGTAGCCTTTTTCATCTTATCTTTAAGTATACGTTCACCATATACATAGATAGCGTTATTTAACTGTGGACAAGTTTCATAAACCATTTTCCATGGCTCATAGGCCGCATCATAATTTTTAACTTTTGAATGCTCAGAAAAAATGGACAAGTTAGTCATACATTCAGGGTTTTGCGCCTGCGCATTGCTCACTCCCATCATCCCTAGGAACATTATTGCCGTGAAGTAAAGTTTCGATTTCATGTTTTCTCTTTTTAAAATGGTTAATGTACTAAATTTTTATTAATTGATTTTTCTTTTCTGGAACCAACGATCGTTTAACGATAGACCTACATTAAATTTAAAATAGCTCTCTTCTATCAAATTAGCTCTAGTAGTTCCTCTTTTACCAAATTCAAAACCTAAGTTAAGATTAGAAAAACTTCGTCCCAGTGGTAAGCCTAATCCAAAAGTTATGCCAAAGTTATTTATATCAACATCGTTCACCAACATACCTGTCTTATCTAAACGTAAACCAGCTCGGTAAGTAATTCGTTTTAAGTAACCTGTAAAAGAATCATGATCAGGAGTGATAAAGGCTCCCAATGCAAAAGAACTTGCATCTTCATACGCTATACTATCTGCACCTAAGAATGCATTCTCAAAAGAACTCATCTCCTGAAAACTATATTCAGCACCTATAAACCATTTATAATCCTCCCCATAACCAATACCCAATGTAGTTGTTGTAGGTATTTTTAATTCCGTATTTTTTAAATTCTGGGAAACCAAATCTACCTCTAACTCTTCTATATTACCACCTGTGGATACAGAAAAAGAACCCAATTGCCTATCATTTGTAGACACTAGATTACCCTGAGTATTTACTCTTATTGACGTGTGAAGTCTATTTCTACCCTTAATAATAGGAGAATAATTTAAGGCGTAGTTAAAATCGAAACCATTTACTCTTGAACTTCTTCTATCAAAAGTACCAAATTGAACATCCTCTATTTGTTGTAATCTTTCGCTCTCAAGTGTACCAAAATTGAAATTCACAGTTGCACCTATGCTTAAATCTTTCAACACTTCATATCCTACAGAATAAAAAGCCCGCGTTAACCCACCTTCACCAGAATAGACATTGGTCAAAGAATTTCCAGAAACAGTTCTTTCATCCACTAGATTATACCCTACAGATGAATATGGCATAATACCAAAGCCCATTCCTAGACCCTTACCAACACTAAAACCTAATGCCAAATAGTCTAAACTGGTTATAGAGCTTTGCTCTTCTTCCGTAAAACTTTTAAGTGTGTATTGTTTATTGGAGACACCTGCAGTATAGGTAACCAAACCTTCACGGTCCATTACCTCAAGTCCTAATTTCCCAAAAGCGGCAGGGTTTTTTAAATTGATATGAATACTATCGGCATAGATACCAATACCTCCCATCATTTGATTTTCTACCGTACTTTCATTTCTTAAATCACCTATTCCGAAAAAAGAATAAGGAGAAACAGTACCATCTTGAGCGTACATACCAACAGTGGTAATGTATACAATTGCAATTACAATTTTTCTGATCATTTAGTGCTTGTTGTATTCCAGCAAATAATTAAGCCCTTTCAGGAGAAATTTGGAATCCGCAAATATGGTATTTTTTAATCGTTTAGACAAAAATTGTGTGTCCCCACCGGTTAAAATAACTGTTAAATTTTCAAATCTAGCTTTGTAAAGATCAATGACACCGTCTATTTCAAGCGTTATTCCATTTACAACCCCACTATGAAGACAGTTTTCAGTAGTATTACCTATGTAGTCCAATAACTCTTTTTTCTCGAGCAACGGCAACTTCGCCGTCTGTTCATGCATGGCTTTATAGCGCATTTGCACTCCTGGCGAAATAGCTCCGCCCAGGTATTCATCAAAATCATTTAACATATCATAGGTAACACAACTACCGGCATCAATTATTAAATTATTGTGATGCGGATTAAAATAATAAGCTGCCGTTACCAAGGCTAAACGATCAACACCTAATGTCTGCGGTGAGGCATATGAGTTCTTAAATGGTACTTTTGACCTGTTTGAAAGCTCATGAAGATTACAAAAAACGGCTACAACCTTCATTTGCTCCTTAGAAAGTGACCCAACACTAGAAACTATTGAATATTTTATTTTTGGAAATTCTTTGAATATTTTTTTTACTGCTTCTACGAACAAATCGACAACAACAGTCTCTAAATGAATTATTTCCGACTTCTTAAAGATTGCCAACTTAACGTTTGTATTACCTGCATCAATTATTAAATTCATGTTACAAAGATTAAAAATTAAAAAAACATTTTTCTTTTTTTACGATTTAGTTTGGAAATCATAAAATTGAAATTATATTTGCACCCGCTTACAGCAAGCATGGTGCCTTAGCTCAGTTGGTAGAGCAATGGACTGAAAATCCATGTGTCCCTGGTTCGATTCCTGGAGGCACCACAATAAATCCTTACTTAACGGTAAGGATTTTTTTGTTTTATACACTTACCTGTTGTACCACAAAAATACATAGGACCTTTTAAGAAGCATACTAGCAACTCATTATTCTACCATAAATTTAAATTGAACTATGACCTTCTACGGTCAATGATAGTTAAGAACACTTATAGTTTTATCTAAAACATTAGCACAGCCTATTGCCAAAGAAACAACACTGGCAAACGTTTAAATACAACTTCTTACAAAAAATCAACATTGTAAACTATTGCTTTAAAGACTTCAGAATTTAAACAACAGAGACACAGCTAGCTTAAAAAGAATCAACAAACGCTTCGTTTTAATCCCAAACCCGTTCTACCTTATGCTCGGTAAAGTCTTCTATTTTTAATTTCTCTTTTGAATTATTCACAATGGTCAAAGCCCTAAAAAACTCATTGGGAAAAATTTGATTGGTCATCACATACTGACCCTCATTGATGAATAGCTCTAACGAAGAATGATCTAAAAGCATAACCACCTCAATAGGACCATTGGGAATATTGGGAATTTTCATTTGTTGAACACCAGGAGCAAATTTTTCACTAAAGTCCACTTTCCCTGATTTTCTTCGATCTAGAGTCACTATCTTTTTATCTCTATCAATAGCTATACTTAAACTATCCCCATTTTTATTCCTGAAATACATTTGCGCATTTGGCACGGAAAGCGTAAACTGTATTTTACTCTGATTTCCATATTTAAGAGGCATAATTCTTTTTCTCGTAGGCAGAATCTCTATCACACTTTCAGGATATGCTAGTGCAACGTGCTTCTCAAAACTTTTTAAAGGATGATTAAACAACGACACCTCATCCCCTACCTTACGCAAGCTCAATAACCTTGGCACTGTCATGGCACTGCGCCATTTTTCTGTGGGCGTATCCATTGCATAGTCCCAATTACTCATCCAACCCATAAACACACGCTGATCATTAGGAGCATCGTTATAGGTTACCCCTGCATAATTATCTCTTCCTAAGTCTACCCATTTGTGCTTTACTTGATCGGTAGTGAAAGTTGTACCATCAAAATCCCCTATAAAATATTGCGTTCCACTACCTCCGTTTGGCGCACCCGGGTTAACACTTATCAGTAGTACCCATTTTACCTCATCAGTACCATCTATTTTTAGCGGAAACATATCTGGGCATTCCCAAACTCCGCCATGTGCTCCTTGTTCCTTACCAAACTCACTAACTTTTTCCCACTCTTTTAAATTTGGAGAATTCCAGATTTGCAAATGATCTCCTGCAACCAAAAGCATGGTCCAGCTTTCGGTTATTTTATTCCAAAACACCTTAGGATCTCTAAAATCTTTACTACCCGAATTTTCTATAACCGGATTTCCCTCATACTTGGTCCAGCTATCACCATTATCTAAACTATAGGCAATGCCTTGCGTTTCATAATCATTGGTACCGGCTTTTTCCGCTACTGCGTTATGATAGGTAAATATGGCAACCATTGCAGGATTATCAACCGTACCAAAACCTGAAGTGTTATTATGATCTACCACCGCACTACCAGAGAATATGTATCCGTTTTCATCAGGATAAAGTGCTACTGGCTTATGCTTCCACTTTATCATATCTTCACTTACCGCATGCCCCCAATGCATAGGTCCCCAAACTGTACTATCAGGATAATATTGATAGAACAAATGATATAGGCTATCCTTATACACTAATCCGTTAGGATCGTTCATCCAATTTTTCTCTGGCGAAAAATGATACTGAGACCTATATGGTTCTATATAATATCCCGTAGGCTCCTCATCTTCCGTAACAACTTCTTGTTTTACATGTTGCTTACAACTAAAATTAAATAGAACACATATTATAATAAATGCCACTAAGCCATTATTTTGCATAGTTTTAACCATAAATTCACTTTTATACCGGCACTTCTTAAATCGTATTTATAGTACCTTTGTAATAATGAAAATACTAAATTATAAATTATTACTCTGTGTATTTACCTTCCTTTCTTTATCGCAAAAAGGGATAAGTCAAGACAAAATTTCCAAGGCTCTAAAATCTTGGAACAAGGGAACGATACCTTATGTTTATTTTGACAATATGCCTACGTTCGATTCTATCGCGTTTTTGGATACAAGGGAAAAAGAAGAGTTTGAGGTTAGCCATCTAGAAAATGCTCTATGGGTAGGTTATAAAAAATTTAACGAACAAGTAGTGCTTGAAACCATAACAGATAAGGATCAACCCATAATCGTATACTGCTCTATAGGTGTACGCTCTGAAGATATAGGCGAACAATTAAAAGAATTAGGCTATACCAATATTCTCAATTTATATGGTGGTATTTTTGATTGGAAAAATAAAGGAGGCGAAGTTTTTAACGACCAAGAAATTGCTACTGACAGCGTTCATGCTTTTAGCAAGCATTGGGGCAAACTTTTACACGAAGGTATAAAGGTTTATTAATAAAGGAGTTAGGAAAATAAAAACAGATTGGGAATACTACAAAACAATAAAACAGAGAAAGACGAGAAAATTATAGATTTCACTCTCGCAAACTCAAATAACCTTTTGCTTATTTTCACTAGAAACCCAGAATTGGGTAAAGGAAAAAGGCGTTTAGCCGCTACCATTGGTGACCAGGCTGCATTAGATATTTATAAATTCTTATTAAACCACACCGTATCCATCACCAAGAACTTATACACAGAAAAACAGGTGTATTATTCTGAAGAAATTTGGGAAAACGATATTTGGGATAATCAGAAATATGATAAAAAAATTCAAATAGGCGACGACTTGGGTGATCGTATGGCAAATGCTTTTCAAGAAGGGTTCCAAAACGATTATCAAAAGATTATCATTATCGGCAGCGATATGCTTGATTTATCTCAAGAAAATCTAGAGAATGCTTTTAAAGCTCTGGAGAAAAATGATTTTGTAGTGGGTCCGGCTGATGATGGCGGATATTATTTATTGGGTATGAAAAAATTTATGCCTGAACTTTTTAAAAATAAAACTTGGGGCACTGAAACGGTTCTAAAGGATACTTTAGCTGATCTAGAACATGAAAGCACCGCACTTTTAGAATCAAAAAACGATGTAGATTATTACGAGGACATAAAGGATATTGATGCCTTTAAACCCTTTTTAAAACATATAAATTTATGATGAAAGATGAACTTTTAGAATCTGTAGCATACCTTAAAAATAAAGGTTTTGACAATCCAGAAATTGGTATTGTTCTAGGCACAGGTTTAGGAAAACTAGTGGATAGTGTAGAAGACCCTATTGAGGCGCACTACAATCACATTCCGTTTTTTCCACTGGCAACCGTAGAATTCCATACAGGCAAATTGGTTTATGGAACTATTTCCGGTAAGAAAGTAGTTGTCATGCAAGGTCGTTTTCACCTGTATGAAGGTTATGACTTTTTAGATATTACCTACCCAATTCGTGTTATGCACATGTTGGGCATTTCAAAACTTTTCATATCTAATGCAGCTGGTGCGGTAAACCTTGACTTTAAAAAAGGTGATATGATGTTGATAGAAGACCACATTAATCTACAAGGTGGTTCGCCATTGGCATTTAAGGGTGTCAGTGAATTTGGAGAACGTTTTGCAGATATGTCAGAGCCTTATGACTTAGATATGCGTAACAAATTAACCACTATTGCCAAAGACCTAAATATATCATTGAAGAGCGGTGTATACGCTTCTGTTGTTGGACCGCAGCTAGAAACCAGGGCAGAATACAGAATGATTAAATTAATTGGTGCAGATGCCGTAGGTATGAGTACCGTACCAGAAGTTATCGTTGCCAATCATTTATCGCTACCCATTGTTGCGGTTTCTGTTTTAACTGACGAATGCGACCCAGACAATCTAAAACCAGTTGATATCGCTGAAATTATTTCTATTGCAGAAAAGACCGAACCTAAAATGGTGAAGTTATTTCAAGAATTAATTAAGCAATTGTAAGGTTTATTGATATTTGACTACCATAAGAAAGCAAATACTTTATTATGAGTACTCACCAGCCAACCATAAGTATTATCATTCCGGTATTGAATGAAGAAAAGTACATTAAAGATGTACTTTTTGCCATTTCCAACAAATCAGGCACTGACCGAATTAAAGAAATACTTGTGGTTGATGGTGGCAGTACCGACCTTACCGTAACCAATGCTCAAAAATATGGAGCAACGGTAATTAACAGTGACAAAGGGCGAGCTGCACAAATGAACCTTGGCGCTGCAAATGCAACTGGCGATGTTCTTTATTTTATACATGTAGATACGCTACCTCCAAAAGATTTCGACGGCGCTATTTTAAACGAAATTGACCAAGGTTTTGAGGTAGGTTGTTTTCAAATGCAATTTAATAGCAATAGTCCTTTCTTAAAATTCTTTGGTTGGTGCACACGCATTAACCATCAAATTTGTCGTGGCGGTGACCAGTCGCTTTTCATCACCAGTAAACTATTTCAACAACTTAAGGGTTTCAATGAAAGTTATGTTATTTACGAAGACAACGAATTTATTAGAAGAGTTTACAAACTAAAACCTTTTAAGATTATATCTTCTGCCGTAACCACTTCCGCACGACGTTATGAAGAACGAGGCATGGTTAAATTACAATATCATTTTGGTATGATTCATTTAAAATATTATTTAGGCGCTAACCCAATAGAACTTTATCAATATTACTTAAAATATATAGCTGCCTAACTTATTCCCCTTCAAAATTCAACAACACGCCTTCACTTTTGTATTCTTCCAGTACCTCAACAAATATCTTTTAACCTAAACTTTTAATCCCCACTGATTAACTTAACGGAGTTTTAAAATTACCTATTAACGGGTATTGCCGCACGCCATTCCCAAAACTACATTTAACACTGTTAATTTTAAAACCAAACCAAAATGAAAACTAAGGTATTACAAATCCTCTTATTAACATCATTAACATTTTTCATCATAAGTTGTGATAAGGACGAAACTAAAGAAACCGAAACTGAACAACAAGAACAAGAAGAAATAGAAGAGCCTGAAGAGGAGGTAACGGAAGACCCTTCTATTGTACTTGCGCAAGAACGCGAGTCTGTTTTAAGTTCATTAACAAATAATGACCAAAAAGTATGGAAGATCAGTGAAGCAGTTTTAACCAACGATTCCGGCACATTTGACATTTCAAATAATTTTAACGTTACCGATGATGAACTTGTTTTTACCAACGAAGTTTTCGTTAGTTCAAAAACAGACTTTAACGGTACATTAGAATGGAGACCTGGAAACTTTATAGAAACAGAGGCCACAACACTAGAAGAAACCATGGTCGATTATTATGAATCTCCGTTTACAACTTCATTTGATTTTGTTGGAGAAAGCAGTTCAGATCTAGAAAGCCCAGGTTTTACATTTACCTATTTAGATGAAAGTACCATAACGGGAACTGTTTTAGGCGAAGGATCATCAACCATCGCAATTACTCTTACCCCTAAAACAGCTAATGATTATGTGCAGGCACCTACAGAAGCACTTTCATTTTCCACTGCTTTTTCATACCCTTCTAACGCCGTTAGTGGCTTCTCCCCGGGGATGATAGGCTCTAACAGTAGTAACAGTATTTTCATAGTGACTAGAGAAGGTGATATGAGAGGGTCTGAGGCTGTTGACCCCGAGCGTATTACTAGATTTGATAATGAAACCGGCACCCTAACGGATAAACTATTTTTTCAATCAGATTTCGTATCAAAACAACTTCATATTATAGACAATAAACTAAAGGTAGTCGGTGGTCAATATATAAACACCTATGACCAAGATTTACAGACAGATCCAATCAGTTCTTCGTATGATGGACAAATTGCATTATCCAGACATGGTTCTGCCGTAATTAACGATGAAATTTTCATTGTTGGTGGATCCCTTGGCGACACACAAAATATTGGTGATGAAATTTATAAATGGGATGATTTAAATTCATCACTTACAATTGAAACCATAATGCCAGAAGCTAGAAGTGGAGCCCGAGCAGAAATAGTACAAAACAAACTATATGTTTTTGGTGGTACAAAAGAGGCCTTTGGTCAAAATGCCAAAAACTCCATTTATATTTATGATTTTGAATCTCGAGTAATGAGCACTGAAACCATGCCTTCAGCATTACACTTTACTTATACCGGAAAATATGAAAACCTAATTATAGTAAGCGGTCAAATAAAATCATTTACAGATGATGCCGATGGCGACGGTAACCCTAATGGTTTTTTAACGCAAAATGGCAACGACCCTTATATAGGCGTATATAACACTTTAAATAATGAGTTTACTGAATTGACTACCAATTTAACCAGCCCTGAAAACGAGACTATTCACTCTATGGCCGTAATCAATGGAAAAATATATATTCTTTATGGTCAACAAGAAGAAGTGGCTGAAGGAGAATTTCAAAATTGGGATGTATTGGTAGCAGATTTAAATTAGGCAATACCCATAAGCAATTTGTGCACTAACCTTTACCGCTTTATACATCGGTAAAGGTTTTTTTTATTCCGAATTTTAAAATCAAACCTACTCCCCTTCAAAATCCAACAATACCCCTTCACTAATCCATTTTGCAAGAGCCTGACGATTATCTGGATCTAAGATCCTGACCTGATCTTTTTTATTTCTAATATTCCCAATCTCAATATATGCCATTGCAGGGTGCGTTTTCTTTACCAAATACAGCGAGGTTCTATCTTCAAAAGTACCTGAGTACGTTCTATTAGGCTGATATTTCTTGTACTTGGCTCCAAACGTTTTATGAATACTTTCCGCTAGTTTTTCTCCGTTCTTGCTTTTCTCATGGTGATAAAAGAAAACATCTATATTTTGATTTTCGCTTCTACTATCTACATGGGTAACGATCAAGCGCTGATATTTACCTCTGTTATCTTTATATAAATCATTGATAATATCTACGCGTTGTTTTAACCGCGCCAACTGATTTAAAGGAATTGTTTTATCAGGATACGCTACTTCGTCATGGTCAATTTCTAAAACTCGTTCATCTCTAATACCATCATTTTCATCTTGTATGATGATATAAACCTCAGCACCATGAGCCATTAATTCTTTTGCCAAGCGCAGCGTAATATCATAAGCATATTCATCTTCTGCTATTGCCTTGCCGGCATACATACCCATGGCACCGGGATCAGGACCTCCATGACCGCTTACCAAGTAGTACACATTACCTTTTAAACGCTCACTTTTTTCAATTACGGTTTTGTATTTTTCTCCGAAAATAGCATAAGAAGCACTCTCTATCTCCTTTACTTCTTTTGCCTGAATCTGCAATGAGTCAACAATAGCCACCGTATCTAATTTTACATCTGGCATTACATAAGTTCTACCTGCTATTAAATGAACGCTATCCCTTAAGTTTTCGATATTCAATGTCACAAACTCATCGAATACTTCGTACGGGTCTACCCCTTGCTTTCTAATCAGCGATAAAATGCCGTCACCAGGTTCTGCCGTAACGGTCTTCAGCGAATCTTGCCCGAAGCAAAAAACACTTAAAAACATACATATTATACCAGTAAGATTGCTGTATTTCATCCTATCACTAAATACAAGGTCTATGCCAGAAAACAATTAACACCCTTAAATTCAGTACAAAGATTGCTAAAAATATTGACCAATACCAAAGACAATACCGTTGTCTCCGTCTTTTGTGATTCCGTAGCCGTAATCTATTCTAAAAATAGCATTGAAAATTCTCTTATGCATAAAACGCAGACCTACACCTGGGTATATTCTTATATTTTCACTATTCCATAAGTCATCAAATCCGCCTGCAGGGTTACGCCATGTACCTCCATCAATGAATATATTTCCCTGCAATACAAATTTATTTTTATCAATAATGGTCTGACGATATTCCGTATTTAAAACAATCATTCCCGTTCCTCTATCTATTGAGTTACCAACTCCTCTAATATTTAAATTGTTATCTACCGTGAACGGCGCAAACGGACTATCAACATTACTAGCTAAACCTAAACGCAATCTATTTGCCCAATTACCCCTATCGCCTACTCTTTTAAAGTATGTGAAATCATTAAAACCGATTAAGAATTCTGGCAAACTTGTATCGGTACTGCCTACATATTGAAAATTCAACTGACTTCTAAATCCTTCGAGATAGTGGTAGAAATAATCCAAACTATTATAATCATATATGAACTTGAACAAATGCTTATCTACATTTAAATTCAGAGGTACACCTGCACTGGTAGCGCCATCAACATATGCATAGTCTTCAGTAAAAAAACTAAAGCCCAACTCCATTCTATTTTTGAAATTGAATTCATACAGCCCTAAAAGCTCAAACCCCGTGTTGCTATACTTATAATCTGCTGTATCATCTTGGAAAAAGACAGGTTCTAATGTGGTAAAATCGTTATAATTAATAGCTAGACCAAGCTTATTTGAAAAGAGATATGGTGCTCTTACACTTACCCCAAAAGAGCTATAATTATCATACTGATAAAAAGCTCCTAAGGTAATATTACGACCAAAAGAATTAAACTCTTGTAGTCCCACTCTAAATGCAAAATTGTCATTGGATGAGCTAAAAAGATTTGCAAACGGAATTAACGTGAAATTTTCTTCAATGATATATTCAACCTTGCAAGTTTCATTCTGCAATACATTTACCTTATAATATGCGTGAGATATAGAGGGTAATCTCTTTAAACGAAGCATATCTCTATTCATAAGAGCAGAATCCAAGACCATACCTTTTTTTACATCCACAAGATTTTCAATGAATGATACCTTGGTGCGTTTTGTTCCAGAAAACTGTAATTCTGCCACTGTAACATCTTGCCCTTTCATTATGAAACTGACAAGTATTATAAATAGAAATGGTAGCGTTTTTGTATTCATTCTTTTAAGTACTCATATCCTGACCAATATGAATTTTGCTCTAAGGTTTCCAATATAGAACAAAATATGGGTGTAATCAATTATAGTTCAAAAGCATACCTATAAACATCAAAAAAGAGCCTATTTGTTTTCCAACAAAAGGCTCTTTTAAGAACACTCAAACTATTTTTTTAAAAAATTCCTCTTAATCCTAAATTAAAAGTTTGTCCTAGCCCTGTATTACTGCCACGAACAAAGTTTGTGTACAATAACTCTAGATTTAGGGCACTTGTAAGTTGATATTTTGCACCACCACCCAATGCTGTAAAATCTTGTGCAAAATCATTACCCAAATCTAAACGTTGAGAATGTTGTGCCAATGCCAAAACGGTAAACTTGCTTGACGGAAAATAGCTAAGAAATATGCCTGGTGTCAGGTTCAAACTATTATTGGCAAAACTCTCTTCCTTATCTCCAAAACTTAACTCTGAATTGATTTCACTAAAAAGTTGCCATTTATCTCCTGGAAAGGTGTAATCGTAAAAGAATCTATTTTGCCAGATGTATCCTTTTTGATCTAAAAAAACACCGTTTTCTGTTTCATTATCTACCAAAGGGATAAAGAATGAACTTTGAATTGAAAAATTACTGACAGAAGCAATAGGCACAAATTTCACTGATGGCGCTATTGAGGTAAGTCCGGATCTAGCTGTATTGTTTTCTCCGTCAAATTTAAATACATCCAAGGCACTTCTATCTCCAATAACATTTGATCTAAACTCTAAAATAGCACCAACATTCCACCTCTTATTTGTTCCAACACCGGTGTATGCCTCTAATGTTGATGTAAAAAAAGTTTGTCTAGGCTCCGTACCTTCTGAAAATGTACTTTCAGTTTGTGTATATAAATTATTGAACCACTTTAAATCATACTGCCCCTTACCTATCAATTTTGACGGTGTATATTGCTGTATATTACTTTTCTGTTGCAAACTATCTTGCCCGTAGCCTGTAAAAAAGGCACAAAGAGCCACTGCAAGAAATAAATTTCTAGTTAAAATTTTCATTTTTAGGTTTTTAAAATTCTTAGTTGATTATTTAGTTTCGTTCAAAGACCAGTCGTAAGGATAGTAAGAAACCTTCGTATTTTCTGGTAATTGTTCTTTTCTGTAGGTATTGATAAAATCTACAGTACTTCCTTTTTGTTCAAAGTCTCCTTTGTACCACTCAAATAATTGAGAAATCTGTACTTTATTCTTATTTACTTTTATAAAGTTAGGATTGTTCAAAGCCAAAACGGTTTGCTTCTGCAATTGACCATCTATTGTGCTAGGCTTGTAAGCCGTGTTTATAATTGGCGGGCACCCTAAACCTGCGCATACCAATACAAAATGAAATCTTGCTTCTGCTGGAAACTGTGCTCTTAACAGATCATTCTCAATACCGTTTAAGGTTACAGACTTACCTGCTATTTCATGTTTTGTCTTATCAAAAAATCCAGCTACGTCTAAAGGTGATTTTAATGGATAATTCTTAACGATACCATCTATAACAAGTAGATTATAAGCATTGATCCAAAAAGATTGATATGTTGTTGCATTTGATTTTGAAACCGATATACTCTTAGCAGAACTCAATGCCTCTTTTAAAGCTTCTGGGTTATTTTTAATAGCTGCATACTTTACTTTACCATCAACAACGTACTCCTTAAAAAAACTATCGCTCTTGCTAAAAAAGGTAGCTACATCTTGTGCAGAAACACTGGTAACCATTAAAAGGAAAAACAAAGTCTGTATAACAATTCTATTCATCATAATTTTAAATTTAATATCACTTTTGAGATTGTTTAGGTCGTGGCCATTTACAAAAACATACACTTCTTAAAAAAAAATAATTTTTTTTCTTTAAATTTTTTAAACGAATTAAACACTGATTTTCTGCAGGTTACAAAGACGTTTTAATAAGGTTAAAACGCAAACTACGATAAAAAGTATCACAGAGTTATAACAAATTTATAATCTTTCTAAATAAAAAGGTAGCTGTTAAGTTATTACCTTTAATACCGACACAACCATCAACAAAAGCAATTTATGGATCATATCGTAATTATTGGTAATGGCATTTCTGGAGTCACTTTAGCTAGACATATACGTAAGCTATCAGACAAAAGAATCACCATTATTTCCGCAGAAAGTGACTATTTCTTCTCCCGTACCGCATTAATGTATGTTTACATGGGTCACATGAAATTTGAACATACACAACCTTACGAAAACTGGTTTTGGAAGAAAAACAGAATCGACCTCGTTAACGGGTTTGTAGAAAAAGTAGAAACGGATGCTAAAAAGCTTCTTCTAAAAGGTGGTTCATCTATTTCTTATGACAAACTAATTATTGCAACAGGTTCTAAGCCTAATAAGTTTGGCTGGCCAGGGCAAGATTTAAAAGGTGTACAAGGCTTGTATTCAAAACAAGATCTAGAAATGCTTGAGAAGAACGCCCCTAATAACAAGGTATGTAATCGTGCGGTTATTGTTGGCGGCGGATTGATAGGTATTGAAATGGCCGAGATGCTACGCTCTCGCCAAATACCTGTCACTTTTTTGGTTCGAGAAAATAGCTTTTGGAACGGCGTATTACCTGCAGGTGAATCTGCCATGATCAATGAGCATATTCTAGAACACCATATAGATTTGCAACTTGACACCAATCTTGAGAAAATAATTTCTGATGACAATGGGCGAGCAAAAGCTGTAGTAACAGATAAAGGTGAAACCATTGAATGTAATGTAGTTGGCTTAACTGCCGGTGTTGCCCCAAATATAGATTTCCTAAAAGATTCTGGCATTGAATTAGGCAGAGGTGTTAAGGTTAATCGCTTTTTAGAGACCAATGTAAAAGATGTATACGCAATAGGCGACTGTGCAGAGCAACACGAAGGTATAGGCAGCAGAAGACCAATAGAAGCGGTTTGGTATACCGGGCGAATGATGGGCGAGGCTCTAGCACAAACTATATGTGGCAAACCAAGAGAATACAACCCTGGTCATTGGTTCAACTCCGCTAAATTCTTAGATGTAGAATACCAAACTTACGGATGGGTCTTTAGTGAACGTAGCAAAAAAGATAATGAACATCATTTTCACTGGCGCCATGCTACTGAAAAGATATGTATAACCGTAGCATTTGATAAAGACAGCCATCAATTTTTAGGTTTGAACACCTTTGGTATTCGAATGCGACACGAAATTTTTGACCAATGGTTAACAGAAAACAAGGACATTGACCACGTAATGACCTATTTAAAGGATGCCAATTTTGATCCTGAGTTTTATAAGCTCTATGAAGATGAAATTGTCGCCAAATACAATGCTGATTTCAATAAGAACATCAGCCCTAAGAAAAAAAGCTGGAAACGTATTTTCAGTATCGCCTAACTAAATAACAAAACAAACAACACCTACTATGGGTAATTTTGACAGAAGTATGTCTCTTGCGGGAGAACCGCCTAAAGCATTAAATACAGGCCAAAAACTGGCAGTAGTCACAGGAATGATCGGTTTGGGAATTCTCATTCTACAATTATTCAATTTAAATCTTGGTAATACGGCACTTTGGCTTACCATTTCTATTGTTGCCATTTTTGCTGGTATCATTTGGTTTTCACAGGCTGCATATGCAAACAAGCATAAAGGAATTAAGAATGACGGCGTATGGTTTAAATCTATATCTAGCCGTGGTGTTCTTGCCTGGATGGCCGGTATTGCCTTAACAGGTTTTTACATTGTACTCTATTTTTATCCGCAATATCTTGGCTTAGTAAAAGATGGTGACAATACAGGCTTAATTGCCTTATTTGACCCTTTAAGTAAAGGTCTCAGCGGAAACCCTGCCAGCCAATGGTTTGTTTACGGTACCATGTATACCGTGGCTATTTTGGCTTTCGGTGCCAAGTTCATTTGGAAATACCGCCATAATAAATACGAGCAATTGAGGACGGTTAGTGTTATGTTCTTTCAGACTGCATTCGCATTTTTCATTCCTGAAATCATGGCGCGTTTAAATGGTGATTTACCATATTACGATTTAAAAAATATGTGGCCTTTAAACTATTACAACTTTGAACGCTATCGTATAAATGGCTTTATAGATTCTGGTAGTGTAGGTATGACCATGCTGTTTTTCGGTATCATATCTATCTTTGTCATCTCTCCTTTTTTAACCTACAAATATGGTAAACGTTGGTATTGCTCATGGGTTTGTGGTTGCGGTGGCCTAGCAGAAACTGCAGGTGATTCTTTTCGTCAATTAAGCGATAAATCTAAATTTGCCTGGAAAGTTGAACGTTGGGTAGTACACAGTGTTGTGGTATTCGTAACCCTAATGACCATAGCTGTCATTTATTCTTATTTAGGTAATAATACCAGCAAATATTGGCTTACAAAAACCATGTTCATATCTGGTGTAGCTGTTATTTTAACCGCTATTTTTTCTTGGGTAATGATCTATAAAAGAGAAGAACTTGCTAAAGATGCCAAATATGGAGCAATAGGCTACTTTACTATTATTGCCGTATTAATTGGAATGCACTTTTTTAGTGGTTCTGGAAACATATTCATATTCAAAGCGGAAACACTACGTACCACTTATAGCTTTTTAATAGGTAGTATCTTCTCTGGAGTTATAGGTACAGGTTTTTATCCTATTTTAGGAAACCGTGTGTGGTGTAGATTTGGTTGCCCAATGGCTGCCATGTTAGGTTTTCAACAACGTTTGTTCTCTAAATTTAGAATTACGACCAATGGTGGTCAATGTATTTCTTGTGGTAACTGTTCTACTTATTGTGAAATGGGTATTGATGTACGTGCATATGCCCAAAAAGGGGAGAACATTGTACGTTCTAGTTGTGTAGGCTGTGGTATTTGTTCCGCTGTATGCCCAAGGGGAGTTCTAAAATTAGAAAACGGACCTGAAAAAGGGCGTATCAATTCTAAAGATGTATTATTAGGTAATGATGTTGATTTAATGGATTTAGTGAATAATAAATAGGTTTTATCTTAAAATAACGCCGTGCTTTTAAGCGCGGTGCTAATTTTAATCTTGTTCACTTATACTTTATAACAGGAAAAAGATCATGAAAGACTGGTTTTCACTAATCTTTCATGATCTTTACAACCTATTTACAACAACTTAGACAGTTCATGAATCGCTTTGTTTACTTACTTTTTTTACTATCACTATCTACACAATCTCAGACAGAACTTAATTACCCTGAGGTTGTTTATGGTAAAGAAAACATCAGTGCCAGTTGGGTTAGTCACCCAGATATAAAAGGTGGTGAAGACACAGCGGTTTTGTTTCGTAATTCATTCAATGTTACTGATGCAAAGGCAGATTTTATTATCAATATTTCTGCAGACAACCACTACTTTCTTTATGTAAACGATGAGTTTATTACCCACGGACCACAATTGAGCGATATTCAGCATTATAAATATGAAACCTTAAACTTAAAAGATTACCTGAATCCGGGTGAAAACGTTATCGCCGTTAAGGTCATCAATTTTGGGAAAAGAAGGTTTTTGGGCATGCAGTCTATATTTACCAGTTTAATGGTCAACGGTGTTACAGATAATGCTAAAATCATTAATACTACCGGTCTTAATGATACATGGCTAAGCTCCATTGATCAATCTTACAAAGCTAACGAAGTCGTTTGGAGAGGTGATGCAGAAAAGGCTATTGTAGGCGGATTCTATGCCAACAATCCTACAGATAAGGTTGACATGAACAATTACCCAACCCATTGGGAAACCCTGAATTTTGATGATACAGATTGGAAAAAAGTAGCGTTTTTTGAAAATGCCAGTAGTATGGGCGGCTCTATTGCTTATTTACTAGAACCTCGTAATTTACCTTTACTTTCTTGGGACGAGGAAAGAATTGCAAGTATTGTCCGTTCTTCAAAACCTCTTGAAACAGAGTTTCCGGTTTTAGGCACTTTAACGCTAGCACCTAATACCACCACAACTTTTCTCCTAGATCAGCAATACGTTACTAACGGGTTTCCAGAACTGATATTCAGCAAAGGAAAATCTGCAGTTATCTCCATTAAATATGCCGAGAATCTTTTTGGTAAAAACAATAAAAAAGGGGACCGTAACGACTTGGACAACAAAAAACTTTTAGGTTATTATGACGAAATAATCTCTAACGGAGAAGATGCCCAAAAATTTATACCGAATTGGATGCGCACCTTCCGTTTTATCGAGTTTGAAATTGAAACTAAAGATCAGGAGCTTGTTCTTGAAAAGTTTGTAAACCATAGATCAAGAACCACTATACCATCTATTGCCAAGTTTACTACAGACAATGACATGTACAATGATATTTTTGATATCTCTAAGCGCACCATTGATATCTGTACCCAAGATTATTTTTTAAGTGATGCCTATTATGAAACTATGCAGTACGTAGGCGACACTAAAATACAAGGATTAATCTGGCAAGCTTTAAGCGGCAATGCAGCACATACCAAAAATGCAATTCGCCAATTTAATCACAGCAGAGATTCTGACGGTAATATTTTAGGTGCTTATCCGCTTCGCTCTACATTTATTTACCCTACTTACTCTTTGGTTTGGGTAGATATGATTGCAGATTACTATAACACCTCTAACGACAAAGCATTTATTGAGACTTATAAAGATGGTATTGTAAATACCCTTGCCGGATTCGAAAAAAACATGAACGACCTTAACTTGGTCAACAAAACGCCATATCGCTATTTTGTAGATTGGTATACCGGACCTAATAATGGTAGTGGTACCGCTACCAAAAATGACGGGCTCAATTCTGCAGTGGTAAGTTTACATTATGTACATGCGCTACAAAATGCCTCTCGCCTATTCACTGAGATCGGAGACGAACAAACATCAATGAAATACAAGAACAGAGCTCAAGAAATCATTACATCTGTTTATGAGCTTTGTTATGACCAAGAAAGAAATCTATTTGCGGAGCGCCCGGACAAAACTATTTATGATCAGCATACCAATATCATGGCAATATTGACAGATGCTATTCCAGAAACCGAACAAAGAGCACTTTTAGACAAAATTCTAAACGAAGAAGATTTGTTACAAGCCACATACTACTACCGTTTTTATCTTTTTGAAGCGATTAAAAAAGTAGATGCCCCAGAATTGTTCGATGTTGCCCAAAAACCCTGGGAGCAAATGATCAACGACAACATGACCACTACTTTAGAAAGATTTGAAAGTGTTGAGAAACCAACAAGATCAGAAGTGCATCCGTGGAGTGCCTCGCCCGCATATTTTTATTTTAATTATTTGGCAGGTATCCGATCGGTACAAAATGATTTTGAAGAAATGGAAATTGCCCCTGCACTTGGGAAATTAAATGAAATAGCAGGCTTGCTGCCTACATCAAAAGGAACTATTGAATTTGAACTAAAGAGAAACAAGCATAAATTATCCGCCGAAATAACAATTCCTGATACCATGACAGGCAACTTAAATTGGCAAGGAACTGTAATTCCTCTTAAAAAAGGAAAAAATACCTATACCATAAAAAGTAGAAAATAAAAGTGTAAACTTTGGTATGGTAAGCACCTATATTTTAATCTAATATTTTAAAAAAATGAAGCTATTTAAACTTTTTTTACCCGCTCTTATTTGTTTAGGATTGTTAGCTTTTACCAATCCTGAAGACAAACGTTATGAACGTACCTATTATGAAGACGGCACCTTAGAAAGTGAAGGTTGGATTCGCTATAGTACAAAAACTGATTATTGGACTTTCTACCACCCTAATGGGCATAAATCTGAACAAGGTTTTTACGCTTATGGCAAAAGAGAAAAGTATTGGTTTTTTTATAGTGAAGACCGTATTAGAATAAAAGAAGGCAAATTTGCCGATAATAAAGAAATTGGCTGGTGGCTTTTTTACGATAAAAAAGGTCGCATTAACCACAAGTGCCAGCTAACAAAAGGAATAAAAGACGGGTATTGCTTAAAATACAAGGACACAAAATTAATATCCGCAGAGAAATACAGTAAAGGTGAAAAGATTAAGGAATGGACCTCTTTTCGTGCCTTTACCAGTGAAAATAGTTTATCAGATTTAAAATAATGACAGACATTAAAGTAATTATACCAGCTTTTAACGAAGCAAATTCTATTGCCCATGTCATCAACGAACTACCAAAAACGGTATCTGAGGTAATCGTTGTGAACAATAACTCTACAGATGATACCGTAAAAAATGCCGAAGCTGCTGGTGCAACGGTACTTACTGAAACTAGAAAAGGATATGGCTATGCCTGCCTTAAAGGCTTAGATTACGTAGCAAATCTGTCAAAACAACCAGATATTATCGTATTTATTGATGGAGACTACTCTGATTACCCAGAGGAACTGGAGAAGATAGTTGCTCCTATTTTAGAAAAAAATATAGATTTTGTAGTTGGTGCTAGAACAAAAGCTTTACGAGAAGAAGGTTCAATGACCCCACAACAAGTTTTTGGCAACTGGTTGGCTACATTTTTAATGCATTTATTTTTTGGTGCAAAATTTACGGATTTAGGTCCTTTTAGGGCAATTAAATACGAAAAGCTCAAAGAATTGAACATGGAAGACAAGACTTATGGGTGGACGGTTGAAATGCAACTGAAAATTCTTAAGAAAAAAATGACATATACCGAAGTACCAGTACGTTACAAACGAAGAATTGGCATCTCAAAAGTATCAGGAACCGTAAAAGGTAGTATATTTGCAGGCATAAAAATTTTGGGGTGGATCTTCAAATACAGTATAAAATAATATGGCTTTAGCTCTTGCATATCTTATCATCATCATCTACAGTATCTCTTTACTGTTGATCTTCTTTTATAGCTTGGCGCAGCTTAATCTGTTAATCAATTACTTATCCCAAAAAAGACAAAACCAAACGGCTCCTAAGTTTAATTTGTTAGACCCAAAGGAAATTCCGTTCGTAACCATTCAACTTCCTGTTTTTAACGAGGAATATGTCATGGATCGTTTATTGGAAAACATCGCTAAAATAGAATATCCTAAAAGTAAATTAGAGATTCAGGTTTTAGACGACTCTACTGACGACACTGTAATAACTACTGCAGCCAGTATTGCAAAATTACAGGAGACCGGTTTAGATATTAAACATATTACAAGAACAGACCGTTCTGGTTTTAAGGCAGGTGCCTTAAAAGAAGGACTAGAAGTAGCAAAGGGTGAATTCATTGCCATCTTTGATGCGGATTTTTTACCTGCTTCAGATTGGTTGAAGAAAACCGTTATCTATTTCAAAGATGAAGAAATTGGTGTGGTGCAGACCCGTTGGGGACACTTGAACCGCGACTATTCTACCCTAACAAAAATACAGGCTTTTGCTCTTGATGCGCATTTTACCTTAGAACAGGTTGGGCGTAACAGTAAAGGTCACTTTATCAACTTTAACGGTACCGCAGGTATTTGGCGTAAAGAATGTATTCTTGATGCCGGTAATTGGGAAGGCGATACACTTACCGAGGATTTAGACCTTAGTTACCGCGCACAGTTGAAAAACTGGAAATTCAAGTATTTGGAGAATGTGGAGACTCCCGCTGAACTACCTGTAGTGATAAGTGCAGCTCGTTCGCAGCAATTTCGTTGGAACAAAGGTGGTGCTGAGAACTTTAGAAAAACGGTTTGGAGCGTTGTAAGCGCAAAAAACATTCCTTTTAAAACAAAGTTTCATGGGGTCATGCACCTACTGAACAGTTCTATGTTCTTATGTGTATTCTTAGTTGCTTTATTGAGTATACCATCACTTTATATTAAAAATACCTATGGTCATTTAGACTGGGTATTCTCTCTTTTAAGTTTATTCACGGTAAGTACTATTATCTTATTTGTGTGCTATTGGTTTACCTATAAGAGCATACAAGGCAGCGGCTTCAATAACTTTGTAGATTATATACGTATTTTCTTCACCTTTTTCTCTGTAGCATTAGGTTTCTCTTTACACAATACCATTGCCGTATTAGAAGGACACATGGGCAAACGAAGTGAATTTGTACGTACACCAAAATTCAACATCAGTACCTTAAAGCAAAGCTGGAAAGGCAATAAGTACCTAGCTAAAAAATTATCACCTAACATGATCTTGGAATTTGCCTTAATGGTTTATTTCATGTTTGGTATGTATAGCGCAATACCATTGAATGATTTTGGGTTGTTTCCGTTTCATTTTATGCTGTTCTTGGGCTTTGGGTTTGTATTCTTTAAATCATTGACCTCAAGAGCTTAAAACAGCTTTAAACAAAATATTAAAAAGGGATTGCCATTGGCTATCCCTTTTTTTATTCCAATTCTTCTAGTTTGTTTAACTTACGGCTAAAATAGGAATAAGATTACTTGTTATCTTATTCGTCTTAAATAGCGTATAAAGTAACTTGTTACTTTATACAATTGTTGTACACCATTATGAAAAACCTGCTTTCAATCATAATAATCTTTCTTATTTTCAATAATTCTTTTGCCCAAAAAAGCGAAACTGAATTATTGAAAAATTATGCCTTTTATGTTGAAAAAAATGTTGGGTGGGGAAAATGGAGTACTAAGTACTATCTTTCAAATGGACTTGTTTCTGCCCAAGAAAATTATTGGAAAAATGAACTGAGGAGTCGAATGGAATTTGAATACGACGAATTTGATAATGTCAAGCGAGAAACGCAAACGTTTAACATAAATGATGGAGAGGTAAATAATGTTTCAGAAACCAAACTGGAATACAATGATCGTGTTTTAATCCGTAAAGAATATAGTTATGGAATTGTAGAGAAATATTCAGATTACAATGAATACGGAAAACCAAAACTGATTGAAAGAACTGATGAACAAAACCTTTGGCCACACAAAGAGATTTTCGAGTATGACACGAATGGAAACATTACCAAACATATTCAATACAGTTCATATTCTTACAGTGACCAGCCAAATGAAATGGGAACGACCCACATTGAATATGATAGCTTGAATTACGTGGAGGCGCTTCATCGTGAATTTGAACCAAAACGAGAGTTTCCACTCCTAATGTCTGGACCTTTTAAATATGAATACGAGTATTTCAAATACGTCTATAATGACTTGGGACTTTGGACAAAAAAATTCAAAACAGCAAACGGAAAGGAATATCTTGTTGCTAAAAGAAAATATAAATAACGGTGTACAACAAAACTTATAAACAATACGGACTTAGGGCTTAAACGCTAAGGTTTGCCTATTTTTATGAAGTCGCGAAATCTTTGGGATTTCGCTTTGACACAAGAAAAGAAAAAACAAAACCAAAAGATTTGGCTAAGAACTGTGGGGCAAAGGGAATAGCCTATTTGCACCTTACACTAAAAATAGCATTACCGTTAGCAATAATTATGCAGCTACTTACTAAAATAGCATACGTTTTTGGAATCAGTCTAATATTACTTTTTTTACTTCTACAGGTAATATTTAGTTTCTATAATTTGAAAAAGCCACTTGTTTTAATATTGGAAAACGAAAAATTTAATTGGGAACAAACTGTAGCGCAAATTAAGTCAGTCAAACTTGAAAGTAGTCCAAACCCTAATATGCCGAAAGAAGCATCTATGGTATTTCCAATTGAAGAATGTAAGATTAAGTACGTATATAAATTTAACGGTAAGGATTATACGAATTCTAAAATTGGGCTTAATAAAGAAAAAGAATATGAAAGTAAATTCCATAGAGGATTATACTTAAAGCTAAAAGAAATGAATAACGTTGTTATTTATGTTAACCCAAAAAATCCAAATGAATCCTCTATTATTAAATATGATATCAACTTAAAAGATATAGGAGCAGGAATTGCCTTATTAATATTTCCTTTATTTGTTATCCATTGGGTGTATATCAGTAAAAAATATCCCTCAAATTATCTAGCAGACAAAATAAACATCATTTCATGATTATTACCTTAATTATTGGTGTAACTGTTTTCCTTTTGGGAATGTTAACCTATATTCTTGATATTAGTTCAAAAAAATGGAATCAAACAACCGGTACAATAACCCATGCCGAGTTAAAAGAAAAAATCTATACTGATTCAGATGGTAGTCAGCAGATAAGCTATAAGGCAGATTTTGAATACATTTATCAATTAAATGGCACATCAAAACAAATGATTGGCACACATCTTTTTCCTTATGTTGACATGTGGACACCATATAAAAAAGAGAAACTAGCTTTTGTAGAAAAGCTCAAAAAAGGAAATAAAGTTAAGGTTTTCTATAACCCAAGAAATCCTTCTAAATCATGTTTAATTACAGGTTCTAACTATTATGTCAAATACTCTTTTTCAGCTGGTTTAGCATTTATAACTTTTGCACTTGTGTTCTGGATATACGAATTAAGTGAAGATTTTACTTTAGTTTTAAATCAAATTATGGAGAAATAATTATTGTAAACAACACCTGTAAATAATAGAGATTTAGGGCTTAAGCAAAGGGTCTATTTATACCTGCCGGCAGGCAGGTATAAATAGTTGCAAAATCTTTGAGATTCAGCTTTAGACAAATAAAAGCAAAAACAAAACCAACATCTTTAGCTTAGACGCTGCTACATTTTAAAAGCTATGATAACCAAGCACTTAATATTAGGATTCACATTTGGAATATCAATATCATTTATCTCTTGGATAGTTGGAATGATTGTTAATGGCATTCTAAAGAAAACAGAATTCTACAATAAACTAGGAAATTCCAGATGGAAAAAAAATAGTGCTGCAAATCAAGGAGTCTTTTTTATAAAAGGACTTTCAATATATCCTATTTAGATTAAATTATACTATAAGATAGTATGTGCTATTGATATGTTAAATCCAGGTAATTTTCTTTCAAATTAGTCTAAATATAAAGGGCTAAAAGCTTAAAAGTCTTTAACTTTAACATAGTAACCATAAAAAGAACGTTATGATAAAAAATCATTTTAAGATTTTAGCGATACCTGTATTAGTATTCATTTTTATGGCGTGTAAAGACACAAAATCAAAATCTAATACGGAAGCAAATACAGAAGTCACCATTTCGGTCAATAAAGAAAACTTTCTTCCTGGCGGTCTAGTTGAACCCATATCTATTGTTAATAAAGAAATGTCTGATGGTTCTACCGCTGATTGTTACAAAATTGTCACTTCTGGCACACCTTCAGAGCATGAAATGGGACCATGGTGTCCAGATAATATTTCTGATGATGCCTCTAAAGGTGGTGTTTGGGCAGTAGAAGGAGAAATCTACGATATTGATGGCGAGTTCATTAAAAATTTAGGAACACTTTTTAATGATGATACTTGGATGCTTTATGATAAGACCACAGGTGAAATCACTAAAACCAAGACCAAGGCAGAATGTAATGATGCCGCAGACCCAAATGTTGGCGAAGAATATAAAAACTTTTGTGTGGAATGCTTACCATCTTACATCACTGGTATGACGCATACATATTATATACCGGTTACTCCTAAAAAAGCACCTGAAGGATATGCTTTTAGATCAGGGCCTCCAAACGGCGGTGAAGATGGCCATGAAAGACCTGAGCGCCCAAAAGATGGAGAAAGACCTAAAGGACCACCACCAGGCGGAGAAGGCATGGGACCTTCAAATAGAGGTTTAGCTTTTAACGGTGTTGTTTTCAACGCACCTGCACCTGTAGATAATATCTTAGCGGCTTACACTATTGCTCCTTTTGATGATGCTGGCGGACATATTAACTTACACGAAGGTTATCACTACCATGCAGCAACAGGTGTTTCTAAAAAAATAGCGCAAGAAGATAATCACGCTCCAATGATAGGCTATGCCATGGACGGATACTCAATTTATGCCAATACGGATGCCGATGGTAACGAAGCTACGGACTTAGATGAATTTAGAGGTCACTACGATGAAATTAGAGGTTACCATTACCATGTAGACAAGGCTGGAAGCAACAATTTCATTGACGGTTTACGTGGTGTTTATGCTATGTAAAAAACTTCTTTTACCACTTTTTCTTACTGCTTTTCTCTTGGTAAGCAATGTACTTTTTGCCCATAATCCAGATTTTTCGAGTATAATTATTTCGAAAACGGAAAATGGGCAAATTGTTATGCAATTAAACAGCTCTTTAACGGCTTTTCAACAAGAGGTAAATTATGTAAATGAGAAAGGTGCCTATGCATCTCCAGAAGAATTTCAAGATTTAGTTCTTCAACTTTTTGAGTCTAGATTCGCTATTGTTCTAAACGATAATATTGCCCTTGAATTCAAAAATTCACAAGTGTTCTTAGGTCATGAGACCAAGATAGTTTCAGAGCTAGTTGGTCTACCTGAAGAAATAAACCACATCTACTTAAAAAATGAATTGTTTAAAGACCTATACAACAGCCAATCTGTTGTTGTATTTTTATTGGATGGATTTCCGAAAGAAAAATTTACTTTACAGCGCGATAATCAACACGAACTAAACCTTACTTTAAAAGAAGGAAAATGGGAAGCGCCAATAGGCAAAAGAGATAATACACCCTTGAAGTATTTACCCTTTCTGATTACTTTAATAATTGGTGGTTTTTTACTTTTTGTTTCCAGAAAATAAAATATCGTATGAAAAAACCGAATACAGCAGTTTATATCGCTTTAGTAATCGTTATCATCGGTCTTATATTTCAATTTATGGAAATGGGAGTTTTTGGAGAAGATCCCATACCTGAAATTACCCAATACAACCAACTGTTTTTTTGGACCGGAATTCTTATTTGGGCTCTTGGATATATGAAGCAAGAAACTGTAAAAAAGAAGGATAGCGAAAATGACCTGTGAACTAAACAACAATCTAACGGGTCTGCTTGCGTTGAACTACCACTATAAAACCAACAAACCTTTCGCTACCCTTTTTAAAAATATAAACTTCTTTATTTGAATAGACGAATTGAAGATTCTTTCAAATTCAATTTAGCTGGTTGCGGAAATTCTGCATGAACTATCAATACATTTTCATGATGTTGCTCTAACTCACTCAACACCTTTCTGTTCAATAATAAAATGGTTGAATGACCGTAATGGTCTAATTTATCAAGAATGGTTTTTCCGTTAAATTCACACATCCAATGTGTTTCTGACATATTTTCTTCGTAAAACAACTCTAAAGTTGGCACTTGATAATAATCATGCTCACCAATACCTTCTAAATCAAAAACCAAACGAAGTAATCCGCCTTCTAAAGAGGCTCCCTCACTAGAAATACCTAATTGTTCAAAAGACAATTTACCAGAAGTTGGTTCGTTAAATTTTACTTTTATCTCTCCTTGCTTTATCTCTACTTTGCTCATCTACGTTTGTTTTTATGATACCACCAAAGCTAGATAACAACGTAGATTAATACTATGACATTTATCAGGATTAATAAATCAATACATCTTATATAATACAGTTACAATAATACCATGTTCATCTACAACTTTTAAAAGTTCGCGCTGGGCTACAACTTTCAAATTAAATGGCGCCAACAAAAGATTGATGCCACTTTGCTTTTTTAAACGGGTTCCTTGACCTGAGATAATATCTACATTAGGTGTAAAATCTTTATTAGGAAGATGTTCTGTTACAATTACATACTTGTAATTAACAAACTTAGCCGCAACCTGCTTTACCTCATCATTAGAGATATGCTGTAACACTTGACGAAGAATAGCACAATCTGTATTGGGCAAAGTGTCTTTAGAGACATCTAGACATAGAAATTCCAAATTAGGAGCTTTATATTTTTCTTTGTTACGTTCAATTAGTTCTGGAACAATATCCACCGCAATAAAATTCTTGGCGTGGCCCACCAATTCTTTTCCCACATTAAAATCCCCGCAACCTAAATCACATACTGAAATGGGGTTTTCAAATGAACTTAAAAAAGCAATTAATTTCTCTACATAAGGTTTTACAATTTCTGGTTTATGAGAGCCTTCGCCCGAATAAAAATCTTCATCACCACTACCCCACAAGTTCTTTTCATAAACTTGTTGCATAGCATCTTTTGTTGGCCACGGTGTTTTTTTTCTAGTAATCCCCTTGTTATTATCCTCCTTCATACTATTTCAATCAGAATCTGGAGTTCAAAATAAGTTAATATAAATCAAATATCACCACCATAACCACGGAACATAAAACACAGTTTGCGTACAAGTTTCCCTATTCATGGTTAACTCTAAACTATAACGTCAAGAATTTGGTGGTGATTACAATGATTATTTTATAATTAATAGCTCAATGCTATTTTAATTCCCATTGAAATAAATGCAAAGCCACCAAGTTTGTTCAATAAATTACCCGCTTGAGGATTGTCTTTGATCTTATCAGAAAATACACTTGCGAACAGTGTCAAAATTATATACCATACTACACCTATTAAGGCGTAGGTAAATCCCAATACTATATAAGGCAACGGGTTATCCGCATCTTTAGCTGATATGAATTGTGGAAAAAGAGCAATGAAGAATAATGCAACTTTAGGATTTAATGAGTTGGTAAAAAATCCAGACCAAAAATCGCTTTTTACTTTTTTTTCATTTATCCGAGCTTTTCCCCATTCCTCTAGATTGTTCTTTTTTACATAGATAGAAATCCCTAAACAAATAAGATAAACAGCACCCAAATACTGTATAACGGCAAATACAAATGTAGATTCTGCAAGCAATACGGATAAACCCAAAGCAGCAAACAGCGTATGCGCCAATACACCTGTATTCACACCTAATGCTGCTAGAATTCCAGATTTTCTTCCTTGGCCTATAGTTTTGTTCAGAACAAAGAAAGTATCTAACCCAGGGGTCATTATAAAAAACAGCGCCGAAATCATAAACGTCATAAAATTCTCTACTCCCATAATTGCCAAATACTTTTAAGCATAGAGCAAAGAACTAATTTTGATGCATGATTTAAAATACATATTTTTAGTTTTTTAATGCGAAAAATGCATTAGTAATGACGACTCAACAAATAAAATACTTTTTAGTGCTTGCCAACGAGCTTCATTTTTGGAAGGCTTCTGAGAAAATTTTTATTTCTCAATCTACTTTAAGCAGACAAATTCAATCATTAGAAGAAGAGATTGGAATTCAGCTTTTTGAGAGAGACAAAAGAAATGTAAAACTAACCGATGCCGGTATTTTTTTACAAGAGAAATGGACCACCACCATTAACGAACTTGACCATTTTCATAAACAGGCAAAAAAGATAGACCAAGGTACCACTGGTTTCATATCAATATCTTACCCTGGCTCTATTGCTTTTAGTTATCTCCCCAAATTTCTAGACACCATAAGCTCCAATTTGCCCAGTCTAAAACTAGAATTAACCGAACCTACAGATGAGAATCATGAAAACTTATTACTGAATTACGACACTGATATAGCTTTCAATAGAGATGCAATAAAAAACACCTATATAGATTCGTGCAAACTATACACAGAACCAATTTGTCTTGTTGTTTCAAAAAAGCATTGGTTGACAGAAAAAAAACTAACTAATCTTAAAGATTTAAAAGACGAGAAATTCATTATTTCTGGTTTGCACAGAACCACTTATTTCCCTTCACTTTTAAGAAACTTGTTCCAAAAAAACGGATTTGAGCCTAAAACAATTATTGAATCTGATTTTGGTGGAATGATACTAAATCTTGTTGCACAAGGTTTAGGCATATCTATATTACCGTTATCCTATAGATTCTCTAATGCAGCAGGCGTCAGGTTTATTGAATTGGACGAAACCATCAATCTATTTATGAATTGGAGAAAAAACGACCCTAATAAAATTACCAAAAGGGTTCTCAAAATTGCAAAAGAATTGACTTTTCCTAGTTACGAAAACAATTAATCTTTATAAAAAATATAAATCCAAATTGCTCTAGATAGTCTAAAATTCACTGTACTTAACAACAATGTCACCGTAGCTATAATGGCAAAAACACGAAGAGGTGATAAATCTATAAAATGCCAAAACAACACTAAACATACTATCATTTGTGCAACAGCCAGCGCATAACTCACAAACATTGCACCAAAAAAGAAACCTGTTTCGCGCTCAAACTTAAAGTTACATTCCGTGCACCTCTCATTCATTTTGGGCATTCTTAGTAATAGAATATTGCCCTGATCTTTAAACACCTTTCCTTCTTTGCAATTAGGACATTTGCATTTTATAATATCTAACACTTTACTCATGACCTCTAATTTAATACTGCAAAATTAAGACCTAAAACATATGATTCAGTCGTATCATTAGCCCCAATATTTGTACTTTTAGGACATTCTTATGAAGATTCCTGTTTTACATATTAGTCAGTTTTTAAAGAATAAGCCTTTAGATAGTCTTTATATAAACTCTTTTGCGCAGCATATTCAAATTAATAAGCACCTAATTAGCAAACCTCACAGCCATAACTTTTACCTGTGTGTTATTTTTACAAAAGGTAGCGGTACGCATGAAATTGATTTCGATACCTACTCCATAGAGTCAGGAAAAGTCTTTTTCTTAAAACCAGGACAAACACATTTCTGGAAATTTGAATCGCAACCAGAAGGTTATATTTTTTTTCACTCTCAAGAATTTTATGAACTTAAATTTTTGGACCACTCTTTAAATTCTTTTCCTTTCTATTATTCTAACCAGAACCCGCCATTGCTTCAGTTATCCCAAAAAAAATTAAATCACCTTTCCACTGTTTTTCAAGAGCTTTTTACGGAGTACAGAAAAGAAAACTTATTAAGAGAGGCAAAAATCATTAGTCTGATACATTATTTATACATAGAATTTACGCGCGCATATACTGCAGATATTATTATAGAAAAGTTAAGCTCTAATAGCTATATCAACATACTTGAGCATCTAGAAAAGTTGATAAACACACACTTTTACACTGAAAAATTACCTAAATTCTATGCTGACAAACTCAATATTACAACCAAACACTTGAATAGAGTGGTGCGCAAAACCATTAACAAAACTACGAGTACTTTAATTTCTGAACGTATTATGCTAGAAGCTAAACGCTTAATTGTTCATTCTAATGATAACCTTGCCAACATAGCAGATACTTTAGAGTTTTCTGATTATGCCTATTTTTCAAAATTCTTTAAATCTAACGCAGGAATGACCCCAATGGAATTCAGAAAAATGTATTTTCATTAGCATAAAAATTCAATTAAATGGAACAAATAAAAATCATATTCTTTCTTATAGGTTCGTTCTTTGGTATTGAAAACAGTAGAATTGCTTCAGACAAAACCATTGTGACCATTTATCCTGAAAAACACAAAATTGAGATTGTTCAGGAAAACCTTTTTACCATAATCCAAACCGAAAAAGACACTGCTCTTATCTTGGCACAATGGGAGCAATTAGCAAATTGGAAAGAAAACAAACTGCCTTGGGCTAAAGAGTTAGAAAATTTCACCAATAAAAATGTGACAATTGAAAATAATGAAGGAGCCATAGCACCACGCATTTCTTTTAATTACACTGACGAAGATGATTTGCGTGCCTTGGGTATCTGGTATAATAAAGAAAAGAATCAATATTCTATTAATAACATTCCAAGAGAGCATACCACAAGCGAAAACGGTAAATTAGAAGGCAATTATTGGATTTTTGAAGGAAATAGCAAATTTAGCTTCGCCATTGAAGCTTTTATTGACTTGCCCAATGAGTTTAAAAAATCAAAACTTGCAATCACTGAAATCTTTGAGGACTAAATTTTAAGTATGGATTTACAAAAAAACAAAGAAAATGCCATAGCATTTTACAGAACAGCATACTTGGGTAATCCAAAATCAGCCATCGAGAAATATGTAGGCAGTGAATATATTCAACACAACCCAGACGTTGCCAATGGCACACAAGGTTTTATTGATTATTTTGAACGTATGCAGGCAGAATACCCCGAAAAATCTATTGAATTTGTACGCTGTATTGCTGAAGGCGATTTAGTTTCACTACACACGCACCAAACTTGGCCAGGAAATGATCAATACGTGACCATGGATTTCTTTAGGTTTGATGCAGAAGGAAAAATATGCGAACATTGGGATGCTATTCAGCAAATTCCCGAGAAATCCAAGAACCCGAATACCATGTATTAATTTAATGTAAAAGCCTAAAACGTTATTATGAAAGATATTGTTATTCAAGGAATTAATTGGGATGCCAAATCCTCTTTTCAACAAGGTCCGGCGAAAGCTCCTGACCTCATTAGAAAAGCATTATACAGCGATTCTATGAACTTGTATACAGAACTTGGGGCATCCATAGAAAACGATGCCATAACGGACAAGGGTGATTTTACCATTAATGAGTATTTTGATATTGAGACCATTACCAAAAACAACCTAGATGCTGGTTCTAAACTACTTTCTTTAGGCGGAGACCATTCTGTCACTTTCCTCATTATCAAGGCTTTTAACGAGTACTACCCAAAACTAGATATCTTACATATTGATGCGCATGCAGATCTGTATCATGAATACGAAGGGGACCCTTATTCTCACGCATGCCCTTTTGCACGGATTATGGAAAACGGTTTTGCTGTAAAATTGGTGCAAGTCGGTATTCGCACTTTAAATCCGCATCAGGCTGATCAAGCAAAAAAATACGATGTTGATGTTCATGAAATGCGGAATTTAGATTTAAACGCGATACCTAAATTCAATAATCCTCTTTACATTTCTTTAGATATGGATGGCTTTGATCCTGCTTTTGCACCTGGAGTTTCTCATCACGAGCCTGGCGGACTCTCATCACGACAAGTTTTAGACTTAATTCATAGTATAGATACCGAAGTAGTAGGTGCGGATATTGTAGAATATAACCCTGATAGAGATTTTCATGACATGACCGCTTACTTGGCCGCAAAAATGATGAAAGAACTTTTAGGAAAATTGATGGGCAATTGAAATCATTTTTCAATAAAAACCAGTAAATTGACCTGTTACTAAACCCAGACCCCTAATGCCGATTACCTTTAAAAATTACATGAAACTCCACAAAGTTTCCTTGATATTGGCAGTATTAAGTTTTGTATTTTACTACACCTTCGCCTATCATTTAGACCGAACCGATTTTATTAAATTGCTCTCCCTTTTTGTAGCACTTTTCTTTTTCTGTTTTAAATTGATACAGTTTGAAAAACTGAATTTCAGGTTCTTATTAGGTATTGGAATTATTTTTAGATTATTTTTTCTATTTATAGAACCCAATCTTTCTCAAGATTTTTACAGGTTCATTTGGGACGGTCATTTGGTCTCTAGCGGCGCCAACCCCTATTTAAACACACCAGATCAACTAATGGACAACATGGTATCTATGATACCAAATGCCGATATTCTATATGAGGGCATGGGCAGTTTAAGTGCGCGGCATTATAGCAATTACCCACCTTTGAACCAGCTTATTTTTGCTATTGCGGCATTTGTAGGCGGTAAAAGTATATTCGGCTCTTTATTTGCCATGCGTGCCATTATTATTCTTGCAGACATAGGTGTATTCTATTTTGGCAGAAAACTGCTAAAAAACCTGAACAGATCTCCGCATTTAATCTTTTGGTACTTCTTAAATCCCTTGGTTATTGTAGAACTCACAGGCAACCTCCATTTTGAAGGGGTAATGCTGTTTTTCTTTATTCTAGCCCTATTTTTATTATCTATAGATAAATGGAAAACTGCAGGTGTAGTTATAGCTTGTTCTATTTCAATAAAGCTCGTACCCCTATTATTTTTACCGCTTTTCCTTAAATACTTAGGATGGAAAAAAAGCATCGTTTTCTACGCTATCATTGGCATAACATCTATTGTACTTTTTCTTCCATTTAATACCCCAGAATTTATAGACAACTATTCTAAGACTATAAAACTATGGTTTTCTAATTTTGAATTCAATGCAAGCATCTATAACATCACTAAAAAAACTGCCATACACTTTGATGCAAAGCCGTGGGAATTTATTAAGGAATACGGCAAAATTACACCGTTGTTTACCATAGCCACTGTTGGTCTATTCACATTTTTACCAAAAAGGTATGATTTAAACAGAGTTCTCTGGTCAATGATGTGGGTATTGACCATCTACTATTTTGTATCTACTACCGTACACCCATGGTACGTTATTTTTCTGGTGCTGCTTTCTATTTTTACAACCTACAGATATGCCATCATTTGGTCTGCAGCCATTGTACTGAGCTACTTCGCCTATTCTCAGGCAGATTTCAAAGAAAACCTTTGGCTTCTTGCCATTGAGTATATTTCAGTGTACGGCTACATTGTTTATGAAATTGTTGCACATAATAACAAAAAGTGAAGTTTTTGTAAAAATTATACAATGTGTGATGTCAAATAAATATAATTTGTACATTTACCCCGTAATGAACGAAAACAACTACATATTATATAGCAACGAGAGCATTTCTGCTCTTACGCGTCCGTTCATAGCTCGCCGCCGTCGCCCGTAAGGGTAAGATATAATTATGGAATTAGGTGAGTCCATTTCCGCACAACAAATCAAAACTTTTTTTACACTTTTAAATCTAACTGGCAATGAACTTAATTGTTGCTAACGAATCACATTTTAAATACGCTCAGGATATTTGCGACACCATAGCGGACTCCGCTAAAGTACGTGGTACAGGTATTGCAAAACGTACTCCTGATTATATTCAGAAAAAACTAGCTAACGGCAATGCTGTTCTTGCATTGGACGGAGATAAGTTTGCAGGCTTCTGCTATATTGAAATTTGGGGACATGAGAAATTTGTGGCCAACTCCGGACTCATAGTACACCCAGACTACAGAGGTCAGGGGCTAGCTAAGAAAATAAAAGCTAAGATTTTTGACCTTAGTAGAGAGAAGTTTCCAGATGCTAAAATATTTGGGATCACCACCGGCTTGGCAGTTATGAAAATCAACTACGAACTAGGTTACAAACCGGTTACATTTTCTGAATTGACAGATGACCCAGAATTCTGGAAAGGTTGTCAAACCTGTAAAAACTTTGATATTCTTACAAGAACAGAGCAAAAAATGTGCTTATGCACAGGTATGCTTTATGATGGCGCTACCAAGAAAAAAACCGAAGAGTCAAAAGAAATGAACGGTAAAGCTTTTACAAGATTAAAAAGTATTAAAGAGAGTTTGTTTCTGAAAAAGAAATAAGAGTATAGAGTATAGAGTATAGAGTATAGAGTATAGAGTATAGAGTATAGAGTATAGAGTATAGAGTATAGAGTATAGAGTATAGAGTATAGAGTATAGAGTATAGAGTATAGAGTATAGAGTATAGAGTATAGAGTATAGAGTATAGAGTATAGAGTATAGAGTATAGAGTATAGAGTATAGAGTATAGAGTATAGAGTATAGAGTATAGAGTATAGAGTATAGAAGTTAAAAAATAAATATTGAGAGTAGTGAAATAGCTGATTTTTATAAAATCTTTTTTCTATTGTCTTTTTTCTAACCTCTCCTTTCTAGTTCTATCAAACTAAAACAATAATTACCCGGCATCACCGGATTTGAACATATTACAATGAAAAAATTAGTACTAGCATACAGCGGCGGATTAGATACATCTTATTGCGCTAAACATTTATCAAAAGACAAAGGGTTTGAAGTTCATGCAGTAAGTGTAAACACTGGCGGATTTTCTTCGGATGAAATAAAAGAAATCGAGAAAAAAGCAATCGAATTAGGGGCAACATCATATACCTCAATAGATGCCGTACAGACTTTTTATGACAAAGTAGTAAAGTATCTTATTTTTGGTAATGTACTAAAAAACAATACCTACCCGCTTTCTGTAAGTGCTGAACGTATTGTACAGGCAATCGAAATTGTTAACTATGCTAAAAAAGTAGGTGCAGGTTACATCGCTCACGGTAGTACAGGAGCTGGAAATGACCAAGTTCGTTTCGATATGATTTTTCAAATCATTGCTCCAGAAATCGAGATCATTACTCCTATTAGAGATAATAAATTAGCAAGAGAAGAAGAGATTGCATACTTAAAAGAAAACGGAGTAGATTACCCTTGGGAAAAAGCTAAATACTCTATTAACAGAGGACTTTGGGGAACATCTGTTGGTGGCGAAGAAACTTTGACTTCTGAAAAAGCATTGCCAGATAATGCTTACCCAAGTCAGTTACAAGAAAAGAACCCTACGGACGTAAAACTGACTTTCGAAAAAGGAGAGCTAGTTGCTATTGATGGAGAAAAAGATTCTCCCGTTGCTAATATTGAAAAACTTGAGGCATTAGCTTCAAAGTACGCTATTGGTAGAGATATCCACGTTGGCGATACCATTATTGGGACTAAAGGAAGAGTTGGTTTTGAGGCTCCCGCATCTTTAATCATCATAAAAGCACACCATTTACTAGAAAAGCATACGCTTACAAAATGGCAACAATACCAAAAAGAACAGCAAGGTAATTTTTACGGAATGTTATTGCATGAAGGTAACTACCTTGATCCAGTCATGAGAAATATTGAGACCTTTTTGACCGATACCCAAAAAACCGTTTCCGGAGATGTTTTTGTTGGCTTATATCCTTTTCAGTTTAGACTACACGGTATTTCATCTGAACACGATTTAATGACAGATGCCTTTGGTAAATACGGTGAAGTCAATAAAGGTTGGACTGCAGATGATGCTAAGGGCTTTATAAAAATACTTTCTAATTCAGGGAAGATATATAACCATGTTAATGGGGATAAATAGTTAGAAAAAATAGTATTAAGTAATGAGTACAAAGTATTAAGTAAAAAGATTAAAAGTGTTATTCAAGTACTTCGTACTTAATACTTATTCAGAAAAGAACATTATGATTAAAGCAGGTATTATTGGTGGTTCTGGTTATACGGGTGGGGAACTTATTCGCATCTTATTGAATCATCCCGCAACGGAGATAGATTTTGTTTTCAGTACTACTAGAGCAGGTAAAAAGGTAACTACAGCACACCCAGATTTACTAGGTACTACAGACCTTGAATTTACAGGTGATGTGAATTTAGATGTGAATGTTGTTTTTCTATGTTTAGGTCATGGTAACTCTACGGCTTTTTTAAAGGAACATAACTTTTCTACAGATACTATTATCATCGATTTAAGTAATGATTTCAGACTTGATGCCGATTCCGATTTCGATGGAAAACAATTTGTATACGGGTTACCTGAATTGAACAAAAGCAACATAGAGAACGCAAAATACATTGCCAATCCTGGTTGTTTTGCTACTGCTATTCAACTAGCGTTGCTGCCATTGGCTAAGGCTAACTTAATAGAAAATGAAGTACATATAAATGCTGTAACCGGAAGTACAGGAGCAGGTGTTAGTCCGTCCGCAACTTCTCATTTTTCATGGAGAAATAATAACGTAAGCTGGTACAAGCCTTTTACGCATCAACATTTGGATGAAATTAACGAGAGCTTGCACTCCCTACAAGAGAATACGGGCAACTTATTTTTCATGCCCAATAGAGGGAATTTCACTCGTGGAATTTTAGCTACTTCGTATACCAAATTTGAAGGCAGTTTAGAAGATGCCAAAAAAATCTATCAAGAATATTATAAGGATGCCGTATTTACACAAATTTCTGATGAACCTATCAATCTAAAACAAGTTGTAAATACCAATCAATGCCATATTCATTTACATAAACATGAAGATATTTTATTGATTACCTCAGCAATTGACAACCTCCTAAAAGGTGCATCTGGACAAGCAGTACAGAATATGAATTTAATTTTTGGTCTAGAAGAAAATCTAGGTTTGAACCTAAAGGCAGGTGTCTTTTAGAAAAAATGTAAAAAGTACCATATAATTGGTACAAGAAAAATATAAAACATGAAAATAGCGATTATAGGTGCAGGTAATTTAGGACTTTCTATAGCAAACGGAATTCTAAAAAGTAATGGTGCCACTAGCATGTACCTTACTAAAAGAGACATCAAATCTATTGCTGATTTTGAAAAATTTGACAAGGTTACCGTCACAAACGATAATCGCTTGGCGGTACAAAATTCAGACATTCTAATATTTGCGGTACAGCCCGTTCATTTTGCTGCAATCTTAGAAAGTGTAAAAGACCTCTTAACTGAAAACCATGTGATCATTTCCACCATAACGGGTTTCGGAATCGAAAAAATAGAAGCCGTTATAGGTAAGGATAATTACATTGTTAGAAGTATGCCAAATACCGCAATCTCAGTTGGTAAATCTATGACCTGTATTTGTAGCAATGAAAAAGGGAAAAAACGAATAGATCTTACAAAAGCAATTTTCAACAGAATGGGGCATTCTATGGAAATACCTGAAAGTCAAATGCAAGCTGCAACAGTTATTTGCGCAAGTGGTGTAGCTTTTTGGATGCGTTTAATTCGTGCCACCACGCAAGGTGCCATACAATTAGGTTTTGATGCCAAAGAGGCTCAAGAACTAGCCATGCATACCTGTAATGGTGCTGCAAGTTTATTAATAGATTCTGGTAATCACCCTGAAGAAGAGATTGATCGGGTAACAACACCAATGGGCTGTACCATAACTGGTTTAAATGAAATGGAGCACCAAGGTTTAAGCTCTTCTTTAATACAAGGTATAATTGCCTCTTACGATAAGATTACTGAATTTAAAACGAAGTAACACCAGCCAACAAAACCAATTCACTATTAAAATTGATGCTATTGAATTATGAAATTATTCGACGTTTACCCACTATATAATGTTACTCCTGTTTCCGCAAAAGGTATTGTGGTGACCGATGACAAAGGTCAAGACTATTTAGACTATTACGGTGGGCATGCCGTAATATCCATAGGACATTCGCACCCACATTATGTGAAGCGCCTTAAAGATCAATTAGATAAAATAGGATTTTATAGTAATGCGGTACAAAACCCGCTACAAGTAGAACTTGCTGAAAAACTAGGTGTAGTTTCTGGTTGCGAAGATTACAACTTATTTTTATGTAATTCTGGTGCCGAGGCAAATGAGAATGCGCTTAAAATGGCTTCTTTCGCTACTGGTAAATCTAAAGTTATCGCCTTTAATAATGGTTTTCATGGACGAACTTCTGCGGCAGTAGCGGCAACAGATAATCCATCTATAAATGCCGAATTAAATCAGCAACACGAAGTTGTCTTTCTTGACCTGAACGACATCAAAGGTTTTGAACGGGAAATTTCAAAGAATGTCTGTGCCGTAATCATAGAATCTATACAAGGTGTAGGCGGATTAGATGAACCTACTACCGAATTTTTACAAAAAGTAGCAGCACTATGTAAAGAAAATGATGCGCTATTAATTGCCGACGAGGTGCAATGTGGCTTTGGTAGAAGTGGTAAATTCTTCGGATTTCAACATCACAATATAATACCGGATATCATTAGCATTGCAAAAGGAATGGGTAATGGATTTCCTGTTGGCGGTGTTCTAATTCATGAGAGCATTAAAGCAAAATACGGAATGTTAGGAACCACTTTTGGTGGAAACCACCTGGCATGTGTAGCTACTTTGGCTGTACTTGAAGTTATTGAAAAAGAAAACTTGATAACCAACGCGCAAGAGCTGGGAGTGTATTTTAATGAAAAGGCAAAAGAAATTCCGCAAGTAAAACGAGTAAAAGGAAGGGGATTAATGTTAGGATTGGAATTCGATTTTCAAGTTGCCGATTTACGCAAAAAATTAATCCACGAACAACACTTGTTTACCGGTGGAGCAAAAGATAAAACGGTACTTAGAATTTTACCTTCTTTAAATATTACAAAACAAGATTTAGACGTGTTCTTCACAGCTCTTAAGACTGTATTATCATGAAAACAACACTTAGTTTAGAAAAAAGAAATGCCGTATTAAAACGTATGGCAGAATTGGTGCAACAAGAGGAATCTATTTTAATGTCTGCCAATGAGAAAGATTTAAATTCTTTTGAATCAGGCGACATTGCCATGATCGATCGCTTAAAGGTAAATAAGGACAAGGTAGCAGAAATGGTTTCTTCCTTAAAAAAGTTAGCTTCCCTACCTGACCCTTTGCATGTAGAACGTTTTCAATTTACGCATGACAACGGTTTAGAAATCAGTAATAAAACGGCTCCCTTCGGTACTATTATGATTATTTATGAATCTAGACCTGACGTGACTATTGAAGCTGCCGGGATTGCTTTTAAATCTGGAAACAAAATTTTACTAAAAGGTGGTAAAGAGTCGCTAAACTCAAACTTAGTTCTGGTCAACCTTTGGCATAAAGCATTAGAATCTTGCGACTGTGCTACAGATTGGGTGACCTACCTAAATTACTCTAGAGTAGAAACACAACAGTTTTTAGAAAACCCGACTCAAAAACTAGATTTGATTGTTCCACGTGGAGGCGAAAAATTAATCGCTTTTGTAAAACAACACGCTAAGTGCCCAGTAATTGTAAGTGGGCGTGGCAACAACTTTGTATATGTTTCTCAAGATGCAGATCTGCAATTGGCACTTGATGTTATTGTAAACGCAAAGACGACTAAAATATCGGCTTGTAATGCTGTTGATAAAGTGATTATATCAAGAGATTTACCTCGCAAGGCAGAGTTTTTAACTCACTTGATTCAGACTTTAAAAAAGCATAACGTTGAAATATTGACCGATGCCAAACTAGCCGGTATGGATGGTACTTCGCAAATGGAAAATGAGTCGGTCTGGTATGAAGAATTTTTAGATTATAAAATTGTCATTGGGCAAGTGCCTGATTTTGATGAAGCTATACAATTGATCAACACTTACGGTGGTGGACATTCAGCTGCTATCATCACAAAAGACGAAGAAGAGGCAGATATTTTCATGCAATCAGTTGACACGGCTGCAGTATACCATAATGCATCTACCCGGTTTACTGATGGCGGACAATTTGGATTAGGTGGTGAACTAGCTATAAGTACTGACAAATTACACCAACGCGGTCCCATTGGCTTGCAGCATTTGGTTACCAATAAATGGTACGTAAAGGGGAATGGACAGATTAGATAGGTGATTAGTTGTTCGTTGTTCGTAAAACGAATAATTATTGTGTCCGGTCGAGCGCAGTCGAGACCTGAAAAAAGGAGTTAGGAAAAATAAAATAAGCCTGACAAAATCAGAATTAGCATGTTGAAAAAGAGAATTTTATTGAAATTAGGTTCTAATACCTTAACCAAGGACACTGACCATATTTCTCGTGGTAAAATTGAAGATATTGGTAGGCAAATAGCTGCACTAAAGAATCAATATGAATTCATTATAGTGAGTTCTGGTGCTATTGCGGCAGCTAAGCAATTCGTTAAGATTGAACATAACGGTGAAGAAATTAACGTTAAGCAAGCGCTCGCATCTATTGGTCAGCCTCATCTTATGCGTATTTTTCAAGAGAATTTCAGAGAATTAGGTCTTTTTACTTCTCAGTGCTTATTGTCTTATTCCGATTTTGAAAAGGAACAAACCAGAGTGAATATTAAAAACACGATAAACGTTCTGGTCGCTAATAATTTCATCCCTATCATTAATGAAAATGACACGGTAGCAACAGATGAAATTAAGTTTGGTGATAACGATAAATTAGCCGGATTAACAGCTTCTCTTTTATCTGCGGATATTCTAATTATTGCTACTAATACTGACGGAATATATACGAAGTCTTCTTTATTGACTTCTACACCAAAAACTATTGAAACAGTATCGGATCTAAGCATCCTGTTAAAAGAAATAGACGAATCTAAATCCACACATGGCACAGGCGGTATGCAATCTAAAATAGATGCAGCCACTATCGCCCAAAAAGCAGGTATTGAAACTTGGATAACCAATGGTTTAAAAGACCACTTCATTACTGACGCCATTGATAACAACAGCACATTTACAAAAATTAAAGTATCATGAATTACCTTTCTATAAACGATATCGATTCTTTATCTACCTGGGTAAAAGAAGCCATTGCCCTAAAAGAGCAACCTAAAAAACATAAAGCTCTAGGAAGTGATAAAACTATAGGTTTACTATTTTTCAACAACTCACTTCGTACGCGTTTAAGCACTCAAAAAGCAGCGATGAATCTAGGTATGGAAGTCATTGTCATGAACTTTGGTAGCGAAGGTTGGGCTTTAGAATATGCTGATGGCACTGTTATGGACCAAGGTACTTCTGAGCATATTAAAGAAGCTGCACAGGTAATTTCTCAATATTGCGACATCATTGCCATTCGTGCTTTTGCGGGCTTAAAAGACAAAGAGTTGGACGAAGCCGAGGAAGTTTTAAACGGATTTAAAACATACGCATCTGTACCTATCGTAAATATGGAGAGTTCTGTTGGGCACCCGTTACAAGCACTAACCGATGCCATTACTTTAGAGGAACATAACTTTAAGAACAATCCAAAAGTGGTATTATCATGGGCTCCTCACCCAAGGGCTTTACCACACGCGGTAGCTAATTCATTTATACAAATGATGCAAAAGCAAAATGCTGAATTTGTGATTACCCATCCGCAAGGATATGAGCTAGACCAAAACATCACTAAAGATTGTACTATTGAGCACGACCAAGAAAAGGCGCTAGAAAACGCCGATTTTGTATATGTAAAAAACTGGAGCAGTTATAATGACTATGGTCAAATAAAATCTCAAGATTCTAATTGGCAAATGACCCTTAAGAAATTAGGCAAAGCTAAATTTATGCATTGCCTACCGGTACGTAGAAATGTAGTGGTTGCCGATGAAGTTTTAGATAGCAATCAGTCTTTGGTCATAGAACAAGCGAATAACAGAACATACGCAGCACAATTGGTGCTAAAGAAAATATTGGAAAAAAATGAAAATTAATAAGTGGATTTACATAGGCATCGCTTTATTTGCCCTAATCTTATTTGTCGCTAATATGGCAGATATTGACCACAGTACCGCACATTGGAAAACGTACATGGGCCCAGTAAGCAACATTATTCTTATTATAGCCATGGTTCTCATGTTTAAATTTGCCGACTATGAAAAGTAAACTAAGTGTTGTAAAAATTGGTGGTAATGTCATTGAAGATGAAAAAGCCTTAGATATCTTTCTTATTGCATTTTCCAAAATTGAAGGATTAAAAATATTAGTGCACGGCGGTGGTAAATTGGCTACTCAACTAGCTACAAAACTAGGCATTGAATCTAAAATGATAGATGGTAGGCGCATTACCGATGCTGAAACCGTAGATATCATTACCATGGTCTATGGCGGATTGGCAAACAAAAAAATCGTTGCTCAATTACAAGCAAAAAATACGAACGCTATTGGCTTAAGTGGTGCGGATGGTGATAGCATACAGGCACATAAACGCCCCGTTAAGGAAATTGATTATGGATTTGTTGGCGATATTGATGGAGTAAATTCAGGTTTACTGACCAAACTTTTATCTGCCGATTTAACTCCAATTTTCTGTGCGTTATCGCATGACGGATCCGGGCAATTACTGAATACCAATGCAGATACCATTGCTTCTGAAATTGCAATTGGTATGGCACGGACCTTTGAAACAACCTTGTATTATTGCTTTGAGAAAAAAGGGGTTTTAATGGATATTGCCGATGAAAACAGTGTTGTTAAACATATTGATTCCAACACCTATCAAAAGCTCTTATCTGATGGTATCATTGCGGACGGAATGTTACCAAAACTTCATAATTGCTTTCATGCATTAAACAATAAAGTAGCAAAAGTATGCTTGGGTGATGTTACGATGCTAGATACAAAAACAGAACTGTTCACGACAATACAACTATAAGATGAACCAAACAGAACTTACGGAAAGTGCCATATCTTTATTAAAGGAACTTATTTCAATAGAATCTTTTTCTAAGGAAGAAGACAAAACTGCCGATGCTATACAAGCTTGGTTGGCTAAATACGACATCCCTACAGAAAGAGATCTCAACAATGTTATTGCGAAGAATAAATTCTGGGACGATACTAAACCAACCTTACTTTTAAACTCGCATCACGATACTGTTAAACCTAATAAAGCGTATACTAAAGACCCCTTTTTGCCCCACATTGAAGATGGAAAATTATTCGGATTAGGTAGTAATGATGCTGGAGGTCCATTGGTGTCTCTATTAGCAACTTTCGTAAACTATTACCATGATGAAAACCTAAACCATAATATTCTTATGGTCGCTTCTGCAGAAGAAGAAAATGCAGGTGAAAATAGTTTACGTGGGTTATTGCCAAAACTTCCACATATAGATGTTGCTATTGTTGGCGAACCTACACTAATGTTACTTGCTATTGCAGAAAAAGGTTTGGTCGTTTTTGATGCCGTGGTAAAGGGCACTCCGTCACATGCTGCACATCCCAATGATGATAATTCCATCTATAATTCTATCAAAACATTAGAATGGTTTAAGAACTTTAAATTTGAGAAAACTTCTGAAGCCCTTGGAGATGTAAAAATGACCGTCACTCAAATTAGTGCAGGATCACAACACAATGTGGTACCGGCTCAAGTTGATATGGTAATTGATGTTCGTGTAAATGATGCCTATAGCAACAAAGAAATTGCAGATTTACTGAAGAAGAATGCGCCATGCGAATTAAAGGAGCGATCTTTACGCCTTAATTCGTCGAAAATAGATAAAGATCATCCATTAGTAAAATCGGGGATTGCATTAGGCAGAACAACTTATGGCTCACCTACACTCTCTGATCAAGCAGCATTAAGTTGCCAGTCACTGAAACTAGGTCCTGGTGACAGTACTCGCTCCCACTCTGCCAATGAATTTATCTATGTACATGAAATTGAAGAAGGAATAGATTTGTATATTAAAATATTAAAAGGCTTCCTTTCAAATAACAATTAACAACAACCAATTACTAATAAGCATTGTTCACTGCTTAATTGCTAATTGATAACTGACAACATATGAAACTCTGGGATAAAGGATTTAGCACTGATAAAAAGATTGACCACTTCACCGTTGGAAATGATAGAGAATTAGACCTACACTTAGCTAAATATGATGTAATAGCTTCTAAAGCGCATGCTAAAATGCTTGGTAAAATAGGACTGATTTCCCCTAAGGAAACTGCAGAGCTAGTAAATGAATTAGACCATATTGCAGCACGTATTGAAAAAGGAACTTTTACTATTGAAAATTCCTTTGAGGACATGCATTCTAAAATTGAATACTTACTTACCTTAAGCCTAGGTGATACCGGTAAAAAAATACATACTGCACGTTCTAGAAACGATCAAGTTCTTGTAGCAATGCACCTATATTTAAAGGACGAATTGACCGAGATCAAGTCGATGACTAAATCGCTTTTCAATCTTTTGCTAGTAAAAGCTCAAGAACATAAGGATGTCATGTTACCTGGATACACGCATTTACAGATCGCGATGCCTTCCTCATTCGGACTATGGTTTTCCGCCTATGCAGAAAGCTTAATAGATGACCTTTATTTTATTGAAGCAGCTTATAAAGTTGCCGATCAAAACCCTTTAGGTAGTGCCGCTGGTTACGGTAGTTCTTTTGCCATAGACCGAAGCTACACTACTGAAGAAATGGGTTTTGCAACTATGAAGTATAATGTAGTGGCTGCTCAAATGAGTAGAGGAAAAGCAGAAAAAGCGACAGCCTTTGGCATTGCCAATATTGCCGCGACCTTGTCTAAAATGGCTATGGATATCTGTTTGTACATGAGTCAGAATTTTGATTTTATCTCATTCCCAGATGAGTTGACTACAGGTTCTAGCATTATGCCTCACAAAAAAAATCCTGATGTTTTTGAATTGGTACGTGGTAAGTGTAATAAGTTACAATCCATTCCAAATCAATTAACCTTGGTTATTAACAACCTACCAAGTGGCTATCATAGAGATTTACAATTGGTAAAGGAAATTATTGTTCCTGCCATACAGGATATGAAAGCCTGTTTAGAGATTTTGACTTTTAGTCTCAAAGAGATTAAAGTAAATGACAGTATTCTAGATGATCCAAAATATGATTACCTATTTAGTGTAGATACTCTAAATGAATTGGTACAAAATGGAATGCCTTTTAGAGATGCATACAAGAAAATGGGTATGGAAATTAACGAAGGTACATTCTCACCAAAAAGAGATATTCACCATTCTCATGAAGGTAGCCTTGGTAATTTATGTTTAAAGGAAATTAACGATAAAATGAAGGAAGTTTAGTCTTCCTTCAAATACCTATCTGAATAAGTTTTAGTAAACTGGGCTCCGAAGGTAACTATCAAGCTTGAGTAAGATACCCATAACATAACCAGTATTATACTACCTGCCGCGCCATATGTAGAGCCGGGTTCTGCTTTACCAAAATAGAAAGCCAAGGCATACTTACCCACTAAAAATAGAAGTGCCGTAAGTGCTGCACCAACCTTAACCGCTTTCCATCGTACATGGGTGCTGGGCAAGTATTTAAACATAGCCCCAAATAACAAGTAGATAAACCCAAGTGACAATAGTAAATCTAAAACAAAACCTAATTCTAGCATCCCTTCTGGTAATAAGCTAGAGAGTTGGGTAGAAAATGCCGACAATAAAGAGGTCAATACAAAACTGACCAATAGTAAAAAGCCTATAATAAGAATGAACCCAAAACCTTTCAAGCGCATGAATAATGTTGACAGAAACTCATTTGAGTATTTAGGTTTTGCTTCCCAAATATCATTTAAGGCATTCTGTAACTGATAAAATACCCCTGTAGCACCATAAATAAGCACCCCAATACCCAATAGCGTAGCAACTAAAGAAGTTTGCTCGCTACCTTGATTTTTAATGATATCTTGAATAGATTGTGCCGTATCCGATCCCATTGCCGAAGAAATTTCAGTATATAATTCGCCCTGTACAATCTCTTTTCCCCAGATACCACCAACCAATTCCAAAATTAAAATTAACAATCCAGGTAATGATAAAATGGCATAATATGCAATTACAGCACTAATTTGAAAAGGTTCTTTATCTATCCATATTTTAAAGGTTTTTACCAATAACTTAGGTAGATGAGTAAGCTTGAATTTAGGTGTATAATTATTTATTTCAGTGGACATGTATTGTTGTATTTATACCGTTCTTAAATCTAGCTTAGAAACCTTTTTCACAATACCCCTATCCAAAAAAATATTATCTCTTAAAGACGCAATCCTCTTCTTTAACTAGCTGATTATAATCTATTTCAACAAATAAATATCCTACACAACTGTTTAAGAGCTGTTCACAACAATTAATTTTAACATTTAACATTCATAGGCATCTTTGATATACACACTTGATCAAACCAACAGCATGCCATTATTTAAAAAGAGTATTACCCTTTTTCTTTTATTTTTAAGCGTTAATTTATTTGCTCAATCTTTCACCTCTACTTGGAATACCAATAATATAGAATCTGGATCCTCTCCCAATAACGAAATTACCATACCCACAAACCCTGCATACACTACCTATAATTATGATGTAGATTGGGGAGATGGAGCAACGGATACTGGCGTAACGGGAAACATTACCCATGACTATGCCACACCTGGCACTTACACCGTTCAAATAAGCGGCACATTTCCTTCAATTTATTTTAATGATGAAGTAGCCAATGATAAACTTAAAATTATTGAAATACTTAGTTGGGGAAACATCCAATGGCAAACCATGGAAAATGCTTTTTATGGTTGCGAGAACTTAAATTTTGATTTGATTGACGCCCCAAATTTAAGTCTAGTTACTTCTTTAAAAAATATGTTTAGAGAAGGCACTTCATTCACCGGAATTGTGAACAATTGGGACGTTTCTACAATAACGGATATTTCAGGAATCTTTTCTGGTTGTACCATTTTTGATAGACCTGTTGATACATGGACAACAAACTCCGTTACCGATATGTCCGAGACATTTAAAAGCACAGCTTTTAATCAACCCTTGGATAATTGGAACACTTCATCAGTTACTACTATGAAAGGAATGTTTATTGCTGCTGGACATTTTAATCAAAATATAAACAATTGGAATGTTAGTAATGTTACTGACATGTCACAAACATTTGCCTATACTAATGCCTTTAATAGACCTTTAAATAACTGGGATGTTAGCAGTGTTACAGATATGACATTTATGTTTGATGGCTCAGATTTTAATCAGCCTATTGATAATTGGAATGTTAGTAATGTTACTAGCATGTCTGGCATGTTTAGACACGCTAAATATAACCAACCCTTAGCTAGTTGGGACGTATCTTCTGTTGTAGATTTTTCCGCAATGTTTCAAAGAAATAGAACATTTAACCAACCTTTAAATACTTGGGTTGTAACAAATTCCACGAATATGTCTAGTATGTTTGATGGTTGGTATTGGGATCAAGTTTACAACCACCCATTAGACAATTGGAATGTTAGTAACGTAACGAACATGAGTTACATGTTTAGAGACAACTCTGGTTTTAACCAAGATATTAGCGGATGGGATGTGAGCAATGTCACCAATATGCAAGGTATGTTTTCGCTAACAGATGTTTTTAATCAGGACATAAGTGGGTGGAACGTTAGTAGTGTTACAAATATGTCTACAACGTTCCAACAGGCACAGGTATTTAATCAACCTCTAAACAATTGGAATATAAGTAATGTAGAAAATGTTTCATCAATGTTTGAAAGGGCTTCAAGTTTCAATCAACCATTAAATTTATGGAACCTCAGCAATGTTACTAGTTTCCAAAATATGTTTAACCGTGCAAGTTCTTTTAATCAAGATATATCGGGATGGAATACATCAAGTATCACCAATATGTCTGGTATGTTTACTTCTGCCAGCACTTTCAACCAAAACTTAGGTGTTTGGGATATTTCTTCTGTAACCAACATGACAAACATGTTGTCAAATAGTGGTTTTTCACAGGAAAATTATGACAATACTTTAATAGCTTGGTCTGCACAAACTGTAAACTCAGGAATAAATTTAGGGGCAACAAACCTACAATATTGTGATGCCTTAAGCCAAAGACAAAGTTTAATAGATGATGATGGGTGGACTATTACTGGAGATGCCGTAAATTGTTCTTATGTATTGTGTACCGATATTACCATGCCACATGCTAGCGATACTGCTACACCAGCAAATAGTGATATCCGTTGGGATCCTGCACCTAATGCTACGGGATATCGTATTTACTTAGAAATTGAAAGAGGTGGAGCAAGAAATTATGTTAATATCAATGGCTCACCTGCAAACAATCTTGATGTTGGCAATACTGTTGGAATTAGTTTCTCTAGTGAATTTGACCCTGGAGATACTGTTTATGTAACAGTTGTTCCCTACAATGATGAAGGACCAGCGACAGGTTGTCAAGAAATTAGTTATACTGTAGTAGAAAGCTGGGTAAACAGAACCGATGTTTTTAAAATCACTATTGACACTAGAAATTTAGATACCAATTCTACCGCAGCTAATCAATATAGAATTGAATTAAATGATGGTTCTCCTGATTATTTAACCTATGATTTCAATATTGATTGGGGAGATGGACAGTATGATAATAATGTTACAAATGATATAACACATACTTACTTAACTCCAGGAATTTATACCATTGCAATTATTGGAGATTTCCCTTCGTTCCGTCAAGAATCAAGCAATAGAGATAATAAAAAACTTATTTCAATGGACCAATGGGGTGACCAAGTCTGGCAAAGTATGAACCAGGCTTTCTATTTCTGTGAGAACATGGTTTACAATACTACAGATATCCCTAATTTAACTCAAGTAACAAACATGTCTCGTATGTTCAGAAGGGCATGGCTCTTTAACAATGACATTAATAACTGGGATGTTAGTAATGTTACGAATATGAGCAATATGTTCTATCAGGCATACATTTTCAATCAGCCATTAAATAATTGGGATGTAAGCAATGTAACCACAATGGATAATATGTTTAACGCCGCTCAAGCATTTAATCAAAATATTGATACTTGGGATGTTGAAAATGTTACTTCAATGCAATACATGTTTGCTAATACTGATGCCTTTGACCAACCCCTTAATTCATGGAATGTTTCTAATGTAACAACCATGAAGTCTATGTTCCAAAGGGCAGAATTATTTAATCAGCCACTTAACAATTGGATTGTTACAAATGTTACCAGTATGGAGGAGATGTTCAATTCAGCCGAACTTTTTAATCAAAACATAGATAATTGGGATGTAAGTAATGTTAACAGTATGAGAGGAATGTTCAATGCAGCAAGAGCATATGACAGCCCTTTAAATTCATGGGACGTTGACAATGTAACCAACATGGAATCTATGTTCAGTTCCACACCATTGTTTAATCAACCATTGAGTAATTGGAACGTAAGTAGCGTAACCAATATGAGAAGTATGTTTAGCGGCTCTACGCTTTTTAACCAAGATATTGACAGTTGGAACGTAACCAATGTTTTAAACATGTCAACGATGTTCAACTATGCAGCTGCATTTAACCAGCCCTTAAATAGTTGGGATGTAAATTCTGTTGTAAACATGTCAAGTATGTTTCGTGGGGCATCAACATTTAACCAATCCCTTGATAATTGGGATGTGAGTGCCGTAGCAAATATGACTTCTATGTTTGAAGATGCTACATTGTTTAACCAACCTATAAATACATGGAACGTTAGTTCAGTAACACTAATGGAATCTATGTTTGAAGATGCCGAAGTTTTTAATCAAAATTTAAATAATTGGAACACTGCGGTAGTAACCAATTTTGAAGCCATGTTTAAAAATGCCTTGGCTTTTAATGAAACAATATCTAATTGGAATACAGGCGAAGCTTTAACTATGCAAGAAATGTTTAGTGGAGCAACAGCATTTAATCAAAACATAGACCCATGGAATGTTTCTTTTGTAACTATTATGCGAGCTATGTTTAATGATGCTACCAGTTATAACCAAACCATGAACTCTTGGAACGTAGCTTCTGTAACCACTATGGAAGACATGTTTAAAGATGCAAGTACTTTTAATGAGAACATTAGTGATTGGAACGTTAGAGGCGTAACCACTTTGGAAGAAATGTTCAGTGGGGCAACCGCCTTTAACCAAGACCTAAATAACTGGCGTATAGCGGGTGTAAGCAATATGGACTATATGTTTAGAAATGCATCGGCATACAACCAACCTTTGGATTTATGGAATCCTGGTAATGTAACTATGCGTTCTATGTTCGATGATGCCATTGCTTTAAACCAAAGTTTAGCGGATTGGGATGTTAGTGGTGTTACTGATATGCGCGACATGCTTGACAATACGGCACTCATAAGAGAAAATTATGATACTACTTTAATTGCTTGGTCTGAGCAAAACTTAACTCCTGGTATTACACTTGGTGCAGAAGATTTACCTTATTGTGATGCTCAAGAAGAAAGACAGTCTATGATCGATAATTTTGGATGGACGTTTGACCAAGATGTTCGCGATTGCCCAATACCAGATTGTACGCTACTAACATCTCCGCTCAATGGCGATACAGAAGTACCGGTAAACACCAACATTACATGGGAGCATGCCTTATATGCAGAAGGATACCGCTTAACGGTGGGCACCACTGCAGGCGGAAATGATATTGTAGATAATATTACCATTACCAATGAAACTTCATACGAATTTGCATCAGATTTTAATACTGGAGATACTATCTACGTAACCTTGATTCCTTTTAATACAGAAGGAGATGCTGTGGGGCCTTGTACCGAAGAAAGCTTTACTATTTCCAGTAGTCCTGCTACCATACCTGAATGTACTAGTTTAACCGAGCCGTTACATGCCGCAACAGATGTAGCCGTAACTACAGATTTAAGCTGGAACCCGATTTCAAATGCCGATGGCTACAAACTTACTGTTGGTACTTCATCTGGAGCTAACGACATATTAGGTCCTGAAGATGTTGGTAATATAAATACCTATGAATTTACTTCTAACTTACCTGAAGACAGTGATATTTTCGTCACTATAATTGCTTATAATGATGAAGGAGATGCTACTTCATGTACCGAAGAAAATTTCCATACCGAGATAATTCCTGTTCCACCAACTTGTACAAACTTAAACAGCCCTGTTAACGGTGCAACCGAAATTGCTATTAACACTCATTTAAGCTGGACACCAATAGCTAACGCAACAGGTTATTTAGTAATTGTAGGCACTACCTCTGGCGGTATAGAAATAGTAAACAATGCAGATGTTGTTGGCGCCAACACCTATGATATTCCTGTAGATTTACAAGAAGCTAGAATGCATTATGTAACCATTATTCCTTATAATGCTGAAGGGGATGCTACTGGTTGTATAGAAGAAACCTTTACAACGGGTGATTCTACAAGTCCACCGTCATGTACTACGCTAACAGCTCCTATTAATGGCGCAACTGCGGTTGACCCTAGCACAAATTTAACTTGGACAGAATTATCATCTGCAACCGGTTATAAATTGACCGTAGGAACAACAAGTGGAGGTTCAGATATTTTTACAGATGATGTGCTAAATGTAACCACATACGACCTTGCCGCCAATTTACCAGAAAGCACACCTATTTATGTGACAGTAACACCATATAACGATAATGGCGATGCTATTGGTTGTACCGAAGAAAGTTTTACTACAGATGGTGCTCCTTTTTGTACCACACTAGCAACTCCTGCAGATGGTGCTACAAATGTTCCTGTAGACACCAATATTGAATGGAACACAGTAGCTAATACCGACGGTTACCGAATTACCGTTATTGGCAGCAACAGTACGGCGAATAACATGACCGATTTTGAAGTGACAAGTGGCAATACCTTTAACTTTTCAAATGATTTTATAGAAGGAGAAACGGTTACGGTAACTATTAAACCATATAACAACAACGGAGAGGCCAGTGGTTGTACATCTGAAACTTTTACAATCGTGCCTCCACCAGTACCCACTTGTACTACGCTTATTACACCCGTAAACAATACTGCAAATGCAGATATAGATACTGATATTAGCTGGAATGCTGTTGCCGGAGCAACGGGTTACACGATAACCGTAACAGCAAGTGAAAGTACTGCCAATAACTTAACTGAAGTAGACGTTATTGCAACTTCCTATGATTTCACGAATGACTTTATACAAGGTGAAATGGTAACAGTTACCATAACACCATTTAATGTATCTGGTGCCGCTACAGGCTGTACATCAGAATCATTTGCCATTAAGCCCGTACCTACATGTACTAGCTTAAACACACCTGTAAATGGTAATGACGCGGTCGATGCCAGTATTTCAATATCTTGGGATGGAGTATATGATGCCATTGGGTATTTCGTTACCATTTCCGCTAATACAAGTACCGCTAACAATGTAACGGATTTTAAAACCACAGCTACTTCTTTAGATTTCACTGATGACTTTACGCAAGGTGAAACCGTTTCAGTTACCATTATTCCTTACAACGAGTCTGGTAATGCAATTGGTTGTACTACAGAAAGTTTTTCCATTCAGGCAGTGCCTACTTGCACAGGTTTAATTTCACCTGCAAATGGTGCTATAGATGTACCTGTAAACACTGATATAGAATGGACAACAGTGCCTGAAGCAGATGGCTATCTTCTTACGGTCACAGGTAGTTCAAGCTCAGCAAATAATGTTGACCAACTGAATATAACTACTGGTAACAGCCATATGTTTACCAATGATTTTGATCAAGGCGAAACCGTATCGGTTACTATAATACCTTACAACAATGCTGGGGAAGCCATTGGTTGCACTATGGAAAGTTTCAGCATTAAGTCTATTCCAAATTGTACCTTCTTAACCTCTCCTCTAAACGGTGCAGTTTTGGCAGAAGTAAATGAAATTTCATGGAATACCGTACCGGATGCAGACGGATACAGATTAACTGTTTTCGCAAATAACAGTACGGCAAACAATGTATCCGATTTAGAAGTTACCGATACTACATATACTTTCCCTAATGAATTTAACGAAGGTGAAACAGTTACAGTGACGATAGTTCCTTTTAATGATGTTGGCGATGCCATTGGTTGTGTTTCTGAGAGCTTTACCATAAGACCATTACCAACTTGCACCAATTTGATAGCTTCGTTACAAAATGTAAATAATGTTGCCGTAACCGCAGATATTGAATGGAACCCTTCAAACGATGCAGATGGTTACAGAATCTCAATAGGTACAACCGCCAACGGAAACGATATCGTAGACAATGAAGATGTAGCCTCTTTGACCAGTTATATACTGAATGAAGATTTACCATCTGAAACACAAATTTTCATCACCATTACGCCTTACAATAGTTCTGGAGACGCTGAAAGTTGTACTACTGAAAGTTTCACAACTGAAGTAATCGCACCCGATTGTGCGGTTCTTATTAGTCCGACAAACGGAGAAACAAATGTTTCATTAGAGAGGACAATTTCATGGAATGAAGTCGAAAAAACCAACGGCTATCGTATTTCCATTGGAACCTCAGCGAATTCTAACGACATCATTGACAATGTGGATATGGGTAATTTAACAACATATACTCATCATGATGAGTTTCCATTTGACACTGAAATTTTTGTAAATATCACCTCATATAACAGCGCAGGAGAATCCGCTGGTTGTGAAACTCAATCATTTACTACAATGATTCCAGAAGATGAAACAAAATACGGATTCTCACCTGATGGTGACGGTATAAATGAATACTGGCATATTGAAAACATAGATTACTACCCTGAAAATGTAGTGAGTATTTATAACCGTTGGGGAGATATGGTTTTTCAAATTGAAAACTATGACAATGCCGCTAACGTATTTTCAGGTACTGCGAATATGAGTATGAAATTAGGCGCAGACCAATTACCTGCAGGCACCTATTTCTTCAACATTCAAATAGATGGTGAAACTATATTAAGAAAAACACAAGGTTTCCTTGTATTAAAGCGATAATTACATGCAGAATTTATATAAAAATATCACTTTAATAGCATTCGTTTTAGGAGCATTGATCAATAATATAATGGCTCAACAAACGCCAACATTCTCAGAGTACAATTACAATCCGTACCTAGTAAATTCTGCTTTTGCCGGTTTGGCACCTAGTGCAGAAATAGGTATTAGTAATACTGGAACTTTCAATCAATTTGAAGGTAGTCCTAAAAGCTTTGCCCTTAGTTTTCATACTCCCTTAAACCGAGGAAAAGTTGGTTTGGGAGCTGGATTAATTCGTGATGAAGTTGGAGTCACCACTTCAACGAGTGCATTTGCTACGTATTCTTACAAAATATTTTTCGACACCAAAAAGAATAGACCATATTGGCAAATATATACCCCTAATTCATTATCCTTTTCTATATCTCCAGGTGTGCAACAATATCAAGAAAATTTACTGGAACTAGGCATAATGGACGATCCTAATTTCGCAATGAACATTAATGCTACCATACCTACTGTAGGACTTGGTTTCTTATTAAACTTAGCAGATGTATATGTTGGCTTCTCCACACCAAATGTAATTGAAGATATGCTGGTATCTGATGATAATGTGGAAATTAACGTGCCTTATTACGGGTATTTGGGCTATCGGTTTTACTCTAACAAATTTGAAGAATTAATGATTAAGCCCAACCTATTATTAAAGTATGAAAATGGCGCTCCTTTTCAAGCAGATGTAAATATAGCAGTAAGTTTTAGAAACCGATTTGAACTAGGAACCGGTTACAGAACCAATTCCTCTATAAATCTGTTGGCGGGAGTTTATCTTTTCAAAAACATTAGAGCTATTTACAGTTATAACGTAGCAACAAATGATTCTCCTTTAGGAAACACCCATGGTATTATTGCTACCTATCGTTTTGGAGAAGGCTTTAGTAGAGACTAGACCTTTCTCAACAAATCGTGAATGAATTCTAATTTCCTTTCTACTGGTTTAGAAATTATAAACGGATAAGGGTCATCTTCTCCCATAGAGCGGTTCATACTATTTAAAGTGAACAATAAAGGAATACCGGTATTCATTACTTTCTCAAACTTGATTTCTTTATAAGGGTCAAAACTAGCACTCATTTTTAAGTTTTTCTTAGCCGTAATTTTCGGATTTGATTTAAGTCCGAAATTATAGGCCGTTTCCAATACATCCGTTAAGTGTAGATAATGAGACCAAGTTTCTGCCCAATCTTCCCATGGGTGAGAAGAAGCATACTTACTAATAAAACTTTGTTGCCAATTCAATTTTGGACCATTTTTATAATGATTGGTCAGCGCATCAGCATACGACTCTGATTCATCACCAAAAATGCTTCTAAATTCCGCTAAAACATCCGGATTATCACGAATGAGCAAATCCCAAAAATAATGCCCCACTTCATGCCTAAAGTGACCAAGCAAAGTTCTATAACGCTCTGCCATTTGCTGCTTTACTTGCTCGCGAACAACAGGATCCGCTTCATCTATCATTAGGGTAATTACACCATCTGCATGCCCCGTTTTTAAATCTTTGGAACCTTCTGGCAAATCATCTTTAGCTAAAAAATCGAAACAAAAACCCTTCTCATCATCTACCGTTTTGCTGACCACTGGCAATCTAAAACGTAAGAGTTGGTATACCAATCTATGTTTTGCAACCTCTATATGTTTCCACTTTTCAAGGTTATCTTCATCTAAAAGATGCGGAATTGTTCTGTTAAGGGTACAGGCAAGACAGAATTTGCGACCTCTTGAAGCATCTACTAACCAATTACAAACGTTGTACTTGTAATTTTCACAGTACTGATAGATTTTGCCATCCAATTCAGGAATTTGCCATTTAGACACATTCGCATCTAAAGCCACTATCTTATTATAATAAGAAGAATAGCCTAGCAGATAGCCACAATTTACGCATGTATTATTTTCGAAAACAACTGTATTCTTACAGTTCGTGCACTGAAATAATTTCATATCCTATAGTCTTTTAAATAGACAAGGACATTGTATTACTTGATCATCTTAAGATTTATAACCTCTTGATCGGTCAAATACCTCCAGTGTCCTCTTGGTAAATCTTTTTTGGTAAGACCACCATAAACCACCCTATCCATTCTTTGGATTTTATATCCTAAAGTTTCAAAAATGCGTTCTACGATTTTGTTCCTAGAACTATAAATTTCAATACCAACTTCTCTTTTAGGAGCATCGGCTATAAAACTTACATCTTGTACACGAACCGCCTTTTCATCAACGACTACGCCTTCTTGTATCTTCTTTAAATCAGCACTCCTCAACTCTTGATCTAAAACCAAATGATAGATTTTACGCATTCCGTTTATTGGACTCTTCAGTACCTTGGTCATGCTACCATCATTGGTAAACAAAAGTAAACCTGTATGTTCTTTTTCCAATTTATCAACTGGTAATAATTTTGACTTAGACGCACTAGATATTAACCCAGATACATGTCTCTTACCACGTTCATCTCTTATGGTAGTCACAAAATCTTTAGGCTTGTTGAGAAGAACATACTCTCTCTTGATAGGATTTAACAATTGACCATCGAATTTTACCTCATCGGTTAACTTTACCTTATAGCCCATTTCTGTAATAGGTTTCCCATTTACAGTTACATTACCTGCAGCAATGTATATATCAGCATCTCTTCTAGAGCATACTCCAGAGTTAGCAACATATTTATTTAATCTAATAGAATTTGGATCTTGGGGCTTAGCCGGTGTTACATTTTTCTTGATGGGCGCATTACCACGAGCATAGCTCTTCTTCTTGAAATTACCACCTTGCCTACCTGAAGCATTTTTTCCCCTACTAGAATCATCCCTACTCATAACTGTACTAATTTTGCACAAAGGTAGCAAATTGCGTTGCGGTTCAAATAGTTATATGAAACATATTACGAACAACTATAGTATTCTATTTAAAACCAACTGTACATCTATAAGTAGAATACTAAAGACACCCATAACTATGATAAGTTTTAGAATGTTGTGCAGCCAAACATAGTCTTTACGGGCTTTTGCTTTAAAAAGTAACACGATGAACAAAATCATTAAGAGCACGCATAATATGAAGTAAAAGTTCATATACCCTACATCAAACTGAAAAATCAGTAGTAAAGATGGTACCAAGGTCAAAAAAATTAAAAAAGAAATCAACAATTTTGAAGTTCTAGCACCGTAAATAATAGGAATGGTTCTATAATTCTGAGCTAAATCTCCTGATATATTTTCTAAGTCTTTCACCATTTCACGAGCAAGTATCAATAAAAAGAGGAATACTGCATGTACAAAGATGACCGGCTGAATATTCTTATAATAAACGAACACTACAAAAAAGGGCGTAATTGCCAATGTAGCCGAAATAAAATTACCTAAAAACGGAATTCGCTTGAGCTTATGGGAATAGATCCAAATACCAAATATGTAAGATGAAAAAAAGAATACCGCTTTGAACGAAACATAGCTAGCGACTACTACTGCCAAAAAATTTAATACAAAATAGGTGGTCAACTTAAACCGCTGGCTTACCAAACGATCTAACATGCTTTTTCTTGGTTTGTTAATTAGGTCTTTCTCTGCGTCGTAGAAATTGTTTATGATATAACCACCGGCAATGACCAAAGCAGATGCCAATACAATTACGAAGAGATTAATATCGAATACCACCCTACGTACAGGAAGTTCTGGCGCAAGTATATAAATAGACGCTAAATATTGAGCTAGAGCTATAACTAAAATGTTATACCCTCTAACCACTGAAAACAGACTCAGTACTTTTAAAAGTAAGAGTTTATTTCTTCTATTAAGCATTTATGAAAATTACCTAAAAATTATAGACTACTTCTAGTTTATAGTCTTTTAACGCAGTTTTAGCTTTTTCAAAATCTTCTGTAAAACCTAATATATAACCACCACCACCTGAGCCACAAAGCTTTAAGTAGTAATCATTGGTATCAATTCCGTTTTTCCACAAAGCATGGAACTTTGCAGGAATCATAGGTTTAAAGTTATCTAAAACAACATGGGAAAGTTGCTTTAAATTACCGAATAACGATTGAATATTGCCATTCACGAAATCTTCTACACAGGCATCTGTATGTTTAATGAACTGATTCTTTAACATACTTCTAAAACCGTCATTTTTCATTTGTTCCATGAAAATCTGAACCATTGGTGCAGTTTCACCAATAATTCCGCTATCTAATAAAAATACCGCTCCTTTACCTTCTGCATTTTGCGAAGGAATACTTGTAGACTCGATATTGTCTTTAGAATTTATAAGTATCGGAAGGCTTAAATAGCTATTTAAAGGATCTAGCCCAGATGATTTACCATGAAAAAACGATTCCATTTTACCGAATATCGTTTTAAGTTTCAATAATTTTTCTCTAGTTAAATTCTCAAGAACCGTTATTTTATCTTGTGCGTATTTATCATATATTGCTGCCACCAAAGCACCACTACTACCCACTCCATAGCCTTGCGGTATAGAACTGTCAAAATACATACCTTCTGCAACGTCTGCTTTTAAAAGGTCCAAATCAAAAGAAACCAAATCTGGCTCTTTTTCTGTAAGCTCCTTTAAGTACACAGCAAAAGATGCTAAGCTTTCATTAGATTTGTTTGCCTCTTTTGACATGTTGGCATCAGATTTCAAAGCTCCCTTATAAAAATTATAGGGTATTGATAATCCTTTGGAATCTTTAATGATACCATACTCTCCAAAAAGAAGAATTTTTGAATAAAAAAGCGGTCCTTTCATTTTTTTAAAACTAAGCTGACATTGAAACTTATATAAATATAGTCAAAGATTCATAAAAAGTTGAACGTTTTACCCTAAAGAGTTAAACAAATTAGATAAATCATTCTTTTATAAACGTTTCTTCCAAAGAAATAGTACTTTAATTACCTACAACTTCTTAGCACCCAGACCAATTCGATCGCAAATATACTGCCCATTTTGACAATAAGGCACCAACTTTTCTTTTATAAAAGGAAAAACGATATCTTTTTCATTTTCAGGATATAAGACATGAACATTGGCTCCTGCATCTAAAGTAAAGCAAACATGAGTTTTAGATGTCTCCCTAAATTTCCAAATCTCATTGATTATAGAAAGTGTATTTGGTTTCATCAATATAAAATAAGGATTGCTTGTCATCATCATGGCGTGTAATGTAAGTGCTTCACTTTCCACAATATTTATAAATGAATCTAAGTCTCCTTCTGATAAAATGGACTTTAACTTCTCTAAATTATTATGTGCTTGGTCAAAACGCTGCGTAGCGAACGGGTGCCCGTGCATTAATTCATGCCCCACGGTACTACTCACCTGCTTTTCACCTTTATCTACCAATAAAATAGTATCATGAAAATTACTAAATACCTCATGTACTGCGTACGGATATTTTATACCGAATAAGTTCGAGCTTCCTTCAATTGAAGATGTTTCTCCCCATTGTACCAAAGGTCCTTCTATGCTGCGACATGCACTACCAGAACCTAATCTTGCTAAAAATGAAACCTTTCGGTTAAAATGTTCTTCTGAAAGCGTCTTTAGAAACGTTCTTTCCATCTCCATAAAACATAAAGCCAAAGCAGACATACCACTAGCTGATGATGCAATACCACTACTATGCGGAAAAGAATTTGATGTTTTGATTACGAAGTGATAGTCTTTTAAAAATGGCAGATAGACCTCTATTCTCTTTAGAAATGTATTTATTTTTGGTTTAAACTCTTCTTTTGCCTCTCCCTCAAAAAAAAGATCGAACGAAAACTCTTCGCTTTTTTCATGCTTCTTTTTATACTCAACGCTCGTTTTAGTGACACATGCCGCTAAAGTAAAACTGATAGATGGATTTGCAGGTATCTGATTCTCTCTCTTTCCCCAATACTTCACCAAGGCAATATTACTGGGCGAAGCATACGAAACAATGCCTTCTTCTTTCAATGTTGTATACGGTACTGGAATAAAATCTTTTTCTGACATTGAATTTTCAATTTGTGCAAATATAGTTTTTAGGGCAATCAATTAAAATAAATCCTTATTTTAGAGCTAAACACCAACCAATTGAAAAGAAAATTAACGTACGTCTTTATTGGTATTATCGTATGCTCTACCATAGGGTTTCTAAGCAGTGTAGTTACACAAAGCTCTGTAAACGATTGGTATATGACATTGAACAAGCCAAGTTTTAATCCGCCAAATTGGGTTTTTGCACCTGTTTGGAGCGTTCTTTATGTAATGATGGGCGTTTCTGTAGGTTGGGTCTGGGCAAAAGGATTTCATCATAAGTGGGTAAAAACAGGATTGTACCATTTTGGTTTTCAACTACTTTTAAATGGATTATGGAGCATTGTCTTTTTTGGACTTAAACAACCTTTCTATGCATTACTTATTATAATTGCTCTTTTGATAGTGCTTTTACTAACCTTTAAATGGTTTAGAGTGGTAAGTAAAATTGGTGCATACTTGTTAATTCCATATATATTATGGGTCTGTTTTGCTACAGCTTTGAACTTCAAAATTTGGCAACTAAATTAACTAGCCATTTCTAACAATTTATTCATTGTTCTATAATTTCTGGTTGTTGCCATTACATTCAACTTTCTCTCAATTAAGTTATTGTTCAATTTTGCTTTGCCATATCCGGCATTGCACTTTAAATATATACAACCGTCAGCAATTGAAAACTCTTCATTTACAAAAGCTTCCGTTTTAAACTTAATCAATGTTTCAATGCTTGGAGAACTACCTACAAGAACAAAATATAGCTGCTTTTTGATGCTATCATCATCAGATGCGAACGGATTATCATTTACCATAGCAGACACCTGATCAGTGGTTCTTATTAGTACAGGCACCTCAATACCAAATCTATTCAAAATAGCTTCTGCAAGCAACCCTTCTAATTCTGATGTAGAATCAACTACGCTTTTAAAAATGATATTACCACTTTGAATATATGTCTGGACATCTTTTAGCTCTATACTTTCGCATAATTCTCGAAGTTCAGCCATAGGAATTTTATTCTTTCCAGCTACATTTATACCTCTTAAGAATGCAATGTATGTTACCACTATTTTTGACTATTTGAATTTAAACCTTCCACTACTCCATTGGCAGCAATAAAACCACCCGTCCAAGCATTTTGAAAGTTAAATCCGCCAGTAATGGCATCTATATTTATAATTTCTCCTGCAAAATATAGACTTGGTAGAATTTTACTTTCGTAAGTTTTAAAATTGATTTCTTTTAAGTCCACACCACCGGCCGTAACAAACTCTTCTTTAAAAGTACTTTTTCCATTTACCTGAAAAATACCTGCAGTAAGTTGTTCTGATAATGAAGTTAATTGTTGTTTTGATACTTCTGGCCATGTTGTTGTATCATCTATACTGGCTGCTTTTACCAAGTTTGCCCATAAACGTTTGGGAATATCCAACACCTTGGTTCTTAAAACCGTTTTCTTTTCCAATTGTTTCACCTTAAGAAACAGTTCCAATAATCCATTTTGATGATAATCCGGCACCCAGTTCACTTGAATTTTGAATTGATAATTATACTGCTCTAAAATTCTTGCTCCCCATGCTGAAAGCTTTAAAATTGCTGGTCCGCTCATTCCCCAGTGCGTGACCAACAAAGGTCCTTCAGAAAATAAACTCGATACATCTATTTTTGCTTTTACCGACTTTTTACCAAAATTCTTTTTCGGTATTACCTTTACCTCAGCATGTGTAGCTACACCTGGTATAGCTGAAATTCGTTTATCTTTTACATTGAAAGTGAATAGTGATGGGACCGGCGGAACAATTTTATGTCCTAACCCTTCAATATATTTCCACATTTTAGGATTGCTTCCCGTAGCCAGAATAAGCTTTTTGCAGTACATAAAACCATCGCCAATGGCCACCTTCCATTTTTTGCCAACTTCTTCATCTATTTGCTCTATTCCTGTCACGGAGCAAAGGGTTTTCACCTGAATCCCTAATCTATCCGCCTCTGAAATAAAACAGTCTATGATTGTCTGAGATGAATTACTGACAGGAAACATTCTACCATCGTCTTCAATTTTTAATGCAACACCACGTTCTTCAAAAAAACCTACCGTATCGCCACTTGCATAGGTATGAAATGGACCTAAAAGTTCTTTCTCACCTCTAGGATAGTTTTTGCTTAAATCTGCAGGGTTAAATTCTGCATGGGTAACATTACAGCGACCACCACCAGAAATTTTAACCTTGGTAAGCACCTCTTTACCACGCTCTAAAATTGCAATTTTTGTATTTGGCCTTTTCTCGGCAATATGTATTGCAGCATAGAAACCTGCTGCGCCACCGCCAATCACCAGAACATCGTACATTATTTTACACGTTCAGGAAAGTTTGTAATAATACCATCTACAGAAATACGTTTCATAGCTTCAATATCTGCAGGCTCGTTTACTGTCCAGGTATATATTTTAAATCCGGCATCTCTAATTTCGTTGGCCTTTTCTAAATCTAGATTTTTAAAATACGGATTAATTGCTACAGCATTCAATTCTTTAGCGACAGGTATGGCATCAACAGGATCTTCTTCTGTCAATACTGCAATAGCAACGTCTGGGTTATACTTACGCATTTCTTTTAGTTCATCCCAATTAAAACTTGATATGATAAAATTCTCTGCAGACCAATTTCTTTGTTCGATATAGTAATTCATGATATAGTTAACCTTATCTGCAGTACCTGCACCTTTAAGCTCTATATTCAAAGCTACCTTATTATCTATTAGCTTTAAGACATCTTGAAGCATCGGTATTTTATGACCACCTTCAACGACTACCTGCATTAGATCAACAATATAATAATCTTCAATACTACCTGGTGCATTTGTTAATCGATCAAGCTTATCATCATGAAAAACAACAATCTCCCCACTTTTAATTTTAAAGACATCGATCTCTATCATATCTACACCTAAATCCATTGCTTTTTGAATAGATGGCAAAGTGTTTTCAGTTTCGTGCCCCATGGCTCCTCTATGACCAATTACTAAGGGTTCTTTTTTCATTTGACAAGATACTAAAGTGAGACAAATTAGGGCAAGGGTAATTCTTTTAAACATGTTCTATAGATTTAATTCAAAAATAAAGGATTCCAAAGGATTTAAGTTAATTGAAATATGCCCTTCTCCGTTTTCTATTCGCAAAGTATTATCATGCCCGTATAATGCATCATTCAACGAATAACTACCCTCTTTCAATTTCCATAATTTCACCAAATCTACCGGTATTTTTAAATCAAATGAAAAATGATCATTAACATCGAAGTTTGAAACAATAATCAGTTTTTGATTCTCAGACCAACGCACATAAGACAATACCCTATGATTATAATTTTCAGTAATTTCCTTATTGTAAAAATGAATCTCTCTGTAATCGCCCATTAAAGCTTCACTACCAATGGTAAAATTCAACAGTCTTTTATAGAAATCTCTCAATGAAGCTTCTTCAGGTGTAGATTGACCACCATCAAATTTTTTATCATTTACCCACCTTTGATGATGAGGAACACCAATATAATCAAATATGGATGTTCTTGACGGACTCCCAAATCCTGCATGTTCTGCAGCTGGCTCACCAACTTCTTGCCCAAAATATATCATTGTTGGTGACGTACTGATCGTTGCAGAAACGACCATGGCAGGTCTACCAATTTCAGCATTGCCAACAAATTCCGGACTTGCAATACGCTGCTCATCATGATTCTCTAAAAAGTGAAGCATGTTATGCTCAATATCTTTTAACCCGTTTTGTACAACTGGTAGGTGATCAGACCAACCATAACCTTTCATTATATGTTTTAGTCCATCATAAAAATCTACCTTATCATACAAATAATCCATTTTACCTTTATGGATATAGGTTCTATATAAATCTGGATTATATACCTCTGCCATTATAAAAGCATTAGGATTATTCATTTTAATAGATGAATTCATATAGCTCCAAAACTCTACCGGAACCATTTCTGCCATGTCATATCTAAAACCATCAACACCCATTGCCAACCAATACAATGCAACATCCCTAAACTTACGCCAAGAGCTGGGCACCACTCTTTTTACCCAATAATTAAAATGTTCCTTATAATCTTTTTCCCCGTAATCATTGGGCAACATATCAAAATCCAACCTACCATCTGGTCTTACTCCGTAATTTATTCTAACGGTCTCATACCAATCATTCATATCTGGTTGTGGACTTCGTGAACCATTACCCGTCCATTTAGCAGGTACCTCCTTTAATTTAGAAAAGGAAAATTCTGGAACATCACCTCCTAACGGAACATAACCATCTCGCCATTCAGGAGTTTTAAATTCCGTTCCGGGGATGTAATAAAAGTTATTATCCTTTTGATATTCTACGGATGTATCATCGCCAAATCCGAAATCAGAAACACCTTTGGGGTTTGTCTTTCCTTCATACTTTCTAGCTACATGATTAGGTACAATATCTATGATTACCTTCATACCCGCTTTATGTGTACGATCAATAAGCGATTTGAACTCCTTTAACCTTTTTGAAGGGTCTTTTGCCAAATCTGGGTTAACATTGTAATAATCTTTAACCGCATAAGGCGATCCCGCCCTACCTTTAACCACGTCTGGATCATCATTTGAAATTCCGATTTCGGTATAGTCATTGATTACTGCATGATGCGGAATACCCGTATACCAAATGTGGGTAACACCTAAGTTTTTAATTTTCGCAAGCGCCTTTTTATTAAAGTCTGCAAATTTCCCTACCCCATTTTCCTCAATAGTACCCCAAGGCTTATTATTCGTATTTGTATTCCCAAATAGTCTGGTAAATACATGATAAATTACAATCTTACTATCCATGTGGCAATTCCATTTTTAAACTTTAAAGCACTAAACTAAAGACAAATTAAACGGTAGTCAATTCATCTGGTGATAATGCTACTTTTTTTCCATTTACACGAATGGTCACTTCTTCAGTTCCCATCAATTGAAAAGTAGTCTCTTTAGCAGTAACATTGACTTTAATAACTCTATTTCTAAAATTGACTTTAAACGAATATGCACTCCATTGACTAGGTATTTGTGGCTTAAACGATAATTTATCATTGACCACTCGCATGCCGCCAAAGCCTTCAACTATACTCATCCAAGTACCGGCCATGGACGTAATATGCAAACCTTCTTCTACCTCTTTATTATAATCATCTAAATCTAACCTAGATGTTCTTAAATAGAAATTATAAGCTTGTTCCATTCTCCCCAATTTGGCAGCTTGTATACTATGTACGCAGGGAGACAATGAAGATTCATGCACTGTAAACGGCTCATAAAAATCGAAATGTTTTTCTAGATCTTCCGTAGAGAAATCTTCCTCAAAAAAGTAAAATCCCTGCAGCACATCTGCTTGCTTTATATATGGTGATCTTAAAATTCTATCCCAACTCCATTTTTGATTAATAGGTCTATCTGACTTTGGTAATTCATCTACCCGAACCAAATCCTTGTCCAAGAAACCGTCTTGTTGTAAGAATACGCCATGCTCCTTTGAATACGGAAAGTACATTTTACTAGCTACTTTCTTCCATTTTTCGCATTCCCTATCCGTAAGTTGAGTTTTACCAATTATTCTATGATAATCATCTGGATAGCCACTTTTAACTTTATCTAATTGCGTAAGCGTATAATTGATACACCATTTTGCTAAATAATTGGTATACCAGTTATTATTTACATTATTCTCATATTCATTAGGTCCTGTAACACCTAACATCACATATTTATTCTTATCCTTGGATAAGTTTACGCGTTGGTGCCAGAATCTAGAAATAGCGATTAACACTTCTAGCCCCATTTCTGGTATGTAGCTATAATCCCCGGTATATCTAAAGTAATTATGAATTGCAAAAGCAATTGCTCCGTTTCTATGAATTTCTTCAAAGGTAATCTCCCACTCATTATGACATTCTTCGCCATTCATGGTTACCATTGGGTATAATGCAGCACCATTAGAAAAGCCTAACTTCTTAGCATTCTCAATAGCTTTTTCTAAGTGATTGTAACGATACTTCAATAACTTTCTAGCTACCTTATCATCTTTAGTGGCCATATAAAACGGAATACAATATGCTTCAGTATCCCAATAGGTACTACCACCATATTTTTCACCGGTAAACCCTTTGGGACCAATGTTTAATCTAGAATCTGTCCCTAAATACGTCTGGTTCAACTGAAAAATATTAAAGCGAATGCCCTGTTGTGCCTTTATATCGCCTTCAATTACAATATCACTCATATCCCAAATAGCGGCCCAAGCTTCTATCTGTTTTTGCATTAAGCCACTAAAACCAATTTCAGTTACTTCACTTAAACTATTATTGGCAACTTGTATTAATTCTTCATTTGGGTGATTTCTTGAAACCACGTAACCGCCAAATTTTGTTAAGGTAACGGATGTATTGGCTTTTACGTCTTGCTCAAATTTCAAAGACACAAAATTATCTGTTTTTTCTGATGGAACACCTGTTACTTCAGTACCATTATACTCCAAAGAAGCCTGCATAAACGTACAGGTCTTAAATTCTGTTTTCATGGTATGTGCTTCAATAAAAGCACGATTACCTGCAGAACTTACCTTAATAGTGTTCCAGAATTTATCATCCCAGTTACTATCTTCATTAGTAATACCACTATCTAAATATGGCTCAAATACGACTTTAGCATCAGTATTTAAAACCTTTACTTCATATGAAATAGCACCTACTTCATCAACATCCAGACTCAAAAATCGCTTTACCAACACATCGATTTCCACATTATTTGCAGATACCGCTTGAAAACTACGGGTATATACACCCTCTTTCATATTCAACTCTCTTCTGAAATTAGATACTTTTTTACAAGTTGCCAAATCCAATTCGGCATCGTTTAAATAGATTTTGATGCCTATCCAATTTGGAGCGTTCAATACCTTTGCAAAATATTCTGGATATCCATTTTTCCACCAACCCACACGAGTTTTATCAGGATAATAAACTCCTGCAATATAGCTACCTTGAAAAGTATCACCTGTATAGGTTTCCTCAAAATTTGCACGTTGCCCCATAGCACCATTACCGATGCTAAATATACTTTCAGAGGATTTCACATTTTCCTTGTCAAATCCATCTTCGATAATGCTCCAATTATCTGGTTTTATATAATCTTGATTCATTAATTCAATATTGAGTTGAAATTAAAACAGAATAAGGATGAATAACTATCCTTATTTATTTATTATGATTTTTATTAAGTAACAATTCTAGAAAACTGTCGTCTATTTCCGTAAAATCCTTAAAATTATAATCAGCCTCCTTAAGTATTTCAGCATCACCTATTCCTATGCTTACCATACCTGCGGCATTGGCTGCTTGAATACCTGCCACCGCATCTTCAAAAACAACACATGAACTTGCCTCAACCCCTAAATTCTTAGCTGCAATTAAAAATACTTCTGGATCCGGTTTTGCTTTAGTAACATTATTACCATCAACAATACTATCAAAATATGGTAATAAATCAACTTTTTCTAAAATTGGTTTTGCGTTTTTACTTGCAGACCCTAATGCAATAGGAATATTTTTTTCCTTCAAGTACTCTAGTACGCGTGGAACATCAGGTAGAATTTCACTAGCGTTCATCTTTTCAATGTAGGCAAGGTAATCTACGTTTTTCTCTACCATCCAAGTATTAAATTGTTCTTGTGTCGCTTTAACGTTGCCAATGTCTAAAAGAATTTCCAAGCACCTTTTTCTACTTACTCCTTTAAAAAGTTCATTTTGTTCTTTTGTAAACTCGAATCCTAATTCGTTAGCCAGTTTGCGCCAAGCCAAATAATGATATTTTGCGGTATCAACAATGACACCATCCAAATCAAATATAAAACCTACTTTTTTCATTCTATTCTTCTATTAATTAATTGTAGAACCACGTTTAACCAATGTGGCATTAATAACCTCTGTTTTAAAAGGAGCTTCTTCCATTTCTAAAGATTCCATTCTGTCTATTAAAAACTTGGCAGCCTTTGCACCCATTATTTCACCATGTTGAGCTACTGTAGTTAGTTTTGGCGATGAGTATTTTGATAGAATCCCATCTGTAAATCCAATTATTGAAATATCATCTGGAACATTATACTCTAAGTGCTGAATTATACTCATACATTGAACGGCAAAAATCTCGTTAACGCAAAGTACCGCATCAATTTCATTATTTTGAAAAAACTCTGTTATGAGATTTGTATTGTCTAAACCATGGGGCAAAGTCAATATTAAATTCTCGTCAACTGCAATATTATTATCATTTAAAGCTTGTAGATATCCATCTCTTCTACTTTCGCTTACATTAAAAAAATTCTCTGTAGTTATCAAAGCAATTTTCTTTGCCCCTGCACTTATGAAATGTTCCACCGCTTCAGTTGATACTTCTTTATCATTCAACACTACCTTATCACAAGCAATTTCATCAGTAACACGATCAAATAGAACAATGGGTATACCCTGATCCAACAACTCCTTTAAATGAGTATAGTCATTCTTTCGCTGCGTTTCGGCACTTAACGAAAGTATGAAACCATCTATACTTCCATTTGCCAACATTTCCATATTAATCACTTCTTTATCAAATGATTCATCAGAAATACAAATAATAACATTATAGCCCATACTATTGGCATACTTTTCAATACCTCTAAAGACAGTGGTAAAAAAATGGTGCACAATATCTGGAATTACCACGCCAATATTTTTTGTTCTCCTGTTCTTAAGACTTAGTGCTATATTATTAGGACGGTAATTATAGAATTTGGCAAATGCCTTAATTCTATCTTTTGTGTCTTTGCTAATTTCCTTACTATTTTTTAGGGCTTTTGACACCGTAGAAATAGAAACATCAAGTTCTCTAGCAATATCTTTTAATGTGATTTTAGGTTTCAAAAAAGGAATTTTAGGAATTAAGATAAGAACTTAAATTATTCTAAAAGTTAAAGTTCGAATATGGATGGTAAATCGTAAATATATAGAAAAAAGTATTTTTTATATATTTGTACTAATATCACATATTCATATTTAAGCCCTTATTCAATTAAGAATATCATAAAATAGCCCTATATCATTCATTATACTCGCAAAAAATAAAAGTTATTAACACGAAACCGTTTTCGTAACTTTTTAACTTTGCCGATAGCATTGTTGACACACCTTTTTACATATTTTTAACAATTGAAATTAAATTAACTCAACTTAAATTAACAATTTATGAAGATTACATTCCTAAAAAGTCTGTTTATTCTAAGTGCATTTTTGTGCTTAGGATCTATACAGGCACAAGAAGTATCTGGAACGGTTTCAGATGCAAGTGGACCTTTACCAGGAGCTAGTGTTCTTGAAAAAGGAACAACGAATGGTACGCAAACAGATTTCGACGGTAATTACACTTTGACCGCTGAAGAAGGTGCTGTACTTATTGTTAGTTATATCGGCTACAAAACTCAAGAAGTAGCAGTAAACGGTAAAACTACAATTAATATTACCCTTCAAGAAGATGCACAAGCATTGGAAGAAGTTGTAATTATTGGTTACGGTACTACAACTGTTAAAGATGCAACAGGTTCTGTATCTTCCGTGACATCAGAAGATTTTAATGGAGGTATAATTGCATCTCCAGAACAATTAATACAAGGTAAGACTGCCGGTGTACAAATTTCACAAGCTAGTGGTGAGCCTGGTGCAGGTATAACTTTGAGAATTAGAGGTGCTGGTTCTGTTCGTGGAAACAATAGTCCGTTGTTCGTTATCGACGGCGTCCCTGTTTCTAACGAAAGTGTTTCTGCATCTGGTGGAGATTTAGGTGCTGGTAGTAGCGGGGCCAAAAACCCATTAAACTTTCTAAACCCTAACGATATTGAAAGCATGAGTGTTCTTAAAGATGCTTCTGCAACGGCTATCTATGGTTCAAGAGGTGCTAACGGTGTTGTTGTAATTACAACTAAATCTGGAAAAGGCGGAGGCACTTCAGGTCAATGGGGCTTCTCTAGTAATTTGAATATCGCAACGGTAGCAAACAAATATGATCTTTTATCTTCTGAAGAATTTGTAGAAAGAGGTGGTGCTGATCTTGGTGGCTCTACAGACTGGCAAGAATATCTTTTTAGAACTACTGCTTCTACCGACAATAACCTTTCTTACTCACAAAATTACGGATCAGGAAATGTTAGAGCTACTTTTGGTTACTCAAAGCAATTTGGTATTATTGAAAATACTGATTTTGAACGTATTTCAGGTAGAATAAACTTAACTCAACGTTTTTTTGATAACAAACTTACTTTGAATGCACAAGGAACGGTATCTAGAATCAATGATAGAGCGCCTTTCATTAGTAGAACTTCAGGAAGTACTGGTGATTTGTTAGCAGCAACTTATTATTCTAATCCAACGTTAAATGCTAATCCAAACATTGGAGCTGACCCTGATAGAAACCCTGCAAATCTATTAACATATTATGACGATAATTCAGCTACTGATAGATTTCTTGGAAACGTATCCTTAAACTATTCATTTACCGATGAACTTTCTGCTAAAATCAATTTTGGACTTGATACGTCTGAATCTACAAGAGGACAAGTAGTAAGCCCAAATATACTTGGTTTCACAAACGGTGTAATTGGAAATGGACGTGCTGTTGTAAGTAACTTAGACACTGAAAGCAAATTAATGGAGCTTACCATCAACTATAATAAAGAATTTGAAAACTCTAAGTTAGATGCTCTTGTAGGTTATTCATTCCAAGATTTTAATAGAAGTGGTCAAAATTTATTGGGTCAAGGGTATAGTACTACTGACATGAACCAAATAATTTCGGTTACAGAACAAGCTTATGAAGACACTCGCAACCTTGCAAGTAATTATCAAGGTTACGGTATAGGTACTTTCAATGATCTACCTGGCAATGGCGATCAATTTCGAATTCTAGGTTTAACGCCAAATATCAACTCAACCACTAGTAGTAGCTTACCTAGTATTCCAATCACTGCATTTTCTGTAGATACTTTTGATTTTACAGATGAATTACAATCTTTCTTTGGTAGATTAAATTATACTCTTCATGACAAATATTTATTTACCGGTACGGTAAGAGCAGATGGTTCGTCTAAATTTGGTGATAACAATAAATATGGAATTTTCCCTTCTGCTGCTTTCGCCTGGAAGCTTAACCAAGAAGATTTTATAAATGATGAGACTTTTTCAACTCTTAAATTAAGAGCAAGTTGGGGTATTACTGGTAACCAAGACGGTCTTGGCTATGGTGCTTACTTAAATAGAACAAGGTGGGATGGTTTAGGTATAGGAAGTAATTCTCAATTATCTGCACCTGCAACAAGTGAAGTAGCATTTGCAAACCCAGATCTTAAATGGGAATCTACAACACAATATGGTCTAGGTTTTGATTTCGGTTTCAACAACGATCGTTTTACTGCTACTATAGATCTTTACAGAAAAGAAACAAATGATATTCTTTTAAATTTACCTGCGGTACAACCGGCCACTTCCCCTTTTGTGTTCCAGAATATTGACGGAACTATTATCAATCAAGGTGTAGAATTAGGTCTTGACTACGACTTAGTTGCAACAGATGACTTTGTTTGGAATGCTAACTTCAATATTTCTTACAACCAAAATGAATTGACCGACTATGATGGTCCAAATATTCAAGCTGGTAATTTATACGGACAAGGTTTAACAGGTACAACATCTCAAGTATTAACTGACGGCAAACCTCTATATACTTATGAATTACGTTTAGTTGATGAAAATTTTCAAGTAGATACTGACCCAACTATTCTTGACAAGTCGGCATTACCAAAAATCGTTTCCGGTTTATCTACAAGTATGAGTTACAAAAACTGGGATGCTTCTTTATTCTTTTCTGGACAATTTGGATTTTATGTTTATAACAATACGGCAAATGCGTTATTTGCTGCACCACAAATTGGAAGTAGAAACAATTTACGAAGTGTTTTGGACGATAATATTAACTTATCTGCAACGAACCCAAGTACATTCTTTTTAGAAAAAGGAGATTTCGTAAGACTTCAAACAGCATCAATTGGGTACAATGTACCACTTAGCGGTGAAGGTACTTTTAAAACCATGCGCTTAAGTGCTGTTGGTCAAAATCTATTTTTATTGACAGGATATAGTGGATTAGACCCTGAAGTTAGTACTTCTGATATTCCATCTAATGGGTTCCCTTCTGCTTCAATAGACTACTTGTCATATCCAAGACCAGTTACTTTTAGTGTTGGATTTAACGTTACATTTTAAAAATAAAAAAATAGGATTATGAAAAAAATAGTTAATTATTTATGTTTCGCACTCCCAATAGCACTGGTATTTTCTTGCACAGACTTAGAGATCGAACCTACGGATTCATTGATATCTGAAGGTTTTGCAGGAGTGGCAAACGTACAAGGTGAAGTTGCTAATATCTCCAACATCATAACAGGAGGTAATTTAGGTAACCAAGATGGTCTATACGCTTTAAATGAAGTAACAACCGATGAATATGTTGTTGCCACTAGAGGTACAGACTGGGGAGATAACGGTAGATGGTTAGCCATGCATAAACATTCATGGAACGCAGATTTACAGGATATACGTTTATCTTGGCAGGCTTTAAACAGCATTACAATTAATGCAACTCGTGTAATCGACCCAGGCAGTGTTACTACAGCGGGAGGAGATGTCACTGAGCTGAAGGCGGAAGCAAGATTCTACAGAGCTTGGGCAATGAGCTGGATTTTAGACATGTGGAGACAGGTACCTTATAGAGATGTTAATGCACCCAATAGTGAAATACCTACAGTTCTTACAGGGCAAGTTGCTATTGACAGTATAGTTGCAGACCTTAATATTGCAATTAGGGATTTACCACAAGTTACGGCAGGTGATGGTATTGAATTAAAACAAACGCCAACAAAAGCAGCAGCCAATCATTTAATGGCTAAGTTACATTTGAACAAACATGTTTATCTTGAAACAACTCCTGATAATGCAGACATGCAAGTTGTAATTGATGCTGTTGATGCAATAGAAGCAGATGGATATACTTTAGCAGCTGCCGGAGATTTCTTTGATATATTTAGACCTAGTAATGATGTAGAAACAATTTGGTGGTCACCTGCAGCTACAGGCCCTAGAATTTGGAATACATTACATTATAACCTAAACTTTCCTGGTTCCAATGATGGTGGAGGATGGAATGGATTTGCTACGTTATCTGAATTTTATCAATTATTTGAAGGTGATCCAGATACCAACTATGTTGGAGACGGGCAAGAAGAAAGAAGAGGATGGGTTCCAGATGCAGAAACTGCTAATGCTGACAACCTTGGTATAGGATATGGTTTTCTAATTGGTCAACAATACGAACAAGATGGAACCCCTTTAACCGCAAGAGACAATGTAGGTAGTGTTCCTTTAGTTTTCACTAAAGAAGTAACCAAAGCTGAATACACTGCCCCTGCAGATAATGCAGTATTAGAAACGGACGGAACAAGAATGCTTAAATACCATCCTAATGAAGAAGGTGGAGATCAAAGAGCACATACTGTACGTTACAGATTTGCTGATGATTACTTAATGAGAGCCGAAGCTATGTTTAGAATGGGTCAAGATGTAACTGGTGCTATCAATACATTAAGAGTTATAAGAGGTGCAACAGCACTAGGCTCAGTAAGTGAATCTGACCTTCTAGCAGAACGTGGTAGAGAAATGTATGCCGAATTAACCAGAAGACAAGATTTAATAAGATTTGACGAGTATTTGAGAGCATGGAATCTTAAAGACGCTACAGATGCTAGATCTATTATTTTTCCAATTCCATTTGCAGATATCTTAGCTAATCCTAACTTGGTTCAAAACCCAGGATACTAAGTATATATAATTTTAAGTTTAAGTTGAAAAGCCTCCAGTTAATTTTGGAGGCTTTTTTACGTTTTACACTTTGTAGAAATACTAAAAATACAATATCATTTTAAGATGATGCTCTCAGATCAACTACTCAAAGTACTTTCTCTTGCAACTGTAGCCAAAACTAGACAAGCTATATATTGGAATTCAGAAGGACAAAGAATTATCCATTAAATTGCTTTCTTCATTTGCTTAAAAGAATATACCCAGCTTCTGTAATATTACCTTGTATTTCTTTTACCTAATACTAATTAATGACAAAAAGCTTCTATAAATTTTAGAAACTAAGCTTTTAAAACTTCCTTATTTTATCTATCTAAACTTCTCTAATGTTTTAAATCACATTAAACTATTATTTCAATACAAATAGCGCAACATTTATGTACACAAAAGTGTATAAAAAATGTTACGCTATCAATAATTTTAGAAACTAGAGCCCTCTATTTTAAGATGCAAAAGGTCGTAACTTCTTTATAATATCTTATCTAAATATAATATAGGTACTAACAACTATTAAGGTAATTATCAAGCCAACAGGTTTTACATATTTCCAACCCGTAATGTCTACCTCATTTGTATATTCCTGCTCATAATCTGTTTCTCTAGGCTTCAATCTACCAATTACCAACATTAAAGTTATGGTCAAGACAAAAGTAATAGCCTGTACATGCAACATATGCGGCAACCATTCTACTCCAAGTCCTCTTTGCATAAATATATAAATTACATAAACCACAACAGCAAATATTATCCCTGCTTTGGCAGCAATAGCTGGAACTCTTTTTGTTAAAAACCCAATGACGATTGCTGATAGAATAGGAATACTGTAAGCCCCATTTACCTGCTGCAAGTAACCAAAAAGACCATCTGACGCATAATATAAAAAAGGAGCTAATATCATTGAAAACAACGCAAGCATAACACCAAAACGCTTACCTACTGCAACAACTTTGGTTTCCGATGCTTCTTTATTTATGTACTCTTTATAAATATCCAAACCAAACAAGGTAACACAACTATTCAACGCACTGTTAAAAGAACTTAAAATGGCACCGAAAAGCACCGCGGCAAAAAAACCAACCAACGTTACCGGTAAAACTGCTGCTACTAATTTAGGATAAGCCTGATCCGCTCTACCCAACTGACCGTCAAACATATGAAAAGCTATAATACCGGGCAAAACAACGATTAACGGACCCAATATTTTAAAGCACGCTGCAAGCATTACTCCTTTCTGACCTTCTTTCAAGTTTTTTGCCCCTAAAGCTCTCTGAATAATTTGTTGGTTGGTTCCCCAGTAAAATAATTGTACCAAAACCATACCCGTAAATATGGTAGCAAATGGTATACTAGAAGATTCGGATCCTATGGCATTAAATTTTTCTGGATGTTCAGCCGTAAGTTTTGAAAAACCTCCTAAAATACTATTGTCATCGCTTATTGCATAAAGTCCGAATATAGGTATCAACAAACCTCCTATCAATAACCCAATAGCATTGATAGTATCAGAAACAGCAACAGCTTTCAACCCTCCAAATATGGCATAAATACTACCAATTATTCCTATACTCCATACGCAAACCCATATTGATGCCCATTCAGAAATACCCAATTTTGCAGGTAAATCAAACATTCCGCTTATTGCTAAAGACCCAGAATATAAAACAATTGGCAAAAGAACAATTGCATAACCACTTAAAAACAAACCCGATGTCATTGCCTTGGTAGTGGTATCGAATCTTCTTTCTAAATATGTTGGTATTGTACTAATACCTCCTTTCAAATATCTCGGTAATAGATATATGGCACATATTACCATTGCAATAGCCGCCAAAGTCTCCCAAGCCATCACTAATATTCCATCACTGTAGGCATTACCGTTAAGACCAACAATTTGTTCGGTAGATAGGTTGGTTAACAATAAAGATCCCGCTATTACTCCTGCTGTTAAACTACGCCCTCCTAGAAAGTAACCGTCAGAAGTTTGTTCATTAGTTGATCTTGTTGCAAAATATGCAATTACGGCTACTAAAATAGTAAAGCCTAAAAAAGATAAAATCCCTATCATTTGTTGAGTTGTTTGTTGTTAAGTCAAGGTTAAATATATTGGATTATTTCCATTACTTCTAAAAAGTAGCAATTAAATCTTATTATTCATATAATTCAGCAGTTACGATAACGATTTCTTTAAATTTTAACGTTGACTTTTGTCAAATATGCCTAACAAATAGTAGGTATTTGGTTATATTGCAAATTAATTTTAAACTGCCTATTACACAGGTTTCTAACTCAATTTTTACAGCTTACATTTTAACTCAAAATCCTATTTCAAACTCAAAAAGAATGAACTCCAATCTTCTTAAGCTATTTTGCGTTGGCTTATTTATTTGCCTTTTATATTCCTGCAACTCTAATGAAAATAAAAATACGTTAGAAGAAAATAAAGAGCCCACTCTATTCACACTATTACAGCCAGAAGAAACTGGTCTATCTTTTATAAACAAGGTTAATAACTCTAAAGAATTTAACATTTTTAAATACCGTAATTTCTACAATGGTGGCGGTGTTGCTATTGGTGATATTAATAATGACGGTTTAGCAGATGTTTTCTTGACCGGTAACATGGAACCCAACAAACTATTTCTTAATAAAGGCGACATGAAATTTGAAGATATTTCAGAAACAGCCGGAATAAAAGGTAACAAACCATGGTCTACAGGTGTAGTGATGGCAGATATTGATAATGACGGTTTACTAGATATTTACGTAAGTAATGCCGGCAACATGGAAGGCAACAACCATGATAACGACCTTTATATTAATAACGGAGACGGCACTTTTACCGAAAAAGCCCATGAGTATAATCTAGCGGAAACAGGTTTTTCTACTCATGCCTCTTTCTTTGATTATGACAAGGATGGCGATTTAGATGCCTACATTCTAAACAATAGTAATATCCCTGTAAGTAGCCTTGGATATGCAGAACAACGAGAAGTAAGAGCACAAGATTGGGAAGGCGTACCAAAAATTTTTAGAGGTGTTGGTGATATGCTGCTAAGAAATGATAACGGCAAATTTGTTGATGTTAGTGAAGATGCTGGTATTTATGGTAGTCTTATTGGCTTTGGTCTTGGCGTTATGGTCGTAGACATCAATAATGACCTATACCCAGACATCTATGTTTCTAACGATTTTTACGAAAGAGATTATTTATACATTAACAACCAAGACGGTACTTTTAGAGAAGAGGTACAAAAGTGGACAAACCATTTGAGCTTATCTGCAATGGGAGTTGATATGGCGGACATTAATAACGACGGACTAACAGATATCTTCATAACAGACATGTTGCCCGAACCGGATCAACGTGTAAAATCTGTTATGGAATTTGAAGGGTATAATATCTTTAAACTAAAACAGAGTAAAGATTTCCACCAGCAATACATTCAAAATACATTACAGCTGAACAATGGAAATGGCTCTTTTTCTGAGATTGCGTATTACAGTGGTGTTGAAGCAACTGACTGGAGCTGGTCTGGACTTTTATTCGACATGGATAACGACGGACTAAAAGATATTTATATCACCAATGGTATTAACCACGATCTTACAGATTTAGATTTTATAGATTTCTTTGCTAATGACATTATTCAAAAAATGGCATTGACGGGCAGAAAAGAGTCTATTGATTCTATCATTAACAAAATGCCTGTTACGCCGTTACCAAACTACGCATACCGCAACAATGGCGACATTACCTTCAGCAACTACAATAAACAATGGGGTTTTGAATTACCCAGTCGCTCTAACGGTTCTGCTTATGGAGATTTAGATAATGATGGCGATTTAGATTTGATCGTCAACAATGTAAATATGGAGACATTCGTATATCGAAATAACTCTGAATCTCAATTAGAAAACAATTATATAAAATTAAAATTCAAGGGAAGCGATGGTAATAAATTTGGAATAGGAACAGTTGCCCGTTTATATTACCCAGATAACATTATCGACCAGACCTTAATGCCGTCTAGAGGTTTTCAGTCATCAGTAGAATACCCGATGACTATAGGTCTTGGAACTACTGAAACTTTAGACTCTATTCGTATTATATGGCCTGACGATACTACTTCTAAGTTAATTAATGTAAAAGCCAACCAGACCATTACATTTAATCAAGAAGAAGCTACCGAAATATTTAAAAGTAAAGAAACTGAAACTCCAACCCTTTTAAAATCGATCGATAATAATACATTCCTGACCCATAAAGAAAATAACTATATGGATTTTGACAACGAAGGGTTGATTTCTAAATCATTGGCAGAAGAAGGTCCTGGTTTAGCGGTAGGAGATGTAAATGGTGACGGTAATGATGATATTTTCATAGGTGGCGCAAAAAATCAAACCGGTGCATTATATCTTCACAATGGCAATGGCTCACTGTCTAAACCTATTGTAAAATATTTTGAAACCGAAGCACTACTAGAGGATACCACTGCTTCCTTTTTTGATTCGGACAATGATGGTGATTTAGATCTTATGGTCGGTACTGGAGGAAACGAATTAGGCATGCAAGGTACATATGGCATCCGACTTTATCTAAATGACGGCAAAGGCAATTTTTCTTTAAGCACAGACAAACTACCGAATATCAATAAAAATGTAGCGGTTGTCGCTCCGTCAGATTTTGATAATGATGGTGATATGGATATTTTCATAGGCTCAAGAAGTGTTGTAGGCACCTACGGCGTAAACCCTGATCACCTATTCCTCTTAAATAATGGCGATGGCACTTTTACAGATGCTACAGAACGTTCTGCATACGACCTAAAAGATGCCGGTATGATTACCGATGCCAAATGGTTAGACATGAATGGTGACGGCAAGGATGACCTAGTAACCGTTTCTGATTGGGGCAGTCCAAAAATTTATAAAAACTCTGGTAGAAGGCTTAGCGATACCAAAAGTTCTCTTGACAGCCTTAATGGATGGTGGGGTGCTGTAGAAGGTTATGATTTAGATAACGACGGAGATCAAGATTTAATTTTAGGTAATACAGGCAGTAATATTCATTACAAACCTTCACCTGGACAACCTATGAAAATGTGGGTAAACGATTTTGATAATGATGGTACTATTGAACAAATTACCACGCAAAATTATGATGGCGGTGATTATCCTCTTCATCAAAAAAAGGAATTGACCACACAAATATTGGCCCTCAAGAAAAAGAACATCAAAGCTTCAGAGTATGCTTCAAAAACTATTCAAGAGCTATTCACAAAAGACGTTATCGACAATACCATATTAAAAGAAGCAAGTATTGCTGAAACCGTAATTGCAATTAATGACGGTAATGGTAATTTCACTATCAAAATTCTACCCCCTCAAGTTCAATTCTCATGCATATGTGACATTCAATGTTTAGATGTAAACAAGGACGGGAATCTTGATCTTGTAATGGCGGGCAATAATTTTGAGTTCAAACCCCAATATTCTAGACTAGATGCTAACTATGGTAATGTTCTCCTAGGTGACGGAAAATTGAATTTTGAATGGCAAAACTATGGTGACAGTGGTTTCTTTATACGGAATGAAGTAAAACAACTGCAGATTGTAAAGGATAAAAAAGGAAACGAATTTATCATCGCAGCCATCAACAATGACACACCAAAATTGTATCGATTAAATGAAGAATAGTATACTATACATATGTGTATTGGTATTTGCCATTGGTTGTAAACAAAATTCAGGAGAGTTATTTGTAAAACATTCTGCTGAGGATACGGGTATAACTTTTGAAAATACGCTAACCGAAACAAAAGACCTGAGTATTTTAGACTATCTCTACTTTTATAATGGTGGAGGTGTTGCCATTGGCGATATCAATAATGATAGCCTGCCAGATATCTATTTTTCAGGTAATCAAGTGAAAAACAAGTTGTACTTGAACAAGGGGAACTTACAGTTTGAAGACATTACCGAAACAGCAGGTGTCGCTGGTAGTAGCTCTTGGAATACAGGTACAATCATGGGTGATGTAAATGGTGACGGACTTCTAGATATTTACGTTTGTGCTGTTGTTGGGTTAAACGGATTTAATGGATACAATGAGCTTTTTATAAACCAAGGAAATGCTACTTTCAAAGAAAGTGCTGCGGAATATGGGTTGGATTTTGAGTCATATAGTTCTTCTGCCGCTTTTTTAGATTATGACCTAGACGGAGATTTAGATATGTACCTTCTCAATCATGCCATACACACCCAAGACTCTTATGGCAACTCCCAAATTAGACACAAACGTATTTATGAAACCGGCGATAAACTTCTACGAAACGATAATGGCACATTCACCGACGTTAGTGAAGAAGCAGGTATTTACGGTGGCGTCAATGGTTACGGTCTAGGCATTGCTGTATCTGATTTTAATCAAGATGGATATCCTGATCTTTATATTGGCAATGACTTTCATGAAGATGATTACTATTACCTAAATAATGGTGACGGTACTTTTACGGAAAGTCTCAAAGACGCATTTGGACACACTACCCGTTTTTCCATGGGTAGTGATGTAGCAGACATTAACCACGATGGTTTACCAGACCTAATTTCTTTAGATATGTTAGCTAAAGATGAAACCGTTTTAAAGTCTTCTGAAGGTGATGATGATGTCCAAATTCAAAAATTAAAAACCGAGACTTTTGGTTATCACAATCAGTATACTAGAAACATGCTTTCTATAAACCAACCAAATGGCAAGTTTCTAGAAACAGCTTTACAGAGTGGTGTAGCCGCTACAGATTGGAGCTGGAGCGCTTTATTTGGGGATTTCAACCAAGATGGAGAACAGGATCTATATATAAGCAACGGAATTCCTAAACGTCCTAACGACCTTGATTACATTAACTATATTTCTAACGAAAATATTCGGTCAAAAATCAATAACACCAACCTTGTAGATCAAAAAGCACTGAAAATGATGCCTTCAGGTTTTATTGGAAACATGATTTTTAAAGGAGCTAAAGACCTTAAATTTATAGATGAATCTAAATCGTGGATTGCGCAAGACACCATTATTTCTGGAGCAACAGCTTATAGCGATTTAGATAATGATGGCGATTTAGATTTAATAACCAATAATCTATATAGCAAAGCAGAAATTCAAGAAAATACTACCAACAGTAAGCGCAATTGGCTAAAAATTAAACTGAACTACACCGAAAAAAATAAATTCGGAATTGGCACCAAAGTATTCTCGCACGCCAACGGAATTAAACAGTTTAAAGAAATGTACACCGTTCGCGGATTTCAAGCTTCTTCTGAACCCTTAATTCATTTTGGTTATGGAGACCTTGAAAACATAGACTCTTTAAAAATTGTTTGGCCAGACAGAAGCTCTCAACTGGTTAAAAATATCGCCGTTAATCAAACACTATATATTAATCCTGAAAACACTCAACCTTTTAATTATAGTTCACTAAAAAATAAAGAGAATTTACTGTTCCAAAAAACTTCAGACAATCTAGGAATCGACTATGTTCATATTGAAGATACTTACAGTGACTATTTACGTCAAAAACTAATTCCCTATCAAATGTCAGATAGAGGTCCCGCTGTTAGTATTGGCGATTTAGACGGTGATGGAAAAGAAGATATATTCTTTGGTGGGTCAAAATATATTCCGTCGCAAATCTACATTCAAGGCGATTCTACTTTTTACTTAAAAAATTATCCGGAAATTAAAAATGATAGTATCAAGGAAGATATTACTTCTATAATCGGTGATTTTAATTCCGATGGCAAAAATGACCTGATAGTGGGTACTGGTGGTGCAGATTTTTTTAATGAAATGAAGCCGCTAACAGATTCTTATTACGTTTCAAATGATTCCATTTTTACAAAAAAAGAATTTCCTGAGTTATTCGAGAATGCATCCGTTCTTTTAAAATTAGATTATGACCATGATGATGATTTAGATATCATTGTTTGCAATCAATCTATAAGTGCAGATTATGGAAACAAACCTAACAACTATCTTTTAAATAATGAAAATGGCAATTTTAAAGTAGCCAATAATCCATTTGAAAAGTTAGGTATGGTTACCGATGCTATAGTTACAGATTTCAATGAAGATGGATGGGAAGATATTCTATTTATTGGCGAATGGATGTCACCAAGATTCTTTCAAAACAATGAAGGGAAATTTGAAGAAATTCATCCGTTAGAAAATAAAAAAATAAATGGCTTATGGCAATCCATAATCAATTTTGATATAGACAATGATGGTGATCAAGATTATCTTTTAGGCAATTGGGGTTTAAATACCAAATTCTCCACATCAGAAGAGCATCCTATGAAAATGTTTTATGGCGACCTTGATAAAAACGGTGCTACAGAAACTATTGTCAGCACTTTTAAAGATGGCAAAGATTACCCAGTAGATGGCTTGAAAGAATTATCGAGTCAGTTGGTATCACTTCGTAAAAAATTTAATACCTACAGCTCTTTTGCAGGAAAATCCATGGAAGAAATATTAGGTGAAAATATGCTACCAAACGCAGAAGTGCTTGAGGTGCATACTTTAAGCTCTGGTTACCTGCAAAACAACGGAGGTAAGTTTTCTTTTAAACCTTTTTCCTACAAACTACAATTGGCACCGATTATGTCGTTCTTGGAATTTGACTTTAACGGCGATAATAAAACCGAAGTTTTGGCAGCGGGAAATTATTTTGGTGTTAAACCGTATCATGGCCGTTTTGATTCTTTCCCCGGAGCATTGATTAGTAATACCAACAATGTTACCTTAGCCAATGAAATAGGACTCGATTTGACAGGTAAATCGATTCGAAGCATGAATATTTTAAACGCAAACAACAACAAATACATTTTGCTCACCTTTAACAATAAGGCTGCAGAAGTTTATAGCATACTCAAACCATAGTACAATGAAGAAGTATTTTTTAATCATAATGACAGGTGTCATACTTGCGAATTGCACCGAAAAGAAAAAAGAACCTATAATAGTATCTCCCGATCAATTACATAGCTCAATTGACCATGTAATTGATATTATGATCCATGATATTTTCTCGCCACCGGTGGCAAGTAGAATATTTGCCTACCCAAATATTGCCGCATATGAGATTGTTGCACAGGTAAATCCAAAATACAACACCCTGTCAGGTCAGCTAAAAGGTCTAACACCCATACCTGTAATTGATACGGTATCTGGTATTAACCCTCAATTATCTGCTTTAATTGCACACATGAATATTAGCAGACAACTTATTTTCTCAGAAGATAAATTCGATGTATTACAAGATAGCCTTTTCACGCAGTGGAAAACAATGAACGAACCTGAATTTGAAGCGTCTAAAATTTACGGATTAAAAGTTGCAGATCACATAAAAGAATGGATGAGCAAGGACAATTACAGTCAAACTCGTACGATGCCCAAGTTTACCGTAGATACCGACGACCAAGCAAGATGGCAACCTACACCACCGGCTTACATGGACGGTATTGAACCTCATTGGAACAAAATACGCCCGTTCATCATAGATTCGGCTTCTCAATTTAAACCCATTCCACCACCAGCATTCTCCCTTGAAAAAGATTCTGACTTCTATAAAGAACTTATTGAGGTATATAACATCAGTAACGAAATTACCGAGAACGGAGATGAGTCTGATGAAGTTGCTATTGCCAAGTTTTGGGATTGCAACCCTTATGTTTCCGTAACAAGAGGTCACCTCATGTTCGCTACCAAAAAGATTACACCTGGTGCACATTGGATAGGAATCACAAAAATTGCAAGCAAAAAAACTAATAGTAATTTTGACGACACAGTGTTTGCATACACCAAAACCTCAATGGCAATAGCCGATGGATTTATAAGCTGTTGGGATGAAAAATATCGTAGCAATTTAATTAGACCAGAAACTTTGATCAATCAACATATTGACGAGAACTGGAAGCCTATTCTACAAACACCACCTTTCCCAGAATATACAAGCGGGCATAGTGTAGTATCAGGTGCTGCAGCAACTGCCTTAACCAGTATTTTTGGTGAAGATTTTAGTTTTGAAGACGATACAGAAACACCATATGGCCTACCTATTAGAAAATTCAACTCTTTTAACGAAGCTGCCGATGAAGCCGCTATCAGTAGAATGTATGGCGGAATTCACTACCGAGCTGCAGTTGAAGTAGGTGTTGGCCAAGGTAGAAAAATTGGTGCGCTATTGAATTCAAAAATTAAAATGAAGAACGATTAGCTTTAATGTATAATTAGTAAATATGAGAAAAGCGATTACAGTTACAATTTTCATTATTTGCATCGGCTTACTTTGGTATTTTTTGTTGAAGCCACAAGACTACCAAATAAGAGTAGTTGCCAAATCATTTCCAGGTACAATAAATCAATCTTTAAAATCATGGAATAACTCAATCGACAACGCTTCAATTGTTCAGCTAGAAGATTTAAAGCATCTAAAACAAACTATAAAATCTGGAGATTCTACACATACATATATATGGAATATTTTTTCTTTAAACGATTCTACATCAAAAATCAAAGTAGATGTTACCGACCTAGACAATAGTTTTAATAACAAATTATTAATCCCTTTCACCGATACTGATTTTGAAAAAGGCTCAAGAAAATTAGTAACTGATTTTATATCTTATTTAAATAAACATAGGAAAGAGTTTAAAGTGACCATATTAAATGAAGAAAAATTACCAAATATCTACTGTGCTTGCGTAAAACATAAAACAATTCAATCAAAAAAAGCGATTGCCATGAAAGATAGTTATCCTTTTTTAAACTCCGTACTTGTAGGTAATGGTCTGAAATTAAATGGTGTTCCATTCATTGAAACTACTGATTGGAATATTGCCAACGACAGTTTGGCATTTGATTTCTGCTATCCAATCTTAAAAGTCGATTCTCTTCCCGTTATTAAGGATATAACGTATAAAGAATTTAATGGTTTAAAGTCACTTAAAGCTATCTATAACGGCAATTATATCACGTCAGACAGAGCTTGGTATGCGCTTCTTGATTACGCTGAGAAAAATAATATTGCAGTAAACAAGAAACCTATTGAATTCTTTTATAATAATCCGAATATGGGTGGAGACGCACTATATTGGAAGACCGAAGTTTTCATGCCATTAACAGAACAAGATGAGTAAAATTATATTAACCACATTCCTATTAATTTCTATACTTACTTCATGTTCAAACTACGGTCAACTAAAAGTAATCACAGATTTGCCAAGTAGTTTATCTGAAAATTCTGGATTGGCAACTTATAATGACTCTACAATATGGGCTATTGAAGATTCAGGCAATAAGGATGAAATCTACCAGGTAAATTTTAAAGGTAAAATCCTTAAGAGCTTAGAGGTTAAAAATGGCAAAAACCATGATTGGGAAGATCTTACAATAGATACCGCTGGCAATCTTTACATAGCTGATATTGGCAACAATGCCAATGAACGCAAGAATCTAGAAATCCTAAAACTTCCAAATCCAACTATTGAACCCGGAGATAAAATAGACGCAGAAAAAATTGAACTATACTACCCTGACCAAAAGGATTTTCCTCCAAAAAAAGACGCTCTTTTTTATGACTCTGAAGCTATTTTTCACCATGGAGATAAAATCTACATCGTAACCAAAAACAGGTCTCATTCCTTTACTGGCGAAGCCCGTATCTACTCCGTACCAGATACCAAAGGTTCTTATGAAGCTTCACTTGTAGGTACTTTTATACCTTGCACGAGTTGGAATACATGCCGAATAACCTCAATTGACATCTCTCCAAAAGGAGATAAAATCATAGCGCTCAGTTATGGGAAACTTTTTGTATTTACAGATTTTACTTGGGATGATTTTACCAAGGGCAACATGCAAGAAATTGATTTAGGAGCACGTTCCCAATTAGAATCGGTTTGTTTCCTTAATGACGACACCTTACTTATCTCTGATGAAAAAGCACACGGAGAAGGTGGAAATCTATATACTTATTCTTTGAAATAATCTAATTTTCTAAAATCCAAAACCTAAACCAAAAGTAAATCTTGGTCCGTCTTCACTAGCGAAGATGGCAGTATTTATAGAAATGATATCAGAGGCATTTAAAAAGAACCCTCCGCCATACGAAGTGTGCCAGCGACCAGAACTCATTTCTGGTATCCAAACTCTACCATAATCAAATCCTCCAAAAAGACCCATTGCCGTTGGCAATAATCTGGTGCGTTTCTTTTTTAAACTAAATCTTATATCGGTATTTTGATAGTAAGATGTTTTACCCGTAAAACGTTGATTTCTAAATCCGCGCAAGCCGTCTAGACCACCAATACTTGCTGCTTGGTAAAATTCGAATTCATTACCAATATTAAAATGCGCCTTCCATTTGGTAGCCAACACCAATCTACCATTGGGTATTAATTTATAATCAAAACCTAGGCTAGGTATTATATACCCAAAACTACCACCTTCTTTTGAAAGGTTATCTTTGAAACCTGCCTCTAATGATGATGACATTCCCAAGGTCGGGAATGCTTCATTATCTTTATTTTCATAAGAATAGGTAGCATGTGCCCCCACAAAGTCACTATTGGTCTCCTCACCATTTTGCTGGTAAAAGGTATTTATAAATCTGTCGTTGGTTTCCTCAACGCTAATGTTCTCATATGATAGACCTAATTTTACTTTTGCTCCCAATTGCCCTCTCCACACCAATGATGGCGAAAAATCTATTTGCCTTAGTTTTACCCTGTTATAATCCAAACTTAAATCATCGTCTAAATTTTCAGTATTATTTCCAAATCCAAAGAAATTGATAGCAAAATTCGGACTCGTAAATCGTGCTTTCAACTCTGCATTCCAATTTTCGAATACATGTGCAAATTCACCTTGATACTTAAAATCAAATCCGCTTGTAGCAAAATAATAAGATGCCGCAAAGGTGTGTTGTTGCGTAAATGGATTTTGTCTAAAACCGTTATAGGTATAGGTATTTACAAATCCTATTTTAACACCATCATCTGGATTGAAACCAATAGTCGGTATAATCTGATTGAAGCTATTTCTTAGCTTTAGTGGTTGGTAGGTATTCAAATTATACGCATCTGACAATTTAACCTTTGCCCCTCCTGTTTCTTCAAAGGTGTTCTTCTTGCTCTTAAAGTCATATAATGCAACATTTCTTCCATCTTCAACCCTGTAAATATCATTATTATGACCACCAATAATACGAACCTTCACACCAGAATAATTAGACGGATTTTTAACCTCAAAAATATCATCGTCATCTAAACCAAAAACCCATAGTTCTTTGGTATCTTCTTTGGTAAAGATCTTGTAGTAAAACAGTCTTTTCTTCTCGTCTTTTATATTTCTAAAAACCTTTACCTCTGTTTCTTTATCGTTGAGCCTATGGATCTCAAACCAATCATCTTTATCGGTGCCCGCAACCACGGCATACTTATTTAAAACTTTGTAGTACTCGTTGGCAGTTTCATCTATATTTTTTAGGCGCGCCAAAAGTATTCTCTTAATTTCTTCTACCGTTTCGTCCCTTACTTCTTCTGGAAAAGATTTGAACGCTTCATCGATATCCCTTTCCTTTAAGTTTTCCTGTAAATATTTAGCTTGTGCCAACCATTGACTTTTCTCTGTTTCACCCAATAATGTCAAGTCCAAAACATAGGTCATTGGCGATGAATTAAAGCCCTTTACACTTCTAATATCTTCATTAAAACCTTCCATAAGCCTTAAACCTGGTATAATACGGGTAGCTATTTTCATTAACGCCCCATCTCCCATTTTTGAGAATACCTGATCACGATCCCTAGGTATTGGTCTATATATGATCTTACCTTTCTCCTCGTCTTTAAACTCTGCCCAACGCCACTGATCCACATGACGATCCCAGTCACCTAAAACCATATCAAAAAGTCGTGCTCTCAAATAAAGGTCTTTATCTACTTCATATTTCTCATCATCTCGAAGATCTTCTAGCATACCATCAGTACTAGTTAAGTTATTCGAGTAACCAAAGCTTGCCAAATCTCCATGACCATCCCCGGTATGTTCTTCAATCATATATAGTTCATCACCAAAGGTATCATTATACTCTTTTAAGGCAGGCTGTTTAGGTACATAGTATAAAACGGGATTAGTATGATAAACACCTACGGCATCAGATAATTTAGCCGTAGTAAAGGGCCCATAAGGGTGAGATCCCGTATAAAAATCCTGTAATATTTCTTGAGTATACGTTTCCTTTAAATCATCTAGCACGTATTGATCTTGAAAAGCCATGGATTGCAAATACAATTCCGCACTTTTTCTTAAGGCTCGCATTACATATTCTCTACCATCTTTGGCACGTAAACGAAGAGATTTAGATTGGTGACCGCCACCTTTTTTAACAGGCTCAAGACCACCCATTAGTGAATCTAAATTTACAGTCGGCACCTTTACCTCTGTACCATAATATTTACGGTAACGTTCGCCCCAAATCCCTTTATAGAATCCGCTTTTATCGATTTCGTCTTCTGTATATACGGATGCTTTTACACTATCTGGAAATTGACCGGTAAATTCCCCAACATATTCTTTCTGTGTTGGTGGTAAAACTTCATTGGTAAACAAAAACTCTTCGTTATCATTATCGTCCACACCATAAAACCGAACTCTAGAAGAACCATCCTTATAGACTTCTAAAGTGGCATACCCCATTTTACCCGTATTAAATTGAGAACCGTTCAACAACTTTGTAAAACCTTCTTTTGCACCAGAACCACTTACAATCTGCGGGGTATTATTTTCAACAATATATTGTAAGGTATGCTCATGACCAGATGCAAAAATTACGCGATCAGAATACTGTGCCAAGGTCGTTACCCTATTCATCAACTCCCTATAACGCTTGTTGTTTACATCTTCAATAGAAGCACCTGAAGTAGTTCTTAAAACATTAATAAAAGTTCCTAAAACGGGAACCGGAACTGCCATTTTTTTAGGATAAAATTGCTTTCTTAAAGAATATTGCCCACCATGCTCACCATAACTGTTTGATGGGTGGTGCATGGCAATTAAGGTAGTTCTATCACGATAGTCCTTAATGGCATCTTCCAATTCTAAAAAAAACTTTGCCCTACTCTTAATATCACACTTATCATTAATATCTGGGCGCTTGTCCCAATTGGTCAAATACCATTCTGTATCTATAGTAATTATTGCCACATCATCACCAATTTCTATAACATCTATAGGGCATCCGTTTTCCGGTAAAAAGGGATCTTTCTCCTTTTTCTTTAATGCTTGTTTAATATAATCTTCTTCTCTCTCAAGCCCGATCAATCCCTCTGTATACCAATCATGATTACCGGGTATAAACAACGGTCTTCCCTTAAAATCATCTAATGTTTTTATCTGCGCGTCCAAATGGTTTTTAGCGGTTCTGTAAGCCACCGTAGAATCTTTAGGATCTGGCAAACCTGCAGGATATATATTATCTCCCAAGAAAATAGCGGTACTGTTCTTATCTGCATTATCCAACCTGTCCTTAAAAATCTTTAAAGCAGGGTTCATACCTCCCATTGGAGACAAGCCTGCATCACCTATTAAATAAAAGGTATGTGACAATACTTTATTATCATTGACATCAACAGCAAAATTTTCATTTACATATTTGGTTTTAAACGTAGCACACCCTGTTATGAACAGAAAAACCAATAGATAAGCGTAATATTTTTTCATAGTACCAAAACCCTCTTTAAATTTTCGTAATTTGGGAAATTCTAATAAATATCCTTCATGTCCAACATCTTAGAAAAGACACAACATTTTGCAGTAGAATTACTTACCAATCAATTGGATAAGAAGTTCCTATACCACAATCTAAGACATACTCAACGTGTTGTCAAAAGTACTAAACAAATATTGGATTCATGTTCCCTACCTGATGAAGATAAAGAGATAATGGTTCTGGTTGCTTGGTTACATGATACCGGTTATACCAAGGGCACAAAAGATCACGAAGAAAATGGTTGTAAAATTGCCCAAGAATTTCTTGAAAAAGAAGGATATAGTCAAGAAAAAATTGACAAAGTAAAAACTTGTATTAGAGCCACCAAATGGAATGCAAAACCTGCAAGTTTGATGGATGAAATTATTCGCGATGCAGATTCTTCCCATTTTGCCCAGAGTAGTTATTTAGAAACCTCTGATCTATTGCGCGAAGAACTAAAATTACTAGGGTTAAAAAATTACACACAAAAAGAGTGGTTAGAAACTAATATTCAAGTTTTTAGAACGGATCACCAATATTATACCGATTACGCCAAAGAGAACTGGCTTGAAAAAAAGGACAAAAATTTAAGAAAACTGGTCAAAGACAAAAAGTCTGAAAAGAAACTTGCCAAAAAAGAAAAACTTAAAGCTCAATTTAAAAGCGAAAGTCCGGATCGTGGTATACAGACCCTATATCGTGTTACCTTAAAAAATCATATTACCCTTAGTGATATTGCAGATACAAAAGCCAACATTTTGCTTTCTGTAAATGCCATTATCATATCTTTAGCGCTATCTAACCTTATACCAAAACTAGATAATCCATCTAATGATTACCTTATTTACCCAACCGTAATATTTGTATTCTTTAGTGTAGTTTCTATGGTTTTAGCTGTATTGGCGACCAGACCAAATGTTACTAGCGGTGAATTCACCAAAGAAGATGTAGCCAATAAAAATGTTAACCTTTTGTTTTTTGGAAATTTTCACAAAATGGCATTAAGTGAGTATGAATGGGCTATTCAAGAGATGCTAAAGGATAAAGATTACATCTACAACTCTCTAACCAAAGACCTATATTTTCTTGGAATTGTGCTGAACAGAAAGTATTCTCTTCTACGTTGGACCTATACCATTTTCATGATCGGTATGATTCTTTCGGTAATAGCATTTGCTGTTTCCTTTAAATTCTTTGGTCCGGATCGTAAAATAGAGTTATTGAGCCAGGTACTATTCTTTTAAAGCATCCATAAGATCTTCATAAGTATATGTCTTTTCAGGTTCTTGCTCTCTTTTGTAAAGAATCTCTGCACGTATTGCCTTTAACCCAGATACACCTTGCAGACCTTCTAACTCAACAATTTCTATCTTATTGGTAAAACAACCTTTAGATTTTAGGAACTTAATGTATCTTAAATATTCCAATTCATCTTTCTTTTGTGAATACACAATAGAAAGTACCCCTTTCTGAGTTAACCTTTGATCGGTACCTTTTATATATGACTTATCAATTCTCTTTTTAATTACCTCGTAGCGGGCATTATACGTACCATCAACATCAAATTGCTTTTCATCCATTCTAAACCTTATGGATAAAGACGTGTTGTACACCAAGATCAATGACGCAGCATCTAACGGTACCGGTAATTTTGGCTTTAAAATGTAATGGGCATTTTCCATTTCACACATTACTTGCAATTGCCACAATCTTAGATTATTAAGATATAAGGAATTGTACTCTTTGCTTTCCGAAATTGAAGAACCAATATACATATTGTGCTCTACGCCATCTGTTTTGTAACGCTCATAATAATGAGGAAACATTGCCTGTGCACTTTCTTGTCTTTTATCAATAACCGAAGAAAGCTTTTTATTGATCAATGTTACACTCTCATCATAGTTCTTTCTATGATCATAGTAAGAACCTGTACCCATATCAATTTTAGATTCATATTTTAAAATATGCTTCTCAATATCTTTATCGGATTTTTTAAGATGCTCAAAAACAGGTGATATTTCTTCGTGGACAAAATCAAAAATAGCCTGTTCACTATTTGTATAAAGCATTTCCTTTATACTCTCTAGGTGATTATTCACCCTAAAAATCAATTCTTCATAAATTGGTAAATCCCACTTTTTCACTGCAATATTCAGCACATTATCTATCTCTGAAAGCTGAATCATTAAATCTCGCTGAATAGCTAAATTTCTAGCTTGCGAAGAGTCTTTTATATCAATTTGACCAAATAAAGGATAAACTTCTTTAAAAACGATTTCTTTAAATGACGGAGATCTACCCTCTGCTTCATCTAACATGAATTTTTTTGCCTCTTCTTGAAACTTCCAATATACGGATGAATGAACAGATGTACATTCATTTTGAATTATAGCATCTATTCTATTAGTCTCTTCATTTTTTGCACGAACTACGGCAGATACAATAAATGGTAATACATCATCTAATTTTTGGGCATTTACACCGTTAAGCACACCCTTCTTTTCAGATACAATTTCCAAAACCCCCAATAGATTATCCTCATAAGCTATTGGCGCAAATATAGCACTCTGTATACCCTGCTCCTTTAGTCCTTTGTACGGATTCATATTACCTGACTGCTCTACTTTACGATCCATATCAGTAATAGTAAAATATGAATTGTGATCTATCAGCTTATCATAAGAATCTTCACATAGTGCACTTTTACAGTTCATGTGGTGCTGCCCCCCTAAAAGAAAACTATCGAATCCCATACCTGCAACCGCTTCAAACTCGTTCTTTTTAGCATCAAAAGAAGCAAAACCAACTTTGATATTTGGTAATCTAAAAAAGGACTTAAACGTTTCCTGCAGGTCATGCATGAAATTGGTAGGCTGTATGGTATCCTTGGAAATCAATTTCGTTTTAATATTCGAAATTGCCTGCTCCATCGTAACATCGAACAAATTGGCAATTACAAAACCTTTGATGATAAAACTTTCAGGAGGAATTTTTTCCATCCAAAGAGACGCATCATTAGGATTCGCTAAAAGCTCATCTACATCTTCTTGGGTAACTTTCTTTGCTTTATCGGTAGGGATAATATCAATGAAATCTGCATTGTACATAATGCGGTAATGGCGCATTACACCATTGGCATCTGGAATATCGTAGAAATATGGGCGACTAAAATCTAAATGATAACCATAGTAGAAGTTTAAAACCACTACACAGCTCATGATATAATCCATATCATCACCTACGTTTCTCAACTCTGGTTCAAAATTCCTACCTGCCTCTTCTATTATTTTTTGAAAACGCTTAGAAGACTTTATGATCATATCTTGATAAGGTAACGTGGCTACCTTTATCTCATTACCACTTAAAGCTTCTGTAAACGTGTCTTGCAGAATACGCTTTATAATATCTTTATTTTTCTCTAATAAAGTAAAGTCCGAAAAACCATCTCGTAATTCAGGAAAGCCTTTTTCAATAGATAAAATACGTTCAGCGGTAGCTGCCAAAAAAGGATCATCACCTTTTATATGTTCATCATACTTCTCTAGAAGTTTTTCAAAACTTATGAGGTGCTTAACCGGCATTATCTTTCTCTCGAGCTTTCCCATGGTTTAGTTAGTCTGCTAATTGTTTGTAAAGTTACAAAATATGCTAAGTTTTTTTATGGCTCTAAGCCCTATGGTTGACTGGATTTTCGGATATTTAACGAAAAATAACCCATGTCATCGGATAGTAGACTTACTAGAGCTTACAAAAACGCTAAAGTTATTCCGTTTGATGACGCTTCTAAATTCATACTTTTCAGCGATTGCCACAGGGGAGACAACAGTTTTGCCGATGATTTCGCTAACAATAGAAACATCTATTATCATGCTTTACAATTCTACCACTCACAAGGATTTGACTACTGTGAACTTGGTGATGGCGACGAACTCTGGGAGAACATACATTTCGAGTCTATTTTTGAGGCCCATAAAAATGTATTCAAGCTTTTAAAGCAATTTCATTTAGAGCAAAGATTGCACATGATTTGGGGAAATCATGATATGGTCTACAAAGATGAAGCCTATGTCAAGAAACATCTATCGAGCTATTTTGAGCCTATAGACGACAAAGACAAATCTCTTTTTGAAGGTATCAAATACCATGAAGCTCTTATTTTAAAACATAAAGAAACGCAACAAGAAGTTTTCCTTACCCACGGTCACCAGGCAGATTGGTGGAATTATAGGTTTTGGCGTGTAGGTAGATTTTTAGTAAGAATTCTATGGAAACCGCTACAAGTTTGGGGCATTGCCGATCCAACATCGCCTGCCCGAAACTATACGGAACTCATAAAAGTAGAGCGCCGCACAAAAAAGTGGATTCTAAAAAACAACTTAAAAATTACCGTTGTAGGCCACACTCATAGACCACGCTTTCCTGAGCCTGGTGATATTCCTCTTTTTAATGATGGTAGCTGTGTTCACCCAAGAAGCATTACCGGTATTGAAATTGAAAAAGGATGTATTTCATTAATAAAGTGGCAAATAAACACTACTGATGATGGCACCTTGAGAGTGGTTCGTATTTTATTAGAAGGACCACAGAAGTTGGAAGATTATATAGAATAATTATTTACCCAATAGCACTCTTCATCTCATTTTTGATTTTTCAATCGATAATTTAAATAATCATACGAAATAAGGTTTTTTTATAATAATATATCTACAAAAAATCTATTTTATAAATAAATTCTTAAAAATATATTTAAAATATTGTGACTTCTATAAGGTTTTGGTTTCTAAACTAATACAATCAATTAAACCTTATTAAAATGAAAAAATTTATTGCAGAATTTATCGGCACATTATGGTTAGTATTAGGTGGTTGCGGTAGTGCCGTACTCGCCGCAGGTTTTCCAGAAATGGGTATTGGCTTTGTTGGCGTTTCTTTGGCCTTTGGTTTAACCGTCGTTACTATGGCTTATGCCATAGGTCATATTTCCGGCTGCCATTTAAATCCTGCCGTAACCATTGGTGTTTGGATTGGCGGACGCTTTGAAGGTAAAGACGTATTTTCATATATCATTGCACAAGTAATGGGCGGAATTGCAGGTGCAGCCATACTCTTTCTCATAGCTTCAGGAAAATCAGATTTTGTTTTAGGCGGCTTTGCTTCTAACGGTTATGGTGAGCATTCACCAGGCGGATACGGTATGACTTCTGCGTTAATTATTGAGGTAGTAATGACCTTCATTTTCTTATTTGTTATTTTAGGTTCTACCTACACAAAAGCACCAAGAGGATTTGCAGGCTTGGCAATCGGACTTTGTCTTACCTTAATACATTTGATCAGTATTCCCGTAACCAATACATCAGTAAACCCTGCACGTAGTACAAGCCAAGCTCTTTTTGTTGGAGATTGGGCTTTAGATCAACTTTGGTTATTCTGGCTAGCACCGATCGTAGGAGCAATTTTAGCTGGATTAGTTTACAAAGCTATTTCACCGGAAATGACAGATAAATTATAGAATTTTAAAGATTACGCTCATCGTATTTAGATAAAATCTGATGAGCTTTTTTTTTATGGTATATTTAGAGAATCAACTAAACTAACTCGATTCAAATATGCCTTTATTCATTGTTATTCTAGGAATTCTTCTCCTATTTATTCTCATTGCCAAATTTAAACTCAATGCTTTTATCACCTTTATCATCGTATCTTTATTCGTTGGTATTGCTGAAGGTATGGAACCCATTAGCGTGGTGGACTCCATTCAGAAAGGCATCGGTAATATTTTAGGATTTCTTGTTATCATTTTAGGTCTCGGTGCTATGCTAGGCAAATTGGTTGCAGATAGTGGCGCCGCACAAAAAATCACCACTCAATTAGTAGATAAATTCGGAAAAAAGAATATTCAATGGGCTGTAGTATTGACAGGTTTCATTGTGGGTATACCCATGTTTTACTCCGTAGGTTTTGTCATTTTAGTCCCTCTAGTTTTCACTATCGCCGCTGCAACTGGCCTACCCCTTTTATATGTAGGCTTACCAATGCTGGCCTCCTTATCGGTAACACATGGTTATTTACCTCCGCACCCGGCACCAACAGCACTTGCATCTATGTTTAACGCTGATATTGGAAAAACACTGTTATACGGAATCATCGTTGCCATACCCGCAATAATCGTTGCCGGACCATTACTTTCAAGAACCTTAAAAGGTATTAACGCAACACCGCTTAAAGAATTTCTAAACCCTGTAGTTTTAAAAGAAGATGAAATGCCAAGTATGGGGAATAGCATTATAAGTGCACTTTTGCCTGTTATTCTAATTGCAGTTGCTGCATTGGCACAACTTTTACTCCCTGCGGATTTCTTTCTTACCAAGATTTTAGTTTTTATGGGCAACCCAGCTATTGCAATGCTTATTGCCGTTTTAGTTGCTATCTACACTTTAGGTTTAGGTCAAGGAAAAAGTATGAAAGAGGTCATGGACTCTGTTGGTAGTGCAATTACAGGTATAACCATGGTACTTCTTATTATTGCTGGCTCTGGCGCATTAAAACAGGTATTAATAGATAGTGGTGTAAGCGAATATATTGGCGGTATTTTAGAACAATCTTCTATTTCACCTTTAATATTAGCTTGGTTGATCGCTACAATAATTCGAGTCTGTGTAGGTTCGGCAACAGTCGCAGGTTTAACCGCTGCCGGTATTGTTCTGCCTCTTGTTCAAGGCACGGGTGTTAGTCCTGAATTGATGGTCTTGGCAATTGGATCAGGTAGTTTAATGTTATCTCATGTTAACGATAGCGGATTCTGGTTATTTAAAGAGTACTTTAATCTATCGGTTAAAGACACTTTAAAAAGTTGGACCGTCATGGAAACAACTGTTGGCGTTATGGGATTGATAGGTGTTCTTGTAATCAATACTTTTATATAAATAAATACAAATGAAGCCATCTGAAAGAATCAAGGAACTGGGATTGATTTTACCCACTGCTCCACCTCCTGCAGGTTTATACAAACCTGTTTTAGTCGTTGACCATTTTCTATATATTTCTGGTCAGGGTCCTATGCAAAATGACGGTTCATTGATTGTCGGCAGAGCCGGTCATGATATGACTATGGAAGAGGCTAAAGTTGCTGCAAGACAAGTTGCATTGACCATGCTTTCTACAATACAAACTCATTTTGGCGATATTGATAAAATTAAAAGAATTATAAAAACCTTAGGGATGGTGAATTCTACTCCCGATTTTGGTCAACAACCTTTGGTCATCAATGGTTTCAGTGAACTCATGGCAGATATTTTTGGACCTGATAATGGTGTTGGTGTTCGTAGTGCCGTTGGTATGATTTTACCCGGCGGAATTCCTGTTGAAATTGAAGCTCATTTTGAACTACATCATTAACAATTATGGCAAACAAAAATTGGTATTCTATAGACGAAACAGCCGGAGTTATTTCTCCTTCTTTATTGGTTTATCCAGATAGAGTTCAGCAAAATATCGACCTAATGATTTCTATGATTGGTGATGTAAATCGGCTACGTCCGCATGTAAAAACTTATAAAAATGCCAATATCATCAACATGCAAATGGCAAAGGGAATACAAAAATTCAAATGCGCTACTATTGCTGAAGCTGAACTACTTGGCGACTGTAATGCTGTTGACGTATTATTAGCCATGCAACCCGTTGGTGCTAATGCACAGCGTTTTATTGAATTAATCAAAGAATACCCGAAAACAAAATTTTCTACCCTTGTAGATAATTCTAAAACACTTAAAATTCTTAGTGAACTTGCAAAATCTCATCACATTAAAATTCCGCTTTGGATAGATATTAATAATGGTATGAATAGAACGGGAATCATTCCTGACCAAGATGCTTTAGAATTGTACACTCAATTACATGAAAATGAATTTTTAATTGCTGAAGGTTTACATGTTTATGACGGTCATCTTCGTAATTCAAATCCCGTAATACGAGAGCAAGAATGTAATACAGCTTTCAAAGCAGTAATCGACTTAAAGAAAAGTATTGAAGATAAAAACATACCTAGCCCAAAAATTGTAGCTGGCGGTTCGCCAACGTTTCCTTTTCACTGTAAACGCCAAGATGTTGATGCCAGCCCCGGAACAACACTTCTTTGGGATTCTGGTTACGGAAACCAATTTCCGGAAATGGGCTTTTTGCCAGCTGCAGTATTGTTTACAAGAATAATTAGTAAACCAACTACTGGTATTCTATGTTTTGATCTTGGTCATAAATCGGTTGCTCCTGAAATGCCTTTTCCACGAATAGAATTTTTAGACTTAAAACACAGTAAACAAATAAGTCAGTCAGAAGAGCATTTGGTAGTCGAATATGACGACCTAACAATACCTGAAGTAGGTGATGTTCACTATGCCATTCCCAAACATATTTGCCCTACTGTGGCGAAATACGACACCTTAACGATTATAAAAGAAAATACCGTTATCGATTACTGGCCCGTAACTGCCAGAACTCAAAAATCTACTATTTAAGCATGTTTATAGTCGATGCCCACTTAGACCTTTCTATGAATGCCATGGACTGGAATCGCGATCTTACTTGGTCTATTGAAGAAATAAGAAAAAGTGAACAAGGTTTAACCGACAAACCTGGTCGTGGCAATAATACCGTTTCTTTAGAAGCGATGAGAAAAGGGAAAGTCGGACTCTGTATGGCGACACAAATTGCTCGTTATGTACATAAAGACAATGCCCTACCAGGTTGGAAATCGCCCCAACAAGCATGGGCACATACGCAAGGGCAATTAGCGTGGTACAAAAGCATGGAAGATACTGGTGAAATGATTCAGATTACCAACAAAACCCAACTTGATGCTCATTTAGCTCTTTGGCAAACGGACAAAGAAAAGAAGCCTATTGGTTACTTACTTAGTCTTGAAGGTGCAGATTCTATCGTAGATATTTCATACCTACAAAAAGCGTATGATTCAGGCTTAAGAGCTATTGGTCCGGCACATTATGGTCCGGGTACTTATGCTCACGGCACAAATTCAGTAGGCGGAATCGGAACTAAAGGAAGAGAACTTCTTAAAGAAATTGAACGACTAGGTATTATACTAGATGTTACCCATTTATGCGATCTTAGTTTTTGGGAAACTATGGTAAATTATGACGGACCACTTTGGGCTAGCCATAATAATTGCAGGGCATTAGTTAATCATCACAGACAATTTACCGATGAGCAATTAAAGGAAATTATTGCTAGACAAGGTGTTATTGGCGTTGTTCTAGATGCTTGGATGATGACACCAACTTGGGAAAGAGGTGTTTCTACTCCGCAAACTGCAAACGTAAGTCTACAGCAGATACTAGATAATATAGATCATATTTGCCAATTAGCGGGTAATGCGAATCATGTGGGTATAGGCTCTGACCTTGATGGCGGCTTTGGAAAAGAACAAGGTCCAGCAGATGTGGATACTATTGCTGATTTACAGAAAATGACCGGACTGTTAGAAAATCGAGGTTATGCGCAATCGGATATTGAAAAAATTATGAACGGTAATTTCATTGACTTTTTAAGACGAAATTTAAAATAGTTTAATGAAGAAGATTTTTACATATGTAGTATCTCTATGTCTTTTAATCGGACTTACAGTACAGCACTGTAATCTTAATTATAGGCATACTACGCGTGCTGAATTTCAAATTTCTTTATACACTCCCTCTCAACATGTCCAACATTTAGAAAACAATGCTGCGACGTATGAAATTAACAGTACTGTATTTATCTCTTCTATTGCCAACGTTTATATTGCTTTTATCGTTTTATCTAAAAATTACGGCATTAGCACTAAACAAGCAATTAGCATTCAAAATGACAACCTCTTAGTCTACCAATCAACCATTGACAACGCCGTATTTCTTACTAAAAAAATCACTTCTAAACACCAAAGAACTACATAATAGAAAATAGCTACTTCAGCTATTTTAATGTGTACCAAGCGTACACATATGATAACTAGTATTCACCATTTATCATCACTATTATGTATTTCAAAAAAATAAATAAAGCCTTTCTTTGGTTAAAAAGAAAGCTAATACTTCTCATTGCTGCATTTATGGTAGGCATATCAAATGTTATATATGAAGAAGAAAAAATGATCAACGGCAATTTTATTAAAACTGAACAAAAACAAGACGAAGATTCTGATTAAGTCCGTCAGAACAATCATTTCAACGAATTATAGTTCAATCGACAGTTTTTTAACGAAGCCTTAAGTACCCATGGCAGGGTATTTGTTATCTTTATTTCATCATATTAAAGATTAGATGAGAAACCTTTTTTTTCTTTTTATTATATTTTTCTGCTTTTCTGCGGCACAGGTTTCTGCGCAAACAGATCTGCCTACTTCAAAACCGCTAAAGATCGATAAGGTAAACCCTATTAATTCTAGTGGTACTCCAAATAAAGGATCTGTTCTTAATATGCCTAATTTAATTAAAGAACAGCCCAATGTTGATATGACCGCTCCTAACCCTGTAAAAATGCTACGTGATGAAGAATTGGTACAAGCAGGGGCAGGCATGAAAATTGACCCAAGAATTGGTCCCGGTGAGCGATTAGGTGGTTCTGGTCAGTATTTTGCCGATCAATATTTAGGTGATGTAAAGAGTAGCGGGAAATTCATAGGTATTGTTTGTAGAGATCATGAATATGTAGATGGCGATCGTGTAAAAATATACATGAACGATATGGTTGTTGAACAAAACCTACTATTAACAGGTGCTTTTAAAGGAATTAATGTTGACTTACAAGACGGTTTTAACCGTTTGGACTTCGAGGCACTCAACCATGGTTCTTCAGCACCAAATACCGCACAGGTAGATGTTTACAATGACAAAGGTGAATTAATCTATTCTAACAAATGGTTACTATCCGCAGGTTCTAAGGCGACTTTAATCGTTACGAAAGAATCTATGTAATAGTTTTACATAACCTTATTTGCCAAATAGCGCTGTACTTCATAAACATCAATACTCTTATTGAATTTTTTACTTACACTAGGTACATTTTCACTTGATATCCAGATTTTTAATTCGGCATCCAAATCAAAAGTTCCTGAAGTCTCTAAAGAAAATCTTGAGATATTTTTATAAGGTAAAGACTTGTATTCCACTTTACTCCCTGTAATGCCCTGTATATCTATCAATATTAATCGTTTATCAGTAAACATAAAAACATCTCGCAGTAAAGAAAAGCCCAGTTCTATTTGTTCACCTTCAACAAGTAATCTTCCATATTTTTGTAATAATTGCTCTGTAGAAACTTCGCTAGCGTTACCTAATATTTTGTTCAATAAGCCCATAGTATATCTTCTTTATTAATTTACCTCTTACCCGGAACATAGGTCTCCTCCGCTCTTTTCAAAACATCTTCGCGGTAATAAGGTACTTCTTTCCAATCTACATTTTTATATCTAATAATTTGATCATCAAAATGTGGAGAAGATGGATCTCCACTTTGCCCGCCAGCTAACATACTTTTAGCTTTTACGCTATCACCAAATTCTACGACTGCCACAAAACTATTACCTCTTGTACCATATATTTTTTTTGCCCCTTCTGTTGTATAACGTGCTCCATATGCAGCCAAAGCTCCCCACCTTCCTGAAGCAAAACCAATTGGGATGCTAGGCTTAGAATCATCGAATTTTTGAATGATATCCCCCGTAATTCTTTGATATCTATTGACCTCTCCCCAAGGTATGTTCCAAGTAACAAAATCAGCTGTTAATTGATCTATTACTTCTTCAAAAATTTTCAACGATTCTTCTGTATGGGTACCGAAATAGGTCATGCGTTCCATATCACTGATATTTTCTGGGTGTTTTGCTCTTTTACCCATAGCTGTACCATAAAAATGTGCCAAAGTCATAGCTACTTGATCTTCGCCAGTGGTATAATCCCAATCTTCGAGAATCTTAATTGGTTCTCTTAACTTCGGATTTTGGTCGTCATTAGAATAATAGGTTTTCACTAAACCAGGTATCAACGCTTTGAAAGCTGGTAAATATGGGTCATGCGCTAATTGAATTAAGCTATCTACGGTATATCCTTTTCTATCCGTTAATAATTCTATTGCATGTACCCCTCTAAAATTCTCTTGGTCTTTAGACATGTAATTTGGGTAGTCTTCCTTCATAGGGCTAAATTCTAAAGCTGATGTATAAGGTGTAGAATTACAGTTTTGTATCCATCCATTTTCCGGGTTGAGAACTAAGATATTTTCATCTACCGTATGCAAACCTTGCCAATCTGTTTTAGGATTACTACCATCAACCGGTTCTGTATAATCAAATTGAACATCTCGTTTTGGAACGTAATTACCATGAAAATAAGCGATGTTTCCTTCCGCATCTGCATACACTGTATTGTTGCTGGAATTGGTACGGATATCCATCATTTCCCTAAAACCTTTATAACCATTTTGCTTTGTGCGGATGAATGATTGCTCTAATGCTTTTACCGGTTCCCACATCATGGCAGATGCCGTCCATTGCCCTTCGGCAACGTGTGTTATTGGTCCGTGGTGGGTTCTATATGCCGGGTATTTTTTCTCTTTCAACTTTTTTCCGTCCAAATATTTCAACACTATCTCAGATGATTGTACGGATCGTAATTCTTCTCCGTATTGATAGAATAAATTATCATCGTTCTTAACTATTGTCTCCTTGAATTCATCCATGACATCTGTATAGGTCGATGTATGCATCCATCCGGTTTTTTCATTAAAACCTTGATATACGAAAAACTGACCCCAAGTTACCGCTCCATAAGCATTTAATCCTTCCTCAGAAACTACATGAACTTCTCCCCTAAAGTAAAATGAGGTATGCGGATTTATCAATAACAACGGATTACCAGATTGGGTCAATGTACCTGAAATAGCTATACCGTTAGATCCTTGTGGTTCTTCTACTTCTTTTTCTTTTTTCAGCTTTATCGCCTCCATTTTCGGCAATTCCATATCACTTTCATAAAAAGCAGCAATCTTTTTTGTTGAAATACGCTCAATATCTCCACCAATTGAACCTTCACTAAAGTACATGGGCATCCATGGTTCAAAATGAGTCAATAATCTTGGTTTTACTTTAGGGTGAGTGTATAAATAGTAATTGATACCGTCAGCAAATGCATCACATAATTCTTTCAACCAAGCGGGACTTTTTTCATAATTTGCTTTAGCCTCTTCTTCTGTCATAAATAGCTTCGCACGTAAATCACTATACAACGCTTCTTCACCATCTACTTCTGCCAACCTACCTGTTGCCCAAATATAGTTTTGTTCTACGCGATTAAAATCATCTTCGCATTGGGCATATAACAAACCAAAAACGGCATCGGCATCTGTCTTACCATAAATATGAGGTACTCCAAAATCGTCTCGTATGATTTCAACATTCGCAGCTTGGGCTTCCCACTTTTCTATTTCACCCTTCTCTGGCTTATCTGTCTTACACGATAAAACCAATACAAATACTAGCAAATAAATAATTCTGTTCATGAACAATGATTTAATAAATTCTTGAGGATTATAAAAGTACTTGAATTTTACCAACTTCCGCTTGATCCACCACCGCCAGAACTTCCTCCGCCACCTGAAAAAGAGCCACCACCGCTTGATGAACTACTGCCCGAACTGAAAGAATGTGTACCTGAAGACGAGAATGTTTTTCTGTAATAAGATTTATCATTTTTGATCCAAGAAATGCTCAAATCTTCTTTACCAGAAATCTTAAGTTTTATAAATGCTATTATTGCGGCAATACCGAAAAAAGGAAGAAGTAACCACAGTAAAAGACTGGGTTCATCAAAAATAAAAGCTGCAGCCTGGGAATGGGACATATAAATACTGTAGCCTATAATTAGAGGAACAATTGCAAACACCAAACCGAAAACACTTGAAAAGGATCCTGCCAAAAGCATAAACACCCCAGGCAACACCCCTAATTTACCCATGAACACCCCTCTAAAAACCTCAATAACATTGACATAGCTTTTAAGAAAGAAAAAGCTACCAACCCCAGTAAATATGGAGAAAAATATACCAAGAAATATATTCGTATATAACTTCTCTTTAGAATCTTCTTCTGCAATCTCTAGTTTAAACTCGTCAAGTGCTTCTGGATTATTAAGAAATTCTATGAGTTGATTACTAGCCTCATTAATACCCGTAAAATACGCCTCTTCTTTAAAATTAGGAATCATCGTATTTCTAATAATTCTTGACGCAACGGCGTCTGTAATATAGGGTTCTAAGCCATAGCCTACTTCAATTCTTACTTCCCTATCATTTTTAGAAAATAAAATCAGCAACCCATTATCTTTTCCTTTTTGACCAATACCATTTTGGTTGAACAGACCATTTGCATACGTTTCAATCGTATTAAAACCTAATTCTTCTATAGTAACAATGACCAATTGATTAGTTGTGCTTTTTTCAAAATCAACTAACCGCTGATTTAATTCTACAACTTGACTTGAAGTAAAAACACCCGCACTATCCGTTACAAAATCACGCAAATCATAGTACTGCTCTTGTGCATTCGCATAAAACGTAACTAATAAAAAAAGAAAAATGATTTTTTTAAGCATTGGCAGTTAATCAGGATACTCAAATATAAAAACCTTTATCGATACTCATAGCCAATATCAAAACCTATTCTAGATTCGGTAAAACTTTAGAATTGAAGTAACTTGCAGAACGTTGACAGGTCGGTCTCGACTGCGCTGAACCGTACAATAGTATTTTAACCAGTAATGAGTAAGAGTAAACCCCTATGGCAGAAAAAAAAGTAAGTATTCTAACCGCATTCAAAACTATCATTTGGCCTCGTAGAAAATTGGTTTTGCTGGGCTTATTGCTTATTGTAATCAGTAAAGCTGCAAGTTTTGTTGCGCCGGTATCTCTACGGTACTTCTTAGATGACATCATACCTAATAAGAATTACGACCTCTTAAAAATATTGGTTGCAGTGGTGATTTTTGCATTTTTGGTACAAGCGGTAATGTCATTTTTACTAACCAAAGTTCTTAGTATTCAGGCGCAATACATGATTTCCGAACTTCGAGCACAGGTACAAAAACAGGTACTTTCTCTACCTATTCGCTTTTTTGACAATACAAAATCCGGTTCTTTAGTTTCCAGAATCATGAGTGATGTTGAAGGAGTTAGAAACTTAATTGGTACCGGACTTGTGCAACTTGTTGGTGGTACCATTACGGCTGTAGTGTCTCTTGTGCTGTTACTAAGAATTAGCCCTACCATGACACTTCTAACCTTTGTCCCCTTAATACTTTTTGCATTCATCGCTCTAAAGGCATTTAAAATTATTAGACCTGTTTTTAGGGAACGTGGGAAGATTAATGCCGAAGTTAAAGGCAGATTAACAGAAACGCTTGGCGGAATTCGTGTCATAAAAGGATTTAACGCTGAAGGTCAAGAAAGTAAAGTTTTTGAAGAAGGTGTAGACCGATTATACCAAAATGTAAAAAAGAGTTTGACTGCTACCGCATTTATGACCAGCGCTTCTACTTTCTTATTAGGACTGGCAACTACCGGAATTATGATGGGCTTTGGAGGTTACAAAATGATGCAAGGCGAATTGACTACCGGCGAGTATTTTGAGTTCACTTTTCTTCTCGCCCTTATGGTAGCACCAATTGTACAAATGAGTAATATAGGAAGCCAATTGACTGAAGCTTTAGCGGGTTTAGACCGTACCGAAGAGTTAATGAACAAGGTTTCTGAATCTGATGAAAAGGATAGAACCATTACACTTTCTAACATTAAAGGTGATATGGTTTTCAAGGATGTATCATTCGCCTATGAAGAAGACAAAGATGTATTGCACAACATCAGTTTTGAAGCCAAATCTGGAGATGTTATTGCTTTAGTTGGAAGTTCTGGCTCTGGTAAATCTACAATCGCAGGTTTGGCAGCAAGTTTCTTGAATCCTGATTCCGGAGAGATTACTATAGACGGTACAGATTTATCAAAAGTTGACCTTACTAGTTTTAGAAAATACTTAGGTGTGGTATTGCAAGACGATTTTCTTTTTGAAGGCACTATTCGAGAAAATATACTTTTCCCTAGACCAGACGCTTCTGAAGAGGAATTACAAGCCGCTATTAAAGCAGCTTATGTTGATGAGTTTACCGATAGATTTGAAGATGGATTACTTACTGTTATTGGGGAACGTGGCGTAAAATTATCTGGAGGTCAACGACAACGTATTGCTATTGCCAGAGCAGTATTGGCTAACCCACGAATATTAATTTTAGATGAGGCTACCTCTAATCTTGATACTGAAAGTGAAGCCTTAATTCAAAAAAGTTTGGCTGAACTAACAAAGGGAAGAACCACTTTTGTTATCGCTCACCGTCTAAGTACTATTAGAAAAGCGAATCAAATTTTAGTTATTGAAAACGGACGTATTGCAGAGCAAGGTACTCACGAAGAACTGATTGCAAAAGAAGGTAGATACCATAACTTGTTTACTTACCAGGCGAGGATATAAGTTGGCTGTTGGCTGTTGGCTGTTGGCTGTTGGCTGTTGGCTGTTGGCTGTTGGCTGTTGGCTGTTGGCTGTTGGCTGTTGGCTGTTGGCTGTTGGCTGTTGGCTGTTGGCTGTTGGCTGTTGGCTGTTGGCTGTTGGAAAATAAAAATTTATTTTCCAACACAAGTCTATTACGAGCTTTTGAAATCAATCAAACAAATTGCTTTGTCAATCTCGATTGCATCTCGTTTTCTCGCAATGAAGTTTTAAAGCTCTTCCGGGGCTAGCTCAACTTCTAGTCCGTCCATATCTTCGGTGATATGTAATTGACAGCCAAGGCGTGAATTATCTTTTACATTGAAAGCTTCAGACAGCATTGCTTCTTCATCATCTCCCATTTCTGGAAGTTCCGTATCTGATAATACATAACATTGACAAGATGCACACATAGCCATACCGCCACAAATGCCTATTGTACCTTCTGGGGCAAGTTCATAAGAACGAACAACCTCCATTAGATTCATATTCATATCTGTAGGAGCGTCTATTTCGTGTAACACTCCTTCGCGGTCGGTTATTTTTATTTTGATATCGGTCATTAATAGTATTTAGTAGTTAGGTTTTAGTGAACTAGTTTAGTTTGAACATTGAATTAGTACGTAAAGTTTTCCGGAAATTTCAAATGACTTTTCAATTAACTCAACCGTTTTTCTTATAAAAATTTGATGCTTCAAGTTTAAAGATTTTTTAGTAATTAAAACTGCTAAATCTTGTGATTTTTACCACACCTGCATATCTTCAAAACGCTGTATGGTCATTCTACTATTTCACTATCAAACTAATTCACTACTTTAATCAATTGCTTTCACTACTGCTTTTGGCGCTTCCTTTTTAGTTCCATCAAAACCACTTACACCACCTACAGTAGTGTATTTCATGACATACTTTTTATCTGGATGAATTTTTTGAAAGGCACTTTGGCACATTAACGTTGCTTCGTGAAAACCACAAAGGATCAGTTTCAACTTACCAGGATATGTATTTACATCGCCTATGGCATAAATACCAGGTATGTTTGTTTGGTAGTCGAACGTGTCAACTTTTATAGCATTTTTTTCAATCTCCAATCCCCAATCGCCAATTGGACCTAATTTTGGAGAGAGTCCAAATAAAGGAATAAAATTATCGACCTCTAAAACTTGTTCTTCTTTAGCATCAGAGATTTTCCTGATAAGTACCGACTCTAATTTATCATCACCATTTAAGGCAATAATTTCTGCCGGAGTAATTAGATTAAGTTTTCCTTGATCTTTTAATTCCTGAACCTTTTCAACCGAATCTAAAGCTCCTCTAAACTCATTTCTTCTATGTACCAATGTCACTTGCGATGCTACATCTGCCAAGAAGATACTCCAATCTAGCGCTGAATCTCCACCGCCTGCTATAACCACTTTTTTATCGCGATATACTTCTGGGTCTTTGATCATGTAAGCAACACCGTTATCTTCAAATTTTGTCAAATTGTCCAACAATGGTTTTCTTGGTTCAAAACTTCCCAATCCGCCAGCTATGGCAACAACTGGCGCATGGTGTTCCGCCCCCTTATTTGTAGTTACAACAAAAGAACCATCATCTAATTTTTTAATAGTCTCGGCACGCTCGCCTAAGGTAAAACCTGGCTGAAAAGACTTAATCTGTTCCATTAAATTATCTACCAAATCGCCCGCCAATACCTCTGGAAAACCAGGAATATCATAAATAGGCTTTTTAGGGTAAATCTCTGAACACTGCCCACCAGCTTGTGGCAAGGCATCTATTAGGTGACATTTAAGTTTTAGGAGTCCGGCTTCAAAAACGGCAAAAAGCCCTGTTGGTCCCGCGCCAATTATTAATATATCGGTTTTAATCATTACTGAAACTGTTTGTAATTGCACTCAAAATTATCAATCTATTGTTTTAAATATCATGACAATTATCAAGATTTAACCTTCTATATTAATTACATTTTGAATCTGTGGAGCGTATTTTTTAATCGTCATCTCTACCCCACTTTTTAATGTCATTTGATTGACACTACAACCAACACATGCACCTTCTAAACGCACTGTTACAGATTCATCTTCAATAGAAATAAGACTAATATCTCCACCATCGCTCTGTAAGAAAGGTCTAATTTCTTCCAATGCTTTTTCCACATTTACTTTAAGCTCTGTTGCAGTCATATCTATTTTTTGTTAACCGGCGAACAACCCGCCATTGTCGTAATTTTTATTGCTTCGGTCGGTGGCATTGTTTTGTTTCTAGAAACCACTTCACTTACCACCTCTTTTGTCAATTCTTCAAATGCCTTTTCAACAAGTGTTGCTGTTTGTAGTGCCGCTGGTCTACCAACATCACCAGCTTCACGTATACTTTGTACCAAAGGCATTTCACCAAGGAAAGGCACATTTAAATCTTCTGCTAGATTCTTAGCTCCGTTCTTACCAAAAATATGATATTTATTATCAGGTAATTCTGCCGGTGTAAAGTATGCCATATTCTCAATAATACCTAAAACAGGTACATTTATAGAATCTTGTTGAAACATGGCTACTCCTTTTCTAGCATCTGCCAGTGCAATCTCTTGTGGTGTACTCACAACTACAGCACCCGTAATAGGCAATGACTGCATGATACTTAAATGAATATCTCCAGTACCCGGTGGTAAATCGATCAACATAAAATCCAACTCGCCCCAATGTGCATCAAAAATCATTTGGTTCAATGCTTTTGACGCCATAGGCCCTCTCCAAATTACTGCCTGATCACGCTGTGTAAAGAATCCGATGGACAATAATTTCACACCATAACTCTCTACAGGCTTCATTTTAGACTTGCCCTCTACATTGACCGCTAATGGTTTTTCATTGGCAACATCAAACATAATAGGCATTGACGGCCCGTAAATATCGGCATCTAAAAGCCCTACTTTAAAACCCATTTTAGCTAAAGTCACCGCTAGATTAGCAGTTACCGTAGACTTACCTACACCACCTTTACCTGAGGCAACAGCGATAATATTGGTAATACCAGGAATAGGTTTTCCTTTTATCTCATTTGTTTTCGGTTTGGCTGCAGGAGCATCAACCTTAATATTTATTTTGATTTTAGCCTTTTCATACACCTCTTTATGGATGATTTTTAAAATCTCCACTTCGGTTTTCTTACGTGCTTGTAAACTTGGGTTGGCAATAGTTATATCAACCTCTACCTCATCACCAAAAATTTGAATATTGGTCACTGCACCACTTTCTACCATGTTTTGGCCTTCTCCAGGAACGGTAATATGCTCCAACGCCTTTAAAACATCCTTTTTATCTATCTTCATTTTAAAATTCATTCAAAACCCGCCTATTAGCAAGTAGGTTACAAAGATAATCCTTAGTTGTTAGATTAGGAAGCTAGCGTATTGAAAATGAATATGCCATTATAAATAGAAACTCTTTTTATCAGAAATTCAATTCACATTTTTTTATGATTTATCAAATATCATAAACTTTCTAAAAGACGTACTTTAGAATCCTCTTAAAACCAACTAACATGTACCAACCTACAAAAAGATTACCCCTGTTTCTATTTTTTAGTCTACTTACTTCATTAATCATTACATCTTGTACTAGCTCTAAAAATGAATTCTCTAAAAAAGATGTAAAACGATCACAGAAACTCATAGGTTTAGATTTTGGCAAACAATACATTGACACATTATACCCCTATTTACAGCGGAATAAAAAAGGGTTTGATTCCCTACGAAAATATACTCTAGACTACGATGTAGTACCTGCGGTTCGGTTTGACCCGCTACCTATGAATTTTGAGCCAAAACCACAAAACGGATTCCCGGAATGGGAAATACCAGAGAATATAGCGCTTCCTTCTAAAAAGGCGGACCTTGCTTTTTATTCCATACCTCAACTGGCATCGCTCATCAAAAACAGAAAAATAAGTTCGCTAGAATTGACAGAGTTCTTTATTGGTCGATTAAAGAAATACAATCCTATTTTAGAATGTACCATTACCATAACAGAAGAAATGGCGTTGGAACATGCTAAAAAAATGGATGCCGAACTGGCTGCAGGTAATTATCGCGGAATTCTTCATGGTATTCCTTACGGTGTAAAAGACCTAATGGCAGTGGAAGGCTACAAAACTACATGGGGTGCTGAACCTTACCGCAATCAACAAATTGATATGACCGCTAGTGTGGTTCAAAAATTACAAGATGCTGGCGGAGTGCTAGTGGCAAAATTGGTGTCAGGTTCTCTAGCTCGTGGTGATGTTTGGTTTGATGGAAAAACTAAAAACCCGTGGGATACAACCCAAGGTGCTTCTGGATCATCAGCAGGTTCTGGATCGGCAACTTCTGCAGGTTTGGTTCCTTATGCATTAGGTACCGAAACATTGGGCTCTATTTTATCACCTAGTACAAGAAATGGAATTACAGGTTTACGCCCAACATATGGTAGGGTTAGTAGACATGGCGTTATGAGCTTAAGTTGGTCTATGGATAAAGTAGGACCAATGGCAAGAAGTGCAGAAGACTGCGCAATTGTATATAGTGTTATTGCAGGAAAAGACCCTAAAGACGGAATGACTACGGATTACCCTGACGGATTTGACCCTACTAAAGATTATAAATCGCTTAAAATAGCCTATTTAAAAAGTGACATAGAAAAAGATTCTTCGGATAGTAAAGTGAATCTGGATAAGGCAATTGCAACTTTTAAAGAAATGGGACTTACACTTAACGAAGTGGAATTACCAAAAGACATTCCCTACAACAGTTTTGATGTCATACTAAGAGCAGAAGCGGGAGCATTTTTCGACGATATGGTTCGTGCTGAAGAAGTGGATAAAATGGTAGAGCAAACTCAACGTTCTAGAGCAAATTCTTTACGTCAAGCACGCTTTATTCCTGCGGTGGAATACATACAAGCAAACAGACAACGACAAGTGCTCATTGAAAAAATGCAGGCTATCATGAAAGATTACGATGTTCTTATTTCTCCAAGCTCTGGGAATAGGTTATCGATTACAACGAATCTAACCGGTCACCCGGCAATTTCAATCCCTACTGGATTGGATGAAAAAAAACACCCAACAAGTATTACTCTAGTCTCTAATTTATATGATGAAGCAAGTATTCTTTTATTAGCTAAAGCTTTTCAAGACCAAACCGAATTTGACGAAATGCATCCTGAAGGGTATACGGATTAGTGGCAGGTTGTTGGTTGTTGGTTGTTGGTTGTTGGTTTTTGGAATATGTAATTTTAAGTTAAGTCAGAATACTTTTATTAATAAAAATTTCTTGAAAATTTCCTTAAAACATATAAGTTCTCGACTGCGCTCGAAGTGACATTTTAGATATAGATTATTATTTGATGATTTATCCTATATATTTAAAAAGTTAGGATAAATCATCATTTCAAGACTAAATCTTTCTTCCGTCTAGAAGGTTGATGATCCTTGAACCGTATGCTGCATTCTTCTCGGAATGTGTTACTTGTATGATGGTCACCCCATCTTCTTCGTTCAATTTCTTAAAAAGCTGCATGATTTCTTCGCTTTGCTGAGAGTTTAAATTCCCCGTTGGTTCATCTGCCAATATCAGTTTAGGATTTGCAATGAGTGCACGCGCCACACCAACCAATTGCTGCTGTCCTCCACTCAACTGTGTGGGAAACAAATCTTTTTTACCTACAATATTGAATCTATCCAACATATCGGCTACTAATGCTTTACGTTCTGAACCTTTCACCTTCTTATATAATAGAGGCATTTCTAGGTTTTCTTCTACCGTTAAATCATCTAATAAATGGTATGATTGAAAAACAAAACCGATATACTCTTTATACAAGTTAGAACGATACTTCTCTTTTAAAGAATGAACCGATTCGTTCAAAAAATCATACTCTCCTTCATCAAACGTATCTAGCATACCAATCACATTAAGCAATGTAGATTTCCCTGATCCCGACGGACCCATGATCGATATAAATTCCCCTTCTTGAACTTCAAGATTAATATCCTTCAGCAAGAAAATACGTTGACCGCCCTGCTGAACCCATTTGAAAATATTCCTTAATTGTAATAACATCTTTTTATAGTGAATTAGTTGGTTAGTGAAATAGTGTATTAGTGGTTGTTGATTAGAAATTATTCCGTTCTTAAACTCTTTACAGGGTTTGCCGCTGCAGCTTTCATGGTTCTGGCACCTACTGTCAAAAGCGCAATTAGGGCAGCTAACAATCCTGCACCAACAAAAAACCAGATACTTAACGGTACCCTAAATGCATAATCTTGCAACCATTTATCTAAAGCGAACCAAGCTATTGGCGCACCTATAATGAACGCTATGCCTACCAACTTTAAAAAGTCTTTGGTCAATAATATGGTTATTGATGATGTACTTGCACCAATTACCTTGCGTACGCCAATTTCTTTTGTTCGTTGTGCAACAACTAATAACGACATGGCAAACAAACCGATACAACTCAATACAATACCTAAAATAGAACCAGCGGTAATAATTGTAGCCATAGACTTCTCTTTTTTAAAGGTTCTATCTATATTTTCATCTATAAACGAACCTAAAAATTCTGCATTCGGCTCTACTTTCTGCCAGGCATTTTTAATAGCATCAAAAGAACTTGCCATATCTGCAGGTGCAACTTTTATGTAGGCATAATACAAATCATAATTTTTGTCGAGAAAAAAAGTAAGCGGCTCTATGCTTTTACTAATATCTTGATGATTATAATCTTTTAATACACCAATGACATTATAAGCTACAGAATCTTCATCGAAATATATTCTTGTAGCTAAGGGATTATCTTCTTCATTCAGCTCTTTCACCATAGCCTCATTGATTACCATACTTAAACTATCTGCACTGTAATCCTTACTGAACATTCGCCCTTCTAACAATTGAATATCCAATGTCTTTGCATAATCATAATCTACATTGAGCACATTACTATTTACTATTCTGCCTTCATGTTCAAAACCAAACTTACTAATAGACATGCTGCCATCTCTACCTCTCCCCAAGTTGTTATCAGATCCTGTTACGCTTAAAATATTGTTATTTCCGCGAAGCTCATTTCTCATAAGTTCTATTACGCGGTAACTGTCTTTCTTTCCGTTTAATGGTATAGAAACCACTTGTTCTTTATTAAATCCAAGATTTTTATTGCGCATAAACTGCAATTGCCCTTGAAAAACCAAGGTTCCTGTTATCAATACAATCGCAATTACAAACTGTACTACTATCAACGCATTGCGTACTCCGTTTTTTCCCAATTCCCATTTGCCTTTCAGAGCTTTTAGTGTGTTTAGCTTACTTAAAAGTAATGCCGGGTAACCACCTGTAAACAAGGTTACTATTAAAATCCCCAATAAAAAGCTACCCAAAATAACAGGCGTCATTAAATTCTGAAAAGTAGCATCTGTATTAAAGAGTGTTTTATAGGGACCAATTAATAAATTAGAGAGTATTAGTGCCAAAACTATCGCAATGGCGAACACCATTAAACTCTCTAACCAAAATTGACCAAAAAGCTGTCCTTTTACGGCACCAAGGGTTTTTCTCATACCAATTTCCTTAAGGCGTTTTTCACCCAAGGCAATGTTCATGTTCACAAAATTGGCACAGGCAATAAAAATGATCAAAAAGGCGATGCCTAAAATCATATAAGGAAATGTTCTTTTTATTTGCAGTACGCCAGAATTAAAATTTGCGAAACGTTTATCTGTATAAGGCAATAAATTAAGTTGACTGTAATTACCGTTTACATCTGGCTGTGCCCCATCACGCTTCATATTATTCATTTGCTCTTCTTTGTGCAAAAGAGTAAACGCTACCGTACTTTCTTCAAACTGAGATTTAGAAACCCCGTCAGCCAATTGAAGGTATACTGGGTGATTTTGAGAATCCCAATCATCTGTATATTCTTTATAATCCCAATGGCTTTCAAATGGAATAGCAATATCAAAACTGACACTACTATTATCTGGTATGTTTTTTAAAATACTGGAAACCGTAAAGGGTTTTTCTTCTTTGCCTATTAGAATTCTTACGGTTTTCCCAACACCATCGGTAGTGCCAAATAGCTTTTTAGAAGCTTTTTCTGTAAGGGATACCGAGTTTTGATCAGGCATTGGTTTATTAGTATCCCCCAAAAGTGTAGGGAAACTAAAAATTGAAAAATAGTCGGCATCTACAAATTCTGCATCTAAATTAAAATCGTTATCGCCATACGACACAAGCGCATTTTCACTCAATGCCCTTGATATTTGTTGTACACCTGGCACCTCTTCTTTTAAAGCAGGAGCAAAAGGCACCGGATTAGCGGTAGAAATATCTGAACCTTTTGGAATTTGATTCGTGTAATAGACTTGATAGACCGAATCTTTATTTTCATGAAATTGGTCATATGACAACTCGAACAACGCTGTCATCGTCAATAATAGTGCAACTGCAAATGCCAAGGTCAATCCCACAATATTTGCTGCAGTGAACACCTTATTTTTCAATAAGTTTCGATAAGCGACTTTTATATAATTCTTAAACATGATTTGATTTTTATTTTGATTGATTGATGACTTTTATATTACTCCGTTCTTAGACTCTTTACCGGGTTTGCCCTTGCAGCTTTAATGGCTTGCATACCTAAAGTAAATGCGGTTATGCATAATGCAATACAGCCCGATAGGGCAAACATCCACCATTGAATTGATATACTGTATGCAAAACCGCCCAACCAAGCATTCATCATATACCACGCAACGGGAAATGCTACAATAGTTGCAATGCCTACTAAAATCATATAATCCTTTGAAAGTAACACTACAATTTTCAATACACTTGCCCCTAAAACTTTACGAATACCTATCTCTTTTATTCTTCTTTTTGCCATAAAGGAGATTAGACCGAACATACCTAGACATGAAATAAATATGGTAAGTAACGCTACCACATTTACGGTTTTCAACATACCGTCCATTAAACGGTATTGTCCGCTTACTTTTTCACCAAGGTTACTTTGTACATAATTTTTTCTAGAATCTATTTTAGAGAATGCTAAAGCAATCATATCCCTAACCTCTTTTTCTTTACCGTCAACTACTTTAACTGACAGGTAACGATGCTTCTCTAATTCGTCCTCGTTTCGATAATAATGAACCAAAGGTTCAACAGCATTTTGTAAGTCTTGATAATGAAAGTCTTCCATGACACCAACCACAGGATTACCAATGAAATCGTCATTTTTATATTTTAAACGCTTCCCTTCTATAGTAGTCCAACCAAAAGCGGCCATGGCACTACGATTTATGATTACAGGTTTTTCATCACCATTATCCATTTCCCTATTAAAATCCCTACCTGTTACTAGCGGAATCTTAAGTGTACTTAAATAACCCGCACCGGCAAAAGAACGACGAAGACGCACATCGGTATCCGTATTTGCATCATAAAATCGGGTGTAGTTAAAGTAGTAATCTGACGGTATGGCTTGACTTGTAGCTACATTGGTTACATACGGATTTGCCTCTAAGGCATTTAAAAGCGCTTTAAAGCTAGACTTAGCAGCATCTATATCTTTAAAATCAAGGTCAATATTACCCACTATTACATGTTCTCTTTCAAAACCTAAATCAGCCTTTTTCATAAAACTAATCTGACTGTTTAAAATAACAGCCACACAGATAAAAAGAATGGCTATGGCAAACTGAAAAATGATAAATGTATTTCGTAAAATAAAACTTCCCTTAGCACTATCTAACTTACCTTTTACCCCTTGAGAAACCGGCAAGGAAATAAACCGTAACGTTGGTAAAATACCAACTATCAACGTTACTACAACACCTAATAAAACAGCATCCAATATTACAAGGTAATCATTTGCCAAACTAAAATTAATCTCCCCAAAATCAGCTCCAAAAATATCATTCATTTTGGGTAGTAAGAAGCCAAAGAACAATCCGCCAGAAATTAATATGGATAGTATTACCAAAATTCCGTTTTCTAAGCAAAACTGCGTAATCACTCCTTTTCCACTACCACCTAATATTTTACGTACTGCAATATCCTTAGTTCTACGGTACATAGTAGAGGTATTCAAGTTCAGTAAGTTTACAAGTACCAGAAGGAGCACAAAAAAAGATGTAGCTATATTTCCTGCAATTATAATTTCTACTACGGGTATAGAATCAATACGGACCTCAGCATGTGGTATTACCTCCATTCGTGAAATTACTGAAGGGTCTTCATAATTTTCCCTTACCAGTTGACCTACACGCTTCTCAAATTCTAGAATATCAGCATCTGGACGTAGCTTCATAAATACCGGTGAAAAACTGTCATCCCAATTATCCTGATTTTTAAAACCTACATTATCCTTTAAGATCGTGTTGGGCATTAAAACATCTAACCGAAAAGAAGAGTAAGGACTTATTGGTTCTAATACCCCTGTAATTGTTAAGTTCAAAGTGTCTGCCGCAATTAAACTCTTCCCCACGGGATTTTCTTCCCCAAACAATTGCTTACTTACCTTGTACGTCAGAACAACTGAATACTTTTCATTTAGCGCAGTACTTTGGTTGCCATATTTTAAAGGCAGCGCGAAAACATCAAAAAATTCAGGATCGGCATATGTAGTTGTTTTCTGAAATTCATTATCTCCTACCTCTAACCAAATATTACCCCAACCATGTAAATGTGTACCCGCAATCACTTCTGGCGAAGTGCTTTTTATCTTATCAAGTAATGGATATACCGCTTCATTGTAATCATTACCGTCTGCCAAATGTGTCTTTAGATAAAAAATCTGGTCTTGGTCCGGTATCATATCATCTGCTATATAATAAGCATATACCGAAAACATAAGCGTTAGCACACCACCAATACCAATACTTAACCCCAATAGATTTAATGAGGAGAGCATTCTATTTTTCCATAGATTCCTTAAGGATAGTTTTAGATGATTTCTTAACATTTTTTCAAATTATTCTGTTCTTAAACTCTTTACGGGGTTTGCCCTTGCAGCTTTAATAGCTTGAAAGCTAACGGTAGCAATAGTCACCAACATAGCCCCAAGCATGGCAATGGCAAAAATCCACCATTTAAGCACTACCCTATACGGATATTCCTGTAACCAACCATTCATAATGAAATAAGCTATAGGTACGGCAATAAAACAAGAGATCACCACTAGTTTTAAAAAGTCTTTGGAAAGCATGTTCCATACATTGAAGATAGATGCCCCTAGCACTTTGCGCACTCCTATTTCTTTCTTACGTTGCTCCGCAACAAATGAGGTCAACCCAAATAATCCTAAACAACTAATTAGAATTGCCAGTGCCGTGAATACCCCAGAAAGGGTTCCTATACGTTCTTCAGAAGCAAATTTTTCTCCATATTCCCCATCTATAAAATCATACTCAAATGGTATTTCTGGAAAATGTTCCTTGAATACACTTTCTATGGTTGTAATATTCTGAGTAGCGCTTTGGTTTGGATTTAATCGCATGTTGTAATAACTGGCATTATCATGCCTATCATACACATACACTCCTTGCTTTACCGGTTCATAAGGAGACTGGGTAATCATATCTTGCACTACACCAATTATTTTTAATGGCGGATTGGGGTCTTCTTCGTCATCGTCTCTTAACAACTGCCCTACAGGATTCTCCATACCCAAATATTTCTTTGCCGTTTCATTGATCAACACCCCTAAGGAATCCGAAGCAAAATCCCTTGAAAAATCACGCCCCTCTAAAATTTTAATATTTAATGATTTAGCGTACTCAGGTGAGACTTCTGTCCAAGCTAAATCTTCTTGAAATCCTTCCGGTTTGCCTTCCCATGTAAAACCACTTCTGTTCGACCAAATTTGGGTAGTGGGACTACTAGAAGTCGACATTTCCACTACTGCTCCCGACCCTATAAATTCAGCTCGCATTAAATCATACTTGCCCACAAAATCTTGACTGAAAGTCGGTATTTGGATCAATCCTTCCTTATCATACCCAACAGGTCTATTTTTTGCAAAATTGATTTGTTGCATAACAATTACCGTTCCTATGATAAAAGCTACCGAGACCGTAAACTGTACTACAACCAATATCTTTCTTGGCAACCCTGCATATTTTCCGGTTTTGAAGGTACCCTTAAGCACATCTACCGGTTTAAAAGATGATAGGTACAAAGCCGGGTAGCTACCTGCCAACAAGGAAGTGAACACTATAAATAGCAATGACACTAACCAAAACATACCATTATCCCACGGATAGGATATTTCTTTTCTAGATAGCTCATTAAATCCGTTTAAAGAAAGTAACACCAATACCATAGCTACTACAAATGCAAACAGAACAACGAGAAACGATTCACTTAAAAATTGATAGATCAATTGCCCTCTTTGAGAACCAATAGATTTACGTATACCTACTTCCTTGCCCCTTTTCTCTGAACGAGCCGTACTCAAATTCATGAAATTGATGCAAGCCAACAGTAAAACAAAAGCTCCAATGACACCAAATAACCACACGTACTTTATGCGTCCACCTTCTTGTTTGCCATTTTCAAAACTGCTACGTAAATACCAATCTTTCATTGGGAACAAAAAGATCTGCGGATTAAACTGAGCCGTATCTTCGTTTAAATCTTTTTTTACATTTTTTATTCTATCCGTTACTTGTTCAATGGTAGTGTTATCTGCCAACTCCACGAACATTTGGAAGGAGTTGTTCCCCCAAGAATCCTCTGCGTTACGAATCCATTCGTTGACTGCCAAATACTTCTCCCAAGGAATGATATAATCGGTGTCGTTGAAAGAATTATTTACAGGTATATCACTATACACCGCACTTACATTCAACTTATGCTCATTACTTACGGTGACCGTTTTATTTATAGGATTTTCATTACCGAACAGTGCCTCTGCCGTTGATGCCGATAACATAATGGAGTTGATTTCCCGTAGCGCATCTTGTTCTCCCTTAATAATTTCTAGACCAAAAAGTTCAGGTCCATTCTGTTGCATGTAATTACCAGGTCTAGATATACTCTTTTCACCATATTTTAAGTAATGATCATTGGTCCAAGAACACATGACCAAATGCTTAAAATTATCACCATAACCATCTCTTAAGGCTTTCTCCAAAGGTCTTGGTATGGCAGACCAGGTTCCTGTTTTGCCATTAAAGGTTTGCGATTGAAAAACTTGGGCAATACGCTCTTTGTTCTTAAAATAGCTATTATACGATAGCTCATCTTGAATCCAAAGTCCTATGATTAAGGTAACCGCCATTCCTAAAGCGAGCCCTCCGACATTTATAAACGTGTATCCTTTATTCTTTAGAAGATTTCGCCAGGCTATTTTTAGATAGTTTTTAAACATGATAGTTCGTTTTTTGATTGATGATTAGTTGATGCTAAACATTGATTGATTGATGATACAAAACATGAAACTAATTCCGTGCCACTATATTAAATATCTAATTATCAACACCTTAAAATGTAAGTAAATTTTAGTGTGTAAAATAATTAGACAACTGATGTACAATATATTTACAAAGACCACTTAAAAATGAGAATGTTACACCATTGTCATGTACTACTCCGATCGTAAACTCTTTACCGGATTTACAATTGCCGCCTTTATACTTTGGTAACTTACCGTTACAATTGCAACTACAATTGCCAATACTGCTGCCAAAGCAAAAATGCCGATACCGATTTCTATACGGTATGAGAAATCTTCTAACCACTTGTTCATGGCGAACCAACCTAGGGGCAAAGAAATGAGAATAGCTACACCAACCAATTTTAAGAAGTCTACCGTAAGCCGGTAAGAAATTTGACTTACAGTAGCTCCCAACACTTTTCTAACACCGATTTCTTTTGTTCGTTTTTCGGCATTAAAGGCAGCTAATCCAAATAGTCCTAAACAAGCAATAAAAATGGACAGCATAGTAAAAATGAAAAATATCTGACTCAGTTTTTGTTCCGCTTCATAAGTGGTATTAAAGGCTTCGTCCATAAAGCGATAATCGAAAGGTTGCCCGGGTGCCATGGTGTTCCATGTACTTTCTATTGCTGAAATATTATCTACAAAGTTTCCTCCGCTCATTCTTACCGCCATATTCTCGGCATTAGAATTAAGTTGTATTCCTAGAGCATCAATATTATTACGCAAAGATGTAAAATGAAAGTCTTTGACCACACCGATTATGGTATAGTAGGTAGGATTTTCTAGTTCTATTTCTTCAGATATGCGCATACCCAAAGCTTCTTCTGCGGTGACATTTATAATAGGCAACGTAGCTTCATTTATGATCATAGCCGTAGAATCTGATGCATATTGCGGATTAAAATCTCGCCCAGCAACTATTTCCATTTCCATCGTTTTTAAGTAATCTGAATCTACTTTCCATTCTTGCATTTGAATGGCATATTCTTGATTTCTTGCACCTTCTTCAAAGAACGAACTATTTGACCTCCAAGATGGCGTTGGATAGTAATCACTCAACGTAGCGCTTTCCACAAAACCCATGGCAGCAATTTGCTCTTTAAAAGCTTTGGTCTTAGATCCTAGCGCCCCTATTTCGTTAATTAAAAGCACCCGATCTTTGGAAAAGCCCAAATCTTTGTTCTGTATATAATTTAATTGTTGAAATACTACCAAAGTGCTTACAATCAGAAATACCGAAATTGAAAATTGAAATATGACCAAAGCATTACGCACCCTACCATTACCTACACTTTCTGCACTACTACCTTTTAAACTTTTAACAGCAGTAAATCTTGACATGAAAAATGCAGGATAACTGCCTGAGAATAATCCAAGTAAAAAGGTTGCCCCCAATAACGCCAACCAGAATAAGGGCTGAGTAAACGGAATAGCAATTGATTTACCTGTGAAGCTATTGAAAAAAGGCAATGCTATCATTGAAATGATTAGTGCCGCTAACAAAGACACAAATGCTATTAAACCTGATTCGGTTAAAAACTGAAAAACCAGATTCATTTTATTGGACCCTAAGGTCTTTCTAACTCCAACTTCTTTGGCTCTCTTTAACGAATGTGCCGTAGATAAATTCATAAAATTAACGCTTGCCAAAATAATCAAGAACAATGCTATGAAGGAAAGAATATAAATATTTTGAATACTGCTCGTTGCATTCATTTCCGTATCTCTATCAGAATACAAATGAATATCGGTCAAGGGCATGGTATGGTACCGAATGTAATTACCAGATGCCGCAAAAGACTCTGCCGTCATCCCCGGAAAATACTTTTGTGACCATGGTAACATATACCTTTCTAACATCTCTTGCAAGGGCTCTTGAAAATCTTCAACCTTGGCACCCGGTATTAGCTTTATAAATGTAAAATAGTTATTGCCGCCCCAATTATCTTCCCTAGATGCCACGTTGCCTGCCATTGCCAAAAACACACTATAGTCATTGAAATAGGAATTTTTGGGCATATCTTCAATGACACCGGTTACCGTGTATGTATCGGTATTGTCCAACAGTAAATTTTGACCAATAACATCTGTATCACCAAAATGTTTCTCTGCTGCACTTTTGGTCAAGACTAACGAGTTGGTGCCGGTCAATGCCGTTTTAGCATTACCTGCGAGTAACTCTATTCCGAAAAAATCGAACATTGTAGAATCGGCGAAGGCTATATGGTTTTCTTTGGCACTTCTGTTTCCCCCAACTTTCTTTACATAAGCACTACCTATGGTTCTAAAACGCACTGAAGCTTCTACCTGCGGATAGTCCCTTTTTAAGGTTTCTGCCATTGGTGCAGCAGCTTCACCTGCCTTCATTTCAGCTCCACCAAATTTTATATCTGCATCTATACGATAAATCCTATCTGCATTGGCAAACATTTTATCATAACTAAGCTCGTCGTAGATATATAACGATATAATTAATGCTCCTGCCATACCAATGGCTAGTCCGAATGTATTTAGAAAAGTAAAAAAGGCTTGCTTTTTTAAGCTTCTCCAGGCGATTTTTAAATAGTTTTTAAACATGGTTCTCGTTTTTTTCCTCCCCCTAACCCCTCCAAAGGAGGGGGAATGGCTTGGTGATTATTATTTACTCTCTTCCCTTAGGGAAGGGTTGGGGATGGGATTTTACTCTGTTCGTAAGCTTTTTACCGGGTTTACAATAGCGGCTTTTATTGCTTGAAACCCCATTGTGATCATTGCAATGACTAAAGCCATACCACCGGATACTAGAAACACCCACCAAGGAATATCAATTTTATATGCAAAACCTTGCAGCCATTTATCCATAAAATACCAAGCTACGGGTGTGGCAATCAACATGGCAATTATAATTACAGTTACAAATTCGCGAGCGAGCATTTGTACAATTTCAATCATGCTTGCCCCCAAAACCTTTCTAATTCCGATTTCTTTTGTTTTTTGTTGGGCGGTAAAGGCAATTAGACCCAATAAACCGATACAGGCAATAAATATGGTTAAGAAAGAAAACACACCAAACAAATTCGCTTGCCTTTGGTCCGATAGGTAAGCAGCGTTTAAATCATCATCTAGAAAAGAATATTCAAAAGGCACCGTAGGTTGGTAGACATTCCATTTTTTCTCAATGGCAGACATCAACCCACCAATATTATCTGATTTTACTTTTAAGGTGATATAGGATACGCCCGTATCATAACTGCCAGATGTATTAGAGAATAATGCAAATGGTGTTATGTGACTATGTAGCGATTCCAAATTAAAATCTTTTAAAACACCTACTACTTTGTAAGATTCCATTCTACCACCTGGATACTGAATCATGCTCCCTATTGGGTTTTCCCAACCTATTTGCTTAGCAGCGGCTTCATTGAGAACAACCGACAAAGAATCGTTAAAATTGGTATCAAATCCTCTACCTTCTATCAACTTTAAATCTAATGTTGATATAAAATGTTCGTCAACCAAGTAAGATTGTAGTATAATATCCTTTGCTATATTATTGTCTGAATTTAATGCTTCTGGAAAGTAAAAGTCACCAAAGCTATTTCTGGTAAGCATGCCTGAAGAAATACTTGCACTCTTCACCTCAGATAAAGTTTCTAGCTCTGATCTAAAACTTTCTTCACTACTGTTTAATTTTTCAGTATTCTGAAGTACCAATAAATTTTCCTTATCGTAGCCTAAATCACGATTTTGGGTGTAATTCAATTGCAAATACACAATACTGGTGGCAATAATCATAATTATAGCCACGGTAAACTGAAAAACCACTAAGCCGTTTCTAATGAAACTATCTTTACTGTTAGATACTTTAGATATACCTTTTAAGACATTTACCGCTTTGAACGAAGTCAAATAAAATGCCGGGTAGATGCCTGCCAAAAAAGCAGTAAGTAAACTAAGTGCTATAATAAATACCCAGATACCATTTTCAAAAATGGAATGGAAAGAAATTGTTTTACCTGCTAATTGGTTAAAAGAAGGCAATAATACCCAAACCAATAGTACAGCCAAAATTGTGGATACTACGGTATAAAAAATGGCTTCTGCTAGAAACTGTTTTATAAGTTGAATTCGAGGAGAACCCAATACTTTTCGTATGCCAATTTCTTTACTTCTTTTAGCCGCTTGCGCCGTAGCTAAATTGACAAAATTAACGGAAGCCAATACAATAATAAAAAACGCAATGACCGCAAAAACGTATAAGTTTTTAATACTATTCTGCTCTGAGATAACCGATTCTATTTCTCCTGAATGTAAATGAATATCGGTTAGGGACTGTAGGTGTAAATCCCATTTGTTTCCGTTTTCCAAAAACTCCTCATAAGGTTGACCTATTCTGTCGAAAGCATTTGCTGCATGTACTCTTATCAATTCTGGAAACTGTGATTCTAAATGAGCAATTGCCGCTGGATTCGATGCGGCTTTTTCAGTCAATTTCACATAAGTAGCCACCTGTAACCATACCCAACTCCAGTTAAATCGTTTTACACTTTCAAAATTAGAGACAGGCACTAACATATCAAATTTTACAGATGCATGTAGATTGCTCATGTCCTCTAATACCCCAGTAACTTTCAATGGTTTCCTTTCATTACCATAGAAAAGAATTTTACCCAACGGATCAACATCTCCAAAATATTTCTTCGCAATACTTTTGGTGACAACTACACTATTCTTTTCTTGCAGACTGTTTTTTGAATCACCCTGTAACATTGGGTAACTTAACACCTCTAAAAAATTGGCGTCTACCGCATATACATTTTCTTCATTGAAGGTTTGTTTTTCGTCACCGTTAGCATATTCCAAAACATCTACGCCAGGTCTATAAATACGAGTATAACTTTCGATTTCAGGGAAATTGGCTACTAATGTTTCACCAGCGGGCGGAGGAGTGTACCCGGCATAAAACTCATCATCGCCCATTTTACCATTTAAATTGACACGATACACTTGGTCGGCATCATTAAAAAATTGGTCGTAACTTAATTCGTCGGTTACAAAAAGGGCTATCAAAATAACACAGGTCAACCCAATTGCCAATCCAGATATATTGATGATGCTATTGCTCTTATATCTAAATGCATTTCTAAAAGCTATTTTAAAATTGTTTTTAAACATAATTTTATTTTTTTTGATTGATGACTGTACGCAGACTAATACAACTGACCACTCGACTACGTACGAGTAGTCCACAAACTAGTTACTCTGACCGTAAACTCCTTACAGGATTTACCCTCGCTGCTTTGATCGCTTGAAAACTGATAGTCAATAAAGCTATTACTATGGATACCGCACCAGCTATAACAAATGCCCAAGCATTAATAGTTACACGATATGCATAACCTTCTAACCAGTTTTGCATCAGTAACCATGCAATGGGTATGGCGATGATTATTGCCATGAACACCAAGCGCATAAAATCTTTAGACAACAAGCCTACTATTCCTGTAATGCTAGAGCCTAATACTTTACGTACTCCTATTTCTTTTCTACGTTGGTCTGCCGTAAAAGCTGATAAGCCGAACAACCCTAAACAAGAAATTAGTATGGCAAGCAATGCAAAAACCTGAGAAAGATTACCTATCAGCTTTTCACTTTTAAACTTTGCATCATAAGTGTCATCTACAAATTCATACTCAAAAGGAAATGCAGGGTTAAACTTTTTCAACGACATTTCCATACTTGCCAATGCTGCTGTTGTTGCTACGCCAGACTTCGTCTTTACATACATAAAACGAGCTTGGCTTGGGTCATTAAAAAATATGACCGGGTCACTGGAGCCATACATATCACCATAGACATAATCTTTTACCACGCCAATAACAGGGTAATCATCTTCTATGGTTTTACCTACAGGACTGCCGCTACCCATTAATTTTGCGAAAGATTCACTTACAATTATATTGACACTGTCTTGAGCGGGATTATTACTGAATCCCCTACCTTCAATTATCTCCAATCCAGCAGTGTTGAAAAAATCTGCTGTAATATCACGTACAGAAACCAAAACGTCTTCAGTATCTACACCGCCTTGCCAACTTAATCCTGATGTATTATTTCCTCCGGATAAAATATCAGAATTAATGAGTCCGATACTTTCAATCATTCCTGAAGACTTCATATTTTCTTCAATAGGTTTGAAGTTTTTAATAATATCTCCGGTTACGGGAATCTTCACTAGGTTCTCTTTATTGTAACCCAAATCGCGCCCTTTTACATATTGTACTTGTTGGTAGACGATAATGGTACAAATGATAAATACGATGGAAACTACAAATTGTGTAGCTACTAATCCTTTTCTAATAAATGTTGCGCTCCCTTTTGTTTTGCGTGCTCCTTTCAACACATCTACAGGTTTAAAAGAAGACAAGTAGAATGCCGGATACCAGCCTGCAACAATACCACAAACTAGTGCTATGCCGACCAAGGTTAAAATATGAGTAGTATTGAACAAACTAAAGTCTAGTTGTTTATCTATCATCATATTAAATTGTGGCACCAGTAATTTTAATAACAGAATACTCAATACGGCAGATAAAGCGGCAGTTATTATCGCCTCTGCCATAAACTGAGAAATCAATCCTTTTCTACCCGACCCCAATACTTTTCGTACTCCGACTTCATTTGCTCTTTTTTCACTTCTAGCAGTTGCCAAGTTCATAAAATTGATGCAGGCAATCAATAATATGATTATGGCAATAAGACTAAACAATCTTACATACGTGATTTGCCCTCCTATATTTTTGCCTCCTTCAAAGACTGACCTTAAATGCCAGTCTTTCATAGAAAACAAAAATGCTATGGTTTCGTCATCTTCCGTTTTCATAGGAAGTATGGCTTTCACTTTACTATTGACAACATCAAAATTTGCTTCTGGAGAAAGCTCTACAAAAGTGTCTGAAAAATTGGCTCCATATTCTTTTACCCATTCATTATCCTTTGCAAAGCGCTCAAAAGGGACAACCCAATCAAAACTGTAGGTTACATTGTGTGGTAAATCTTCATAAACTCCTGAAACAGTATAACTTGTTTCGTTATTTATTTTAATTACTTTATTAATTGCAGAAGTATTCTCACCAAATAACTGGCTAGCCGTCTCTTGTGAGATGACAATGGCATCTACGTCATTAAAAGCGGTTTCTAAATTACCTTCTACAAATGAGAGACTGAACATGCTTAAAAAATCTGGGTCTGCAAATCGCCCAAATTTATTGATAGAAGTTTCTCCTACTTGAAATAAAAAATCTTCACCTTTTGTTCTTGCTGACCCAACTATACCTGGCACCTCTTCTTTTAAAACCTCTGCTAACGGACCGGGAGTAGCCTGAAAAAACGTTCGCCATTCTCCTTCGTATTGTTGATTGGTGGGTACATAATATACCACATCTTGCTTCTCAAAATTAACATCATAACCAACCTCATCTTCTACCCAAAGCAAAATCATGGCAGCACAGGTAATGCCAATTGCCAAACCAAAAATATTGAGTAGGCTATACCCTTTATTCTTCCAAAGGTTTCTCCAAGCGATTTTTATATAGTTCTTAAACATAGTTCTCGTTTTTTACTCCCCCTAGCCCCCTCCAAAGGAGAGGGAATGGTTTGGTGATTATTATAACTCCCTTCCCTTCGGGAAGGGCTGGGGATGGGATATTTATTCTTTTCGTAAACTTTTCAAAGGTTGTATTAATGCTGCACCAACAGATTGATAACTTATGGTCAGTATTGCAATGGTTAATGCTATTAAACCTGCAGCTAGAAATATGCCCCAACCGATGGTAATGTGATAGGCGAAATCTTGTAACCAACGGCTCATAATGAACCAACCAATAGGGATTGCAATAATGATGGATACCAAAATAAGCTTCATAAAATCTAAGGTCAGTAATTGGTATATACTTTTAAATGGTGCGCCTAAAACCAACCGAATACTGATCTCTTTTTTACGTTGTTCTACCATAAAGGCAGAGAGTGCAAACAACCCTAAACATGCTACCAATATAGCGAACAGTGCAAAGCTGTTGAATATCTTACCCATACGCTCTACATCGTCATGCATACGACTAAACTCTTGGTCTAAAAAGCTATAATTTATAGACTGATTGGGTATGTTTTTATTCCATACAGATTCGATAGATGCCAATGCCTGATTAACATTTCCTTTTTCCAACTTCAACGATATGGACCCCAAATCTTTACCAATTACTAAAGACAATGAAGAAATATCTTCTTTTAGAGATTTAAAATGAAAATCATCAACCACCCCTATTACAGTAAATAGTTGTCCGTTGTTATTAATCTCTTTTCCAACGGCATTATCCAAGCCTAGCTCTCTTTCCATATTAGCATTTATAATGATGGAATTCAAAGAGTCTGAAGCAAACTGCTTGGAGAAATCTCTACCTGTTTTTAGAGTAATACCCAGTGTTTTTATGTAGTCGTAATCTACTCTCCAAATTTGGGCAGGTATGCCTCTGCCTTCATTACCTTCATCTTCTCTTCTAAAGGTATTGCCGTTTCTACTACCACCATCTACTGGTAAATAATTAGATATCGTTGCCGATTTTACTTGTGGTAATTGTAGTAATTGTACTTTAAAATTCTCTGCGCTATTTCCTAAAACTCCTGTTCCTTCTAGAATGACCACTTGTTCTTTATCATAGCCCAATTCTTTTTGAAGTATAAAATCCATTTGTTGGTAAATAATCAATGTGGCTATAATCAGAATTACAGATGTAGAAAATTGAAAAATAACGAGTCCGCTTCTTAGTTTTCCGCTTTTACTACCTATGCTTAAACTTCCTTTTAGAACGTTTACTGGTTTAAAAGCTGATAAATAAAATGCAGGATAAAGTCCTGCCAAAGACCCCACCAACAGTGCAGAAACTAATATAATAGGCATGAACCACCACACTGACCACGGCATTTCAATTGTTTTTGATGCGATAGAATTGAATGACGGCAATAATGCCCAAGCCAATAAAACCCCTAAAATAAAAGAGACAAAACTGAACATTATTGATTCGGTCATGAACTGTACTACCAAATTGCTTTTGTAAGCACCTATAGTTTTTCTAAGTCCCACTTCTTTTGCTCTATTTGCTGATTTTGCAGTAGAAAGATTTATAAAATTGATTACTGCCAACAGTAATACGAAACCTGCAATAGCCGCAAATAGCCAAACGAATCTGATATCGCCATGCTTTAGACCATCTGCCATTTTAATATCTGAATACAGATGAATATCTGTTATCGGCTGCAATTTATATTCCATGGTTCTTAGCACATCAATAAAATCTGGTGCACGCCCTCTTTCTCTTTGCGCGGGAATGATGTAGTCTTCAACAATAGAAACCATTTTTTTCTCTAGTTGCTGAACATCTGTATTTGGGTCTACTAGAATATAAGTGAAGTAGTTTTGATTGGTCCAACTTGCATTGGTATCCTCAATGGGAATTAAAAAATCGTATGCTAAATGCGAGTTTTTAGGTGCATCTTTCATAACACCGGTAACGGTATATGGCTTTGTAGCATCATTGTCTAAAATGATTGTTTCGCCTATAATCGTTCCATCTTTAAAATATTTTGCTGCTTTAGATTCTGAAATAACAATGCTCTTCGGATTTGCCAATGCAGTGTTGGCATTACCTTGTTCGAGCTGAACTTCTAAAATCTCAAATGCTTCTTGGTCCGCAAGTAAGAATCCGTCTTCTAGGTTATTTTGTTTCTCACCAGCTAATCTAATACCACGTTTACCTGCTCCAAATATTCCTGTTGTATTAACTTTTCCTGCTTTTATAATTTCAGGAAAATCGCTTTGCAAGGCATCTGCAAAAGGTAATTGAAAGTGTGTGCTTTTCATTACCTCACCTTTATACATACCTTCTAGAACTACACGGTACATTTGACCCTTATTGGCGTAGTGTTGATCATAACCCACCTCATTGCGAATGAACAATGCTATTAAAAGACATGCTGCTATACCAACAGCGAAACCGCCAATTTTTATAGCGGCAAAGAGCTTATCTTTCTTTAAACTTCTCCAAGCAATTTTAAGATGGTTTCTAAACATGATTTTTTGATTTTCCCTCCCCTAACCCCTCCGACACTTCGGCTTCGCTCAGTACAGGGGAGGGGGATTGGTTTGGTGATTGATTGATTGATGATACTCTATTATCCGTGATTAAGGGATAGGTTTGGTTTTTTGGCTGATTAGTTGTCTTCACTTCGGCTCTGTTCAATGAACATAGCCAATAATTGATTGATGAATAAACTCCTAATAACCCCCTTCGGGGGCATGGGGGCTCTACATCATGGCTCCGATTGCCCTGTTCTGACTTTCAGTTACTATTTGACCGTCAAATAGGTTTACCACTCTATGTGCATAATGCGAATCTCTGTCAGAGTGTGTTACCATAACTATGGTGGTTCCCTCTTGGTTTAATTCTGTTAATAGGTTCATTACCTCTATTCCGTTTTTGGAATCTAGATTACCGGTTGGCTCATCTGCCAGTATTAATTTAGGATTGGTTACTACTGCCCTAGAAATAGCTACACGTTGCTGCTGACCACCCGATAATTGCTGCGGAAAATGCTTTTCTCTATGTGCTATTTTCATACGCTCCAATACTTTCATTACTTTTTCTTTACGCTCTGCTTTGCCCATTTTTAAGTAAATCAGCGGTAGCTCTACATTTTCAAAAACAGTAAGTTCATCTATCAAATTAAAGCTTTGGAATACGAAGCCTAGATTACCTTTTCTTAATTGGGTACGTTCGCTTTCTTTTAGTCCGCCTACTTCATTCCCGGCAAAATTATAGCTGCCATCAGTAGGGTTGTCTAACATACCAATGATATTCAACAATGTAGACTTACCACAACCAGACGGTCCCATAATGGCAACAAATTCTCCATCTTCTACTTTTAGGTTGACACTGTTCAATGCCAAAGTTTCTACTTCTTCTGTTCTAAAACTTTTTTTAAGGTTGGTAATAGTTATCATGTTCCTGTTATTTTGATTGTTATAATGACACTGAGTTTCCCCAAATGTGACAGTTTTGTTTATTTTAATACTATTCTCTCGGCTTCTCCGAAATTATCATAGTTACTTGTAATTACTTTTTCTCCAGGTTCCAAGCCTTCCAATACTTCATAGTATCTAGAATTCTGCTTTCCTATTCTAATATTTCTTTTTATTGCTTCTCCGCCATCAGCATTCACAACAAAAATCCATTGTCCACCAGTGCTTTGAAAGAAGCTTCCTTTTGGTAATAAAAGTGCATCGTTAGATTCACCTAATTGTAATTTAATATTGTAACTCTGACCTGAGCGAATGGTTTCTGGTTTGTTATCGGTAAACACTAAATCTACTTTAAACCTACCGTTTCTTACCTCAGGATATACTTTTCGCAATCGCAATGGAAATTCGGTACCGTTACGCTCTAAAACCGCAACCAAATCTCTTTTAACCCTATCAATATAGTGCTCATCTATTTCCGCTTCGATTTTATAATCAGTAAGAACATTTATCTGTCCTATTCGCTGACCTTGTGAAATGCTCTGTCCAATTTCTGCGTCTAAAAATCCTAATTGACCATCCGCAGGGGCACGTACATTTAAGTGATCCAACCTCTGGTACACCATACCCAATGTTTTCTGCATACGTGCTAAATCTGTATCTAAACCTCTTAATGATGTTTCTCTTAATTCATCATCTTGCTCGGTCTGTAGCTTTACAATTTCATGCTGTTTTTGCGACAACTCATAGTTCTCTTTAGATAATTGAAATGCTTCCCTAGAAATTAATTCATCATCGAACAAGGCTTTGTTCTGCTCATAATTTCTTTTTAAACGTTGTAAGTCTGTACTCACGGTAGCTAATGATCTTCTACCTTCTACTTGCCTAGAATCGAAATTTAATTTGGTAGAACGTAAATCGTTTTGCTTTAATGCCAAGTTACTTTCACTTGCTAAAATCTGCTCGTACAAATTCATGTTTTCCAACTTCAAGATGATATCGCCTTTCTTTACCATAGCTCCTTCTTCAATCAATTTTTCGCTTACACGACCACCTTCGTAGGCATCCATATAAATGGTGGCTATTGGCGCAACACTACCGTTAATAGTAATATAATCATCAAATTTACCGGCGGAAACCGAAGCAATAGACAACTTATCTTTTTCTGTTCTAAAGGTTGATACAGAATTGGCAAATAACAGTTGGTAGCCAACAAATAGCAGCAATACGCCAAGTGCAATGTAGCCGTAGTGTTTTGTTTTTAATCCTTTTTTCTTTTCTAATTTTATATCCATCGTAATCTTTTGTTCGTTGTTGGTTGCTCGTTCTTCGTTGTTAAAACTTTAATTCTTTTTAAAAAAAGCTTATTCTATGTTCGGCAGTTTGCTTCGTACCTCGCAAAGACGTTTTGCTTTATTGGTTCCCCCTTTGGGGTTAGGGGGCTGTAATATTGAATACCGGTAATCCTCGATAAAAATCTAATGTGCTTTTATTGATTTCTGAACGGAGTTTAACTTGTAAATTTTCATTCTGTGCACTGGCGAATAAATTCTTGGCGGTAAAAAGTTCCAAAGCATTTATGAGTCCTTTTTCATATCGCTTTTGAGCTATTGTAAATGCCAGGTTTTGCGCTTCTACCTTTTGGTTGCTCTGTACCAATTCTACCAGTAAAGAGTTATAATCTTGAACCAATAGTTGTATCGCTTGAAACAGTTCTTGTTCTTGTGTCTTTAAATTATTCTCTGCACGTAACTTTTCTATTTTAGATTGTTTCACCCTTGATCTCGCAGACCAGCCGTTGCTAATTGGCACGCTTAAATTTACACCAATATATTGCGATGTATTATCTCTAAACTGTTGTCTAAATGGTAGCGTATTGCCCATTGTATCTCTTGTGGTTTCAAAATATCCGGTGCCAATGCCCGCAAAGAAAGATAGTGAAGGATATAAAGCTCCTCTTGAAACCGCCACTTGTTTTTTGGCTGCTTTAGCTCTTAATTCCTGTGCTTTTATCATCGGTAGAAAACCACGTGCTTCGGTATAAACCGAATCAGATTTCATTTCATCGGTATCAGAATCCAATGTTAAGTCTTCAAAATCTTTTTGAATGTTTATTTCTGACGTATCCTCCAAATTCATTTCTTGAATCAAAGTCAATTTTGCCGTAGCCAACTGATTGTTGCTTTGCGTAACATTCAATTTATCGGTCAATAATAAAGATTCCGCCTCATATAAATCCGCTCCAGCTTTCAACCCTAGTTCCACTTGCCTTTCTACTAGGTTGTAATTAGATTGAGAAACGGTCAACTGTTCATTTGATATAGCTACCAATCCTTCAAAAAACTGAATATCATAAAAGGCTTGCATCACCCTAAATGCCAACAAATATTTTTGCTGTAATACTTCCTCTTCGGTTGCCTTGAACAACAACTTTGACGCTTTTATTGAATTGATTTTCTGGAAACCCTGAAATAAATCTATAGACGATTCTAAAGAATAGTTGTTCGAGTAAAAATCTTGATTTACAAATGTACCCGTATTAGGATCCTCTGCTCTACCATAACTAATTAGGTAACTAGAAGATGCATTTACAGATGGTAGTAAATTACGAACCGATTGTCTGTACGTTTCTCTATTAGATTGGTTGGTAAATTTAAAGTCGTTCAACTGCAAATTATGCTCCAATGCATAGGCAACACATTCATCTAATGTCCAACTATCTTGAGCCATTATAGAACTCCAAATAGAGAGCAGTAAAAGTGTCGTTATTTTAAATTTTTGATTCATTTCTTTATTGGTATGCCATTCTCTACACTATATGCGTGCCATAATTTTAATTTATTGATTATCAATTACTTAAATGTGAATAAAAATTATACATATTTTACCAGTGTAAAAATGTTGTACAGATAATGTCAAATATTTTTACACTGCTATGAAAATACAAATTGCTATGTGTAGATTTAAATCAGTTAATAGATTGTTGCCATGATAGATGCTAAAATACTTGTAGTAGATGATACCAAAAGTGTATTGAGCGCTTTAGAGATATTATTACAGTTTGAATATAAAAGTGTTCAAACCATATCAAACCCCAACCTGCTTACCTCTTTCCCAAACCTAAAGGAAATTGATATCATTTTATTGGATATGAACTTTTCTGCGGGAGTTAACACTGGTAACGAAGGATTATACTGGTTACGAGAGATAAAAAAGAAAGCTTCACATATATCGGTCATTATGATGACAGCTTATGGTGCCGTTGAACTTGCCGTTGAAGCCATTAAAGAAGGAGCTACCGATTTTGTATTGAAACCTTGGAACAATGAGCGACTATTAACTACCGTAAAATCTGCCTATGAGCTTAGAAAGTCTCAAAAAGAGGTACAGCATTTAAAACAGAAAGAGAGTAATCTTAAGCAAGTCATAAATCAGAATTCAAATTACATTATCGGGAATTCTAAAGCATTGAACAGTGTTTTAAACCTGGTACAGAAAGTTGCCAAGACAGATGTCAATATTTTAGTTACCGGAGAAAATGGAACGGGTAAAGAACTCATCGCCCGAGAGCTTCATAAATCATCCGCTAGAAATAACGAGGTTTTTATTTCGGTAGATATGGGGTCTATATCAGAGAATTTATTTGAAAGTGAACTTTTTGGTCATGTAAAAGGTTCCTTTACCGATGCTAAAGATGATCGCGCCGGTAAGTTTGAAGCTGCTAATGGCGGTACACTTTTCTTAGATGAAATAGGAAACCTATCGTTACAAATGCAGGCAAAATTATTATCTGTTATTCAGAACAGAGTCGTTGTGCGTGTGGGCTCCAACAAACCTGTACCAGTAGATATAAGATTGGTTTGCGCTACCAATTGCAATCTAGACCAAATGGTGGCTGACGGATTGTTTCGTGAAGATCTTTTATACCGAATAAATACCATACAAGTACAAGTACCAGCATTGCGAGATAGAGATAACGATGTACTAGTGCTTTCAGATTTCTTCTTGAAAAAATTCGCTAGTAAGTACGGCAAACCTAGTTTAAAAATAAACCAGACCGCGCAAGAGAAATTAATGACATACCCTTGGCCAGGCAATGTTAGAGAACTATTACATACTATGGAGCGTGCCGTTATTTTATCGGAAGGAAATGTTTTGAAACCAACTGATTTTCTTTTGGATACTAAAACAACGGTTAGTATAGAAGGTGGACCAAAAACCTTGGAAGAAATGGAGTTGGTAATGATCAACAAAGCGCTGAATGACCATGAAGGTAATTATAGTGCCGCCGCGGATCAATTAGGCATTTCTAGACAAACACTTTATAATAAACTTAAAAAATCTGGCAAATAATGGTTAGCAAAAGTATATACTACCAACTTGTTTTCAGGATTATTTTAATTGCAGTTTGCGCCTTGTTAACCGCATTTTTATTTGCTAAAGAACATTATCTTCTTGGTGGAATTTTAGCATTGGTTTTTATAGGACAAACATACGGACTCATACACTACGTAAACCAGACCAACAGAAAAATCGCTTATTTTTTTGATGCCATAAAAAATGAAGATTTTACTTTACGTTTTCCTGAAAAACTGAGTGTAAAATCTATTGAAGAACTCAACCAAAGCTTGAATATGCTGAATAACATGATTCAAGATATTCATCTTAAAAAACAGGCACAAGAGCAGTATTATCAAGAAATACTTAGACAAGCTGATATTGGGATATTCACTGTAAACGATAAAGGTCATATTCTTTACGCCAACCCTACGGTACAAAACTTATTAAATTACAGGCCTTTAAATCATGTTAAGCAATTAAAACAAATAGACCCTAATCTCTATAGTCTATTTGAATCTTTAGAGCCTTTTGAAAGCACGCTATATTCTTTAGGAAATGAGCGAGGTAAAAAAGAATTGACTTTAAAGTGTACACCAATTGCTATTGAAGGCAAGCAGTTATTATTGGTTATTGTCCATGATATTCAAAAAGAACTGGATGATAAAGAAACCGATTCTTGGGTAAAACTAATACGTGTTTTAACCCATGAAATCATGAATACCATTACGCCGATAACTTCTATCTCTGAATCTATCTTAAAATACTTTAAGAAAGGGAATGTGCTTTCTACGCCCGAAGAATTTGGCGAACTTCAAATAAAAAATTCCGCAAAAGGTTTAGAGGTTATTAAAGAACAAGGAAATGATTTAATGAGTTTTGTACAGTCTTACCGCACATTTTTAAGTGTACCTGAACCTGATCGAGAATTAATACCGGCTAGCAAGATTTTAGAAAGGGTACGCTTACTATTACAAGAATATACCAATGCACATGAAATTGTTCTTGAAGTTTCTTCAGAGCCACAAGATTTGGAACTTTATATTGATGAAAAACAGCTCACTCAAATATTACTAAACTTGGGAAAAAATGCGCAACAAGCATTGGAAGGTCATGATGCAGGTAAAATAGTAATAACTGCGGGCGTAGATGTCAACCACAAAAAATTTATTACGGTTACCGATAACGGTCCTGGAATTTCACCGGAATTATTAGATGAAGTTTTTGTGCCCTTTTTCACTACAAAAAACACAGGAACGGGAATCGGACTTAGTTTAAGCAAGCAAATTATGCGAATGCATGGTGGATCTATTCGGGTAGTGTCAACCGATACCACTACATTCACATTGACCTTTCAATAATTACAATTCTGCTTTAAGTTCCGTAAAAGGATCCCAGAAGTATTTTTCAAGGTTTACAATTTGAAGTTCTTTTATGATTACTCCCTCAGACTCTAAAAGTTGTTGCATGAGGTTGGTACCGTCAAAATGATGCTTACCGGTAAGTAATCCGGCTTTATTGACTACTCTATGCGCTGGAATATCATCCATATTGTGCGATGCGTTCATTGCCCAGCCTACCATTCTTGCGCTACGTGCCGCACCTAAATATTTGGCTATTGCACCATAGGATGTCACCCGCCCCTCAGGTATTAATCGTGCCACCTGATATACTCTTTCAAAGAAATTCTCATTTTCAGGTTTCATCAGCTATATCCGTTTAATTAAACAATCTAAAAGCGGTAATTACAAATAACAACACCATTAATCCGCTTAAAATAAAATTACTGTTCTTAGAGAACGACGTTGTTTTATGTTCCCACTTATTAAAATAAATCACATATAAGTACATGGCCAAAAAAGTACCACTACCCGCTGCCAGTATAAACAAAACCTCATCTATGATTTTAAAGGTCATAAACCCTTGAGAATGGAAAACCGTATTTAATCCGCTATAATAAGGTATTGCCAAAAGATTGATAAGTGCCAAGAACACCCCTTTAGAAAAACTGTTTCTTTTTTTAGTTTCGGTAAGTATTAGCGGCTTATTCTCTTGCTTTCTACCCTTTATAAAGAAGACAATAGCCAGCACAAAAAAGATACCTAGTGCCAATTGCAGCAATACTTCTATTACATGTTGGTTTCTTGAAATCAGTTTTGCAATCCGTACTGCAATGTACGTCTGTAGCATTACGGCCAATGCTACCCCCAACCCAAATATTATTCCGTTTGCCTTACCCTTTTCAACACTGGTTTTGGCAGCGTTTAAATTAAGTAGACCCGGTGGTAATGATGCAAAAAAGGCTGCACCAAAGGTAAATACAAATAAGGTTGGCAATTGTTGCATTGAATCAGTTTACCTTGAACCTAATGAACGTAATAGGTTTTCCCTTTTCAAGATACTGATTTTCATAGAAAGTCTGTATTTCCAAGACTTCTTTAGGGCTGCCTTCATTTTTATACACATCATGGTTGGCATAAAGTACCTCTAATCCAAGGCCGTGCAATAAGCCCAAAGTATACCCATGCATGAACTCACTATCTGTTTTAAGATTCACGGTACCTTCTGGCTTTAGCACTTGTTTGTAGCGCTCCAAAAATACCGCATTGGTCATACGGTGCTTGGTACGTTTATATTTTATCTGTGGATCTGGGAAGGTGATCCAAATTTCAGATACTTCTTCTTTTTCAAAAAGATGATCAACCAATTCTATTTGCGTTCGTATAAAACAAACATTAGGCAAATCTTCTTCAATGGCTTCTTTAGCACCTTTCCAAAAACGGGCTCCTTTGATATCGATACCAATAAAATTCTTGTTCGGAAATTTCTTTGCCAAGCCAACGGTATACTCCCCTTTACCACAACCCAATTCCAATACAATAGGGTTGTCATTTTTGAAATGGGTATTCCACTTTCCTTTTAACGGAAAACCGCCTACCACTTCATCTCTTGTTGGTTGAATTACGTTTGAAAACGTCTCGTTTTCCTGAAATCTTTTTAATTTATTCTTACTTCCCACAATAATTACATCTAAACTGCGGCAAATCTAAGAAAAAAGAGAGGGGTAGCGATTATTGTACTTCCTCTATTTGAACAATACTTTTCTCAAGGGTAAAAGAAAACTCCGATCCTACCTCTACCGCACTTTCTACGTAGATTTTTTCTCCGTGCGCTTCAATCACATGTTTTACAATGGCAAGACCTAAACCTGAGCCTCCTTCACGGCGGCTACCGCTTTGATCTACCCTATAAAAACGTTCAAAAAGTCTAGGAATATGAACGGCCGGTATGCCTTCACCATTATCGGTAACCCTAACAATTACCTTATTTTTTACTAAATCTTCTACACTTACTTCGGTTGTACCATTGTCATTACCATATTTGATGGAGTTCACCAATAAATTAGTGAGTACTTGCTGAATTTTTTCTTTATCGGCATAAACGAATATGGGGTCAACATATTCCATATCGAAAGTAAGGGTGATGTTCTTCTTTGCCGCTTTCATCTCCAAAAGATCGAACACACTTTGTATGAGCTCTACAATATCAAACGAACCTTTATCTAGATTAAGATCACCAACCTCTAGTTTTGTAATCAAATCTAAATCTTTTACAATATAAATAAGACGATCTACCGCTTTGTTGGCACGGGTAAGATACTTTTTACGAATATTCTTATCCTCCATGGCACCATCCAACAAGGTTTCTATATACCCTTGAACGGTAAACAATGGGGTCTTTAACTCATGGGAAACATTACCTAAAAAGTCTTTTCGGTACTCTTCACGAATCTTTAAGGTGTCTATTTCAATTTTCTTATCCTTGGCAAATTTTTCAATTTCCGCAGTAAGCGTTCGCATATCTGTAGTAACCGGGTACGAGAGTATGGTACTAGATTCCAACAACTCTACATCATCATAAATTTTCTTAATACGCTTGTAGATAAACTTTTCAATTCTTAATTGTAAGGTGATAAAAGAAATGATAAAAAAGAACAACGCCGCAAATAATAAAATAGCCCAATTTATAGTACTAAATCGCCATTGTAACAATGCCAGCACAGCTATGCCGATTATTACAATATAAAGCGATGAACGAAATGCAAAACGATATGACTTTCTTGAACGAACTTTAGCGGCCATTTAGAGTACAAACTTATATCCTACTCCCTTTACGGTCTTAAAATGATCTTCACCTATTTTTTCGCGAAGTTTTCTAATGTGCACATCTATAGTACGGCCACCAACTACAACTTCATTACCCCAAACTTTATCAAGAATGACTTCTCTTTTAAACACTTTACTAGGTTTAGAAGTTAATAAAGCAAGAAGCTCAAACTCTTTTCTTGGTAAAATGATCTCTTTACCTTTTTTGACAATCTTATATTCTTCCCTATTAATAATGATATCGCCTACTTTGGTAATATCTTCTTGAGCGTTTTCTTCGTTCTTCATGCGTCTTAATAGCGCATTTACCTTGCTTACCAATACTTTCGGTTTAATAGGTTTGGTAATGTAATCATCTGCACCGGCATCAAAACCTGCTACTTGAGAATAATCTTCCCCTCTAGCTGTTAAGAAGGTTATAATGGTATTCTCCATACCAGGAGTTCTTCTTAGGATCTCACAAGCTTCGATACCATCCATCTCCGGCATCATTACATCCAATATGATAAGATGTGGCAATTTCTTTTTTGCCTTGGCAACACCATCGGCACCATTCTTAGCTGTGTATACATCATATCCTTCTGCAGATAAATTATAGGCCACTATCTCTAGTATGTCTGGTTCATCATCAACTAAAAGTATTCTAATGTCCTTCTTTTTCATGGTTTTCAAATTAGATTGATTGGCTCAAAAGTAAAGATAATACTATTACTGCAAAGCCAGTTAACATTGATTTAATGTAGTAACGTTTACATAACATTAACAAAATAAATGTTTAACATGTACCTAACCCGAACATTACAACCCTTTTCTTTCTTTGCCATGCAATAAAGTTGCAAGTATTAAGAACACAATTACCAACCTAGTTAAATTAATAAGTTTAAAAAGAAAAGATGAAAAAAATTATTTGGTCACTTGCTACAGTAACTGCAATTATCGCTGCAGCATCTTGTGAAAAAGAAACAGTTGTCGAAATTGAAAAAGAAGTTATCGTTGTTGATACAGTTACAACTGAAACTGAAGTCGAAACTTCAATCACAGTTTCTGAAGACATCATTACTGATGTTACTTGGGCTGCTGATAAGATTGTTACTTTAGACGGTAGGGTATTCGTTACCGAAGGTGCTACACTTACTATTGAACCTGGCACAATTATAAAAGCAAACGCTGGATCAGGTGTTAATGCTTCTGTATTGATAGTAACAAGAGGAAGTAAAATCGAAGCTGCAGGTACTGCTGATGCTCCAATTATCTTTACTTCTTCTGCTGATAACATTGAATTAGGAGAAACTGCCGGTACTAACCTTGACCAAAACGATCGTGGTCTTTGGGGCGGTTTAATTGTATTAGGTAACGCACCTGCGTCTTTTGATGGTGATGCTGAATCTGCTCAAATTGAAGGAGTTCCTACAGATACTGATGGTGACAAAGGTTTATATGGTGGCTCTGATGCTGCTGATGATTCTGGTACTTTACAATACATCTCTATACGTCATGGTGGTGCTTTAATTGGTGAAGGAAACGAAATTAATGGTCTTACTTTAGGTGCTGTTGGTACTGGAACAACTGTTGACAACATTGAAGTTGTTGGTAATGTTGACGATGGTGTTGAATTCTTTGGTGGAAGCGTAAACGCTACTAACTTATTCGTATGGGCACAAGGTGATGATGCTCTTGATATTGATCAAGCTTACTCTGGTACTATCGACAATGCAGTTGTTGTACAGGGTGGAATTTCTGACCATGCTTTGGAAATTGACGGACCAGAAGGTTCTTTACAAGGCAGCTTTACTTTAACAAACGCTACTTTAATTGGTTTAGCTGATAATGTTGAGAATGGTGAAATCGCTGATTTCCGTTCAAACGCACAAGGTACTACCAACAATATATTAGTTACTAATTTCACAGGAGTAGGTACTGACTTACAACTTTCTGACATTGAATTAGACAACGAAGGTGTTGCCGCTAACTACACTGCAGGTTCATTGGTATTTACCAACTGGGAAATTGTATTACCAGAAGGTGTTACTGCTTCTTCTGAAGTATTTAATGATACTACAGACAGTACAACTTTTGAAGCTGATGCAGCAACGTTCTCATCTGCAGTAACTGAAGGAACTGTTGGTGCTGAGACATCTGCATTTTCTTGGACTTATTCTAACACTAAAGCTAGCTTAGGTTTCTAATTATAAATACAAATAATAGTTACACATAATAATTGCTCGTCTTAGACTAATCTATAGGCGGGCAATTTATTTCTTTTTTAATAATTTCAATTAATTGATTATGAAACTTAAGTTATTATTCATTTTACTCATCGCCTTTTCTACTCAAACCATCTTTGCACAAGAAGGTATTATTTCAGGAACGGTAAACGATGGTGAATTTAATGACGTTCTTCCTTTTGCAAATATTCTTATCAAAGGCACAACAAAAGGAACCACATCGGATTTTGATGGAAAATATGTTCTAGACGTTGAACCTGGCACGTATACCGTTACTTTTTCGTACTTAGGATACGAAACAAAAGAAGTAGCAGAAGTTGTCGTTGCCCCTGGCGCAGAGCAAATAATAGACATTACTTTAAATCCGCTTGCTAATGCGCTAGACGAAGTTGTGGTTACTACCACAGTTAGTAAAAACACAGAAGCTTCTGTCTTAAATCTACAAAAGAATTCAGTAGCATTATTAGATGGTTTATCTATACAAAGCATTAAAAAATCTGGTGCTAGTGATATTGCCAGTGCTATTAAATCGGTACCTGGTGTATCTGTACAAGGAGGTAAATTTGTTTACGTTCGTGGTTTAGGTGACCGTTACACTAAATCCATTTTAAATGGTGTAGATGTACCTGGTCTTGATCCAGACAGAAACACTTTGCAATTAGATATTTTCCCTACGAATATTCTTGACAATATTATTGTTGTTAAATCTGCAACCGCAGATCAACCTGCAGATTTTACCGGTGGTGTAGTCGATATTGTTACTAAAGATTTCCCATCAAGAGCTGAATACAGTTTCTCTGCTGGCCTAGGTTACAATTCTAGTATGCATTTTAAGGACAATTACCTTAAATATGATGGTAGTCCAACAGATGCATTAGGTTTTGATAATGGTCAAAGAGATTTAGCAATACCACAAAATATAGAAACTCCTTTACCTGTTGTAGACGGCAATAGATCCGCTGCCTTAACTAGATTATTGGAACCAAATCTAAAAGCACTAGAAAATCAAAGTGGTGCAGATTTTAATATTGGTTTTACAGCTGGTAACCAATATGACCTTAATGAAGATGGAACTAAAAAAATAGGTTACTTAGCCTCTCTTACATATAAAAACAGTACTGATTTCTACGAAGATGCTGTTAGCGGACAAGTATTTAGAAAACAAGACCAAGACAAATCTGTTCTTGAGCTAACCGATGATAGAACACAATCTGGTAATATCGGTGTCAACAACGTACTTATTAGTGGGCTTGCAGGTATTTCATTAAAAAGCCTTCAGTCTAAATACAAGTTGAATGTATTACATATACAAAATGGAGAATCTGGTGCCTCATACATTAGACAAGATAATTTTAATGTAAACTCTAACACTATTTTCAAAGATGTATTAACGTATACACAACGTTCTATTACCAACATTTTATTAAATGGTGAACACACGAACGAAGATGCTTCTTGGAAAGTTTCTTGGAAAGTTTCGCCAACATTCTCTAAAATCTATGATAAAGATTTGAGAACGACTCCTTTTAGATTTGAGCCAGAAACTGGAAACTTTACTATTTCCCCTAGTGAATCTGGAGACCCTAGTAGAATTTGGAGAGACTTAGAAGAATACAACGTAGCCAGTAAATTAGATCTTACAAGAAAGCATCAATTATTTGGTAGAGATGCAAAACTTAAATTTGGTGGTGCGTTTACTATTAAAGAAAGAGACTTTGTTGTTAATCAGTTCTCTACACCTATACAATCACAAGCAGGTAACTATAGTTTAAATTTTGAAGGTAATGCAGATTTAGTTTTAGCTCCTGAAAATATTTATGATCCAGAAACAAGAGAAGGTACTTATGTAAGACGTGATTCTAATATTTCTGATTCTTTCAACTCTCAAATTACCGTTGGCGCAGGTTATGTTGGCGATGAATTTAAACTATCTGACAGGTTCAACGCAATTGTTGGTGTAAGATTTGAAAAGTTTGACCTACGTTACTCAGGTGAAAACCAAGATGGTGAAGTATTTGACAATCAAACAATTTTAGACAAAGCAGATTTCTTCCCTTCTGCCAACTTTATCTACGAACTAAACGAAGAAGCAAATAAGAAAATAAGAGCTTCGTTTTCTAGTACTACAGCTAGACCTTCTTTTAAAGAGGCATCTAACGCACAGATTTTTGATCCTGTATCAAGTACGTTCTTTATTGGTAATATCGATATTCAACCAACTTATATTAATAACTATGATATAAGATTTGAAGCTTATGGTGAAGGAACGAATTTCTTTGCGATCAGTGGTTTTGCCAAAACTTTTGATGATCCTATTGAACTTACATTCATTAGAGAAGCCAGAGGGCAATTTATTCCCTTAAACTTAGGTGATGCCAAGGTATTTGGTGCTGAATTGGAATATAGAAGAAATATGGGCTTTATTCCTGGATGGGAAAATTTCAATTTCAATGCTAATATATCTGTTATTGAATCTCAGCAAACATATAGTGAAGATGAAGAAGCTGCAAGAATAGATAACTTAAGAACAGGTGAAACATTAGATGACACTAGACAATTACAAGGGCAGTCTCCTTTACTTTTAAACGTTGGATTTGACTACTCAAATAATGACAATGGCTGGCAAGGTGGTATCGTTTACAATGTTCAAGGTAAAACTTTAGAGATTGTAGGTAATGGCGATATACCAGATGTTTACACGCTACCTTTCCACAACTTAAAAATGAACTTAAGTAAAGAATTCGGTAAAGAAAACTCTAGCAAAATAACCTTAAAGTTTGAAAACATTATCAATGATGATATTGAGAGTGTTTACCAATCTTTTGGTGCTCAAGACCAAATATATTCTTCTAGATATCCAGGACAAGCTATTTCTTTAGGATATAGCTACCAGTTCTAAAATCTTTAAAATTCAATATCCAAAAGCCCGCAAATTGCGGGCTTTTTTTATTCTTAAAACCGATAACTATTTGATAACATCTAACTTAAAATAGATGTGGGATAATATCTTAATTTTAGTAAGTATCTTAATATGTATATGATGAAAAAATGCACCTTCTTTTTAGCTAGTTTTATTATGGTCTTTTTAGCGTCTTGCTCAAAAGAAGAAAATATAGACGAGTCAACATCTGATGAAATATTAACACCGATATCTAATGATGATGCCTTTCTAATTCCTTTTGGAACTCAAATCATAAAAGATTCCTTACAATTTACATTGAGCCTAAAAGACTTAGATCTTGAAATCGATTTTGACGAAATTCACTCCATATCTTTGTTTTTTAAAGATCCCAATTTAAATGAAATGAAACCTTTGGCTTATATAGATCTAGAAAGGGACTACCGCATTTCCTACGAAGGAGGCAGCGACCTTGAAGAATTAGACTATACCATTTATATTGAAAATGCTGACGGAACCAATGATTTTGGTTCAAGTTTCGAACTTAAAAACCTAACGATTATTGGCTTAAATATTTCCAAAATTAGAGATATCCCGACAGATACTTTAGATTATAGAGATTTTGATGAGCTGGTCGATTATTTTAATCTTCAAGATTAATTCTAAACTTATTTTTTTAATAAAAAGCCCGCAATTTGCGGGCTTTTTTGTTTATAATATTTCTTACAATCAAAGACTACACGCAACTTAAAACCCCAATAAAATTGGTAGTTGACGTCATAAACTGTGCATTTCATCGATCTTTTTGCATTTCATCGATCTTTTCACAATATCCACTCCTACAAAAACACAAGAGAGTGTTAAATTCCTATATTTGTGGCATAGCATTTGTAACCAGCTATATATGAAGCACCTTTACCTAATCATCTTCTTTTTTATTATTTCTTTCAGCTATGGACAAAGTACCCAAAGCAATGGAGATATTGATGGTTTTAGTATGTATCCAAATCCAGTTACTACAGGTAAAGTTTATATCTCCACAAATATTAACGCACCTAAAGAAATTTTCATCTACGATGTATTTGGTACGTTGTTATTAAAGACAACGATTTTAGGTAAAGAATTAAATCTTTCTGATTTAGATGCCGGTGTTTACGTATTACGTGTTCTTGAAAAAAACAAGATGTGTACACGTAAGTTAATTGTAAAGTAGCCTAGTTATACGTTTTCCTTCTCTCATTTTCAATTAACCACTATCGGTTAACTACACGTTTTTACGACGAAATACTTCGCGTATTTCATTGACCTACATAAATTTAGCTTTCACAACATTTTCCGTGTTCTAGTTACTCTTGTTTCTATCTTTGAAGTGTTGATCCCAAATCAATACAAAATGAAGAAAATCTACTTTATGCTATTTATGGTAGTCTCGGTTGGCCTATATGCCCAAGACACCATAGATATCAACAACCTACGTAACGATGAAATTGTCGGTTTTAAATTGTACCCAAACCCTGCAATAGCAGATGTTGTTTATGTAACAACACAAAACAACAATCTTAAAGAGGTTAGAGTTTACGATGTATTCGGTGAGCTTGTCTTAACCGAAAAATTATCTACAAAGGCTATGAACATTTCTAGATTATCACCTGGTGTTTATGTTGTTCAAGTGACCGAAAACGATAAATCTATTACACGTAAGCTGGTAGTAAAATAAATAACCTACATATTTTCTGCTTAAAACAATAAAAATAATTTGGTTCAGTACCTTTGCCAGAATTGGTACGGAACATGAAGCACAATGCTATTTTTGATATACAAACAGATGGGGATTTTCTAACCCAAGCACTCCGTATATTCAAATTCCAATATGACAATAACGTAGTCTACCATAATTTTTGCACCTATTTAAACGTAAACCCAAATACAGTAAATACCTTAGAACAGATTCCTTTTTTACCTATAGAATTCTTTAAATCTAAAAATGTTCTCAGCACCAACAATACACCAGAAATAACCTTTACCAGTAGCGGCACTACAGGCAGTGAAACCAGTAAACACTTTGTTACGGACCTCAGTCTCTACGAACAGAGTTATTTAAAGGCTTTTAATCATTTCTATGGAGATATTAAGGACTATTGTGTTCTTGCCCTTTTACCTTCGTATTTAGAACGAACGGGATCTTCATTGATCTATATGGCAGATGACTTGATCAAAAAATCGAATCACCCTAAAAGCGGCTTCTTTTTAAATGAATATGAACAGTTGCACCAGTTACTTCTTGAGCTTCAAAAAACCAATACCAAAATATTGATTATTGGTGTTTCATTTGCATTACTGGAATTTTCTGAGCAATACCAGATGTCTTTACAAAACACCATTATTATGGAAACCGGTGGTATGAAAGGGCGAAGAAAAGAAATTGTACGCCAAGAACTGCACGAGTTATTATCAACGGGATTTGGGGTTTCTAAAATACATTCTGAATATGGAATGACCGAGCTACTTTCGCAAGCCTACTCTAAAGGTGATGGAGTGTTCAATTACCCTGCCTGGATGAAGATTTTAGTACGTGATACCGAAGATCCACTCACCTATTTAAAAAATGGTAAATCTGGCGGAATCAACGTAATAGATTTAGCAAATATCAATTCTTGTTCTTTTATTGCCACTCAAGATTTAGGTAAGATAAACCAAAACGGCACTTTTGAAATTATCGGCAGATTCGATAATTCTGATATTAGAGGTTGTAATTTAATGGTGCTTTAATTCTTTGAAAGCGAATAATCCAAGCCTGGTCCATCGCAAGCCACCCATAGGCTAGAAATCATAGTAGAATTTCTGTATATTAATAGCTCTTTATCATCTCCTGTACAATTACCTACCAATTCATTTCCGGTTTGGTACGTAAGTTCTAAGTAATGATTGAGGTCATTATCATATTCTACAACCTCAAAGGTACCTGTAGCCTCAGTAACTTCTTCATCAACAGTTCTAGATTTTATAAAAGTACCTTCCGGCGAAAAAATATAATATTCTTGCCAATCCATTTCTTCTCCCGAAGTTTCTGAATTTTGAAAACTTCCTGACATTTGAACCAACTCCCATTTTTGATCTGAGAACACAAATTGTGTAGACTCTAGCCCAAAGTCATCATCTTCTGCACAAGAGGCAAGAAACACCAAAAATAGAAGCAGTGCAGAATATCTTTTCATAGTAACAAGAGTTTTAACTAGTTACAAGATACCCAACTCACAGAATAGTTGCGTTAAGGCATTATTAAATTAAAGTCCTAATATTTTGGCATCCACGAAAAAGGTAGAATTTACTTCTAACTCATGGTCTGTACTTATCAATTCATCGGTAACGGTATTCAATCGTAAACTGAATTCATCGCTCTTTATGTACTCCTTTAAATCTGTATCTGAGGTATCTAAAGTAATGACACTACCAGCATCATTTGGCACCTCTTCCAAATAGGCAATTTTAATTTCTTCTAATCCATCGGCAGAAATATATACTTCTATCGAATTTAAAAAGCTAAAATCAGCACCATCGGGCGATATAATGACCATTTCCAATTCGGTCAACTTAATCTCCTCTATAAGGTCCTTTCTAGTATCGTTAACTTCAAAAGTTGATTCTGAATTCGTCTCCATCTCTGGAGTAAAAACATCAAAAGGTAAATCAATACCCGCAGAAGAAGGTATGGTAGCACGCTGGCTATATTCCATATCAAACTTTGTCAATTCATCTAACTTATCACATGAAGTAATTAAAGCAAACAAACAGATAATAAAAATACTCTTCTTAAACATAACGTAGGGGTTTATGCTAACAAACGCTATTCTATAAGAAATATTGAAAAAACGCTACTATTTTTGAAGTGAATTAATCTTCTCGAGTAAAAACATAGGTTACCTCATCATCGGCAATATCAGGGTTGTCTTCAAAAGTAAGCGTAAGTTGCTCTCCTCTAGTTTCAAAAAAGTACACAGCTCCATCAGAAAAATTGATTCTATTGGCTTGTCCGCCATAAAAATGCGCTCCATTTTCCCTAAAAAAAATGTATTCACTTTCATTAGAAACTGTAACCATGGCTCTGCTTGAATCAAAATTAATCGTAGTCAAAGAAAAATCTACATCTTCCTTAAAGCTACAATAACATATAACATTTGAAAGAATCCAATCGCCTTCCAAAGCCAAATCATCTATCACCCTATCATCATCGCTACAAGAAACACACAATAAGAACAGTACCCCTAAAAGTTTAAATTTCATAAAAAGTCTAGTCTTCAAAAAATGATTTAGTTAAATACCAATACGAAATAGTTTTTCTTACCTCTTTGCAACAGCACAAACTTGTCATTGATCAAATCTGCTGTGGTAATTAAAAAGTCATCTTTTACTTTTTCTTTATTTACTGAAATGGAGTTTTGCTTCAATTCTCTTCTTGCTTCGCCATTAGAACCCAAAAAGTTAGTTTTAGCTGCCAGTGCACCGATCATATCTAGACCGTCTGATAATTCTGATTTTGAAAGTTCTGCTTGTGGTACACCATCAAAAATTTCTAAGAATGTTTTTTCATTCAATCCTTTTAAATCAGACGCTGTAGACTTACCGAACAGAATTTGACTAGCTTTTACCGCGTTGTCCAAATCTTCTTGCGAGTGTACCATCACCGTAATCTCGTCTGCCAATCTCTTTTGTAATAATCTTAAGTGCGGAGCTTCTGTATGTTCTTTTATTAAATCTTCAATTTCTTGCTGACCTAAAAAGGTAAAAATCTTGATGTATTTGTTTGCATCATCATCTGATGTATTCAACCAATATTGGTAAAATTTATATGGCGATGTTCTTTCTGCATCCAACCAAACGTTACCACCTTCTGTTTTTCCGAATTTAGTGCCATCTGCCTTGGTAATTAACGGGCACGTAAGTGCATACCCTTTACCGCCGGCTATTCTTCTAATTAATTCTGTACCCGTGGTAATATTACCCCACTGATCACTACCCCCCATTTGAAGGCTACAATTATGTTCTCTGTACAAGTGAAGAAAATCATACCCTTGAACCAATTGGTAGGTAAATTCAGTAAATGACATACCTTCTTTTGCTTCTGAAGAAAGGCGTTTTTTTACAGAGTCTTTAGACATCATGTAGTTTACCGTAATATGCTTACCTACATCTCTTATAAACTCTAGGAAAGAGAAGTCTTTCATCCAGTCATAATTATTGACCAAAACTGCAGCATTATCCTCATTTCCAGAAAAATCTAAAAATCTAGATAATTGTTCTTTTAAAGCATTCTGATTATGACGAAGTGTTTTCTCATCAAGCAAATTACGTTCTGCAGATTTGCCAGAAGGATCACCGATCATACCCGTAGCACCACCTATTAAAGCATACGGTTTGTGCCCTGCCAATTGAAAATGACGAAGCATCATTACCCCTACCAAGTGACCTATATGTAAAGAATCTGCCGTTGGATCAATACCCACATATGCAGACTGCATTCCTTCTAATAAATGTTCTTCTGTTCCTGGCATTGCATCATGCAACATTCCACGCCATTGTAACTCCTTGACAAAATTTGTCATCTCTTCCTGAATTTTAATTGAATTGCAAATATAAATGGAATTCTTGCCAGTACACAGCAGATTAAAGCATGAATTTATCCACTTGTATTCCCTAAATTTGAAATATGATATTAGTTACAGGAGGCACAGGGTTGGTGGGGTCGCATTTGCTACTGAAATTATCAATGGATCATGATAAAGTTTACGCCTTATACAGAACTAAAGACAAGTTAGCTCAGGTACAGAAAATCTTTTCTTATTATTCTGATAACGCTACCGCTCTTTTCAATAAAATTGATTGGGTACATGGTGATATTTTAGATATCCCATCTTTAGAAAATGCCATCAAAGGTATTACACATGTGTACCATTGCGCCGCTTACATTTCCTTTAACCCGTCTGATTTTAAAAAGTTGGAACGTATTAACCGTGAAGGAACTGCCAATATTGTAAATATCTGCATTGCAAACGGTGTAAATAAATTGTGCCATGTAAGTACTATTGGCTCCATAGGAAGAACTTTAAACGGAGAAAAAGCAAACGAAGAAACCGAATGGACACACCAAAACACCAACCCGTATGCAATAACAAAACATCTTGCCGAAATGGAAGTTTGGCGTGGTGCACAAGAAAATTTGAACGTGGTAATTGTAAATCCCGGTGTAATTCTTGGACCAGGGTTTTGGAATAGCGGTAGTGGCTCATTTTTTAAAACCGCCGCAAAAGGTTATAAATATTACCCACCTGGCGGATCAGGATTTATAACCATAAACGATGTCACCAATATTATGATCGCACTTATGAATTCTGATATTTATAATGAACGATTTATTCTGGTAGCCGAAAACTTGACCTATAAACAAATATTAGAAAAGATAGCTTTGGCAATGGACAAAAAACCACCTACAAAAGCATTGAAATTTTGGCAATTAAAAATTGGTAAGATTGCAGATAAAATTAGAAATATACTAACGGGAAACCCTAGAACTATTACTAAAAATACAATTCACGGACTAAAACACCCAACAGTATTCAACAATGAAAAAATCAAGAACGCTTTGGACATGGAGTTTGAAAGTTTGGATGATCAAATAAAATTTTACTCCAAACTATTTATTTCTGAACGTTAGACAATACGGAATCTTTCTTTTTAATATCGATATCCTTTTTAGATTTCTCCGCAACACTTAAACTGTCCCTGACTTTTTTCTCAGCCTCCAGTTTTAGACGTTGATCTTCAAGATCAGACTCCACCTTTTTGTACATATTCTCATATCGTAAAGGTTTTGATGCATAGTACCTGTCACTATCTACAAACTGTGCACTATCAATTTCAAATTTCGCAAATATGAAAGACGTTGGTTCTACTCCGTTTTCACGTAACTTACTTAGATTGGTAGCTTTTGCGGCATTAACAATAGCCATTTCTTTAATAATCAATACCATTTTATCTTCCGGTATTAAATTATCGGGCTTTTCTATTAATTCTTCAACACAAGACGAAACCAATAATAGTACTACCGTTAAAAGGAATAATTGCTTCATGGTCTATTAAATGTTAGCCTTTTTGCATTGCGCTTTTCAGAAAACTGTCCGTTACTGTACCCTAAATGTCCGTTTATAAAAGTATGCACAATCTTAGATGTAAACGTAGTATCTTCAAAAGGAGACCATTTACATTTATACGCGATATTTTCTTTGGTAACTGTCCAAGGGCTATTTAAATCCGCTACTACTAAATCCGCATAATAGCCCTCACGAATATATCCGCGCTTTTTAATTTGAAATAGTATTGCCGGATTATGACACATTTTCTGTACCATTTTCTCAAGGGTAATTTTCCCTTCTTTAACCTTTTCCAACATCGCATTTAATGCATGTTGCACTAATGGTCCTCCTGAAGGTGCTTTTGTATACACATTATTTTTTTCCTCCAATAAATGCGGGGCGTGATCAGTAGCTATTACATCTATTCTATCGTCTAACAGCGCACCCCATAACATATCTCTATCCTTGGCTGTTTTCACGGCTGGGTTCCATTTTATCAACGTTCCTTTATTTGCATAGTCGGCATCAGAAAACCAAAGGTGATGTATACATACCTCTGCAGTAATTTTCTTTTGTTCCAAAGGAATATCATTACGGAACAGATCGGTTTCTTTTCCTGTGGATAAATGAAACACATGTAACCTTGCACCTGTTTTTTTAGCTAAAGCAATTGCCCTTGATGAAGAAAGATAACATGCCTCTTCGCTTCTAATAATAGGGTGCATTGCAACAGGAATATCATCACCATACTCTGCCTTATACTTTTCCATGTTTTTACGAATGGTAGTTTCATCTTCACAGTGTGCAGAGATGACCATTTCAGTATTGCTAAAAATACTCTCTATAACTTTCTCATCATCTACCAACATATTACCTGTAGATGAACCTAAAAACAATTTAATACCTGAACAGGCATTTTTATCAAGTTTCTTTAATTCCTCAAGATTATCATTGGTACCACCAAATAAAAAAGAATAATTGGCAAATGCAGAATTCGCTGCAGTTGCGAATTTCTCTTCTAATTTTTCTATTGTGGTCGTTTGTGGCGTTGTATTGGGTTGCTCCATAAAGGTGGTAATACCACCTGCAAGTGCCGCCCTACTTTCTGTTGCAATTGTTCCTTTATGGGTAAGGCCCGGCTCCCTAAAATGTACTTGATCATCTATAACACCCGGGAATATATGTTTCCCAGAGACATCAATTACTTCAGCATCTGGATCAGATATGTCTTTTTCTATTTTCGCTATTAGGTCATCTATAATGAGAATATCACTTTCTTGTGCTACTCCCTCATTAACAATTATTCCGTTTTTCAATAAAATTTTACCCATAACTAAAACTTATTTTTTAAAAATAGACTTCTCATTTTCATTACAAACACACCCCAAATAGCCTCACTAACAATAGATGAACTCATTTTAGACTTTCCCAATACACGATCTCTAAAAATAATAGAAACCTCTTCTATTTTAAAATGCTTTAAATACGCCCTAAACTTCATTTCTATTTGAAATGCATAGCCTACAAAACGAACCGAATCTAAATCTATAGCTTCTAACACCTGTCTTTTGTAACATACAAAACCAGCGGTAGGATCATCTACGCGCATACCGGTAATGAGCTTTACATATATGGATGCACCGTAAGACAACAATACCCTATGCAGTGGCCAGTTAACTACATTCACCCCTTTTTTATATCTAGAACCAATTGCCAAATCAGCTCCATTTTCACAGGCTTTTTGCAATCGCAATAAATCTGACGGGGTATGTGAAAAATCGGCATCCATCTCGCATATATAGTCATAACCTTTGGCTATTGCCCATTTAAAACCATGAATATATGCTGTACCTAATCCTGATTTTTCCAATCTGGTCTCTAAAAATAATTTACCCTTGAACTCTTCTTGAAGTCCACGAACACAGTCCCCTGTTTTATCTGGCGAATTGTCATCTACTATGAGTACATGAAATTCTTTCTGCAAATCAAATACCGCCCTAATTATAGCCTCTACATTCTCAATCTCGTTATATGTAGGTATGATTACGATACTACTGGACATATGTTATTTATAGGTGTTTTGACAAAAGTAAGGTTTTAAAATTCTTATTAAAATGGGCAACAATACCTTTATGATATTTTTACACTAGTTACCTAACCTTAAATTTGTAATTTTGCCATTTAGTAACCTATGCAAATGTTGACTAAAATTCCAAAGCAGTTTTACTTTTTTTTAGCTGCCATATTCATTTTAAATCTTATTCAATCTAGTTTTACGCAACTCATTTTTGACGAGGCCTATTACTGGTACTACAGCCAGAACATGGCTTGGGGCTATTTTGACCACCCACCAATGGTGGCGGTTTTAGTGAAAATAAGCAGCTTCTTTTTTAATGGCGAACTGGGTGTGCGTTTTATGAGCTGCGTGCTATCTGCCATAAATATTATTCTCCTTTGGTTATTGATAGACAACCCTAAGAAGAACGACTACATAAAACATTTCTTTGTGTTGGTCTTTTCAATGACCCTGCTTAACGCCTATGGTTTTTTCACCTTACCAGACACACCGCTATTATTTTTTACTAGTTGTTTTTTGCTTACTTACAAACATTTTATAAAAAAGCCAACCGCAGGCCTAGCTATACTTTTAGGCATATTCATGGCCGCATTGATGTATAGTAAATACCATGCAGTGCTGGTCATATTTTTTGTCTTATTATCCAACCTTAAACTTACTACGAACAAATATGCCTGGCTTGCCGTTATTATTGCGTTATGCTGTTATGCCCCGCATTTTTATTGGTTGTACGAGAACGACTTTGTATCTATTAAATATCATTTATATGAACGCCCCAACGGCGCATACCGATTTGAAAAATACACCTTAGGCTTCTTCGTGAATTTGGTAGCTATTTTTGGTCTGACTTTTCCGTTTATATATAAAGCGTTGTTTAAAACGAAAGGAAACGACCTCTTCAACAAGGCGCTTATCTATCTTACTTACGGTGTACTGATTTTCTTTTTCGTTTCTAGTTTTAACAGAAGGGTTCAAACACAATGGATTATTATCGTTTGCATTCCATTGGTGATTATCACATTCAACTACATGCTACAAAACAAGCAAGCCTTAACTTGGATTTATAGACTAGGACTTATCAATACTGTTCTAATTATTTATTTAAGAATGGGACTTGCATACCAACCTCTACTTTTTAACTTCTATTACGAAAGTCATGGTAATAAAGAATGGGCAAAGGCTATTGAAGAGGAGGTTGGCGATATACCTGTGGTATTTGAAAACTCCTACAGAAATGCACCAATGTATTCTTTTTACACCGATGCTACACCGACCTTTTCTTTGAATAATTTCATGTATCGAAAAAACCAGTATTCAATTGATGATTCTGAGGAGCAAGTTCGCGGCAAAGGTGTAGCTTATGTTTCCAAATATTTAAATAACCCTACTTTTACTTACACTAGAGAAGATGGTGGTTTGTACAAAGGCAAATATATTGACAACTTTCAGTCTTACCGAAAACTAGACTGTATTGTTGAGGACATCCCTTTTGCTTTAAATTCTGAAGAAAGAATAGATTTAAAAATATACAACCCGTATCAAAAGGATATAGACCTTAAAAAGCTGAAATTTGCAATAACATATATGGATGACTACAAAAGCCCTGTAGAAACCCTGCAAATGACTCCAGAATCTATACAAACCGGAATTACAGCCTTAAAACAACAAGACACCACTAATTTTATATTTCAATTGCCTAAAACAAAAAAGGAAAACATTGGTTACTTTAGAGTGGTAATTTCTGAGAACGATCTTTTATACGGTCTAAATGGAAAAGCAATTCACATTAAATAATGGAACCTATTGCAAGAACTTTTGAGCAAAACGATTGGATCACCATAACACTCATGGTAAGCTTGTTGTTTCCGTTAATAGCCAAAAGTATTTATTACCCACGTTTTTTAAACTTCATCATCCTTCCTTTTAACAACAAGTATATTACTATACATTCGAAGAAAGAAAAGCTGTTTAATTGGTTTCATTTTCTAATGAGCGTGTTTCAAATTGTCAATTTAACCTTATTTATTTTTTTTATTTGGCGTTCATACCTAAATCCTACTGAAGCTAAAAACCCTTACATTTTTCCATTATTACTTGCAGGTGTTTTCCTATTTATAACCGCGAAAACAATGGCGCAGTTGTTCAACGGATTCATATTTAATTCCTACAACACCTTTAATGAGTTGATTTTTAAGAAACTAACCTACCTTAATTACGCGGGCATTGTTCTTTTCATTGCTAATGTGTTTTTAGCATATGTTTTTATTGACTCGCAAATCGTAATTATTATTGCACTAATTCTATTTTTTACAATCAATATAATTGGTTGGGTAACAGTCCTCAGGAATTACCAAAAATTCATAAGCAGCTATTTTTTCTATTTTATTTTGTACCTTTGCGCACTCGAAATTGCACCCTTAGTTATTATGGGAAGCTTTCTAAAATAGTGCAGCATATGAAAGTAAAAACGATTTTGGTCTCGCAACCTGAGCCGAAAATGGAAAACTCCCCCTATTCCAAGCTTATAGACAAAGAGAAAGTAAAGGTTGATTTTAGACCGTTCATACATGTAGAAGGAGTTGACGCAAAAACCGTGCGTCAGCAAAAGATAGATCTGAATGATTTTACTGCTATTATCTTAACAAGTAGAAACGCAGTAGATCATTTCTTTAGAATTGCAGACGAAATGCGTTTTAAGGTGCCAGATTCCATGAAATACTTCTGCCAATCTGAAGCGGTAGCCTATTACCTTCAAAAATACGTGGTCTATAGAAAACGTAAGATTTACGTAGGAAAAAGATTATTCACGGATTTAGTGCCATTGATTAAGAAATATAAGGATGAAAAATTCTTACTTCCTTCTTCAGATGTACTTAAACAAGACGTTCCCGATACTTTAGATTCTCTAAGCATTAATTGGAAAAGAGCTATTTTTTACAAAACTGTTATTAGCGATCTTTCTGATTTACGTAATGTATACTATGACATTTTAGTATTCTTTAGTCCGTCCGGAATTGAGTCTTTATTACAGAATTTTCCAGATTTCGATCAAAAGGAAACTAGAATTGCCGTATTCGGTAACTCTACAGTAGATGCTGCAACCGATGCCGGTTTACGTATAGACATTAAAGCACCAACACCTGAAACACCTTCTATGACCATGGCGTTACAGAAGTACATAATAAGTGTAAACAAATAGAACCCTTAAAATATTTGATATAAAAAAAGCCTTGCATTGCAAGGCTTTTTTATTGTTTTATAATGCGTACCGCTGTGGTCCGCCTCTTCTTATTTCTTCACTGGCGTAACTTTCAAATTTTTTGAAGTTTTCCCTGAAGGCATTTGTCAATTTAAATGCAGTTTTATAATATTTCTCATCGTCGTTCCAAGTTGCTCTTGGACTCAATACAGAAGTTGGTACACCAGGGCACTCTCTAGGTTGTGCTACACCGAATACAGAGTGAATATGGTACTTATCATATGAATACAAGCCAAGATCACCGTTTAATGCGGCAGATATCATAGCTCTAGTATACTTTAATTTCATTCTAGTTCCAACTCCATAAGGTCCGCCTGTCCAACCTGTATTCACAAGCCAAACATCTACACCAGATTCTTTCATTTTCTTGCTCAACATTTCAGCATACTTTGTTGGGTGTAATGGCATAAAAGGTGCGCCAAAACAAGCTGAAAATGATGGTACAGGCTCTACAACACCTGCTTCTGTACCCGCAACTTTAGCTGTGTAACCAGAAATAAAGTGATATGCAGCCTGACTAGGAGTAAGCTTAGATATTGGAGGCAGTACACCAAAAGCATCTGCAGTTAAAAAGAAAATATTCTTTACATTCTTACCAATAGATGGTTGCTGAATGTTATCTATATGATGAATTGGATAACTAACCCTTGTATTCTGTGTAATTGAAGTATCGGCAAAATCAACATTGCCCTTATCATCTAGCACTACATTTTCAAGTATTGCACCTGGTTTGATAGCTCCATAAATTTCAGGCTCTTGTTCTTCAGATAAGTTAATCACCTTTGCGTAGCAACCCCCTTCAAAATTGAAAACGGTATTTCTACTTGTCCAACCATGCTCATCATCACCTATTAATTTTCTATTGGGATCTGTTGATAACGTTGTTTTCCCTGTTCCAGATAATCCAAAAAAGATTGCAGTATCTCCATCTTCGCCAACATTTGACGAACAGTGCATTGGCAATGTTTCCTTATAAACTGGCAGAATAAAGTTTAAGGCAGAGAAAATACCTTTTTTGATTTCCCCTGTATATCCTGTTCCACCAATCAATGCAATTTTATCAGTGAAATTCAAGATTGCAAAATTATGTTGCCTTGTTCCATCTAATTCTGTATCTGCCATAAAACCAGGTGCGTTTATTACAGTCCACTCTGGCGTAAAATCCTCTAATTCTGCTTCTGTAGGACGTAAAAACATATTATAGGCAAACATATTCGACCAAGGATACTCATTGATCACACGTATATTTAACTTATAATCTTCGTCTGCACAAGCGTAACTATCCCTAACAAAAAGTTCTTTTTCGTTTAAATAACTAATCACCTTAGTATATAAGGCATCAAACTTTTCCTTTTCAAATGGAATATTGATATCTCCCCACCAAATTTTATCTTTTGTTATATCGTCCTTGACAATATATCTATCTTTAGGGGATCTACCTGTAAATTCACCAGTATTCACAGCAAGTGTACCGTTGCTGGTTTCAACTCCCATATCCATTTCTAGAGTGGCTTTTTGGAGATTTTCCGGTGTTTCCTGATAATGAAAATTGGCGTGTGTAATCCCATAGTTTTTTAGGGATATGGTATGCGCATTTGTCGTTGAGCTTTTCATGCTTTAGAAAATTTGTTCGTGTAAAACTAAAAAAATAAAAGCTGAACCACTGATTTTCAGAGCTCAATTAGCGCCATTTCTCGTCGAAATACGAATTCAATCAAAGAATCGCTATAAACAAAAAATATTCGCAGACACTTTATTCCTTTTAATACATATTATAAGGAGATAACGCGTTTTAAATACATTATTACTATTTAGGACTTAAAATTTTAAGAAATAAATAAAAAAAGAGGTATTTTTTTGACACCCAATTTTTACTTTTTAGAGAAATATTCAGCTGTTTTTGCAGTTAAAAGCAGGGCTGCGTGCTTCATATTATACTCCAAATCTTTATACTCGTCTTGAATATCAAAAACATCAAAAACACCTATTTCTTTTAACTGGTCCTTTGAGATTTCTAACATTCCGCATATGGCAATTACAGGAATATTATATTCTTTACCCAAACCTATAACGCCTTGTAATAATTTACTATTCAAATTTTGCGCATCAATTTTGCCTTCACCGGTAATTATATAATCAAAATTCTCCTTATCTAAAATTTCCCTTAAGCCAGACAATCCTAAAATAAAGTCCATAGCACTCAAGAATTCCGCATTTAAAAAAGTTTTCAACCCAAAAGCGGCACCTCCTGCGGCACCAGCACCAGGTACATTATTTAGAAATACGTTATACTTATCTGAAACTACCCTATTCAATCTTATTAAACCCTTATTCAATTCTGCTATTACCTCATCTGTTGCGCCTTTGTATTTTGCATATACATAAGCTGCTCCATTTTCACCAAACAACGGATTGATTACATCATGAACCGTATAAAACTTCACTTGCTTTAGTTTATCAGACACACGTGAATCATCAATAGACCTTATTAATTGTAAACTTGAACCAATAGGAGGCAACAGTACTCCATTTTCATTTAAAAAATCAAAACCTAAAGCATGCGCAATGCCAATACCACCATCATTGGTAGCACTTGCGCCAAGCCCTATATAAATATGCTTTACCCCTTTTTCAACAGCATCTTTAATTTCAATACCGGTACCATACGTAGTGGTCAACATAGGGTTACGTTCATCAAAAGGCAATAAATCAACACCCGATGCATTGGCGAGCTCTATGTAAGCCGAATTATCCTCTTTGTTATATAAGTAATAGGATCTTATGGGTTCTCTTAACGGATTCTCACTTATTACCTCAACCGAAATACATGGTTTATAATTGGAAATAACTTTCAAGAAACCTTCTCCGCCATCTGTTGCTTTAATAAAACGGGAAGAAAAAGGCACACCCGCTTTCTTCATACCATCAACAAAGGCATTAGTAAATGATTCACTTGTTAAAGAACCATCAAATTTATCAGGAATTAGTAATAGCTTCATTTATTTGAATTTTTGGGGGAAACTATTTATTGAAATTTCCCACAACTCTGGGAGTACAAAATATACGAAAAAGGTCAATATAATGATAGAAATAATATTCATAAAGAATCCTTTGCCAACCATATCTGGAATTCTCAGATAACCTGAACCAAAAACCACTGCATTTGGAGGTGTAGCAACCGGTAACATAAAAGCACACGATGCCGCAACCGCAGCACCCACCATTAATACAAACGGATGCACATCTATTGTTAACGCCATAGGGGCTAATACTGGTAACAACATTGCCGTAGTTGCCAGATTGGACGTAATTTCAGTTAGAAAATTCACCGCTGCTATCAATACTAAAATCAGAATTATTATAGGTAACCCAGATAACGATGTCATTTGACTACCGATCCATACCGCCAATCCGCTAACTTCAAATCCTTTTGCCAATGCCATACCGCCACCGAACAAAAGAATGATACCCCACGGCATTTTTACGGCTACTTCCCAATTAATGAGTTGCTCTCCTTTCTTCTTTGAAGGAATCAAGAATAATACAATTGAAAAAAATATGGCTATGATAGTATCATCTAAGCCTGGTAAGATCTTTTGCAATAAAAACGAGCGCGTGATCCAACAGAATGCAGTCAAAGCAAATACAAAAGCCACTACCTTCTCTTCATATGAAATTTTACCAAGATTGGATAGTAAACGTTTGATCTCTTCCTTACCTCCTGGAAAGGATTTCTGCTTAAAGCTAAAAGCATACTGTGTCAAATACTTCCAACAAATGAAAATCAGAATAATTGAAATGGGCAAACCAAAGGCAAACCATTGCATAAAAGTAATTTCATAACCATAAGTATCTAAAACCACACCTGCCAAAACTAGGTTTGGCGGTGTACCTATAAGCGTAGCCACACCGCCTATAGAAGCACTGTAAGCTATTGCCAACATTAGCGCCTTACCAAAGGTCTTATTTTCATCTTCTACCGTATCTGGGTTATCTTGTAACTGTTTTATAATCGCCAAACCGATAGGCAGCATCATTACCGAAGTAGCCGTATTGGAAATCCACATGGATAAAAAAGCAGTTGCCAACATGAAGCCCAGAATAATCTTTCTAACATCTGAACCTATGAGGTTGATAATATTCAAGGCTATTCTTCTATGGAGATTCCATTTTTCTATGGCAATGGCAATGATGAACCCGCCCATATAGAGAAATACATATTTATGACCGAAAGAACTTGAGGTAGATGACAAATCCAATCCGCCAGAAAGCGGAAATAGCACCAATGGCAACAATGCCGTTACAGCAATTGGTATTGCTTCTGTAATCCACCAAATGGCAATCCAAATGGTAGATGCCAAGACTGCATTTGCCTGTGCGGAAAGTCCTTCTGGATGAAAAAAGGAAAGAATCAACATAAAAGAAAGAGGACCCAAGACTAGTCCTAGTAATTTTGTTTTAGTCATAAAAATACCATTGATATGTTGAAAATAAGCTATTTAGTCACTCAAACGACGTATTCACCAGCTATTTTACAAATTTTGATTTCATTACACCATAGCCCATAAGTGCCCAAGCCGCAATTAAAAACAAACCCCCGATAGGTGTAATGATGCCGATAACCTTAAAATCAAAAGCTACCAATGAATTTAACGACAGCAGATAAATAGAAAAAGAAAATAAAACGATACCAATTACCGTACATATATAAATGGTCTTTTTAGACTTTACATATTCCAAAGGCAACAACCCAAGTACAAACAAGAAAAAGGCATGGTACATTTGATACCTAACTCCCGTCTCAAAAGTGGCTACAGATTGTGCATCCACCAAATTTTTTAACCCGTGTGCACCAAAAGCACCAAGAACAACTGCCAACATTCCAAATAGACACGCAGTACCTAAAATTGTTTTTTTCATAACTTTTATAATAACTTTTCTTATAAATGTAACAATTTGATACCTTAGTAAATCGTTACCAATCAAAAATACTGAAATCGTATGATGCGAAAAATTCTTGTTATAGGCGCAGGTAAATCTACCTCTTATCTGTTAGATTATCTTTTAGGAAAAGCGGAAGCTGAAAAATTAGAAATCACCATTGGCGACATTAACCCTGCTGCAATTCCATCATCGATTGCCGACCATTCGCATTGCAACGTTGTTGCTCTTGATATATTTGAAGATACGGCAAGGCAAAAAGCCATAGAAAATTCAGACGTCGTTATTTCTATGCTCCCCGCTCGTTTTCATATAAAGGTTGCAGAAGATTGTGTTCATCTTAAAAAGCATTTGGTTACAGCATCTTACGTTAGCCCAGAACTACTCTCTCTTAATGAAAAGGTAAAAGAAGCGGGATTAGTTTTTATGAATGAAATTGGCTTAGATCCCGGTGTAGACCATATGAGCGCTATGCAAGTGATTGACCGCATAAGAGATAAAGGTGGTAAAATAATATTATTTGAATCTTTCTGTGGTGGTTTGGTGGCCCCGGAACATGACAATAACCTTTGGAACTATAAGTTTACCTGGAATCCTAGAAACGTAGTTCTTGCAGGGCAAGGTGGAACTGCCAAGTTCATTCAAGAGGGCACTTATAAATACATACCTTACCACCGATTATTTAGGCGTACGGAATTTTTTGAAATTGAAGGCTATGGTCGTTTTGAAGGATATGCAAATCGCGATTCGTTAAATTACAGAGAGGCTTATAAATTACAAGATGCACTAACTATTTACAGAGGTACTATGCGTCGTGTCGGCTTTTCCAAAGCATGGAATATGTTCATTCAATTAGGAGCTACTGATGATACCTATACCATCGAAAACTCTGAAAACATGAGTTATCGCGAATTCATTAATCTATTCCTTCCTTACTCACCAACAGATTCCGTGGAATTAAAACTTAGACATTATCTAAAATTGGATCAAGATGATATCCGTTGGGATAAATTAATAGAACTAAATCTTTTTGACAACAATAAAATCATTGGAATACCCAATGCCACACCTGCTCAAGCTCTTCAGAAAATATTAGAAGATAGTTGGACACTTCAACCAGAAGAAAAAGATATGATCGTTATGTATCATAAATTTGGTTATGAATTAAACGGAGAAAAGAAACAAATAGATTCTAAACTTGTAGTTACTGGCGAAAACCAAACGTTTACGGCAATGGCAAAAACTGTGGGTTTACCAGTAGCCATGGCAGCTTTAAAAATATTGAATGGCGATATAACTACACCAGGTGTACAGATACCTATTACTAAAGAAGTGTACGAACCTATATTGGAGGAACTTGAGGATTACGGAGTCAACTTCATGGAATATGACATACCATATTTAGGTTATAATCCAAATTCTGTAGTCAACTAACACTTTTTAACTATCATTTTAAAACCAAATAAGTACATTTATGTTTTAAACCCTCATTATGGGTTCAATTACCCAAGGCTTGCCTTGAAATAATAAATTAATTAGTATACCTCGACCCTTTACAATTGAGGTAATTGATTTGAGAAAACATGAAAACACCTACTTCTTTGGCTAAAATTGACGGAATCGATAAAAAAATATTACGGTTTTTAATGGAAGATGCCCGTAAACCAGTACTTGAAATTGCAAGAAGTATTGGAATATCTGGCGCAGCTATACATCAACGTTTAAGAAAACTAGAAGCATCAGGACTTTTATCTGGATCTAAATTTATAATCAATCCTAAATCATTGGGTTATACTACCATGGCGTATATTGGTATTTATTTAGACAAAGCCATGAGCAACCCAAAAGCCGTAAAGCTCCTTGAAAAAATACCAGAAGTACTGGAATGTCATTATACCACTGGTAATTGGTCTATTCTCATTAAAGTACTTTGTAGAGATAACGAACATTTAATGCAAGTACTTAATAAAGAAATACAAGCTATAGAAGGTGTTTCAAGAACAGAAACCTTCATTTCTTTAGCCCAACAAATTGACAGGCAAATCACTATTTAATATTTTGATTTAATCTAAATAAGCATTAGATTTGACCCATGAAAGTGGTTTTTCGCTCAAAATTTTATACGCTATATCAATCTGACAAAGAGAAATGTCATTACTTGGACATGGATCAAAAGACCATTAAATTATCTTTTTGCCAATTTCTTGCCCTGCGAACTAAAGTACGTAACATCTCTATTGAAGACCATTTTGATTCTGATTTAAACAAGCACGGATTTGAAGTATTAATGCTTTGTAATAAAGAGCATCTTTTTGTTCTAAATACGGTGGAATTATTGGATTTAAAATCTTTGGTCGAATACGGCTTTCTTAGCTTTGATGTCGACCAACTTGTGAATACCATTGCCTAGCTACCCTTCCTTATTTATAATTAGTCTTAAATCAAATTCAAATTAAGGCGCATATTCTCTATTCTACCATATAGTTACTACTTTTACTACAAATTAGTAAAGAAATGAAAGATATCGCAAGATTAAATATGAGTATTAAGGTCACTTCTTTAGATGCCCTTAATGACCAAATACAAATGGAAGGTAAAGCCTCTTCATCTTATTTAGCTATGGCATCTTGGTGTGATCAAAATTCATATTCAGGCAGTGCAGAGTTATTCTATAGACAAGCTAACGAAGAGCGTGAGCACATGATGAAAATTTTTAAATTCATCAATGACTGCGGTGGTAATGCTATTTCTCCAGAAATATCTAATATAAATCATGACTTCTCTTCTTTAGAGGAAGTTTTTGAAACTGCTCTAGAACAAGAAATAGAAGTAACTAAGTCCATCAATAAAATAATTTCTTTAGCTAAGAAAACAGAAGATTATGCTGTTGAGAATTTCTTACAATGGTTCGTAAAAGAACAACTTGAAGAAGAAAAATCAATGAGAGACATTTTAGATCTTTTCGAACTTATGGGTAGAGAAGGTATTGCTATCAAGTTAATTGATGAGCGTATTAAATAAGAGAAATATTTTAAAGGAAGCGGTTTATACCGCTTAAATAAAAAAGGGAGCTAAATAAATTTAGCTCCCTTTTTTACATATACTTTTTGGTATTAATCTCTACCACCAAAAACTTGAAGTCCCCAGTATACCAAAGTTGCCAAAGAACCAATTGCAGCAACTAAATACGTACGTGCAGCCCATTTCAATGCATCTTCAGAGCCTTTATATTCTTCTGGTGTCACTATATTTTTGTTTTTTAACCATGCCAATGCCCTATTACTGGCGTCATACTCTACTGGTAGGGTTATAAAACTGAACAAGGTTGCCATACCCATCATTACTAAACCAGCAACAGCAACCCAATAACCGAAGCCTAAACCTGCAGCGGCACCTAAAGCCAAACCTCCAAAGACTACCCATTGCGCCATCCCAGATGTTACACTTACTATAGGTACCAATTTAGATCGCATACCCAACCACTCGTAAGCTTCTGCATGTTGTACAGCGTGCCCAACTTCGTGCGCAGAAACTGCCGCGGCAGCTGCATTTCTTTGATTGTATACTCCTTCACTTAAATTTACCGTTTTGTTAGCAGGGTTATAGTGATCCGTAAGCATACCAGGCGTAGAAACCACTTTTACATCTCTAATACCATGATCCGCCAACATCTTTTCAGCTATCTCCGCACCACTCATTCCATTTTGCAAATGCACCTTAGAATAATGCTTGAACTTACTCTTCAACTTACTACTAACTAACCAGCTGACCAAAGCTATTGCCCCAATCAGTATATAATATCCCATCATAACATTTCAATTTTTAAATCGATTAAATATACTAAAGATTCCCACTTTTTTAAGAATCTATTAATATAAAAGCAAAAACCCCGCCAAATTCCTTTCGGATATGGCGAGGCATATTTTACTGACAAAATGTACTAGCTAAGCAACTATCTCTTCCCAACCAAAGGCTTCAATAATTTCTTGATATACTACATTTCCTTCTACGATATTCAATCCTTTCTTTAAAGCCGCGTCATTTTCACAAGCAGCTTCCCAACCTAAATTTGCCAATTTCAAGGCATACGGCAAGGTTACATTGGTCAAGGCCATTGTAGACGTGTAAGGTACCGCACCCGGCATATTCGCTACCGAATAGTGCACAACATCATCTATAATATAAATAGGGTCTTCATGCGTGGTAGGCTTGGTTGTTTCTACACATCCGCCTTGATCCACGGCTACATCAACGATTACCGTTCCAGGTCTCATTTCTTTCAACATGTCTCTTGTAATCAAATTTGGAGCTTTTGCTCCTTTCAACAACACACCACCAATGATTAGATCATGTGTTTTTATAAGTCTTCTTATATTAAACTCATTTGAAAATTCAGTCACCACATGAGGCGGCATAACATCATTTGCATAACGCAAACGTTTCATATTAACATCTAAGATAGTTACGTGAGCACCAAGACCTGCTGCCATTTTAGCAGCTTGTATACCAACTACACCAGCACCTAAGACCAAAACCTTACCCGGAGCTACACCTGGTACCCCACCTAATAATACACCACGCCCTTTTACTGGTTTTTCTAAATATTTAGCACCTTGTTGTATTGCCATTCTACCTGCAACTTCAGACATTGGCGTTAAAAGTGGCAACGTACCTTCTTCATCTTCTACGGTTTCGTAAGCTATACAAATTGCCTTCTGCTTTATCATTGCCTTTGTTAGGGCTTCGCTTGATGCAAAATGAAAGTATGTGAACAATATTTGCCCTTGTTGAATTAAATCATATTCTTCAGCAATAGGCTCTTTTACTTTTACGATCATTTCGCTCATGGCGTATACCTGACCAATTGTATCTAGTATTATAGCACCTGCCTGTTGATAATCTTGATTAAAAAAACCACTGCCTTCACCAGCATCTGACTGGACATACACTTTGTGGTTGTTTTTTACCAATTCGAAAACTCCGGCTGGCGTCATACCTACCCTGCTTTCATTGTTTTTGATTTCTTTTGGAATACCAACAATCATGATTTATCATTTTATGTTACACTGCAAAATTGAAACTAATTATGCATATATCAAACATTAAATCGATAAAACGTAGGGGTTGATTGTTTAAAATGTGAATTTACAACACCTACACCCTTGTTTTTTAGGGGTGCATCTCTATTTATGTTTAATTTTTAAAATAATCATGATCAAAAGGAGAAATGCCGTAGCCAGATTAGCTATAATGATTGGTAAACTCTTCAATGAAAATCCGTAGATTGCCCACATTATAGCTCCCATCAACAAAATAGTGTACATCGTCAAAGAAATGTCTTTGGTAGATTTCTCTTTCCAGGTTTTATAAACTTGTGGCACAAATGCCCCTGTGGTAAAGGTAGCAGCTACTAAACCTAATATTTCAATACTGTTCATATTTTATGATTTTCTATCACTGCTAATTTTACAATATTAAAAGAGGCGATTTTCATCGCCTCTTTACTTTACTTATATTCTAATATCTACCCTACGATATTGACAATTTTACCTGGCACTACAATTACCTTTTTAGGTGTACGCCCTGCTAATTGCTGTTGGGTTTTTTCGTGCGCCATTACTGCCGCTTCTATTTCATCTTTACTTAAATCTAAAGATAGTTGCATGGTAAATTTCATTTTACCGTTAAAGGAAATAGGATATTCCTTATCACTTTCCTTAATATACTTTTCTTCAAATTTTGGAAAAGGTGCTGTTGCAATAGAATCTGTATGACCCAATTTACTCCACAACTCTTCTGCAATGTGCGGTGCGTACGGAGACACCAATATTGCTAAAGGCTCCAACACTTTTCTGCTGACACATTTTTGTGATGAAAGCTCGTTTACACAAATCATAAATGTAGATACAGATGTATTGAAACTAAAATTCTCAATATCTTCTTCTACCTTTTTAATGGTCTTATGTAATGTCTTCCATGATTCTTTAGATGGCTCCTCCTCGCTTCGGCTACGCTCAGCGACCGCTGTTTCATCTAAAAAGGGCGTGTACAATTTCCACAGTTTCTTCAAGAAACCATGTGCTCCCGTTATACCTGCCGTGTTCCAAGGTTTTGATTGCTCTAACGGACCTAAGAACATTTCATACAAACGCAGACTGTCTGCACCATATTCTTCACAAATAGCATCTGGATTTACTACATTGTATTTGGATTTGGACATTTTTTCGACTTCGCGGCCTACTTTAAATGTTCCATCATCTTCAGTGATAAATTTCGCATCCGCAAATTCATCCCTCCACTTTTTAAATCCTTCAATATCCAACTCGTCCGATGCATTTACCAATGATACATCTGCATGAATCGGTGTTACATTTCTACCATCAACCAAACCTTTAGATACCAGTGTTTTTCCATCTTCATCTCTGTAAACAAATGCACTAGTCCCCGTAATCATCCCTTGATTAATAAGCTTTTTAGCAAATTCATCTTTAGGCACCAAACCTTTATCAAACATGAACTTTTGCCAGAAACGAGAATACAATAAGTGACCTGTTGCGTGTTCGCTACCACCTATATACAAATCTACATCTTGCCAGTAGTTAATCGCTTTTTCAGAGAATATCTCTTCATTATTATGTGGATCCATGTATCTATTGAAATACTGCGAACTACCTGCCCAACCTGGCATGGTATTCAACTCTAGCGGAAATACTGTGGTATTATTTATCTCGCTATTATTGACAACTTTATTTGCAACTGTATCCCATGCCCAAACCTCAGCATTGCCCAAAGGTGGTTCACCGGTTTCAGTAGGTAAATATTTTTCAACCTCTGGCAACTCAATTGGTAAATGCTCTTTTGCAATCATCTGTGGCATACCATCTACATAATATACCGGGAAAGGTTCTCCCCAATATCTTTGGCGACTAAAAACAGCATCGCGCAAACGATAGTTTATTTTTCCTTCTCCATGCCCAATTTTCTCCAACTCATAGATAGCCAGTTTCATTGCTTTCTTATATGGTAATCCGTTCAAGAAATCAGAATTAGTAATAACAGTCTTCTCCTTATCGGCAAATGCTTCTTCTGAAATATCCACACCTTCAAATACATTAGGAATATCAATATTGAAATGCTTGGCAAAATCATAATCGCGTTGATCTCCACATGGAACGGACATCACAGCTCCCGTACCGTAACCAGCCAATACGTAATCACCAATCCAAATAGGAATAGGTTCTTTGGTAAACGGATGCTCAGCATAAGCTCCTGTAAAAGCACCCGATATGGTTTTTACGTCTGCCATACGATCACGCTCAGAACGCTTTGCAGTTGCCTCTATATATGCCTCCACCTCAGCTTTCTGATCTGGTGTAGTTATTTTACCTACTAATTCGTGCTCTGGCGCCAAGGTCATAAAAGACACTCCGAAAATGGTATCAGGGCGAGTTGTGAAAACTTCTATTTTCTCTTCATGTTCCTTAACATTGAAAATAGCCGAAGCTCCTTGACTTCTTCCAATCCAATTGGTCTGTGAATCTTTTAACGGTTGTGGCCAATCTATCTTATTTAAACCATCTAACAAACGTTGTGCATATGCTGAAATACGCATACTCCACTGGGTCATTTTTTTACGAATAACCGGGTGACCACCACGCTCTGATACTCCGTTTACGATTTCGTCATTTGCCAATACCGTACCTAGTGCAGGGCACCAGTTAACTTCGGTATCCGCCAAATACGTTAATCTATATTGTAATAGTATTTCTTGTTTTTTAACATCAGAAAAAGCAGTCCAATCATCAGCTGTAAATGCCTCAATATCATCATCACATACTGCATTTACGTTAGCATTACCATCCGTAGAAAATTTAGAAATCAAGGTTTCTATATCTTCAGCTTTATCGGTATCTTTATTATACCAAGAATTGAATATTTGTATGAATATCCACTGTGTCCACTTGTAATATTCGGGACTAGAAGTTCTTACTTCCCTGCTCCAATCAAAAGAAAAACCTAATTGATCTAACTGCCTTCTGTACGTTTTAATATTTGCCGCCGTAGTTACCGCAGGATGCTGACCTGTCTGAATAGCATACTGCTCTGCAGGCAAACCAAAAGAATCATACCCTTGTGGATGCAATACATTGAAGCCTTTATGCCTCTTATATCTCGCATAAATATCACTTGCAATATAACCTAACGGATGCCCAACATGCAGACCCGCACCAGAAGGATAAGGAAACATATCCAACACATAGAATTTTTCTTTTTCAGAATCGTTCTCCGCTTTAAATGTTTGGTTTTCTGCCCAGTATTTTTGCCATTTGGCTTCAATTTCGTTGAAATTGTATTGCATGATATTTACTTCTTTTCTGTAAGTCGCAAAAATAGGTTTATTCTGCTAAAAGCGAAAGAATAACATCATTGATACTTTTTGGGTCAAACCATCAATAATTTACCACTATAGAGTACCCAAAGCATAGATGCCAATGCAGATAAGTTTATGAGATAACCAAACAATTTCATTTCTGGCAACGTATAAGCCCTACCCTTGAATATCACAAAAATATCTAATACCATAAATGCAGAAAAAAGACCTAGAAATGATGCCAACACTACATCTTTAAACCAATACCAGACCAAAACAGATTCGCATACCAATATCAAGAGCATTAGTAGTTTTGAGTTGTTACGCCCTATTAAAGTAGCAGTTGTTCGCTTGCCCGAAGCTAAATCTGGCTCTATATCCATTATTTCGCCCGCAATGTGTGCTTGAAATGCAAACAAAGACAAATACACCAATGTTTGCCATGGTAGCGTTTCTAAATCATTTAGTTCTGTTGAAAAGAATACGGTTACTACATACCCTACCTGAATTAGTATTTCAAAAGGAGGTCGTTCCTTTATTCTGAACGGTTTAAAATTATAAAGGATATTTACGACTACCATAAACAGCAGAAGTAAGAACATTTTAAAGCCGGATATAAAAGTGAAGGCAACTACAAATATGAATGTGAGAATTGTAATTTTAGTAAGTACTCCTTTTAGTTGCGATCTTGAAGCCTTTGCACCAAATAGAAAATTTCCTTTTCTAGCGTTTACCGCATCAGCATCTATATCATTATAATCATTGAGACCGTAGACCAAATAATTTAAAGGAAAAGTGACAAAGAAAAGTCCGAGCCAAAAATTAACATTCAACCAAAAATCCACCGCATTTGCCAAAGGAACTAAATAAATCCAAATGGTAGGAAACCAAAGTCCGGGTCTGGATATCTTTAAATCCAATAAATTCAACATATAACAGATTTAGGTTCACATCTTCGTAAAAATACCATTCTTAGCATTGTAACACTATCAAGGCTATACTATAACTACCCATCGTTTTAAAAAGTATATCTTTAACCTTCGAATATGAGGAGCCCCAAACTTTTTTTACTCACGTTAGTACTGACCTGCTGTAGTATTGCTACACTGCAAGCGCAGCTTGGTTTTTGTGGTGGCAATTCTGGCGACCCCATTTTTACGGAAGATTTTGGATCCGGCACTACCGATGGACCGGAATTACCTGCAGGCACTACTTCATATCAATTTACTACTGGCACACCAAATGATGGCGATTACACCATATCTAGTACCACAAACTATTTTGACTGGCTTTCCATTCAAGACCACACCCCTGGCGATAGCAACGGAAAACTTTTTATTGTCAACGCCAGTTTTACGGCAGGTCAATTTTATCAACGTCAAGTTACAGGCTTGTGCGAAAACACCACCTATGAATTTTCATCATGGCTTATTAACCTACAACCCGCTGGAAGCTGCGAGGGTAATAGCATACCTGTAAATGTTCGCTTTCAAATATGGGATGAAACAGACAGCAATTTACTTGCGCAAGGGGACACTGGCAGCATACCCGGCACCGGTACTTTAGAATGGGAACAATATGCTTTGGTTTTTAAAACCGAACCGGGACAAACATCGGTTATTTTGAAGATGAGAAATAATAGTAATGGAGGATGTGGAAATGATGTAGCCATTGACGATATTCTATTTCGATCTTGCGGTGACAATGTCACCATCGCTACCGCAGCAGATGAAGCTAGTTTGGTAGTTTGCGAAGATCAAGGCAGTGTTTCAAGAACATTGACCGCAACACCAGATTCTTCTGTATTCAGTTCTCATGCCTACCAATGGCAGCAAAGTACGGATCAACAAACCTGGGTAGACATCGCTGGTGAAAATAGTGCGATTTTAAATACCCCGGCAGTTACCACAACTACCTATTTTAGAACAAAAATTGCAGAGGATATTGTCAATGTAAACAATGATTTATGCAACGTGGTATCCGATGTTTTTGACATTACCGTTCTACCTATTCCCGCTGCACCTGCAAGTAACGGAGATGTAACCATTTGTGAAGGAGAATTAGGTACGCTATCCGTTAATACACTAAATTCATATTCCATAAATTGGTACGATGCCGCTACTGGCGGAAATTTAATTTTATCTGATGACCGAAACTTAGAAACTGGCACTGCCGGCACCTATTACGCAGAAGCTAATTCAACAGAAATTGAATGTGCATCTACCACAAGAACAGCGGTTACGCTAACCGTTAATCCATTACCGATCATACCTGGTGACTCTAATGTTTTTCTTTGCGAAGATTCTTTTATCACTCTAGATGCCGATGTTGAGAATGCTACCTACCAATGGTCTACAGGCGCTACCACCCAAATGATAGACGTTACTGAAGCTGGCGAATACGAAGTCATTGTAACCAACACCAATGGATGCTCGGCCACACGAACCATTACAGTTGAACAAATAGATTTACCTAGAATTGATAAAATAGTATCTGACGGACCATCAATAGTAGTTTCTACTGCCAACAGTGGAAATTTTGAATATTCTTTAGATGGAATCTCATTTCAAACCAATCCTATTTTTGAAGCTGTAGAAGGCGGATTTTACACCATTTACGTTCAGGACAGTACAGATTGCGGTGTTGTAACGGAGGATTTTTACCATCTGGTCATTCAAAAATTCTTTACACCTAACGGAGATACTGTCAATGACCTTTTTGAACCTGACGGATTAGAGGTTTTCAGTACCATAACGATTTCGATTTTTGACCGCTATGGCAAGCTCATCAAATTTGGAAATACAAATGCTACATCTTGGGACGGCACTTTTCAAGGTGAACGAATGCCAGAAGATGATTATTGGTATCTAATTGAGGCAGATACCACTCAATTTAAAGGACACTTTAGCCTAAAACGTTAAGGCTTTATTTTTTTAAGTTCCATTTAACAATACTTTGCTATTTTTACTGCACTTTTAAGTATTATGGCGAACTCCTTCGAAAATTATCAAAGACGCAAACTCATCTCCTCTTATTTTTCAGTGGTGCTAAGTATTGCATTAGTCTTATTTCTACTGGGCATTTTAGGATTACTGGTCCTGAACACCAAAAAAATGGCAGATCGTTCTAAAGAACAAATCACCATTTCTGTCTTTTTAAAAGAAAACACCAAGGAAATTGAAGTTGAACAGCTTCAAAAAACCCTGGCAATGTCTGAATACACCAAATCTTCTACATACGTATCTAAAGAAGAGGCAGCAAAACAGCATAGTGAGGATATTGGCGAGGATTTTGTTGATTATTTAGGGTATAATCCGCTGAAAAACTCCATCGACGTAAAATTAAATGCAGATTTCGTTACCGCAGAGAAAGTTGAAGAAATTGCCGATACCCTTTCAGAAAAGAGTTTTGTAGACGAAGTAAGCTATGACCGAGTTTTAGTGAGCATGGTTGCCAAGAGCGTGGAACAAATTGGTTTCTGGATTTTGGTTGCCAGTGCCATATTTACCTTTATTGCGGTATTATTGATCAACAGCTCTATTCGTTTATCTATTTATTCAAAAAGATTTATCATTAAAACCATGCAAATGGTAGGGGCAACGAAAACCTTCATTAGAAGGCCGTTTATATGGCAAAATATTAAACTAGGCATGATCGGAGCCGCAATTGCTTTATTGGCAATTGGTGGTGTCGTGTATTATGTAAATACTAATTTTCAAGATTTAGGTTTATTTGACGAGCCCTATATTTTAGTTATTTTATTTGTTAGCGTTTTTCTATTGGGCATACTTATTTCGTTCATTAGCACCTATTTTGCGACTCAACGCTTCCTAAACCTTAGAACGGACGAATTATATTATTAAATTTGCGGCATGAGTAAAAACAACAAAGTGGAACAGCATTCTAAACAAGAATTCATTTTTCAGAAGAAAAATTACATGTTCATGTTTATTGGTCTTGCCTGTATTGCAATAGGTTTTATTTTAATGAGCGGTGGAGGTAGTGACGACCCCAACGTTTTTAACCCTGAAATCTATAATTTTAGAAGAATAAGACTTGCACCAACTTTAGTACTTATTGGCTTAGGCATAGAAATTTATGCCATTTTATTAAACCCACACAAAAAGAAAGATTAATTGGATACTTTAGACGCAATTATTCTCGGTATTATTCAAGGATTAACCGAGTTTTTACCTGTTTCATCAAGTGGGCATTTAGAATTGGGTAAAGCCATTTTAGGAGATAACTCTGTTCAAGAAGAAAGTTTATTATTTACCGTAGTACTACACTTTGCAACCGCATTGAGTACTATAGTAGTTTTCAGAAAAGATATTTGGGAAATTTTAAGCGGCTTGTTTCAATTTAAATGGAACGAAGAAAGTCAGTTTTCCGCTAAAATCATCATCTCCATGTTACCGGCCGTATTCGTAGGTTTGTTTTTTGAAGAACAGTTAGAAGCCTTTTTTGGTGGAAATATTAGATTTGTAGGCTTTATGCTAATCATCACGGCAGTACTTTTATATTTTGCCGATAAAGCTAAAGACACGGATAAGAAAGTAAGTTTTGGTAATGCCTTTATTGTAGGTATCTCTCAAGCGATTGCTATGCTACCTGGTATTTCACGTAGTGGAGCTACCATTTCTACTTCTGTTCTTTTAGGTGTAGACAAATCTAAAGCCGCGAGATTTTCATTTTTAATGGTAGTACCATTGATCTTTGGTAAAATTGCCAAGGACCTTATGAGCGGAGATTTAACTTTTGACGGAGAAAATAATGTAGCCATGGGAGCTGGTTTTATTGCCGCCTTTGTTGCCGGTCTTGCCGCTTGTACTTGGATGATTAAATTGGTTCGCAAAAGCAAGCTATCTTACTTTGCCATTTACTGCCTTGTGGTAGGATTAATTGCCGTTATTTACGGTTTTACTAATCCGTAATACAAAATAAACACCCAAATTCATGGAAGATTTGACCAAAGAAGACTATTTGAACGGTCAGGTATTATTGATCGATAAACCACTAGAATGGTCCTCTTTTCAAGCGGTTAATAAATTGAAATGGGCTATTAGAAAAAAATTCAGCTTAAAGAAGTTTAAAATAGGGCACGCGGGTACTTTAGATCCGTTAGCAACAGGACTTCTAATTATTTGTACCGGTAAATTCACTAAAAAAATTACTGAATATCAAGGTCAGGAAAAAGAATATACAGGTGTTTTCACTTTAGGTGCAACTACTTCTTCATATGATCTTGAAACCGAAATAAACGAGACTTTTAGTACAGAACATATTACATCTGAGCTTATAAAAGCAACTACCAATGAATTTATTGGTGATATAGAACAAGCGCCACCTGTATTTTCAGCACTTAAAAAAGATGGCAAGCGTTTATATGAATTGGCAAGAGAAGGAAAAACAGTAGATATACCAAAGCGTAAAGTAAATGTAAGCGCTTTTGAAATTACCGATATTGACGGATTGAATGTTCACTTTAGAATTGCATGCAGCAAAGGAACTTACATAAGGTCTATGGCTCATGATTTTGGAAAAGCATTGAATTCCGGAGCCCATTTAACAGCATTGAGAAGAACCAAAATAGGTGATTTTAACGTAGATAATGCTCAAGACCCTTTGGCTTATGCCAATATCTTGTTAGGCACAGAAGAAAACAGGTAACAAACAATTGATTACCATTTGTCGATCTTCTAAAATATTTTGGTATTATTAAGGTTATATACCCATGAATCTGAACAGAAAACAATTATCATTACTTGCCACTGTCTTTAGCATGTCTATTGTAGTGTTGGTATTGTATAATATTCAGTTTGGGGGGCAAGAAGAATCTAAAGAAGATTATGTTGTAGAAATGGTTATGGACCCTGAGGTTCTAGAAGAAATCCTAAAAGAGGAAGAACCATTAGAAGAACAAGAAGAAATAGACCCTATTAAAAGTCACTTGGCCTTTAACGAAACCGCTAAACCTAGTTACGGCAATCCAGAACCACTGCAGACTTTAGAGGAGTTAATGGCGGAGCGTAACGAAATGAGTGATGGCGACCTAACAGAACAAATGATTTCTGATAACGCTTATTCTGAAAGAGTAAAAGCTTTAGCCAAAAAACGAGAAGAGAAAAAACAACTTTTAGGTGAAAAGGAAGCCCAAAAAAAAGAATTTACAAACAACCTGGCCGCAAGAAGAACTTCTGTTTCTTATTCTTTGGTAGACCGAAACAATTATAAATTACCACCGCCAATATACACTTGTATAGAAGGCGGTAAAGTGGTCATCAATATTGAGGTAAATGCTTTAGGCTATGTTACCGAAGCCGATTATAATGCTAAAAGCTCAGGTACTTCTAACGGATGCCTTGTTGACAACGCCATCAAATACGCTTTAAAAGCAAGATTTAATTCTTCTACAAAAGACGCTCAAAAAGGCACAATTACCTATTTATTTCAAGGAAAGTAATCTAATAATACAAGAAAGAAACCATTGGATTTCTATTCTTGATTATCAAATGATTTCAGCAAGTCTTCTAAAATACTTTGACCCTTATCCTTATTATAAAACATTTGAAGATCCTGCTTAAACTCTGGAGTTAACTTACCATGTTCTGTTTTATAATCAACCACCATATTTGTAGCTTTTGCCGATCGTGGTCCCCAAGTTGCAACTACAGCACCATTACCTTCTTCAACCGCTATTAATTTAGGAATAGATCTTCCTCCGTTGGTTAAAAACTGATCCATGATCTCTAAATTCTCATCACGTAGAATAATAGATAAGGATATATTCGGATTAATTTCTGTTATCTTATTCATTACCGGTAATGCAGGTGAAGCATCTCCACACCAGCTTTCAGACAATACTACCCATGAAATTTTCTTGTTGACCGATTTAATTTTAGCCACCGCCTCGTTACTAAACTTTAAGGTTTTGTCCCATCTGCGCATACGGCTATTGTTCAACTGCGTGTATTGCGTTAATGCTTCTGACTGTGCAGGACCAGTTGCTTCTCCCTTTTCAGCTAGGTCTGCAACCAGCGCCCTGTATTCCGCATAACTAAAGCTGGTCTCTAATCCCTTTTTTATTAAATCTTCTATAACTAATTCCATGCGTTTCCTATTTTAACATCTATAATCGAACGGTTTAGTAGTAATAAAAGTACAATGCTTACAAATTCTCAGGATTTACCGCCAAGCTATTGAACAGCTTAGCTTTTGCCGTAAAGTATTTATTCTCTACTTGGTTTTGTTTCAATACGGCGTCTATCAACTTACTTTCTCTAGAGTTTATTAGAAAAAGTGAACTTTCACCAAAACTGAATTTTCGCTCTTCAGCAGCCAATAAAGCCTCATAACTAGACACAATATCATCTATAAGAACATTCTGACCCTGAAAGGAATCTAACTCATTATAAATGGCAGTTATCTTATTTTGAATCTGTACCTCGGCATTATCAAGCTCGAACTGTGCGTCTTTTAATTTCAATTTCGCCAATTTTAAATCTCCACGCTCTTTTCTAAGAAATAGCGGAAGTTCAAAATTTAAGCCAGCTTTATAATTCTGTGTTTCAAATGAATTCAAGTACTCTGGCTCATCAGTTATGAACTTATATTCTACATCTATTCTTGGCAATAATTTATTTGTTTTTAAACGCTTATCTACTATTAAACCATCAATTTTATAACCTAACGATTTTAACTTCGGATGATTTTCTAACACAAAACTATCCAACGGTTTTCCTAGAATTTCTAATGCTTGATCAATTTCAGCATCTAAAGATGTATCTGGTACAACTTGCGGTTGTAGCTCCATTGGTATGTTTTCACCCATCCACAGGTAATTAGAAAGTTCTAACCTGGCATTTCGTAAAGTTACATTTGCCTGCTCACGTTCTAACGCTCTATTCTGTACTGCAATCTTAGCTTCTACAGTATCTATGGCAGCTATTTCACCTGCTTGCGCGCTACGGTTAACACCTTTCAACCTGACTTTAGCATTCAACAAAAAATCATTGAACAATAGACTATTTCTATATGCCTGTAACCAATTGAAATACGCCAATGAAGCATCGAACAAAATCTGATTCACCAATAAATCCCTATCTGCCTTAGATTGCTCCCTGAAAAATTTCGCCTTCTTTACGGTAGCCATACGTTCGTTGATCCAAGAACCACGACCTAATGACAGCGCAACTCCGGCACTATACAAGCCATCATCTGGCACATTTCTTTCGGCATTTAAATATTCACCAGAATATTGCTCAAATTCTCCTTTCAACTCTATACCGTACCAAGTTGGTATTTTAAAGGTAGAGTTTAAGAGGTCATAATATTCTGAACCTTTAAATTCTTTGGTTGAATAATCCACAGCTATCTTTGGATCAAAACCACCACGCGCTTTCATAAGATTTGCCTGACCAACATTCATGACCATCTCTGCCTGTTTGGCTATAGGGTGATACTTTTTTACATAACCCAAATACTCCCTAAAATTCAGTTGTATAGAATCTGGGGTCTGAGCATTTGAAAATAAGCCCGTAATTAGATATAAAAAGACAATAATTCTCTTCATCGCTATTTTTTTACAGGTTTATCTTGAGCGCCTTCTGGCTGATAATAATTGGCAGGGAATCCGTTGAGCTGACGCCATAGTTCATACCAAATAGGCACATCTTCTAACAATGCAATGGTATTTGCCCCAGAACCTACACGCAGGGCTTCTGGCCATGCCTGATCATCTTTATCGGGAGACAATAGTATTCGATACTTCCCATTAGGATTTATAAAAGTTTCGATTGCTACGACCTTACCCGCATATGTTCCGTAAGATGCATTTGGCCATCCGCTAAATACAATTGCCGGCCAACCATCGAACTGAATTCTAACCGTTTCACCTAAATGAATTAAAGGTAAGTCTATAGGATTTACAAAAGTTTCTACTGCCATATCATATTCTGCCGGCATAATACCTACTAACGGCGTACCTTCTTTAAAGGTCTCTCCAATACCTGCAGTTAGCACTTTATTGATATAGCCATTCTGCGGTGCACGGATATAACGAAGCTCGCTTCGCATTTGATAATTTGTATAATCGTTCTCCAGTTTACTTACCTGAGCCTCAGAATCAAATTGATTAGACATCGCCGTAAACTTATCGCTCTGCGCTTTTGAAATTTTATCGGTATAAGAAGCCTGTACTCTATTAATCTCTACTTCTGCATTGATGATCTCGTTCTTGGCCGCCAACAATTTATTTTCTTGAGAGAGCAATTTTGCTTGAGTTTCCTGAAGCTTTAAACGTTTTGCCTCAACATCAGTTACCGCCTTTAAACCTTCGCTTTGTAACTGAGCCGTACGTTCATATTGGCGTTCTGCAATTTGTATGTTCGTCTTTGCCGCTTCAAAATCAATACTATCACTTTGTGCCTTTAGTTTCGCTTGCATCAATTTATTCTTGGCTTGCTCTAGTTTTAACCGCCTTTCATTGAATAATGCCCCTACCTGATTATCTAAAGATTTTACCTTATCCTCATAAGACGTAACAGAAGATGATTTTGATTTTAATTGCTGCCCTGTTCTTTCAACAAGATCTGGATCAAAATACTCAGACTTTACTTCAGATATAAAGAGTATTGTATCTCCCTTTTTTACATAGTCTCCCTCCTGTACATACCACTCCTCTATTCTACCCGGTATTTGAGATTGAATAGTTTGCGGTCTTTGACCTGGTGTTAGGGTAGTTAAAAACCCTCGGGCGTTTATCGTTTGTGTCCAAGGCAAGAACAACACGATTACACCTACTACAGCAAATGCAAATAAAAACCGATTAAAATGCTTGTAATGCCTTTGGTGATTTACTTTTTGAACAGATTTAAATCGCTCAATCGACACTTTTTGGTTTAATTTATTATGAGATATATTAAGCATCTTTTCCTGAGATTTCGTTAATAATCTGTCCTTTATCCATCGTAATAATTCGAGAACATTTTTTAATCCACTTATCGTTTTCACTTACAACAAGTAATGCCCAACCGTTAGATGCATCACTTAAAAAGTTTAAGATCCTATCTGCTTCTTCACTATTAAATTGATCAAGGGGGTCTTTTAGAATTAGTAATTTAGGTTTACGAACTATACTTCTCGCCAACACTATTTTTTTAGAAACTGTATATGGAATCTGCTTTCCTTCTGGGTATAACACGGTATTAAGTCCGTCTGGTTGTTTCTTAACAAAATCCGTAAGTCCCACTTTGTCCAACGCCCAGTACACTTGCTCATTTGTAGTTTCTGTATCCCCGAAAGTGATGTTATGTAGAATAGTACCCTCAAAAGGTGATTCTTCTGGTAACGATTGACCCAGGTGCGAACGATAATAATTTAAATTCATCCCTTTTAAAGAGACTCCGTTTACATAAACTCCGCCACTATCTGGTTCAATAATTCCTGCAATAAGTCGTAATAACGTATTCTTACCAGAGCCACTATTTCCTCTTAAAAGAATGGTGCATGTTGGCGAAATGTTTAAACTTAGATTTGAAATTATCTCTCTTTTTGGATCGGGTACACTATAAGATATATTGCTTAACTCTACAGTAAATGACTGATTTTCTAAAAATGGCTTTTCGCCTTCTTGTGTTTCTAGCCCTTTATCTACGACCTGACCCATTTTTTCTAATGAAGTCAACAAATCATAAAAGGTCTCTAAGCCTGTTATCAATTTTTCTACAGAGTTGATTACTAAAAGTATAATGATTTCCGCAGCTACAAACTGCCCTATATTCATTTCTTGGTTCAATACCAGTAGCCCACCAATTAGCAGAAGCCCCGCAGTTACCAAAACCTTAAAACCTATCATTTGAATGAATTGTAACACAATAACCCTAAAATGACTTTCTCGTGCATTCAAATACTCAACCACCAAGGTGTCATTCTTATCTAAAGCATGAGAAGTTTTACCAGATAATTTAAAACTAACAATAGAACGTGCTATCTCTTGTAACCAATGCGCTACTTTATACTTGCTCTTTGACTCATCTAAACTGGTATCTAAGCCTCGTTGTGCCGTAAACTTAAAAACCACATATATTAATAGAAGTAACAGCATACCATACACAATAAAAAATGGATGATAAAAAGATAACAGCAATAAGCCAAAAATAATCTGTAATAACGCAGCAGGAAAATCTATTAAAACCTTTGATAACGATTTCTGAATGGTCAACGTATCAAAAAAACGATTTGCCAATTCTGGCGGGTAGTAATTATGAAGTTCGCTCATTTTTATCTTAGGGAAACGATATGCAAATTCGAACGATGCCCGTGTAAATATCTTTTGCTGTACATTTTCTATAATTCTTATTTGCATTAATTGCAGAATACCTACAAAAGCCACACCTACAGTTACCCCAATTACCAAAACCACCCAAGATGAGCTTATTTGCGCACCTTGCATTAAATTGATGATTGCTTGGATACCTAAAGGCAAGGAAAGGTTAACAACACCCGCAAATATGGCGTAGTAGAATACCTGAAATATGTCTTTCTTGTCTAATTTTAAAAGCCCAAGAAAACGTTGCCAGGCGGTTAGTATATTTTTATTCATCTAAATTTTGTTTTAATGTATTGAACACAAGATGGGTTAAATATTGTGTAGGTGTAACCTTTTTGTTACAATCTGTAAGTGTCGGAAAATGTTCTTTTAAATAATGTTGGTGTAAACCGTTTTCAAGTATGGTACTTGCCAAACTTAATGGATATTCATAACTCTCATCTACCTCTGAAATCATGTCTGCCAACCTGCCTACCAATCTCTTGTAAATAATATAAAAACCTTCTTTATTTTCAGTATCTACTTCCTTGGTCAAATAAGATTTTGAATACTCGTTAATAACTATCTTATTTAATGACACTTCATTGATATGCGAGAATGCCGAATCTTCTTTTATCTCTCTGGTAATGATCAAGATTGATTTCAATAATTTCTCCTTCGGATTTTGGATTCCGTATGTGGCAAAAACCAGTTGATATTCCATCCACCCCCAAAACCAAGATGTGAGATAAACCAACAGCTTATGTTTATTCTCAAAATACCGATAGATTGAACTTTCATTGGATCCAATCTGGACTCCTAATTTTTTAAATGTGAATTTTTCAAAACCCATTTCATTGATCATCTGAATACTAATCTCTACAATTTTCTTTCCTAATTCAGAAGACTCAGGGTTCTTTAAAAATAGTTTTTCATTAATCTTGATTTGCACACTTTGCATCAACTGATCCATAACTCACTAATTTATACTAATCAGCAAAAATAATAGTAATACTATTATAATTCGATAGTTTAACATTTAATAAAGAAAGTTTAATGATTAGTTTAATTTTAACATGTTAGTTTTATCAAATTGACAAAAAACGAGCTTTCATTTAACTAATACCCTACTATAATTCTTTCCATTTTCAATACTTTTGCCACTAAACATAGTTATTATGGAACCTGTTAGATGTGGCTGGTGCAAAGGTGATACGCTATATGAAGCTTATCATGATCACGAATGGGGAGTTCCCGTAAAAGATGATGAACTATTATTTGAGTTCTTGGTATTGGAAACATTTCAAGCAGGTCTTAGCTGGATTACCATTTTAAAAAGACGGGAACATTTTAGAGTAGCTTTTGATCATTTCAATTATAAGAAGATTGCAAAATATCCCGAATCTAAAATTCTAGCTTTACTGCAAGACAAAGGTATTATTAGAAATAAACTTAAGGTTCGTGCTACGGTTACCAATGCTATTGCTTTCATGGAAATTCAAAAAGAGTTTGGCAGCTTTAGCAGCTATATTTGGGAATTTGTAAACTATGAACCTATTACCAATAAAGTAATCAATTACAAAGAGGCACCTGCCAACACTTCAATTTCTGACGACATTAGTAAAGACCTAAAAAAACGCGGATTCAAATTTGTAGGTAGCACGATTATTTATGCATTCATGCAGGCTACAGGTATGGTGAACGATCATCAAATAGATTGTTTTAGATATAATCAAGTATAGCATAAACCAATTACAACTAACATGAAAAATATTCTCATTAAAATAACTATTGCTGCTTTTCTATTCTGTTTTCAGCTAGGTCGTTCTCAATATAAATACGAAAGAGAACATCGTATTCTAAAGTCTCAATTTCCGGCTCAAGCAATCACGAACATTAATGAGAACGTAACAAACTTTAAGCGAATAAAATTCTACAAAGAAACCGATAGCACTAAAATAAGTTATGAAGCTAAACTTAAAAAAGACAAGCTTTGGTATAGTATAGAATTTAATGAAGAAGGCTCATTAGAAGATATAGAGATACTTATAAAACCCACAGATATACCCAATGATACCTATGCCAAGATAGTTGAATATTTGAACAATAATTTTACTAAATACAAAATTAAAAGGCTTCAACAGCAATATCCTTCAAATAAAGAGAATGCAGAAGACATTTTTAAAAATGCATTTCAAAATCTTATGCTACCATCTAACAACTATGAAATTGTGGTTGTAGGCAAAAAAGACGAGGGTTATTTGGATTATGAAATTTTATTTGATGCCAATGGAAATTTTAAAAAAATAAGAACTTCTCTTCCTCCAAATTATGATCACGTACTGTATTAGAGTTCGGTTTATCATAGTATTACTATTATTATGTGTTTCTTACGCTCGATCGCAAAATAATACAATAGCGTATTGGGAACCTGAAGTAGCCCTAAACTATAAATTAACCCCATTGCTTAAACAGAACTTTTCGTTGTCGAACAGAAATTATACGTACCATAACAATAAGGCTCAGCTAACCATACGGCAAATAGAAATTGCTCATTTTTCTTCTTTGACTATCGACCCATATAAGAGCATAGGTTTTGGTGTTCAATATCGATTTAGAGAGGCATTTGAAAGTGAGAAAGAAAATGAACTTAGGCTTACCCAACAATTTAACATCACTAAAAAAACCAATAGTGCTCGTTTTGGTAATAGATTTAGAATTGAGCAACGCATTCAACCTTCTAACTTTGTGCATCGTTTTAGATATCGTTTTGCCATAGATATTCCATTAAAAGGTTTAAAAATGGATATTGGCGAACCCTATTTGGTCGCTACTACAGAATCTTTGTTAAGTATAGGTAAAAGCATTAAACCCATGTACGATCAACGACTGACCTCAGAAATTGGTTGGTCTATTTCAAAACACCTAAAAGCGCAATTAGGGGTTCAGTTTAGAATAGAAAATTATACAGAAAGTACAGCACATGTTTTCCTTTTTCTAAACAGTTTGGTTATCTCAATTTAAAAACCTCATGAACTCTCTTCTTGGTATTTCTTGCGCACCCATACTTTCTAGATGATCAGTATGTAATTGGCAATCTATAACCTTATAATCTTTAGCCTGTAATTCTTCGGCTAGTTTGATGAATGCAAATTTTGATGCATTAGAAGTTAAGCTGAACATACTTTCACCACAGAATACATCACCTATATCAACCCCATATAACCCCCCAACCAAAGCATCATCTTCCCAAACCTCATATGATTTTGCAATACCTTTTTCATGTAGTGCTATATATGCATTTTTCATATCATCAGTAATCCAAGTACCATCTTGACCTTCACGTGGTACAGACGAACAATACTCTAACACTTCTCTAAAACACATATTTTTTGTTAATCGAAACTGTTTGTTACGAATAACTTTACGCATACTTTTTGAGATTCTTATTTGATCGGGATATAAAATCATTCTAGGATCAGGACTCCACCATAGAATGATAGCATCATTATCAAACCATGGGAAAATTCCACTTTGGTATGCCAATAATAATCGTTCTGGAGAGAGATCGCCGCCAACTGCCAACAAGCCTTCTACATTGGCACTATCTACTGGTGGAAAAATAAGTTCATCGGTCAAAAAATACATGACTAGCCAAGGCTTTTAAATTATCGTTCAAAATAAATAAAGCTCCTAAAACAAAAAAACTTGTTTAACTTTTTAAAGCTAAACAAGTTTACTATTATAAAGACACAACGTCTTTTACAATCCTTAGAAAGGAAGATCATCATGATCCTCTTCATTTAAATTATCTGCAGGCTCAAAAGCTTCCATTGGTGCAACTGGCGGCATACCCGCTGCTGCTCCCTGAGATGCTCCTTCTATACGCCATCCTTGAATAGAGTTAAAATACTTTACTTGACCTTGAGGATTTGTCCACTCTCTACCTCTTAGGTTAATGCTTACTTTTACATCTTGACCTACACCGTAGTTGTTCAATAAATCACATTTATCTTGAACAAACTCTATCATTATATGTTGTGGATACTGCTCATCTGTAGTAACAACCAATTCTCTTTTTCTAAAGCCATTAGACCCAAAAGTTTGGGTTTCTCCTATCAATTTTACTTTACCTTCTATTTCCATCTTGAACTCTTTTTACAATAGAGTCCAAAAATACATAAAATGATGCTCTAATAAAACAGGGTACAACGAATACAACACAACAATTATTCACAATTAGGGTTATCTTTAGTATTAGATAACTATTGGATGAACTTTATTCCTAAAAACAAAATTTCCAACATTTTTCTATTGATAGGCTCCTTCGTAGTTGTGAGTCTAATCTTATGGAATACCAATAGCTTTTTTAAACAATTTAAAGAAGAAGAACGCCTTAAAATGGAAATCTGGGCTACGGCCCAATCAGAGTTTCTACAATCTTCTGAAACTGTAGACCTTGGCAGTTTACATTTAAAGGTTTTTCAAAACAATACCTCTACCCCAATGATTCTTATCAATAAAGATAAATCGATCAGGGTAAATAATTTTCCGCCTAACAAATCTCAAGACTCCGTTTTTATACAAAATCAACTTAGGAAATTCAAAAACGAAAACATACCTATATCCATTGATCAACAAGGAGAACATTTGGCAACTTTATACTACGGGAATTCTGATGTTTTAACTAAACTGAAGTATTATCCTATTGCCCTACTTCTTATCATTTTTCTATTCGCTGCAGTTATCTATTTCTTGTTCAAAACCAATAAAGCCTCTGAACAGAATAAATTATGGGCTGGGATGGCCAAAGAAACTGCGCACCAGATTGGCACTCCGCTTTCTTCTCTTTTAGGATGGAACGAACTACTAAAATCTGAAGCTATCAACCCTAGCATTACCAAAGAAATTGAAAAGGATATTGATCGATTAGAGACCATTACCGAGCGCTTTTCTAAAATTGGTTCATTACCAAAACTTGAAGAAAGCGATATTGTAAAAGAAACCCGAGATGCCTTCGATTACTTAAAACGAAGAAGCTCTAAACTTATTCACTTTTCTTTCAGCACAAAGGTAGATTACCTACCGGTTATGTTAAACAGTTCTTTATACAATTGGACGATAGAAAACTTGGTTAAAAACGGAATTGATGCCATGAGAGGCAAAGGCAGTATTGCAATTGAGATAGTTCAAGACAACAAATATGTCAACATTTTAATTGCGGATACGGGACACGGTATTTCTAAAAGCAACTATAATAGTATCTTTACACCTGGCTTTACTTCTAAAAAAAGAGGTTGGGGCCTAGGACTTTCTTTGGTTAAGCGCATAGTGGAAGAATATCACGATGGCAAAATAAAGGTGTTATCATCTGGCAAAGAAGGTACTATAATGCAAATTTCTTTAAAAGTGGTTCACTAATTATGGCGAAGGAAAAATTAGAAGTTATTAAGGAAGCTAAACTGACGAATAACTGTCCTGAGTGTTTTAATCAAGATTTAAATTTAACTTTTTATCAAAAGCATACCTACGGTAGTTTTTTTCATAAAATTACAGGAGAACTAAGCAATAAATTAGTTTGCAATACCTGCCACTCTACTATTTACCCTATTACTTGGACAGATGATATTGAACGCATGTTCAATTACTATCAAAAAACTGCAATACCAACCAAAAAATCATCTAAGCCTACATTGCTGTTCTATAGCTTAATCTTAATTCTTATAGCATTGGTGGCCGGTGCAGTTTATTTATATATTTCTGGAGCTATTCAACTTTAGAACCTATTGCTTTAGCTAGATCACTAAGTTCTTCATTACTCAATTTTACCTTATGCTGAAAAGTAGCATCTTTCATTTCATTCAACGGAATTAAATGAACATGTACATGGGGTACTTCCAAACCAATAACAGACATACCCACACGCTTGCAATCAACTGTTTCCTCTAACGCTTTCCCTACTTTTCTAGAAAAAGACATCAGGCCCAAATAGGTTTCTTCATCTAAATCTAAAATTTTATCAACCTCTTTTTTAGGTATACACAATGTATGCCCTTTTGCATTGGGATTAATATCTAAAAAAGCCAAAAACTTGTCATCTTCAGCTACTTTAAAGCACGGAATTTCACCATTGATAATCTTCGTAAAAATAGTTGGCATAGTAATTTGTATTTAATGGTAATAAAAAAATCCTACCCTTTTAAAAAGGATAGGATTAAATATAGTTATTTAAAAAATTTAAGCTCTTGTAATTTCAAGAATTTCAAATTTTATAGCTCCGCTAGGAACGGTAATTTCAGCAGTATCTCCCACTTTCTTACCCAAAAGACCTTTGCCAATTGGCGAGCTTACAGATATTTTTCCAGTTTTTAAATCCGCCTCACTTTCCGCTACCAATTTATAGCTCATTTCCATGCCATTATTCTGATTTTTCAACTTTACAGTAGAAAGCACCAAAACTTTAGATGTATCTAATTGAGACTCGTCAATAATTCGTGCGTTAGCTACCGTATTTTCCATCTTGGAAATTTTCATTTCCAAGAGTCCCTGTGCTTCTTTCGCAGCATCATATTCAGCGTTTTCTGACAAATCTCCTTTATCTCTTGCTTCAGCAATTGCTTGAGACGCTTTTGGGCGCTCAACATCTCGTAAATGATTTAGTTCTGCCTTGAGCTTTTTTAACCCCTCGACAGTATAGTATGATATATTACTCATAACTTCCTCGTTTTATAAATAGACAAATCCTCTGCAAATGCCTGTTATTTCGGCTTTTTAAGAGAGGATTTAACACAAATATACATAATTTTTACGCACATTTGCTTAAGTTTTTTAAAACTAAATTAAAGCATGATGAAGAGATTAAGCATTGTAATTCTGTTGATTATTACTGCTTGTAGCAATGACGGCACAAATAGAAATCCGTTTTTACAGGAAATAGGTTTTCGCTTTGAAGCAAATTTAAACTTACCTACCTACAGTCCTCTTACAAACACTGGCAGTGTGGTTTATATTAATAGTGATCTTGCTGGTACTAGAGGAGTTTTTGTAATCAACTCTGGCTTTGATCAATTTAGGGCTTTTGAAGGTAGTTGCCCAAATCACGCCCCTAATGATTGCTCTACCATGTCTTTTAGTGGACAAGTTGCCACCTGTTCATGTGAAGGTTATGAGTATAGCTTATTTACAGGTCAATTATTAAATAGACCCGATGATGAAAACCGCTATTATGACATGCTAGAGTACCGCGCTACTTTTAGTGGAGGCAGCGTTATTATCTCTAACTAAATATTATTCTTCAGCACGATATTTATCCATTATCTCTTTAAATAATTCGCCTGTACTTGGTGGAGTGTATGATATTGCATTTGCCCCTGCATCAATTGCCTGTACTATTGTTTCTTCGGTCTTACCGCCTGTTGCAATAATTGCAACTTTCTCATCTAAATCTCTAATCCTTTTAATGATTTCAGCTGTTTTACCTGCTCCCGATACATTGAAGATATCAACCCCTGCAGCTAATCTACCCTTGAAATCATCTTTTTCGGAAACCACAGTAATGGTTACCGGTATATCAATCTTTTCTTTAAGCATAGTAATAAGGCTATTAGGGGTAGGTTTGTTTAAAACCACCCCTAAAGCCCCTTGAAATTCTGCATGTATCGCTAATTCTAACGATCGCACACCGGTTGTTAATCCGCCGCCGACACCACAAAAAATAGGCTTATCGGCAGCCAAAATCAATGCATTAGAAATTACCGGCTGTGGCGTAAACGGGTATACCGCTATAATCGCATTGGCATTTGTATTTCTAATAATTGCCACATCTGTACTAAACAGAAATGACTTTATAGATTGCCCAAATACACGAATACCCGAGCATTGTGAGATTACTTCTGGCACCGTTACAATGTTATTTCTTAATCTACTACCAAAAACCGGAATATTACGCTCCACAACCCTGTATATTAGGGTTCTAATTTAGATTATTCTTTTACGCACCGTACTTTTTAAGCAAATATTTAAGACAAATTTGTAACAGATTACCTCAGCTTTAATTCTTAAAAATTAATCGTTGCTCCCAATAAAAAGTTAGTACCCGCTTGCGGATAATAACCTTGGACTTCAAAAGTATTACCTGGGGTAGACCAACTGTCTAAATAGGTATACCCGTTAGACACATATTTCTCGTTTAGAATGTTATTTACCAACCCAGAAAATACAATAGACTTTAATACATTATTCATTTTTATTTCATAAGTAATATTAAAATCGTTCGTAAAATAAGAATCCAATTTTGATGCTTCTGTGTCTGTATTACTTAAATATTGCTCGCCAACAAATTTTGAATACAGTGAAAGACTCAGTGCTTTACAAGGCATATAACTAAGAATATTACCTGCTACCAAATTTGGTGAATATGCAATATTAGTATCTCCTAAACCTTGCAATAGTCCATCTCTATCAATAAAGAAATCTTTGTTCTTATTATCGCTGATAGCAATATTAGGTCTTATACTAAATTTATCTCCCAATCTAACATTCGCATCAACCTCTAAACCAAATCTGTAACTATCACCAACATTCTCTCTTAATGGTGCACCAACATCATTTAATTCCCCTGTTACCACTAATTGATCCTTATATTTCATGTAATAAAGATTGGTCTTTACCTGTACTTTAGTAGATACGTATCTCCACCCTAATTCAAAATCATTTAATTTTTCTGGCTTAGGATTCCCACTTTCATAGTCATTTCTATTTGGCTCTCTATTAGCTACCGCATAGGACAAATAGAAATTGTTATTGGCATTTAAATCAAAAGTCACCCCTGCTTTTGGGTTGAAAAAATTAAATGTATCATCAACCAAACCTGTTTCATCTCCATTAGCCTTGTACCCAACTGTTCTATATTGCAAATCTCCATATAACGACCACTGATCTGTTAATTGATAATTTGCTTTTGCATACAAATTAAAATCTGTTTTAGTTGAACTATCATCATAGTAGCGGTCTTTATAACTACTATTGCTAGCATATCTAGCCCAAATTACTTCGCCAAAATGGTCACCTTCATACTTATTGAAGCCACCACCCATTATTAAGTCTAGCTTGTCTTTCTTATAGTTTGCGGAAAAAACGGTACCGTAGAAATCATTGTCCAACCAACGTCTTCTAATGAGGTCTGTGGTATTTACTTCGTTACCATCAACTATTAAAGGCTCAAAACCATAGGTAGCAAAATCATCGTTCTCACTGTTAAAATCACCTCCTTCAACATCTGCACTTTCATCTATATATTGCTCAAAATAGCCTCTACCTCTTGTATAATGCAAAGCAATGTTGGTACTCCAAAAATCAGAAATTTGCTCATTCCATAACAGCTGCGCATGATCCTGCTTATAATTATCTACCTCATTATCATGAAATTGGGTATTTCCATCTAGATCTGTATAAATACCTGAAGGATTAAAAGTTCTATCCGTTTCCAAAGTTTGGCGATCTATACCATACCAAGCTTGATACGTAACCTCATGACCACCAAACATTAATGCTTTAATCAAAGTATTATCATCTTTATACGCAGCTTGTAAAAAATAAGATTCTAAGTCTGAACGGGCTCTATCAATATATCCGTCAGATTTTATTTTAGACAATCTACCTGAAATTTCAACATGGTCATTTAAGAGTCCTGTACTGAATTTCAAGTTATTTCTTAAGGTGCTGTAACTACCAATTGAAGTTGATATTTGTCCGTATGCATCTTGCGAGAATCCGTCAGTTAACACATTTAAACTCGCTCCAAAAGCACCTGCACCGTTAGTAGATGTACCTACACCACGTTGTAATTGCAGACTCTCTGTTGAAGAAGCAAAATCTGGCATGTTTACCCAAAATGTACCTTGAGATTCCGCATCGTTATAAGGTATACCGTTAATGGTAACATTTACACGCGTAGCATCGCTACCTCTTACTCTAATACCTGTATAACCTACACCCGCACCTGCATCCGTAGTGGTTACAACAGATGGTAAAAAATTCATTAAAACCGGAATATCTTGACCCAAATTTCTTGGTTTGATATCCTCTTTTGTAAGATTTGAAAATGTAACCGGAGATTGCTTGGTTACCCTAATTGCCGAAACGAACACTTCGTCCAACACTACTTTTTGACCCTCTAAAGAGTCGGTTTCCTGTTCTTGGGCACAGACACCCATACTCAGCGCAAAAAACGCCGCAATTGTGAAAATAGATAGTTTCATTCGTAAAATAATTACGAATAAAAGGGGCTATTATTCTGATGTTAAAATTGATTTTTGAGCAACTAAGCTCGATTTCCAAAAGACTTCATATGAACAAAAAAAACATACTACATCTTATTCTAAAAAATTATTTTAAATTTTTTAGACTTTCCCTTGGCAGCATTACCTGCCCAGGTTCTTTGGGTATAATCTCAGCTTTGTTCTAAAACTAGAACTAGGCACCCCTTTGAGATGCGGCAAATGTAATGCAGTTATTTAAACTGTCATAAAGAAATTTAAAAAAATAACAACTTGTTTAATTAACATCATTTTAGAACTTCTTCTTGCAGTTTTAACGTATTTATACTACCAGCAACGAAACTTTATGAATTCAAAAAAAAATAGATTCACCCTTAAGATTACTATTAGTTATCTACTCCTAATTATTCTAGGGGTCATTGCCTCTTATTATATCTACAATGAAGTAAAAGAGTATATAGCAACTGAACAAACAACGGAAAAAGACAATAAACTGCTAAAAACCAACTCTTTTCTTGCGCAATTATATGAAGCGGAAAGTCTTTCAAAGCTTGCCTTGCAAACCAAAAGCAAAATCAATTTTACCGCTTATGAGAATAAAATAGACTCTCTCTACACCAATATTGAAGAATTAAAAACACTTACGGAAAGCAATCATCAACGCATGCTTCTAGATAGCCTTAGCTCTTTACTAACCAAAAAGGTGACCAATATTAATGCCTTACGTTCTATTAGACTTAAAGACCAAACAGGCACCGCTATAAACTCTGCACTTAAAGAATTTGACAAGCTTGAAGAATCTTTGGGTATTATTAAACCGGAAGGTTTAGCCCCAAACTTGGACGAGCTTTCACCTAAAGCACAAAGTGCCATAAAAAAAGTTGCCGATTATTTAAACGCAAATGTACCCGCAGATGGAGATCCACAGCAAAATGCACAAACAATGGACAGTGTTCTTCAGGTATCTAAAAACCTTTTAAAAGATGTTCAACAAGAAAACACAATAAATGAAAATTCTTTAGCCATTAGAGAAACAACCATCAACAGAACAGATGTTGAGCTATCGCAGCAATTGCGCAACATACTTTCTTCTTTTGAGCAAGAGATTATTATGAACAGTCTAGCAACTTCCATAAAAAAAGAATCGCTGCTTAAACGAAGTATTCGCCTAGCCGTTATCGCCGCAATTCTTGGCTTTCTTGTAGTGGGAATTTTTACATTTATTCTTAATAGAGATTTTTGGAAAGCGAATATTTACAGAGAAAAACTTGAAAAGGAAAAGGCATATTCAGAATCGCTCTTAAAAAGTAGAGAACAATTGATCGCTACCGTAAGTCATGACTTACGCACTCCATTAAACACCATAAGCGGCTATGCCAATATTATAGAAGAAAGCGATAACAGTAAGAACCACAAAGAACATATAACCCATATTAAATCTGCTACTACCTATGTCAATAACCTTGTAAATGACTTACTGGATTTCTCCCAGTTAGAAGCCGGAAAAATGGTTGCTAAGCATTCTACTTTTAGGATTGATAAATTAATACAAGAAAGCTCTAAAAATATTGCTTCTCAATATCAAAACAAGAATATTGAAATGGTTTTTAATTTAGATGATTCTTTAAAACATCCTATTATTTCCGATGCTTTTCGTTTACGACAAATTATTTCGAATCTTTTAGGAAATGCTTATAAATTCACAGATAAAGGTACTATCACATTGACCGGAACTATATTAAACAATAAAACTCTTAAACTACAAATAGAAGATACGGGAATAGGGATTTCTAAAGAGAAACAAGAACTGATTTTCAAAGAATTTACACAAGCTGAGAACGATACCGATAAGAAATATGGTGGATACGGATTAGGACTTACCATTACCAAAAAACTCACTGAATTACTAGAAGGTTCCATCTTGTTAGAAAGCGAAATAAATAAAGGCAGTACGTTCACGCTTGAAATACCTATTGAATTGGGAGAAGATTTGGAAGATGAAAATCAATCAATTATAGCATTAGAAGATTTAAAAATTATTGTATTCGATGATGATACTTCTTTCTTAAAACTTATTGGCGAAATGCTAAAATCTACAGGAATTGAAGCCCGACTATTTTCAGATTTTAATGCTTTTACATCTGAAGAAGATTTCAACTTTGATGTGGTTTTGACCGATATAGAAATGCCTACCGTTACAGGCTATGAAATTGTAGACAAATTAAAATCTGGAGCATTCAAAAATTATAAAAAACAACCCATCTTGGCAATGACAGGAAGACAAGACCTATCATTACAACATTTCACCGAAAAAAGATTTACTAGCCTCTTACGCAAGCCGTTTTCAAAGACCGACTTATTACAAAAACTAAATACATTATTTAACAATAACACCAAAACCCCAAGTAGTACTGTTATTTTAAATAAAGAAAGCAATGACAAGCCATTTAGCCTAACTAATATAAAAATGTTTTTAGGTGATGACCAAAATGCTATTGTTGAGGTATTGCTGATTTTTAAAAAAGACACCACCGAAAACCTCCTTCAATTACGAACTTCCGTTGCCGATAATAATTTTGAGCTACTAAACAAAACAGCACATAAAATGCTGCCCATGTTTCGTCAATTAGAAGTGCATAATGCTATTCCCGTTTTAGAAACTTTTGAAGTATTAAAGAGTAATGAAATTAGCAGTCAAAAATTAAAGAAAAAATTTCAAGAAGTGCAGCGTGAGATTGAAATTTTAGTTGATGTACTTTCACAGCAAACAGCTACAGATCCAAATCATAATGGTTGATTCTATTGTATAGCGTTTTTCGAGTTACCTGAAGTAATTTAGCTGCCTTGGATTTGTTGTAATTAGTACGTTTTAAAGCGTTTACAATTTGTTCTTTTTCAAATTCTGCTTTTGAAAGACCTCCTAGTGCTACGGTTTCTAAAACCGGACTCATTAATTCTGACGGTAAAACCTTTGCTTCTACTTTATCTGTAGTTGATAACAATACTGCACGCTGAATTACATTCTGTAATTCGCGAATATTACCAGGCCAATGATACGCATTGAAAATATCCCAAACCTCATCAGAAAAATCAACTATTTGTTTGTTCAACTTTTCATTGAACTTTTTTAGAAAATGAGAAGCTAATACCGACAAATCTCCATGTCTGTTTTTTAAAGCGGGAATTTGCAAAGAAAATTCATTTAATCTATGATACAGATCTTCACGAAAAGTACCGTTCTCAACCGCAGATTTTAAATCTTCATTGGTAGCTGATAATATTCTAACATCAACCTGTATTTCAGTATTACTACCTATTCTTTTAATTTTTCGCTCTTGTAAGGCTCTTAACAACTGAATTTGATTCTCATAGGAAAGATTACCTACCTCATCTAAAAACAATGTTCCGCCATTAGCAGCTTCAAAACTCCCTATTTTATCAGCAACTGCACCGGTAAAACTTCCTTTTAAATGTCCAAAAAACTCACTTGCCGCTAATTCTTTAGGTATTGCCCCACAATCAAGCGCTATAAATGGCTTTTTATTTCTTGTACTTTTTTGATGAATGGCTTTTGCAGTAACCTCTTTACCTGTACCACTTTCTCCTATGATCAAAACTGACATATCCGTAGGTGCGACTAAGACAATATGTTCTTCTAATTTTTGAGTTGCATCACTTGTAAGAATCAATTCCTTTGAACTAGCTTCACTCTCTTTGTTAGCTACTTTAGCCTTAGAGTTTTCAGGTTCTTCTTTGGAAGTCTCTTTTACAACTGCAGGTTTTGAATTCAATGCCCCATCAATAACCGTCAACATTTGGTCAGGCGTAAATGGTTTGGAAATATAATCATATGCACCCATCTTCATAGCCTTTACAGCCGTAGACACTTCTGCATAACCGGTCATAACTATTACCGGAATCTTTCCTTTTAATTCAGACATCAATTTAATGCCATCATAATCCGGCAGACGCAAATCGGTTATTACCAAATTAAAATTTTGTTCTTTTAGCTGTTTTTCACCTTCTAACCCAGTATGACTTAATACTACATCATAACTATTTCTAGCCAAAAACTTTTGAAGCATTTGAGCAAATGAAGTATCATCTTCAATGATTAATATTTTAGTCATAGTCAGTATGGTGTTCTTAGTATCTACGTAAAAATACCATATGCCGACTACTTGTATTTTAAAATTATCATAAAGCTTTAATGCAAACATTTAAAAAAAGGCATAAAAAAAGGAAAGAATAGCCTTTAGCTATCCTTTCCTGACCAAACCAACTTGAACAAACAAGTTTCTCTATAATTACATATCTATCCAATTACCTTCTTCATCTGCATACACCGTACCTTGTGTGCCATCTTCAAGAGATAATACTAGCTTATATTGTTTCTTTTCATTTGTGTATGCCTTATCTAAATTTGCCGTTGGAAAATTTTTTGATACTGCATCTGTTACTGCTTGTGGTACTTCTGCAACAGAGATTTCTTTAAAATCTTCTGCCACAATTGAAATTTCATCTATTTGGTTATGCTGTATTCCATTTTCAGAAATTAAAGCTTCTTGTGCATTCATTGCAAAACCTCCTATTGTCATTGCTCCTAATAAAAATAAAGTCTTCATCTTTTTTATATTTAAGTTAATAATACATATCAATACTACTAACAAAGAAAAAAGAATGCCATAAAAATATTAGACAACAACACACTTGATTATCAGTCGTTTAAATATTCAATGTCATTTAAGCAACTGGGTAAAATTGTACCTAACACTAACTACTGTGTAATTTTTACTCAATTCGTTTATCACCAAAAAGCGAACTTTGCATTATATTAAAGGCAAAAAAAGGAGCTGCAAATTGCAGCCCCCCTCAAACCACCTATCAAACTTTTGTCTTAAAACTTTAAAATCAACACCTCAATCAATTCAACAACAACTAAAATTGGCAATGCTAATCTGGGGGATTATTTCAAATACAATTATCTGGTGGCACTTTCATAGTTAACGGTTAGTGTTTACGCGAAAGTGATATTTTTCTTATTTACTTCTCCAAACATAATTTTGATATGACCCCTAATGAAAAAATCAAAACTGTGCTTAAGACTAAAATAAATACTAATGTGACCATTGTTTCATAACTTGCTTCACTTATTTAGACACAACATTTTCTGATAGGTCACATTTTAAATAAAAAAAAAACCGCTTTTAGCAGTTTTTTTATTTCTGTCTGTAAAAACAGACTATCTTTTAGTGATCCAATTACCATGCTGATCTATATATACGGTCTTTCTTGTACCGCTTTTAAGTACCATGATTAATTTGAATTCTCCTTTATCATTTTTAAAAGCGCCACCAAGTTTAGAGGTTGGGTACTGCTTTAATATCTCTTCGATCACAGGAGGTGTTAATTCGCTTGACTTTATTTTTACGTATTCATCTGCCGCATTGATTACAACTTCTGTTTTAACTATATCTGAACTAGTTTTTGCTGTTGCGTTAAACATAATTCCAAAAGTTAAGAATACTAGTATTGCGTAATTTTTCATGCTTAATATTTTAATCGTTAATAACTCTAAATCCTAAAATACTTACGGAGTAATCTTACATATGGATTATCCATTAATGAAATTTTAAAATTTTAAACATAAAAAAGCTGCCTAGGCAGCTTTTTACAAACAACTAACTCAAACTTCTAATCCTTACATTTCTAACCAGTTACCTTCTGCATCTGCATAAAGCACTGAAGAAGCACCATCTTGTGAAGTAATTTCTAATTTGTAATTATTTTCATCATCAACGTACGCTTTATTCAACATTGCACCTTCATAATCTGTTGCTAAAGCATTTACAATTGGCGTTGGTAAATCAGAGGCAGCTACTTCTGTATAATCTTGTAAAAAAACATCTTCCATTATACCATCGTGAAATATAATTGGAGTTGCGGCAGTACCTATCGTTAAACTACCTATGGCTAAAGCTGTGGCAAATACTATTTTTTTCATCTTTCTTATATTTAAATTAAACATTCTTGAAAGATATATTAGAATAATTGTGCCAACACGAAATACAACATCTTGTTTAATTACATATAATTGAATATCAGTTATTTAAACTAAATAATCGTTCAGAGACTATTGGGTAAAAATGTGCGTAAATAAAAAAAAGTGTGTAGAAACTACACACTTTTTTATACGATACTCTATATTATGATTTAAGCCTGATGTGAATCTTTTAAAAGATCTACTACACTTTTTACAGGATTAAAGGTCACTAAGGGCACTTCTACAAAAATGGTATTCCAAAAAGCCATTGCACCATTCCACAAGCCAGGTAGCTCAAGAGCTTTTAATTCTTTACCATCTTTAGTTTTACCTGTAATAAAACCTTGCTTTTCATCAACAAACTTTAATAGGTCATATTTCTCACCTTTATAATTACGAACAGCACATACCAAATCTACCGGATTAAAATGTGTAGAATTTTTAAGAAGATCCGCTTGTTGTGAATTATCCATATCTATTTGGGCAGACTCTATAATTTGTAAAGAAACTTCCCCCTTACCATTAGTTACCCAAAACGGACCACCACCTGGCTCACCTTCATTCTTAACCATACCGCAAATACGAATAGGTCTGTTGATTTTATCTTTTAGTACAGCTACTTTTTCACTGTTGGATTTGGTATCAAAATCATCTGAGAAACGAACATTCAAGTTTGTAACCAAAAAGTTTCTGATTTCTTCAATCTGTGTATCATCTATATTCCCCTTATATAGCAACGCAGCATATTCAAAAGCTATTTCCTGCTCTTTTAAAAGAACACCTGCCAAAACCTTTTTACTATCCGCAACTGCCTTGGCATCTTTCATTACGGCAACGTTATCTATATTCTTAATAAAGATAACATCGGCGTCCTGTTCATTTAAATTCTGAATCAATGCACCATGACCTCCTGGTCTAAATAACACAGAGCCATCTTCATTTCTAAATGGATTATTGTCCATATCTACGGCCAAGGTATCTGTAGAAGGTTTTTGAAATGAATAATCTACATTATAAGTTATACCAGTGTCAGCAGAAACTTTTGGTCCAGAGGCTTTAAATTCTTCCCCAAACATTTCTTCATGCTGCTCAGAGATTGTAAAATGTAAATTTGCTTTTCCGTTAGAACCTGCATATAATGCACCTTCCTTTAAATGTTCTTCAAATGGTGTTGCTGCAGAAGATTCGTACTTATGAAATGGCAATAATCCCTTCGGATAAAAACCATAGTTCAGTGCATTCTCGCCCAAAAGTTCAGAGATAAAACTAAAAACCTTTTCTCCTTGAGCATCAGATTTTAAATTCAATCTATCCATAACTTTCTGATAAAACGGAAAACGCTCTAATCCTTCAGAGAACTTCTTAATATCTTTATCATTAGTTCTTGTCAAATATGCGTCTAGAGTTTCCTCAGCAGGATTATAAGCACCTAAAAAACTAAATAATGCTTTAAACATTCTTGATGCCGCACCAGAAGCCGGCACAAACTTTAATATATCTAAGTCTTTTAATTTTGAATCATAAAATGCAATGAGCTCTTGCTCTTCTGCATCAGAAAATTTAAGAATACCATTACCTATTACGGCGGCATTCTCTAATTTTACAAAAGGTATACCTTCTTTAAAGGTGTTGATGTGACTCAACATTTGCTCTTTAGAAATTCCCTTTTGCTCTAATTGTTTTAAATCTTTATTTGTAAGTTCAATCATTTATCTAATAAGGTATCTATATGGTTAATGGCTTTTTCTAAACGTTGTTTTTTGTTCCCCTTCAAGGTAATAAATTTTTTGCCGTATTTTTCTAAAGTATCTTTAAAATAATTGAACATTTGTTCTCTTTCATTAGGCTTATCCCTTAAATCATCAGCTTCCCAAGGAATATCTATATAAGTCAGTAAATAAAGATCATAAGAATTCTCAAGCGCATATTTTTCTAGTACAGGATCGCATTCCCCAATATAATATGCTTCTGAATATACTTTGGTTTCCAACAGATCCGTATCGCAAATGAGAATATCCGTAGCCTTTTTAGACAACTTATTTTCTAAGCGCATTTGTCCTTCGGCAATAGGTAACAGATCATGAGGTTCGCAAGTTTTACGCTCATTGTTCCATTTATCTTGAAGATAATCTCTTGCATACTCTGGTACCCAAACGGTATGGTAATGCCTTGCCAACTGTTCTGATAAGGTTGTCTTACCTGTAGATTCTGGACCAAAAAGGACCACTTTTAAGACATCTGAAGGTTCTTGCTTATATTTTTCTTCCATGCATTATACCCGTAAAAGGCCAATATTGTAAAAATGAGATATTGAAAACTAGTAAACGTAAATCCTTTATAAAAATATAATGGAATAGATATTAAATCTCCAATGATCCAATATATCCAATTTTCTACTTTCCTCTTGGCCATCAACCACATACCCACAAAAAATATAGCTGTTGTTATGGTATCAACATAAGCAGTCCAACTATTCCATTTATCAAAAACTTGATACACGGTAAAAACAAAGATGATGGTACTTATAAAAATGATAACCGAGGTACTATTTTCCTTTTTGGTTACTCTGGTAATTGGCGTGTAATGTTCTGCATCTACTTTTCTTGTCCAAATATACCAACCATACAAACTCATTATAAAATAGTAAGCATTGATCATCATATCGCCCAATAAACCCCATTTTAATAAGAGATAGACAAATATTGAAGTACTTATCAGCCCTGTAGGGTACACTAAAATTTTGTTTTGTTTGGAAAACCATACCGATAACAGTCCAAAAATGACCGCTACGATCTCCAGGATAATATCTAAAGAATCATAATCTGAATATTGACCAAAGAGATAATCAAAAATGGGGCTCATAGTCGCTTCTATCAGATTTAACTATTTTCATGAACAAAAGTCCGCGATCCATTAGCTCAAATGCTGTTTTAATTTCAGTATTCAATACGTTCATTACTTCATCATACGAACCAAATACTTGTGTACTTAGCGGGTTCTCCAATACAGTTAAACCACAGTCACGCAGTTTTTTTATAAAATTTATAATGTGCTGCTCAAAATCGTCTTGCAAAGGCGAAAAGGTTAATTCAACTGATATATCCATATAAAGTATGCTGTCTTTAATTTATTCTATTCTTTATCTCTTGTAGCATATACACAAGTAAACTGCTCAAACTCTAGAAATCGTATTTTATAACTGGATAAATTTCCTTGAAAAATAATTTGTGCCGTTGTATTATTGGCATCAAATTTAAAATCTTGAACATTTATATGGTGCAAAAAACTTACTCCCCTGTGGCCATAAATTTTATAAAGTGATTCTTTGGCACCCCATACAATAGTCAATTTTCTAACTACAGCGGCAGTATTCGCAAGTGTCTTATACTCTTCAAAAGGTGTAAACTTATGTGCTATTCTTAAAATTTTATCACGCTGCATTTCAATATCTATACCTACATGTTCGGTTTTACTTATGATAATACCCGTAAAATTATGTGAGTGTGTAATAGATATAAAATTACAGTCTTTTAAATGGGGTTTCCCATTTTCATCATAGATTAAATCGGCATCGGTATAACCATAGGTAGCAAGCAAATGCCTAATACTCAAAAATGCCTTACGATGAAGTTCAGATTTCATTCCGTCAAATCGATTTTGACAATAGGGCGTGAGCTCAATACCCGTCCAAAGGTTTTCTTCTGTCTCTTCAACCTTCCAAATTGCTAAGGAGGTTTCTTCATTTACTGTTATAGTTTTGTAAAGCGGCATGGGATTCTTAGTGTTATTCGTACCTTTGCACGAATTAAAAATTGCTGTACACAGAAAACGAAAGTATAAAATAATAAAGATATGAGCACGAAAACTATTCCGTATGTGCCTTATAAGGTTAAGGATATTTCCCTTGCTGATTGGGGAAGAAAAGAAATTGAATTAGCAGAAGCTGAAATGCCAGGCTTAATGGCTTTAAGAGAAGAGTACAAAGATGAGCAACCTTTAAAAGGTGCCCGTATTGCAGGTTGTCTTCATATGACAATACAAACTGCTGTACTTATAGAAACATTGACCGCTCTTGGCGCAGATGTTACTTGGAGTTCATGTAACATATTTTCCACTCAAGATCAAGCAGCAGCAGCTATTGCCGCAGCAGGCGTACCTGTTTATGCTTGGAAAGGAATGAACGAAGAGGAGTTTGATTGGTGTATTGAACAAACTTTATTCTTTGGTGAGGACAGAAAACCATTGAACATGATTTTGGATGATGGTGGTGACCTAACAAATATGGTTTTGGATAAATACCCAGAAATGGCCGGAGAAATCAAAGGTCTTTCTGAAGAAACAACAACAGGTGTTCACCGTTTATACGAGCGTGTAAAGAAAGGAACTTTACCTATGCCAGCTATAAACGTTAACGATTCTGTTACTAAATCTAAATTCGATAACAAATACGGATGTCGCGAAAGTGCTGTTGATGCTATACGTAGAGCAACAGATACTATGCTTGCAGGAAAGCGTGTAGTTGTTGCCGGTTACGGTGATGTTGGTAAAGGTACTGCAGCTTCTTTTAAAGGTGCTGGCTCTATCGTTACCGTTACCGAAATTGACCCAATTTGTGCATTACAGGCTTGTATGGACGGATTTGAAGTTAAGAAACTGGAAACGGTTATTGGTAATGCAGATATCGTAATCACTACAACCGGAAATAAAGATATTATTAGAGCTGAACATTTTGAAGCCCTAAAGGATAAAGCCATTGTTTGTAACATTGGTCATTTTGATAATGAGATCGACATGGCATGGTTGAACAAAAATCATGGTAGTACCAAAGATGAAATTAAGCCACAGGTTGATAAATATACTATCAACGGTAAAGATTTAATCATTTTGGCAGAAGGTAGATTGGTTAACTTAGGTTGTGCAACTGGGCACCCTAGTTTTGTAATGAGTAATTCTTTTACAAACCAAACATTAGCTCAAATAGAGCTTTGGAAAAACAGTGCCAACTATGAGAATGATGTATACATGCTACCTAAGCATTTAGATGAGAAGGTTGCAAAACTTCACTTATCTCGTTTAGGAGCTGAGCTTACAGAGTTGAAAGATTACCAAGCCGATTACATTGGTGTAACGGTAGAAGGTCCTTTCAAACCTGAATACTACAGATACTAAAACATTGGTTTTAGAAACTAAAAAAGTCCTGATTTTCATCAGGACTTTTTTTATGCTTTATACTTTCTTTAGATTAGTTATTTTCTGCCAACATACCTTCTAAGTAATAACAATCTGTTTGCTCTTTAATTTGAGCCAAACCTTCTTCTTTAGAGCTTATCGGATTAATCTTAACCTCTTTTCCGTTTGGCATATAAACAATATAAAAACCTTCTTCAAAAGATGACAATTTTATAATTTCACCATTAGGTCTTACGGCATTCCATGATTTATCACCTGGCTTATAAACTAAATCAATTTTCTTTCCTTTTTTAGGACCATCAACGACGGTTACTTGCATTCTGTTCTTAGTAGCGGTCATTTCAAAAGTGTTACCGTCTCTTTCTACCATTTGAGTCTCTGACTCTCCTTCTTCCATAGCAATTGGATTAGAACCGCTCCAAAATTCTATTACGTTGAAGATAATGGCATCTCCTAAAAAGAATAAACCATAAACAGGAATTATGTTCAAGCCCCAAAATACCAAGTTGTTTACAAACTTACTATCAGAAACACCTTGGTTCCAGTCTTTTAAATTATTAAAAGCACTAAATGAACCCAAGCAACTAGAGAATAATAAGGTACTTGCCATTGCAACACAGATAATTGATTTTTTCATGATATAAATTGTTTAGAATTAGATTTGCAAAATAATTACTAACTCTCAAGAACTTACACTGATAAAATATAATTATTAACGGTATCCATTATAAGGAAGATTATTCGTTATACATGTACACCTGTATTTTAATTCGCCATTCCACTTTCCATACCTACATTCCATTTACGCACAAATTCATCTGACCAAGCGTCCCAGCCAATTGTACTTAACGTCCAAATAGCAATACCAATTATTATAACATTTAAAACAATACCTATAACTGCAATTATCTTACCTTTTTTTACGGTTGCATAATTGTCGTAGGCCTCAGGATTCATTTTATAGACTCCTTCAGATTTTAAAGCTAAATAGTAAGAAATAATTGCCGGTATAATACCAAAACCTCCAAGACAACAGATGATACAGCTAAGAACGGATAACACATAAATGAATGCAGAATTAGGTAGTTTTTTACTTTCCATATAGATATTTAATTGAAATGTTTTCTTAAAGTTATCCATTAAGTTTTAAATCAATCTTATATTTTGGTAAAGATTATGCCCATTTACCGATACTTTTTAGTTAACTCTTTTCTATTATCGGCATTTTCGCGTACTTCGCTTAAAATATAGCATAATGATCATATTTGTTGATATGGACGAGGTCATAGCCGATACCTATGGCGCCCATATAGAAATCTACAATACAGAATTTAAAGGTGAGCTTACTTCAGACACATGTAAAGGATCAGAAGTATGGCGTATGGTACCAGAAGCACACCAGGACAGTGTTCGAAAACATGCCACTAGAAGAGGATTTTTCAGAAATTTGAAACCAATAGCCGGCAGTCAAGAAATACTTGCACGATTAGCCGATAAACACGAGGTATATATAGCATCTGCAGCTATGCAATTTCCGAATTCATTAGAAGAAAAAAGTGAATGGTTAGACGAACACTTTCCTTTTATTCCTTGGCAAAATCGCATTCTTTGTGGACACAAACACATTCTCAAAGGAGATGTTCTCATAGACGACAGAAGTTTTAACCTAGAAACTTTTGAAGGTAGAAGCCTACAATTTACATCTCCACACAATGTAAACACCACCGGTTTTGAACGTGTAAATACTTGGTTTGAAATTGGGGAGAAGTTATTGTAACCCCAATTTACCCAAATCGAAAAAATAAAAATTCTTTTCGTCGTTCATGGCTACGAAAAGTCCTTTTTTGAACGTATCGTTCAATGGCATTGTAACGGCTTCACAACCATCTGTTTCGGTGGTAGAGAGATTCACAGCTTTAATATAGGTATTGGTTTCTCTATCAAAAATATTAAACTCCCCCTTTTGCTGATTGGACACTATTAAATAACCATGCCCATCAGTGTAACTTGCAATGGCTATACCTTCAATATCTTCACTAAAGTATTCTCCTCCAAAACAAGATATTTCTTCACTTCCCATACTTGGTTCGGCATAGTATTTTTTTATGCAGACACCTTCATCAGAGAAATAAACATACCCATTTTCATCATCTATAGCAATAGCCTCAATTTCCTTTACGCCGCTAAACTTGCCAAATTTTCTAACATAATTAGAGGTTATTCCTAAACTATCAGCATTTAGAGCATACTGGTACAGATAACCATCTGCCGGACCGGTTTTTCTACCTACAATAGCATATACCCTCGCATCTTTAGGAGACTTATACAAGCTAACTCCCATTGGCAATTTATTCTCTTCTAATTCTTCATCTTCAAAAACCTTAAAACCCCCACCATCTAAAGGCTTCATATCTGGTACAGAAAACATTCTGATCTGTTGCTTTTCACGCTCTGTAAACACCAAAATATCGGTTTTGGTAGAATCGTTGAGTTGAAAACCATATTCAATATCTACATTGTTTGGTCGTTTAATATTTCTAATGGTTTTATCTTCTATAATTTTACCATTTAAATCAAAGGCATAAATAGCGCCGTTGGTTTCCTTATCAGTACCAAAAACTATACTCTCTTTTGGATTATTTGGATTTATCCAAATAGCAGGGTCATCTGTATCGTTTAAAGTAAATTCTGTAATAACATCTGGCGCTATTTTGGGTAATTTACTTTGATTACATGAAACGAATAGTATGAGTAACACTAGTAAAAAGGGTATTTTTTTCATCTTGATATTCTTTTATTTTAAAGCGCTACTATTTATTGAATAGATCATATTTTAAGCCAAAAGTTATTCTTTGACCATAAAACTCCGCTTGCATTGTTCTATCCTTAACCCCTTGAAAATATCTTAATGGCTGATTGGTTATATTATTGATTGAAGTATACAGACTTAGGTTTGTGTTTATTTGATATGATGCATTAAAATCTACAAACAATTGTGTGTCATAATATCTATCCTCAAAATCATTGCCTCCAATTTCATCTATATAACTATCTGAAAAATTAGCCGATAGCCTTGATGAGAATCGCTTATCTGCATAAGCTAAAGAAGCATTGAACATATTAGGAGCCGTATTAGGCAAGTCTATATCTTCACGTTCATCACCATCTTCATTTCTTATACCATCTGCACTAGAAGACAAGTAAGTGTAATTGATATAAAGACTAAAGTTTTTGGCAAAGCCAGGCAAAAAGTCTAACTGACGTTGAAAAGCCATTTCAAAACCAGTTACAGAGGCTCCGTCTCCATTTAATGGTTGATACACCTCAAAACCTTCTGTGCCTACGCCAAAACTATCATCAGCAGCCTCTTGCTGAAAAGTATATATAAACTTATCTATATCCTTATAAAATACACCTGCAGACAATAAACCTACACTTTCAAAATAATGCTCACCCATAACATCAAAGTTCATAGATGTGGTAGCTTCCAACTCCGGATTTCCAACAAATATCTCCTCATCTCCAGAAACTATGTCCAATGACGGTACAATATCTTCATAATTTGGTCTTGCCAAAGTATTGGTCCAAGCAAAACGCAAAATAGTTCTATCGTTTATGTCATATTTTAAATGAACACCAGGCATTATATTGGTATAATTACTTTCTTGGGTAATTTCACCTATTACATTCTCTTCATCTTCTATTTGGTTTCCGGTAGCGGTAACATTGGTATTCTCTAATCTTAAACCTACCAAAAGACCCAATTTATCCGATAATTTTTGGTTGGTCATTGCATACCCAGCGTAAACATTCTCTTCTACGTTAAAATTAGCTCTCAAAAATTCATCGGGCACAGATTCGCCATCCTCCAAATCTAAAGCACCTAACCATTCTTCGCTAGCAAAAGAACCTATCGCATATTGGCTGCCTGCATAAAAATCTGGATCAGTATAGTCTTTTAAAGGCACACTTGCCAAGGTTCCATAAGTGTCTTCTAGGTCAAACTCAAAAAAGTCATTATCCCTTAATTTTGTTTTAAACCTACCCCTTGCACCAAACTTGATTATTCCGTCTTCGTACCCGAACAAGTCAACAGGAATTTCAAAATTGACGAACATGTTAAAGTCCTCTTCTTCCGTATACTGATTCTCTTCAGTAATTTCTCCGTATTCGAAATTTGAAAATTCTGTAGCATCCATTGGATCAGCAGCGTAAAAACGTGGATATCTTGAATTGGTTACATCGCTATTAACGATATATTCACTTTCAAACTCAGCATAACGCTCATTTAGTCTTTCTTCAGAAGCCTTGGCATAAGAAGCCATCCAATCTACTTTTAATGACCCCCAAAGGTGATCACCGCCCAAACTATAATTTTGCATACGCTGATCTTCCAACCTACGATTCTTATTTCGATCATTATCTATACCTCCCTTAGATTGTCTTACAATTTCTGCCGGAAACCTTGTTGGCACACCATCGGTTATGGTAAAATCTCCAAGTTCAATATCTTCAGCGTCTAAAATTTCTTGTCCGAGTGCAAATCTATTTTCCCTATCATCTCGCCAATTGTACATCGTTTTAAGAAATATAGTATTATTGGCATTGAACTTATAATCCATATTTACCGAAAAACTTCTTCTCACCCTTTGCACCAAGTATTTTCTCTGTTCAAACACATTGGCATAAGGATCAACGTCCACTTCCTCTAAAATAGGCTCCCCTTCAGCATCATCTACACCTGTATAATATTCAAATTCATCTGTCCATTCCGCTTCTATATTATCCGACCCAAAATCATTGTCATTAAATGAAGCTGAAGCCATCCATCCAAATTTTCCATTCTCACTTCGGTCTCCAATAATAAAAGAACCATTGAGTATTGCCTTATCTGTAATAAGGTTAATACCAGAACCAAGGGTAGTGGACAATCTAAAACCTTGTGGTGACGTACGGGTAATTAAATTTACCGACCCACCTAATGCATCGGCATCCATATCTGGAGTAACCGCCTTACTAACTTCTATGGTTTGTATCATATCTGAAGGAATTAGGTCCATCTGTACATTTCTATTGTCTCCTTCCGCTGAAGGAACCCTACTACCGTTAAGAGTAACCGAATTTAATTGAGGAGAAAGCCCACGTATAATAATATTTCTTGCTTCACCTTGATCCACTTGCATTGTAATTCCTGGTATACGTTTTACGGCATCACCAATATTAGCATCGGGAAATTTACCAATCTGATCTGTTGAAACCACATTGGTAATATTAATGTTGTTTTTCTGGGTATTTAAAGCTTTAGATGTTCCTCCCAAACCATATGCCGTTACTTCCACACCTTCAAGTTCTGTGGTTTTAGGTGCTACAAATATGGCGACATCGGTTGTTTCACCATTGTTGACAACAACCTCTTTTTCGGTATCATCGTATCCCAAATAAGAAACCTTTAGCATATAGGTGCCTTCTGGTATATCTACCAGTGTAAATTTGCCATCGAAATTTGAAATTGCACCTTTAGACAATGAAGAAATCATTACACTTGCCCCAGGTAAATAAAGTCCATTTTCATCTGAAATTGTACCTTGAATATTTCCAGATTGCGCAACCGCCATTGAGCTAAAAACTGTACATAATAGCGTTACAAAAAATAAATTCAGTTGGTTTTTCATTTTCATTTTAGGTTTATTAGAACTAAGACAAAAATATGTATACCAGCTGTTTACAAGGTTAAGCCCATTCTAACAAAGCGTAAACATTTTCATTTTTAAAGGAAACATGAAGGCAACAATCACACTAAATTAACATGACCTTAACCATACACATAAGAACACCTAAAATCAATTACAATTGAAGTAAAAAATGTATCAGATTTGCCTTTGGATCTATACGTAGTTTTTTACGTAATCTATATCTTGCCACACGCACACTATCTGGTGTAACCCGTAGAATTGAAGCAATTTCCTTAGATGATAAATTTAAGCGTAACAGCATAGCCAAACGCATTTCTGTTTGAGACAACTTTTCTTTACACACATCAATCAACTTTTTCCCAAATTCAGGATGTATTTCACTAAAGTAGTTTTGAAATTGTCTTGCTTCTTTGTCTTGCTTCACATTTTCATTAATATCATTGGCCAGTTGCTTTATTTTAGCCGACTTGTCCATATTCTTTCTATCTGCAAGCTTTAAAAGTGTGGAAGCTAGATCAGATAATAATTTATTCTTATGCGAAAGATGTAGACTATACTTAGATAAAGCAGAAGCTTTTAATTGCACCTCATTACGCAAGTTTTCTTGCAGTATTGCTTTTTTTTCTAATTGAGCTTGCAATAACTGTTTTTGAAATTGTTGCATCCTAAATGCTTCCTTGCGTTTTTTTGCCCTGAATAAAAGCAAAACAAAAATTATAATAGAAATTAAAATCACGGCAACGATCCAAAAATTTCTATTTGCCTTTGCGACTTTATTCTCCTCTTCGAGAAGCATTATCCTCGTTTCTTTTTGATTGGTTTCATATACCGTTTGTAGAACATTTATTTGATTGCTATTCTGCCCATTAAAAATATTGGAAGTTATTTGCTCGGCCAATTCTAAATATTCAAGAGCATCTTTATACTTACCTAACAGTGCGTAAGTTTTTGATAGATCTCTGTATGCACTTGACAATCTATTCTTGTCATTAATCTCTTTCGCTAAATGCATAGCCTTGGTCGTATATACAACAGCTTGTTCATAAGACCCACGTTTTCTGAACACATCGCCAATATTGTTCAGTATGTTAGCCTCTAAAGGATTATTTCTTCCCTTGGTATAACCATAAGCCTTGTTGAAGAATTGCGAGGCCAGATCAAAATTTTCTAAATCTTCATAAATACTACCTATATTTTCATTGGTCGTTGCCAAACCAATAGTATCCTGCAGCAGTTTAAATTCCATCAAGCTTTGCTTTTCAAAAGCCAATGCCTTTTTATACTCTTTTCTCTTTTCATAGCAACTACCAAGTAGACCAGTAGATCTTGCTAGTCCTTTTTTGAAATCAATAACCTTTGATAGTTTCAAACTTTTAGAGAAACTCGCCTCGGCTTTATCGTAATTTTTTAATGCAAGATGCATACCACCTTGTGCATTGTTTATATGTACGTGCAAAGTATCGTTCGGCTTTTTCTGTAATATGAGCAACGCCTTATTAAACTGATCTGTAGCCTCAGAATATACGCCTACCCTAAAATAAAACTCTCCTAACTTCCAATAGCTCGTTGCTATTTTAAAATCATCATTTTGATCTTGGGCTATTTTCAGTTGATTTTTGTAAAATAGAAAGGTTGAATCGAGCTCTTTTCTATCAAAAAGTAGAAGTTCTTGTTTCTTTTGCGCAGATAACAAACCTGAAAATGAAAAGGCTACTATTAGTACTACATGCAAAAATTTAGAATACATAATATCTATTAACTGAGCATTTAAACTTTACCAATAAAGAACATTGCTTGTTCAGCAAAATTTAAACCAGTAAATATGCCTATAGATATACTTAGAACAATAAAAAAGGATATTAAGTTATCGTTAAAGATAATTTAATGTCCAAAACAAAAAGCCTTTGCAACTGAATGCAAAGGCTTTAAATATTGTAAACTTAACTTTATTTAAGCTTCAAAAGGCTCAATGGAAACGTAAGATTTTCCACCAGCTTTTTTGGTAAACTTCACTAAACCATCTACACGTGCGTGTAAAGTATGGTCTTTTCCTGCGTAAACATTTTCACCAGGATTGTGTCTTGTTCCACGCTGTCTAACGATAATGTTACCAGCGATAGCAGCTTGACCACCATAAATCTTAACTCCTAATCGTTTCGATTCTGATTCTCTACCGTTTTTCGAACTACCTACACCTTTCTTATGTGCCATTGTCTGAGGTTTTAAATATTATTATACTTTAATGGTTCAGCTTATTTAGCTATACCACCGTCTAATTCGTCTTGCCATTTCTGTAACTCGTCCCATTTACCTTCAGCAGCTAATTCAGCTTGCTTTGGCCATGTGTCAGTTACGTGATTTCCACGTACGTCTGCTATAATTTCAGAAATTTTAGCTGCGTCTGTTTTTGCTAATTCAGCAAAAGTAGAAATACCTGCATTATTCAAAGTTTCAGCGATTTTTGGACCGATACCTTCAACTTTTTTCAAATCATCACCTTTAGCACCAGCTTTCTTAGCTTTTGCTTTTGGTGCTACAGGAGCTGCTTTTTCCTCTACTTTTTTAGCCTTTGGTTCAGCTTTCTTAGTTTCAGTTTTCTTTGCTCCTTTAGAAATAATAGATTCGATTACAATCTCTGTAAGAGACTGACGATGTCCATTTTTCTTTCTGTAACCTTTACGTCTTTTCTTGTGAAAAACGATTACTTTGTCACCTCTAAGGTGTTTAACGACTTTAGCCTCTACTGCGGCACCGTCTATAGCCGGGGCGCCGATAGTAACGTTCGATCCATCAGCTAAAAGAAGAACATTGTCAAAAGTAACTTTCTTACCTTCTTCTGCTTGTAAACGGTGAACGTACACTTTCTGGTCTTTTGCAACTTTAAACTGCTGCCCTGCCATCTCTACAATTGCGTACATATTGTTAAATGTAATGATTAAACCTGATGGATTTTTTCCATAGGCGGGTGCAAATATAGATCTTAATCGTGAATTTACAAGTGTTTTTTGCGATTTTTAAACAGTCTTTAGTATTCTAGTGTTCGAAGTCTTAAATAGTTGCATAAATGCAAGGGTCAAAACAACGCTACTGGTAAAACCCATAGTAGCTACCACTAGAAAAACAATGGCTTCAAAACTTCTATATGTGTTTGCCCATCTTGTTGATAGTTCTTCTAAAAAACCTGGCTGTATTTCTGTAGAATAAAATGCAAAAAAGATCGTAAAAATAAGTGTTGCTACGCCACCGGTTATCAAACCAGCCATGAAACCACCTGCATAACTAAATTCGCTACCCTTTTTTAACTTATAATATTTAATTGCCTCAAAAATGGCAAAACCGGTAATTACCGCATTAAATAGACTATAGAAGACATTAACATGCAAACCAAGTAATGATAGTATTTAGAAATAAGCAATTAAAGAACCACTGGCGGCAACACCAAATCTAAGGGGTAAGGCATAATTTTTCATAATAAAGATTTTTTTGTTTAGACATTTAATATAATCATTAAACAAAATATATGAAAATAATAACTGTTAAAGAATTCCTATATTGAAGATTGTTCTTACAAAATTTAAAATTCAGTGTAACATTTTAATTTGAATGGACTCTAATAGAACAGAACAATTAAACACGAACCTAAAACAGTTTAAATGAAAATGAAATTACTATTGGTTTCGGCACTATCCGTTATTGGATTTGCCGGACTCGCACAAGAGGTTGCTTACGAAGAGTACAACCTTGAAAACGATTTACACGTTATTTTACATCAAGATAACACCGCACCAATTATTTCCATCTCCGTATTTTACCATGTAGGATCAAAAGACGAAGACCCACAAAGAACAGGCTTTGCTCACTTTTTTGAACACTTACTTTTTGAAGGAACTGAAAATATCGAAAGAGGAGAATGGGACAAAATAGTATCTGCAAACGGCGGATCAGGTAATGCCACTACCAATGAAGATAGAACATATTACTATGAAGTTTTTCCTTCTAACAATTTAGAATTAGGACTTTGGCTAGAGTCTGAAAGAATGCTTCACCCTGTTATCAATCAAAAAGGTGTTGACACTCAAAATGAAGTGGTCAAGGAAGAAAAAAGACTTCGCGTTGATAATTCTCCTTATGGAAAATTCATTGAAAACATAAAAAAGAACCTTTTTCAAAGCCATCCTTATAAAGAAACGGTTATTGGAAAAATGGCAGACTTGGATGCCGCTACTTTAGATGAATTTATAGCTTTCCAGAAAAAATTCTATGCTCCGAACAATGCCGTTTTGGTCATTGCAGGCGATTTTGAGAAGGAAAATGCTAAAAAATTGATATCAGATTATTTTAAGGATATTCCAAAGGGAGCAGAACTTACAAGAACCTTCCCTAAAGAAACTCCTCTCACATCAGAAATCAATGCAAAAGCTTACGACTCTAATATTCAAATACCGGCTACTATGATCGCCTATAGAACTCCCGGTCTTAAAAATAGAGATAGCCAAGTATTAGAAATGATTTCTACCTATTTATCTGACGGACCTTCTTCTAAACTTTATAAGAAAATGGTAGACGAAGAGAAGCAGGCCTTACAAATTGGAGCAATACCAGTTACTTTAGAAGATTATGGCATGTATATCGTTTTTGCACTTCCGGTAGGCGAAACTGGTTTAAATACACTAAACTCTTCTATTGAGACAGAAGTAGAGAAATTGAGAAATGAACTTATTTCTGAAAATGATTATCAAAAACTACAAAACAAGTTTGAAAATCAGTTTGTAAACAGTAATGCCAGTATTGAGGGTATTGCAGAATCTCTTGCAGAGTATTATGCGCTTTATGGTGATACATCTCTTATAAACAAGGAAATAGAAGTATATAGATCTATTACCAGAGAAGAGATTAAAGAGGTCGCTAACAAGTATTTAAAGCCTAACCAAAGATTGGTTCTAGAATATTTACCTGAACAAAATACCGCAAACTAAAAATGATTATGAAAAATACATATATATTACTACTAACATTATTCTCCTTTATTGCTGTACAAGCACAGGTAGACCGTACGGTTATGCCCAAACCAGGACCTGCACCTGAAATTAATCTAGGAGCTCCACAATCATTCAACCTCAACAACGGATTAAAGGTTCTTGTGGTGGAAAATCACAAACTACCTAGAGTTTCCATGCAATTGTCTATAGATAACCCGCCAATATCAGAAGGTGACAAAGCTGGTGTTGCGAGCTTAACAGGTAGTCTTTTAGGGCTTGGTTCTAAAAATATTAGCAAAGAAGGATTCAATGAAGAAATAGATTTTTTAGGAGCTAGACTTTATTTTAGCGCTCAACGTGCATACGCCCAATCACTTTCCAAATATTTCCCTAGAATGATGGAGCTTATGGCAGATGCCGCTATTTATCCAAATTTTACACAAGAGGAATTTGACAAGGAAAAAGATAAACTTATCACAGGGTTAAAATCTGAAGAGAAAGTAGTTTCGTCCATCTCAAGTAGAGTTCAAAGAGCATTAGCTTATGGTAAAAATCATCCTTATGGTGAATTCACTACAGAAGAAACCGTAAACAATGTAACTCTTAGTGATGTTGAAGAGTTTTACAGAGATTACTTTGTTCCCGCAAATGCCTACTTGATCGTAATTGGGGATGTTAACCTTGAAGAAGTGAAAACATTGACCGAGACTTACTTTACCTCTTGGACAAAAGCCGTACCACCAAGTTTCTCTTATTCTCAACCTAAGAATGTACCTAATACGCAAATTAATTTTGTTGATATGCCAAATGCCGTACAATCAGAGATAACGGTTCAAAATATCGTTAACCTAAAAATGAAGGACGATGATTATATCGCTGCCCTTTTAGCCAATGAGATTTTGGGCGGTGGAGCTGACAGCAGATTGTATTCCAACCTTAGAGAAGACAAGGGTTATACTTACGGTGCCTATTCATCTATTGGCAACGACAAATATGGTCCATCTAGATTTAGTGCATCTGCAGAAGTCAGAAATATGGTAACCGATAGTTCTGTAGTTGAAATGTTAAAAGAGCTTGATGTTATCGTCACTAAACCTGTTACCGATGAGGAACTAAAAAATACCAAAGCCGTATATGCCGGTAGTTTTATAATGGCGCTAGAAGATCCCGAAACTATTGCGCGATATGCCTTGAATATTGAAAAAGAGAATCTACCTAAAGACTTTTACAAAACCTTTCTCGAGAAGCTTGACAAGGTTAACAAAGCAGATGTTGAAGGTGCCGCGAAAAAGTATTTCAATGTTGACAACGCCAGAGTTATCGTAGTTGGTAAAGGAAGTGATGTCCTTTCTAATCTTCAGAATGTAGAATTTAAAGGCAAAAAACTTCCGGTTCTTGCGTATTCCAAAACTGCCGACAGAGTTGAAACTCCAGATTACAATGCCGCCGTACCAACCGATGTTTCAGCTAAGTCCATACTTGAAAAGTATATTACAGCTATTGGCGGAAAAGATAAACTTGAGAGCGTAAATACCTTAGCCATGATGGCCGCAGCAGAAATGCAAGGAATGAAATTAGACTTAAACGTTAAAAAAACATCTAGCAATCAACTTATGCAAGATGTGCAAATGATGGGTAATTCCGTAAGCAAACAAGTTGTAAACGGTGATAAAGGCTATATGGTGATGCAAGGTCAGCGTAAAGATCTTGAAGAAAAGGAATTGAAAGCTATTAAAAAAGAATCTGCTCCTTTCACTGAACTTCAATTAATTAACGATGAATCTGTAGTTATAGAAGGTATGGAAATGGTAGGCGATAAAAATACCTACAAACTAAAGGTTGGAGAAAATAAATCTGCTTTCTTTGATGCCGAAACCGGACTTAAACTACAAGAGGTTACCATAACCGAAATGCAGGGGCAACAAATTGCCAGCACTTCTAACTTTGAAGATTACAAAGAAGTTTCTGGTATTTTATTTCCTTTTAAAATACTACAAACCGTAGGTCCTCAATCTTTTGAGTTTATAGTTTCTGAAATCAAAGTAAATGATGGTGTATCACCTACCGATTTTGAATAACTAAAATTTTATCTAAAAAGAAAAACCCGCTCATGAGCGGGTTTTTTGTTTTCTAATTTATAGGTTAAGCTTATCCTATTTTTCTTATTCTTGCTTCGCCAAAAATCAATCCTTTATCCACTTCTGGGCTACCCATATAATTCACATTTGTTTCTCCGTAGCAAGTTACCTTTAACCTATCTTTTACATGAACCCTAAAATTACTTTCACCATAGGCTGTAATTTTAGTCTCATCTGCCATCATACCTACTGTATTTACTTCGCTCTCTCCGTATGCTCTAAATACTTGTCTAGCCACAGTACCTTCCCCTATTTCCAAGTAACTGCTACCATAGATAGCTACTGTTAATTCATCTATGGAAACCGAATTAAAATACACTTTTGCCTCGCCATATAAAGACATTTTAAAATCATCGGCATTAAAAAGATTTTTACATCTCACTACCTCTTCCCCTCTTATTGATAGATTTTCCAACTTTCTATAGGTAACGGTTGCAGTTGCCATTGTACCATTATAAAGTGACTTACTACCACGCCATTGATCCGTTGAAATGCGTTCAGATTTTGTCACCACTTTGGCACCGTCTAAATACAAACGCAGCGTTCTGCCCTCTACCTCAACATTTATTTTATCTAAAGAAACTTTTGCATTTTCTATAACAACACTTTCCTCTTCCCCTTCAACTAGATTAACAGCTATGTGCGGGCTAACAATTAATTTATCAAAAGATTTTACGTTGAATGATTTTTCTTGAGCCTGAATTGCGCCAACAGTCATTGTTACCGCTAGTAGTGCTACTAATATTTTTTTCATGATTTCCGTTTTTTTGATTAGTTCTATACAAAGACAAGTCAAAAATCATTTTGTTACAGTAGATATTACTATTTCTACCTAGTTACTGTCTTTTTTCTATTTACCAGCCATACCCCAAATAGTATAATTAGACCGCCTAACAACTGAAGAAAACTAATATTTTCACCATCCAAAAAGCCCCATAGCACTGCCACAAGTGGTATCAAATAGGTAACAGAAGCCGCAAATACGGGACTGGATAGCTTTATCAGTTTATTAAATAGAATATTTGCCAATGCCGTACCTAAAAAAGCCAATGCCATTATATACCACACTGCTTCGTGCATAGCGCTGTCACCCAAAAATTGCTGAAACACCCCCGAATACATCAAAATAACCAATGCTGGAAAGAAGGCAACACCGAAACTAGCCGTCGTTACCGCCAAGGGGGTTAAATGAGATAAATACTTCTTAATGATATTAATATTAAAAGCATAACCCAACGCCGCAAAAATTATGAACAATGAATACCAATAGTTTTGGTTTACATTATTCTCCATCCCCGCAGCAATTAACACCACAGTTCCAAGAAGACCTATAAGAACGCCCAACACTTGTCTTCCTTTAAGCGAAAGTCCAAAAAGCGCAATACCAACCAAGGTGGTAAACAAAGGTGCAACAGAATTTAAAATAGACGTAATTCCACTACTTATTTCCATTTGTGCCAATGCAAAGAAAAATGGTGGAAAAAATGAACTACATAACCCTGCGATAGTTATCCATTTCCAATCGGTTTTTGAAAGTGTTTTTAAAGACTTAAAACCCAATATAAATAACAGTACCGATGCAAATAAAATTCTTAACCCACCTACCTGCAAAGGCGTATACCCAACCAAAGACCTTTTTATCAATATAAAGGAAGAACCCCAGATAAGCGATAGAATTACTAGGTAAATCCATTTTTGATCTATATTTTTCAATGCTGATAATTTTAAAACAAAAGTGAGCTTTTTTCCAAATAAATCAACCTCTTAACTAGTTATTTTTACAATTCATTGATTAATGCGTTTTACATATTTGGTATCTTTACACTATAACCAGATATGCTTATGATCCGCATACGTTAAATCTATTGTTATGAAAATAAAAATATTAGTTCTCTTTATAACCGCATTCACCTTATCTACTACCATTTCGTTAGCTCAAGAAAAATCTAGCAATATTATCAAACTTGAAAACAGAATAACGAATTCAGTAGAAGTTGGAATAGACGGCATGGCCTGCCAAGAAGGGTGCGCAGATAAAATTGCCTCTAACCTAAAAGAGAAAGACGGGGTTATTTCTGCCGATATTAGCTTTGACAATAAAAATGGTCTAATTGTTTTTGACCCTTCTTTAATTTCTATTGACGAAGTAAAATCTATTATTACCGGCACAAAAGTAAAAGATTATAAATACACTATAAATTCTGTTACCCCACAAGCTAATTAAGATGAAAAAGATACTTTACACACTTGCCATAGCTGCATTAGTAACATTCACTTCTTGCAAGGAAACCAAAAAAGAGGAAGAGCCTTCTAAAATGGAGCACGTAATGAGCATTCATGATGAGGTAATGCCAAAAATGGGAACTTTAGGAAAATTAGTAGGTCAATTGAAACCAATGGCAGATTCATTAGGATCCGAATCAGTTGAAGCAAAGGCAATGAAAGACCTACAAGAAGCCAATAAATCTATGATGGATTGGATGCAAGGTTTTGGAGACCGTTTTGATGCTGATGAAATTATGAATGGCAAAGAACTTTCTGATGAAAAGGAAGAATGGCTAAATGAAGAAGAAGAGAAAGTACAACAAGTAAAAGAAAATATTAATTCTAGTATTGAACGTGCTGAAGATATTCTTGCTAAGCAATAACCAACTTTTACTAAAAGGGCAATTTAGAAAGATCTACATTACCGCCTGAAATGATAATACCGATTTTTTTATTCTGAAAAACTTCTGGCTGCTCTTTTGATTGTTTCAAAACTGCAGCCACGGTTACCGCACTAGAGGGTTCTATGATAATTTTCATACGTTCCCAAACCAATTTCATAGCAGTTACGATCTCATCTTCGGTAATTCTAACAATACCACTAACTAGCTCTTTTATAATAGGAAAATTCTTATCGCCCAACATTGTTTTTAACCCGTCTGCAATGGTATTCGTGGTATCATTACTTTCTATTTTTCCACTTTGTAAAGAACGATAAGCATCATCTGCCTCAAAAGGCTCAGCACCATAAACTTTACAATCATCACCAAAATATTTAGCCGCCAAAGCAGAACCGGCAATTAGACCGCCACCACCAACTGGGCAAAATATAAAATCTAAATCCGGTTGCTTTTCCAATAATTCCAATGCTGCCGTACCTTGACCTAAAATAACATCATTGTCATTTGAAGGGTGCACAAAAATTGCTCCCGTTTTCCGTCCTATTTCATCCGCTAAAGATTGCCTTGCTTCTACTGTTGGCTCACACTCATAAATTTTCCCCAGATACTCTCTAACCCCTACTTTTTTGACTTCCGGAGCTGTATTTGGCATTACAATATGCGCCGTAACACCTACACTCTGAGCGGCTAATGATAAAGCTTGTGCAAAATTACCTGACGAATGTGTGACTACGCCACTTTTCTTTTGTTCTTCGGATAATTGCAGGATTGCATTGGTAGCCCCTCGCATTTTATAGGCTCCTGCTCTTTGAAAATTCTCGCATTTGAAGAATACCTTTGCATTGACTTCCTTGTCAATTAATCTTGATGTTAGAACTGACGTATTATGAATAAATGGAGTTATTCGTTCGTGACAATCTAAAAGGTCTTGCTTTGTCATCATGCGTATTTATTTTTTCCACCTTAAGGTTTCAATAATTCCCCTTATATCATTCTGAAGATATGATGCTGCAGGTAAAATAGAGTCATAATTAGGTTTCGTATAAAAATAAACGGAACCTGTTAGAAAATGCTCTGTACTATCGGTTACAAAAAATTGCGATTGAGATGCTGCGTTGCCTTGTACTTCAAATAAAGCGCCATAGATTCTCTCATCTGGATTCACATACGGTTGTTCTACGATATTATCTGCTTTTGCAGCATGCTCATAACTAAGTCTTTTAGAATCATTGATCAACTGAGACAAATTACCATTAATCTTTTTATAGCTTAAAAAAATAGCACCTTTCATCTCTGGATAAGAGATAGTATAGGCCTGATCTCCATTTGGCTCTGCATTTGCCAGTTGATTGTATTTAAATCTAAAGTTCTCTGTTTCTAAATCCGCCAATTTTCCCTGCGGATACTCTAATCGCATTTTAGCCTTTGGTTTGGGTAGTACTTGCTCATCTTTACAGCTGGCCATCAAAAGAAATACTACTAAAAACGTAACGAATGACTTACTCTTCATGTGGTAAGGTAACTTTTATTTGTTTCAATCTTTTTTTGTCCATCGCTTCAACCACAAAGGTATAGGACTCGAACATTATTTTTTCTCCACGTCTTGGAAAACTACCTGCTTTTTCTAAAACAAAGCCTGCCAAGGTTTCAGATTCTCCTTTATTTTCCTCAAATAAATCATTATCCTCTAACTTAATAACTCTATAAAAATCTTTTAGAGGTGTTTTACCTTCAAAGACATAATTAAAATCATCCAACTTAGAAAATATTAAATCTTCATCATCAAATTCATCACTAATATCCCCAACAATTTCTTCAATAATATCTTCTAATGAAACTAACCCAGAAGTACCACCATATTCATCTACAACTATAGCCAGGTGGTTTTTCTTCTCTTGAAATTCACCCAATAAATCATCTAGTTTTTTATTTTCGGGAACGAAATAAGGCTCTCTTATCAAGGTCATCCAATTAAAGGTCTTTCGGTCTAAATATGGCAATAGATCCTTCACATACAGAACTCCTTTTACGGTATCTATATTCTCACCAAAAACCGGAATTCTTGAATATCCATGTTTTTTGATTTCCCCAAGCACTTCAGGAAATTTCATCTGTTCATTAAGAGCAAAAATATCTATACGAGGTCGCATTACCTGTTTGGTATCCGTATTACCAAAGGTTACAATACCCTCTAGAATCTTTTTCTCCTCTTTTGTGGTATCGCCTTGAGATGTCAGGTCCAATGCCTGAGACAATTGATCTACACTTAAACTAGATTTCTGCTTACCAAGCTTATTATACAAAAACAGGGTACCTGATCGCATGGGCAAACTCAATGGAGCAAAAATAAAATCTAACACTCTCAATGGGTATGCCATAAAATGCGCAAAGCTCATTCTATTTCTATTGGCATAGACCTTGGGTAATATTTCACCGAACATTAAAATTAGAAAAGTAGCAACCACGACTTCTAATAAAAAGCGTACCGATACTATACCAAATAATACCTGGTTGACATTTTCAAAAAGGGTATCCCCTATAATACTAAACAGTAATACTACTCCAATATTAATAGCATTATTTGCGATCAATATGGTTGCCAATAGTTTTTTAGGTCGTTCAAGAAGTTTTATTAAAATGGAACTCTTAGCAGATTTTTCATCTTGTAGTTCTTTTATTTCGGTCGTAGATAAGCCGAACATGGCTACTTCAGCACCAGAAATAAGTGCAGAGCAAATAAGCAGTACACATAGTACAACTATATTCATTGCAAAAACACCGTTTACAACCAATGTTGTCATTAATAACGGTAAGGGGTCTGGGTCCAATAGTTACTATTTAAATTATATTTAGAACGGTAAATCATCATCCTCTTCTGGACTTGCGGGTGCAGGAGCAGCAGCTTTAGACGGTGCTTTAGTTTCAGTACTTGCCGGTTTCTGAGCAGTAGGAGCTGAACCACCATTATTCTGCATACCTTCTTTCTTAGTAGTTAAAAAAGTAAATTCTTGCACATGTACCTCAGTTGAATATCTGGTATTACCATCCTCACCTTGCCATTGACGATTTTTCAATCTGCCCTCTACATAAACCTTATCGCCTTTACTTAAATATTTTTCACAAATTTCAGCAGCTTTATTTCTAACCACCACATTGTGCCAATCTGTATTTGTAACACGCTCACCAGTAGATTTATTGGTATATGTCTCATTAGTAGCTATTGGAAACCTACCAATACTACCGCCTCCTTCAAAATAATGCATTTTAACTTCATCACCTAAATGCCCAATCAACATTACCTTATTCAATGTACCGCTCATAACTTAAAGATATAAAATTCAAAAGTACTAAAATTTAAATGCTTTGATAAAATCTGCAATTAAAACCGGTACCGGAAAATCGGTTATTTTTTCAACCGGAATCATGTCATTGAAATTGTCATTCGTATAGACCAACCAAAACTTTGTATGTAAATGTTGATGTGATAATTTATGTACTACAGCATTCTCATTGAAACATAGAACTTCATTAGCATCTATATCATTTAGCGCTTCTTTATACCTTATAGTAATATCCTCTATTTCTAATACCTCTTTTGATTCTAACAAAGGAAACTGCCATAAGTTTTGCCAAATGCCTTTGCCCGTTCTTTGATTTAGACTTGTAAATTGATTCCCATCAGTATCCTTATATATAGGTATAAGATAATTGAAGTACCTATTTCGCACTTTTGTCTTTTTTAACTTAACCGGCAAGGCATCTACCAAGCCTTTTTCTAAGGCAACACAACTATCATTTAAAGGACAAAGTAAACATAAAGGTTTTTTTGGCGAGCATTGTATTGCCCCAAACTCCATAATACCTTGATTATAATCTCGAATATTAGCAGGATCCATTACTTTTTGGGCCAAGCTTTTAAAATATTTGACACCACTAGTACTATTAATAGGTGTATCTATACCATAATATCTAGCGAGCACTCTATATACATTTCCATCAACTACCGCCTGTGGTTCGTTAAAACATATAGACGAAATAGCACTAGCAGTGTAGTCACCCACCCCTTTTAGTGTTAAAAGTTTCTTATAGTTATCAGGAAACTTACCTTCATACTCCTTAACGACCATTTTTGCAGCGGCATGAAGATTTCTAGCTCTTGAATAATAACCAAGCCCTTGCCAAAGTTTTAACACCTGTTCTTCTTTAGCACTCGCAAGATCGTTAACAGTTGGGAAATTTGCTACAAAACTCAAGTAATACGGGGTTCCCTGAGCCACACGTGTTTGTTGCAATATAATTTCCGATAGCCATATTTTGTATGGATCAGAGGTCTCGCGCCATGGTAAACTGCGCTTATTTTGATGATACCAATCTAAAATTTTACCCGAAAATGACATGCTCTTTGATACTAAGTTATAAAAGTAGCAGTTTATACACTTAAAATTAACCCATTAGAAAGAAAGATTGAATTTAATTTATATATTTGCAACCCGAAAAAACATACAGAAAATCTAATATTGAAAGATGACGAAAGCGGAAATTGTATCGAAGATCTCAGATAAGCTGGGAATTGAAAAAGGAGATGTACAGGCAACTGTTGAATCTTTTATGGAAGAGGTAAAAACATCATTAGAAAGTGGTGATAATGTTTACCTAAGAGGTTTTGGTAGTTTTATCATTAAAACTAGAGCCGAAAAAACCGGTAGAAATATTTCCAAAAACACAACTATTAAAATACCCGCTCACAACATTCCAGCATTTAAACCTGCCAAGGTTTTTGTAGAAGGAGTTAAGAGCAACGTACACGTAAAATAATTAACTTAAAAAAAGAACTTTATGCCAAGCGGTAAAAAAAGAAAGAGACATAAGGTAGCTACACACAAGCGCAAGAAGCGTAGAAGAGCTAACCGACACAAGAAAAAGTAGTTTTATAACTACTTTTTCTTTTTAAAATACGTTCATTGACATAGAGATCCAAAATTTGGATTTCGGCAGATACATATGTATTTGTCTATGGTATTGTTTAATCAGTTCGTTACCTGTTTTTTAGGTGAACGACAAAAAAATATTCAGGTGAATAGAGAATTAATCGTAAGATCTAGTTCCCAATCTGTTGACTTTGCCTTGCTAAAGGACGGAAAACTCACTGAACTACATAAAGAGGAAAACAGTAACGACTTTTCTGTTGGCGATATATTTCTTGCCAAAATCAGAAAACCGGTTACCGGTTTAAATGCGGCGTTTGTAAACGTTGGTTATGAAAAAGATGCATTCTTGCATTATCATGACCTTGGCCCGCAGTTATCTTCTATGCTTAAGTTCATTAAACAAGTGAGCACAGGAAAACTAAAGGATTACACTTTAGAAAATTTCCCGTTCGAGACCGATATTGACAAAAACGGTATTATTACCGATGTTATAAAAGCGAACCAATCATTATTGGTTCAAATTGTAAAAGAACCTATATCTACTAAAGGACCAAGAATTAGTTCTGAGCTATCAATAGCTGGGCGTTACTTGGTAATGGTTCCTTTTTCTGATCGTGTATCCGTATCTCAAAAGATAGGTAGCAAAGAAGAGAAAGACAGGTTAAAAAGACTCGTTAGAAGCATTAAACCCAAAGGTTTTGGTGTTATCATTAGAACAGTTGCAGAGGGACAAAAAGTCGCAGAACTGGACAAAGATCTAGAAAACTTGCTGAACAAATGGACAGCAATGTGTAAAAAATTACATCGTGCTCAAACACCATCAAAAGTATTTGTAGAACTCAATAGAGCATCTTCTATATTAAGAGATGTATTCAATGATAGTTTTACAGGAATACATGTGGATGACACCACCTTATTTAATGAAATTAAGGATTATGTGGCAGAGATCGCTCCAGAAAAAGAGAGCATCGTAAAGCACTATAACACCAACGTACCTATTTTTGAAAAGTTTGGTATTGAAAGACAGATTAAAACGTCTTTTGGCCGTACTGCAGCTATGAGCAAAGGAGCCTATTTAATTATAGAGCATACTGAAGCACTTCATGTTATAGACGTTAATAGTGGTAATAGATCAAACAAAGCTAAAAATCAAGAAGATACTGCCTTAGAGGTAAATCTTTTATCCGCTTCTGAAATTGCAAGACAACTACGTCTTCGTGATATGGGCGGAATTATAGTGGTAGATTTTATCGATATGGTAAAACCACAACATAGAAAAAGGCTTTTTGAACATCTTAGAGATGAGATGAAAGATGATCGTGCCAAACATAAAATACTACCTCCTAGTAAATTTGGTTTAATTCAGATTACCCGACAAAGGGTACGACCTGAAATGAATATTAAAACAACTGAAGAGGACCCTAACAATGCAGGGAAACAGGTGGAAGCACCTATTGTTTTAATAGATAAAATTACAGCGGACCTTGAAAAACTTCTTAAAGGCCCTAAAAAGGACAGCAGTATAACTTTAAATATACATCCCTTTATAGCAGCCTATATTACAAAAGGTTTTCCATCAATGAGAACAAAATGGTTCTTAGAGTACAAAAAATGGATTAAAATTCAACCGCGGGATGCGTATACGTATCTAGAATACCGTTTTAAAAACAAAGACGGCAAAACAATATATTAATGAAAAAAGCGATTTCCTTAAGGAGTCGCTTTTTTTGTTGCCAAAAATGAATGAAGCATATTAACTAATCTTAACCATTTCAATTGAAGATGAAAAAATATCTATCTGTGTTACTATTGACTTTTTTGAGTTTCAACACCTTTGCCCAAATTACCTTTGAACCAGGATATATTATTAATAATTCCGGAGAAAAGATAAATTGCCTTATTAAGAACAATGGCTGGAAAAACAACCCAACAAAATTTGAATATAAAATTGACTCTAATGCTGAAGTTCAAGAAGGTGGAATCTACAACATAGCCGAATTCTCTATTGAAAACGGAAAAAAGTATATAAGAAAAGACACAAAAATAGATAGGTCTAAGTCGATTCTTAAAAGATTAAGCAAGATAAAAGAAGCTGAATTCACCCAAGAAACCTTATTTCTTGAACAGCTAGCCGAAGGTGATGCAAATTTATTTTATTATGAAGACAGTAATCTAATAAGATTCTTTTACAACTTAAACAACGCTTCTACAACACAATTAATTTATAAAAAGTATCTCACAGAAAACAATCGTATTGGAGAGAATACTGAATATAAAAAACAATTGTGGGATGACTTAAAATGCGGAAATTTATCTCTTAATGATGTAAAATCTACTGATTATAGAAAATCTGAATTACTTTCGTTTTTTACCTTATACAATAAATGCAAGAATCCTAACTATGTAAACTCTACCACCTCACAAAACAACAATAAAAACGTATTTAATTTAGGCATACGTGCTGGTTTAAATTCTGCCTCTGTGGATTTTAAGTCGCCTCAATCAAGTACTAATTTTGAACTTGAAAACAACTCAAGTATAAGGTTTGGTGTCGAACTTGAAGCTGTATTACCATTTAATAAAAATAAATGGTCTTTGTTTATTCAACCTATGTATCAAAGCTTTGATGGTAAAGAACAATTAGAGTTTCAAAAAGTTTCGGTAGACTATAAATCAATTGAAACATCTATTGGAGTTAGGCATTACTTTTTTCTTAATTCAGACTCCAGAATATTTATAAATACAGCATTTCAAATAGATACAGCTTTAGATTCAAAAATAGATTTCGAATCTAGTAGTGATTTTGAAATTAAACCAAGAACTTCATTTAATTTTGGACTAGGTTTTGCTCGCAAAAATGCTAGCATTAAATTAAACTACAACCCTAGAAGAGCATTACTTAGTAACTATGCAGCTATTTCGTCTGATTACAAAGTGCTTTCTATAGTACTTGGCTATAACTTTTTATAAGAGGTAATAGTTTAAAGTAGATTTGTATTTTACTAATATAAAAAACCAAGCGACTCTAAACAGAGTCGCTTTTTTTGTTTTAGGTTTTTATGTATTTTAACCATCAATTTCCTAACCAACCAAAGTAAATGTCCTGCAAAAACTGCTCTTCAACTCTAGTAAACTATTCTTTATTTTGTAATCAATGTGGTGCTAAAATTGTTAATGATAGATTAACTATAAAAGGACTAGCCACCGACCTTTCGAATAATCTTCTTGGCTGGGACAATAAATTTTTCTTTACCATAAAAAACTTATTATTAAGACCCCATGTTGTCTTCAGAGAATATCTTGGCGGCACAAGAAAGCGCTATATGAATCCTTTTACCATTCTAGGATTAACAACTGCTATAGCCATATTTTTATTCAATTTTTTCGCGGATCAATACCTAGCTCTCAACCTAGAATCAAGTAAGCAATCAATTTCCATAATGTCAAATATGATGGAGAAACAAATAGGAGATAGTTTTGACAAAGTAGCATATGAAAAAGAAGTCCTAGAAATTAATACTAATGCAAGTTCATTCATGCTCAAGTATTTCAACTTGTTAGTAATTTTATTAATGCCACTTTACACCTATATGGCTTTTCTTGTTTACCGAAAACCCTATAATTATGCGGAACATTTGATAATTAACTCTTACATACAAAGCATTTCTTTTATAGTTACATCAATAATCTTTACAATTTCAGTTTTTACATCGCCATCTGTTTATCTTATAACAGTATTCTTTTTAGTTTTTTATTATACATACGCTTATGGAAAACTTTACAATTTAAGCGTTGCAGAATCAATTCTTAAAGTTTTACTATTTATGGCTATTCTTGCAGGGACTTTAATTATATTTTTTATTTTGTCCATTGGTTTTGGATATATTCTTGCAGCATTATCGTCTTAATTTTAAATACTATCTAAATTTCTAATTTGAACGAAAAAACTAAAGGCTACACTGTTCAGGAAGCTACTAAAAAAATAGAAAGCTACTGTGCTTACCAAGATCGCTGCCATAAAGAAGTAGTTTCAAAATTGAAAGACATGGGTATGATCCCATTAGCAGTCGATACCATTATTGCCCAACTTATTGAAGACCGGTTTTTAAACGAAGAACGCTTTGCAAAGAGTTTTGCTCGTGGCAAATTCAACATTAAAAAATGGGGAAAAAATAGAATTGTCAGAGAACTGAAATTCAGAAATATTTCTAAATACAATATTACTACTGCCTTAAAAGAAATTGAACCTGAAGCATACCTAACTACTTTAGATGATTTAGCTCATAAAAGATTGCAGCAAATTACCGAAACCAATATTCAAAAGCGTAGAAAAAAACTAGCCGATTATTTATTATACAGAGGCTGGGAAAGTCACTTGGTTTATGAGAAATTAAGGGAATTGATTCCTTAAGCTTTTAACGTACTATTCGTTCTAGAAATAGCCTTTTCATTTTTCCAATCTATCCAATCTTGCCCTTTTAGCTTTCGCATAAGCACATCATAATAACGCATTATAAGAATATTATACGATGCTTTCGCCAAGTTTTTGGGATTACGCGCCAATGCACGTAAACTCATTGAGAAGCCCGGAGTATTGTATTTCATATAATGCCAATAACCTTCTGGCATATATAAAACTTCTCCATGAGAGAGGGTTGTTTTAAATCCGTTTGCATTTTTTAATGCCGGCCACTTGTCATAATCCGGATTTGAGAAATCTATGCTCTCATGGGTAATTAACGAATGTGGTACCTTATATAGATTTTCCGTTTCTGACTGCGGAAACAGCACTACCTCTTTTTCTCCATCGAAATGAAAGTGAAATATATTCGCCAAATCAATATCGTAATGCATAAAAGTGTAAGAGTCACGTCCGCCAAAAAACATCATTGGCACCCCTTTTAAAAGTCTTAATCCGAAATCAGGAAACTTATAATCCTTTTGCAGTGCTGGTACTTCCTTCAAAATATTCCAAAGAAATATTCTATACTTGGTAGGCTCTTTCTTCAATAAATCCACATATGCCGACATTTTCATTTTGGCATGCGGTTCATTGAAACCATCTTTATGCTGCACAGGTCTATCATCATATAAAGGCACCGTGATATCACCAGCTATTTCCTTAATATAATCTAGATTCCACTTTTTAAAAGCAGGCCAATCTTCAATAGCCTGTTCTAACACAACAGGCTTTTGAGGTTTAAAGTAATCTTTAATAAAGTGCTCCTTGGTAATATGTTTTACCCTTGGAATATCTGCTAACTTCAATTACACATGGTTTTTTAGGGAAAACAAAGGTAATTAACGTTAAGAAAATAATTTCTTAAAAATGTAATAATGTAGTATTATTCAACAATTTTGGCTTTTTGCTTCGCAGTTTCATTACGCTCAATAGAATGACCGGGTCTAGACCATTTTGGTTTTTCACCTAAAGATTCAATCTGAGAATCTTCTGCTTCTACAGTTTTAGGTTGTGATACCTTTGTAAATGGCTTTTGCGGATTTAGACCTAACATTTTAAACATCGCCATATCTTCATTTACATCAGGATTTGGAGTCGTCAATAACTTATCGCCTGCAAAAATAGAATTGGCACCGGCAAAGAAACACATTGCCTGTCCTTCTCTACTCATTTCCGTACGACCTGCAGATAAACGTACCTGCGTCTCTGGCATTACTATTCTTGTAGTAGCTACCATACGGATCATATCCCATATAGAAACTGGCTCTATATCTTCCATAGGTGTACCTTCTACGGCAACCAATGCATTAATTGGCACTGATTCCGGTTGCGGATTCAATGATGTCAAAGCAACTAACATACCTGCTCTATCTTCCAATGCTTCACCCATCCCAATAATACCACCGCTACAAACGGTTACATTACTTTTACGAACATTTTCAATAGTATCTAAACGATCCTCAAAGGCACGTGTAGAAATAACATCTTTATAATAATCTTCTGAAGTATCTAAATTGTGGTTGTAAGCGTATAAACCTGCCTCTGCCAAACGTTTTGCCTGATTCTCTGTAATCATACCTAACGTACAGCAAACCTCCATATCAAGCTTGTTAATGGTACGTACCATTTCTAATACTTGATCAAATTCAGGTCCGTCTTTTACGTTTCTCCACGCAGCACCCATACATACACGAGAACTACCAGATGCTTTTGCTCTTAGCGCCTGAGCTTTTACCTGAGAAACAGCCATAAGATCGTTACCCTCAATATCCGTGTGATAACGTGCTGCTTGCGGACAATAGCCACAATCTTCTGGACAACCACCTGTTTTAATAGAAAGCAATGTAGAAACTTGTACCGTATTGGGATCATGATTTTTCCTGTGTACGGTTGCAGCTTCATAAAGTAGCTCCATTAAAGGCTTGTTGTATATTTCTAGGATTTCTTCTTTTGACCAATTATGTCTTGCTTTGCTCATATAATCTTAGGTTGTTACCAGGGTTCAAAAATAACGGAATTTATACTGAAAAAATAATTGGATGTTTTTAAAATAATAACTTACCGCGTTGTCTAAAGTTGATTATTCATTTTTACATATCAAAATACTTACCGCATTTCCACCAAAACCTACAGCATTTACCAGTATTTTTTTAAGATTACTATTCGTAGATTCTGATGCTACAAAAGGTACTGAAATCATCTTGTTATGCTGCAACATTAAAATCGCTAATTCTAGATTTAGCATTCCGGATGTAGCGAACGTATGACCTATCTTCCATTTATTAGTGGTCAATTGAGGCATATTTTCACCAAATATATCTTTAATGGCATTAAATTCTGATGAGTCTCCTTTTATAGTACCTGGCGCATGCATTACAATAGCATCTACCTCAGCAGGATTTAAATTACCCAAAGCCATTTTCATGGATTTTTGAAAGCAAACGGCGTTCGCGGAAATGGAAGTATTATGTTTTAATATTTCCGTAGCAAACCCTACGCCTTCAATCACTGCTAAAGCATTTTCTACAATACCCGTTTCTAAACACGCCACCGAGGCTGCTTCACCTAATATCATGGTATTGTAATGTTTTTCCATGTTTAATGCTTGGCAAGGATAACTTCGGCTACGCTCAGTTACCACTAAGTTATCGACTACTGAATCTGTATTCGACTCAGGTGCTTTTGCATAAATCTTTAATGCCTTCATTTGGGCAATGGTGAAATTGGTCAATGGAGCTTCACTGGCACCCACCAAAAATTTAGTTGACATACCACTTGTTAGCCACGCCACTCCATTCAATACCGAATGTAAGCCTGTGGAACAAGTAATGGAATGTGATATTTCTGGACCTGTGGCTCCTAAATCATGCGATACCCATGATGATATATTACCAAGTGTGGTAGTAGGTGAACTTAATGTAGATGAAATACCAGTATCCAAAAATTCAGCATGATATTCTTCAAACAACTTTGTAGCCCCTCTAGAAGAGCCCATGTTAATACCGAATTCAGCTGTATTTTCCCAACCAGATTGCTTCACCGCCATTCTTGAAGCTACCATTGCAAATAACACACTGTCATCTAATTTTCTGTATTTACTATCAGACTCCCTTAGTTCTTCTACTAGTAATCTTGCAGATGTAGATAAGGGTGCCGCCCAAGTTTCAGAACCATTTATTTCTGATAAAGAAAAGTAATGATCATCGTTCTGATATGATTGCCAAGCTTCTTCTAACGTACTACCTAAAGGTGACATTGAAGCTATTGCTGTTATGGATATTTTTTCTTTCAAATTCTAATCTAAAATGTATCTAAAGCCTCAGTGATTGCGTCGTAAATCTTCTGAAGTTGAATATCTGTAATTACGTAAGGTGGTAACGTATAAATAGTATTACCTAAAGGTCTTAACAACACCCCTCTTTCCAAAAAGAAATTATAAAGTTCGTCTCGCAAGCTACCATAACGTTCCATTTTTATTTCAAGGTCTATGGCAAGAATAGCACCCATTACCCTAACCTCTTTTACTTTTTTATGATTCTGAATTTTGCTAGCATATGCGTTATGAGCATTTTCAATATAGTTTCTTCTTTCTATAATTTCTGGTGAATTTAAAAGTTCAATTCCTGCCAAAGCAGCTGCACAACCTAAAGGATGCGCGCTAAAAGTATGCGCATGAAAAAAACCTTTATGCACCTCATCACTAAGAAAACGGTCATAAATTTTCTGTGAACAACTGGTAATACTCAAAGGAAACATACCAGCCGTTAAAGCCTTACTTAGACAAATAATATCAGGCTTGTTCGATAAATGATCCGATGCAAAGTTCTTTCCTGTTTTACCAAAACCGGTCATTATTTCATCGGCAATACATAACACCTCATGTTTTTGACATAGACTTATTAAAGCATCTAATCCTTCTGCAGAATGAAATTTCATACCGGCAGCTCCTTGTACTAAAGGTTCAAAAACAAATGCCGCACAATCATTTTCATCTAAAATTTTAGAAAGCGTGGTTTTTACCTCTTCAATATTATCTTCTTGCGGAACAGGTATTCGCACCACTTTTAACAGGAAATCTTCAAACGGACCGTTATAAGATGACAGACCGGATGCACTCATAGCTCCGAATGTATCGCCATGAAAACCATCTTCAAAAGCAATTAACGTATCTCTTTTCTCCCCATTATTATGAAAATATTGAAGCGACATTTTTATCGCAGCTTCAATAGCGGTAGAACCATTATCGTTGAAGAATAGCTTTGCTTGATTATCCGGCAAAATGGCCATTAATTTTTCTGATAATTCTATTGCCGGCTCGTGCGTAAGACCACTGAACATTACAAAATCTAACTTCTGCATTTGCTGGCTCATTGCCGAGATTATATCATCATTTGCATGACCATACATTACGGTATACCAAGATGCAATACCATCAATATATTCTTTTCCTTCCTCATCAAACAATAAAGCACCCTTTGCCCTAGTTATTGGTAACTGTGGTTTACCCAACTTATGCTGGGTCAATGGATGCCATAAATATTTTTTATCTCGACTAGATAGATTTTCCACTTTCATAGAATTTATAATTCTTCATTTTATCTATCTTGCAAAGATCGGGAAATAAATTGCAATAAATAGATGCCTCTAGAAAGAAACAAAAATGCCTTTTTAAATTTTTCCCAAATGAAAAATACTACTGTATTTCTCATTCTTTCTTTAATCACCTTTTTTATACGATTTCCCTTCTTCTTTAGAGATTACATAGATCGCGATGAAAGCACGTTTATACTATTAGGGCAATCTTGGGCAAATGGTTTTCTACCCTACACACAATTATGGGATTTGAAGCCACCGCTAACTTTTGCATTCTTTGCCGCAATTATTTCTGTTTTCGGTAAAAGTTTTGTCGCCATTAGGTTTGCCGGCGCTCTTCTAGTGGCTATTACTACCTATTTCACTTACAAAATTTCATTAAAAACCATATCTAAAAAAGCCTCTATAATAGTTGGGATATGCTGCATTTTTCTACTAAGTTTATTTGGTAGTCTACAAGGTGTAATGTCCGAACATATTTGTATTGCGCTTTTTGTGCCAGCCATTTATCTTTTGCAAACTAAAAAGTCTCTCGGTTATATTTTCTTTGCAGGACTATTAATGGGTGCAACTGTTATGGTAAAATTAAACATGGCTTTTCCCATTCTATTCATTGGTATATTCTTGACATATGAGGCTATTTTTAAAAAGACAAGCGTATCTCTGTTTCATGTTTTACTATTTGGAACGGGTGTTATCACAGTAATTTTAGCGACTATTGTACCATACTTTATAACCGATCAAACTTATATCTGGTGGGAGTCTGTAGTATTGGCACCATTAGAATATACCGGAGCAAGAAGATATTCTATTTTTAAACTGTCACCTATTTTCGTCATTACAGGACTTTTTATTCTTTATGCCTACAAAAATAAAAAGCTCGATTTTAAAAACAGAACCGTACAACTGCTATTAATTGCCATGATCGGTGTATTATTCTCTTTTGCAAAAGGAGGAAGAATCAACGGTCATTACCTTATTCAATTGCATCCCATGTTACTTATTCTGGTTGCGATAGTTAGCTACAACTTAGTAATACAGTACAAACCTAAACTACCAGTTTATGCCGCATTTATCGCATTATTGATACCCGCTGAAAGTTATCTGGAATATGTGAACGTTTTACAAAATAAATTTGAAAAGGGCACATTCTTCAATGGAGAAGGCTTTGCTGCACCGCAGTATATTTTAGAACATAATTTAGATACCGAAAACATAATGTTTTTTGAGTATCATATTGGCTATTGGAATTTAGACACTTTACCACCTACAACTGCTTCTACTCACCCAAGTAATATTTGTAGAAATGAATTATTTACCTTTTACGGTAATCCTAGAAAAAACTCTGTTGAAGAAATTAAATATATCATGCATGAATTACGACCCCAAACAGTGGTTATTCGAAAAGAAAAGCGAATTTTCGATAAAAAAGAAGTTGAGGAAAACGAATATATAGACGCCTATTTAGCTAAAAATTATAAAGTAATTGCTACAGTAGACAATGCCCAAATTTTACAGCGACTATAAGGTTCTTAAAACACCTTGAAATTTATCGGCATATTTTTTAATGACCTCTTTGGTGAATTCCTTTTCTTCATCAACCCTACCAATTAGAGATACACCGGTCTTTTGAAGAATAATATCTTCTGTATACTTATTTTCTTCACCGCTAAAAATCACCGCCACTTCATACCCTTTGTGCAACAACCAGTTTATTGTCAATAATGAGTGATTGATACTACCTAGATAATTTCTAGAAACCACTACAACTTTATAATCTGGCATAATAATATCGAACATGGTATCTTCCTCATTTAACGGTACCAGAATTCCACCCGAACCTTCAATGACCAAATCATTAGCCGTTTCTGGCTCATTAATATGAAATCTATCAATTCTAATACCTTCTATCTCAGCCGCTGCATGCGGACTCATTGGTAATTTTAAATTATAACTACTTGGGTGAAATTTAGAGGTATCATTAGAAATAAGTGCTTTCACTTTATCAGTGTCCGTATTTTCTAAATCACCAGCTTGTACAGGCTTCCAATAATCTGCGTTTAATGCTTCGGTAAAAATTGCAGATGCTATAGTTTTACCAACCTCAGTTGAAATTCCTGTTACAAATATCTTTTGCATTCTATTTTAGTTTGAATTAGTGATCATTCCACAATTTAGGCACTTATATTTTCTTTTCTCAAAAAAAGGGAAAAGTTTATAAAATACCCCCTTACTGTTATAATACGGTTCAGATTTCTGAGCTTTACAATTAGGGCAAATGATGGGGTTACCCTCAATATCCACAGCATAAGCCCTAATTTCGTCATAAATTGCAATTGCCCTTTCTTTATCTTTTGAATACACCTGCAATTTAACTCCGCCAATTGCATTACTTATAAGTGGGTCAGAATTTAAAGTATTTTCATCCCTAAGAAATACCGGTATACCCTCAGACTCCAATTTACCTTTAACAATCTGTACATCGGCAACATACTCAAATGAAGCCAGCTGATAAAATTTATCTTTCATCCTATTTAAATAAAACTAGCCAATAATTTCACCAACAAGCCTATTTCCTCTTTAGAATTATAGCTATGTAAGCATATTCTTAATCTTTCTTGACCTTCTGGAACGGTAGGCGAAAGAATTGCTTTTATATTGAAACCTTTGTCCATTAGTTTATTAGAAACTTGTTTTGCCTTCTTTGAACCAGGAATAACACAACCCTGTATAGCCGTATCACTCTTTATAAAGTGCTGTTCTATTTTATGCGCACCTAACTGCTTTTTAAAAAACTGAACATTCTCACTCAACAATCTTTTGGGCTCTTTTCTTAAATCTTCAATATGCTCATGAGCAGTAATAATCGTTGCTAAAGTATGGGGCGTTAATGCTGTGGTATAAATGAACGGTTTTGCAAAATTCACCAAATAATCCTTTAAATCATTAGAACCCAGAACTGCTGCCCCATGACAACCATATGCTTTACCAAAAGTTACCGTTCTTGCGAAAACATCTTTCTCAAGTTTTAATTCAGGTATTAATCCTTCTCCGATTTTTCCCAATACACCAACAGCATGTGCTTCATCGACTATTAAATTATAACCATTAGACTTTGCATATTTTGCAAAAGCTTTTAAATCTGGCGTATCTCCATCCATAGAGAAAACACTTTCAGTAACAATGTAAACAGTACTATCTTTTTGTTCGTTTCTGGCCGTATTTAAATCCACTTTCTCTTTTAAGCTTGATAAATCATTATGCAAAAAACCATATGCTTTTGCATGGCTCATTCGTATACCTTCTCGTATACTGGCGTGAACATATTCATCGTAAAACACTAAATCCCCTCTTTGGGGCAAAGCACTAAACAGCCCCATATTAGCATCATAACCAGAATTAAATACCAATGCAGCATCAGATTTATAAAAATTAGCCAACAACGGTTCTAATTTGTTGTACAATTTATGATTGCCAGAAAGCAACCTAGATCCTCCAGATCCATTTGATGCTACACTTTCAGTAAGTAACAATTGAAAGGTTTTAGAGAACAAAGTTTCATTTATTGCAAAACCTAAATAATCATTAGAAAGAAAATCAATTAAACCTTCTATAGAATGTAACGTGCGAAAAGTTTCTTCTTTTTTACGAGCTGCTAAAACACACTGTAATTTTTTGGGCAGTTGGGTCATATCACAAAAATAGCCTTTCTATGAAATGATTTTAAACGAATTAACGATTTCCTGAAAATATTCTAAGAGTTTTCCATAATTAACGAGAGTAATTCATTTGAATCTCAAAATAGTTGCAAAATTTGTTTTATGAATCTGATTAATAACTATTTACGAAATCATAAAATTCTCATAACCTCGATAAAAAATTAAACAATATGACTAAAGAACAAAGTTATATCTTATTTTTGCGTCTTTTTTTGGAGAAATTTCCTACTTTGATATTAAAGTGTTAAATTAAGTACATATCTTATTGCTTAGATAATAATGAAAGGGAGTAATATTTTAGATACAAATAGGTTAAAAACATTGATGTCATTCGATGTTATGGATACACATCCTGAGGCTATCTATGATGAAATTACATCATTGGCCGCATCTATCTGCAACACCCCTTCAAGCTTAATCTCATTGGTTGATGATAAAAGACAATTCTTTAAATCTCATTTCGGATTAAATAGTACCGGTACACCTATTCAGGATTCTTTCTGCAAGCATGTTATTAGTGATAATGTTGATATATTGATTGTAGAAAACACTCACAATGACAAACGATTTTACGATAATAACCTTGTAAAAGGTGATCCAAATATTGGTTTTTATGCCGGTGCCTCTTTAACCACAGAAAACGGTCATAGACTTGGTACACTTTGTGTAATAGATTACGAACCTAGACAACTTAATGAAAATCAGCTAGAAGGACTACAAACTCTTGCTAAACAAGTAGTTCATTTATTTGAATTACGAAAGTCTAAAAAGATAGAAATAGACCAAAAACTAGACCTAGAGAGAAAAGGCAAATTATTGGATAACATTGTTTCTGCAACAGGTATAGGTATATGGGAACGTAATCTTGCCAGTGACAGCTTAAGTCTAAATGACCAAGGACTTAAAATATTTAATTTAGACGAACAGGCTTTAAAAGATTTTAAAACCGACGATTGGTTTAGCCGTATTCACCAAGATGATCTACCACAGGTAAAGAAAAAAATGCACGATTGCTTAAATTACCCTTCCGTTGGCTGTAATGTGCAATACCGACTGTTACAAAAGAATGGCAGCTATAAATGGATATATGAAGAAGGAAAGGTGCTGAAATGGAGTGATAACAAAGAACCTTTGTTAATGTATGGAACCATACAAGATGTTACTGAAAAGAAAAGATACACCACTGAGCTTGAAAGGGTTAAAAATAACCAAGACGCAATGATCAACAGTACCAGAGATTTAATGTGGTCTATAGATCTTGATTTTAATCTTATTACTGCAAATACCGCATTTCATGATTTGGTTGAAAAAATTCAAGGACACCCTTTTAAGGAAGGTGACCCTGTATTTTCTGATGCCGTACCAAAACAAGTAACCGACAAATGGAAATCATATTACAAAAGAGCATTAAGCATAGGTAGGTTTTCAGTGAAACAGAAAATTCAAAACCCGAAAAAGTTTTGGACCACTTACGGTCTTACCTCTTTTGACCTCATGTATAATAAAGAAGGGAAAACAACTGGCATTACCTGTTTTTCAAAAGACATAACCTCAGAAGTATTATCGCAACAAGTACTGATCAGTGCTAAAGAAGAAATGCAAAAAATAATGGATACTTCATTAGATATTATTTGTACGCTAGATGAGGAAGGATACTTTTTAAGTGTTAACCAAGCCAGTAAAGCCATTTGGGGGTATCATCCTAAAGATATTATTGGTACTAATTATATTGAACTTGTTCATGAAGATGACAGGCCAGATACAAAAAGTTCTGCCGCCGCTGTTTCTTCTGGAGAAAAAGTGGTGAATTTTGAAAATAGGTATATTCATAAAGACGGGCATATAGTACCCATGCTTTGGTCATCTAATTGGGATGAAAAAGAGGGTATTTATTACTGCATTGCAAGAGATAATACCGAAAAGAAAAAAGCTGAACTACAATTAGAGAACAGCGAACGCCGCTTTAAAACGTTAGTTCAGGAAAGTAGTGACATTATTTCCATTTCAGATTTTGAAGGTAATTTTAAATATGTAAGTCCTAGTTCAACAAAAGTTATTCAGATAAGTCCTGAGGAATTAATTGGCAAAAATGCTTTTGACTTTGTTCACCCAGATGATATTGAACAGGTTGCAAAATCTTTTGATTTAATATCTGAACGAAAATCAGTTCAAATAGCTCCTTTTAGATTTAAAAATAAATTAGGTGAATGGCGATGGTTTATAGCCAATGTATCTAACCAATTAAATGAGCCCTCAATTCAAGGTGTTGTTGTTACATCTCGAGACATACATGAAACTAGAAATGCAAAAGAGCAATTAATACAAAGTGAGCGTCGTTATAAAACTTTAGTTCAAGAAGGCAGTGATATGATCTGCATTATTGACGAAAAGGCAAATTTCTCATATGCCAGCCCTACCTCTACAAAGGTTTTAGAAATTACACCAGAAGAATTTGTTGGCACTAATGCATTCGACTATGTTCACCCAGATGATTATGATACTGTATACAATGAATTCATAAAAATCTTAGATGTACAGCAAGTAAACATTAAACCATTTAGATTTAGACACGGTGCCGGTCATTGGGTATGGTTAGAAACTGCTATCACCAATAAATTTGATGAACCCACAATTAAAGGAATTGTAGTTAATTCAAAAGATGTGACCACCAAAGTGCAGCACTTAAAAGCAATAGAAGAGCAGAATACTCAACTTAAAAAAATTGCATGGACCCAATCCCATATTGTAAGAGCTCCTGTTGCTAGATTAATGGGCTTAGTAGATTTATTGAGAGATGATAAAGAGAAATTAAAAATCGAAGAAAGAGAACAAATTCTTAACTTTATAATTACTTCTGCAGATGAAATTGACCATGTAATTAAAGACATTGTTGAAAATACTATTAATGCTATTGATATAGAAGATATTAAATGAGTTACCAAATATTACTAATTGAGGACGACCCTATATTTACTTTTTTACTCGAAAAAGGTATTAAACATGCCGATTTAAAGGGTGATACAGTTAATTTTTCTAATGGAAAACCTGCAATAGAATTTTTAAAAAACGAATATTCAGACCAGAAAAACTACATCATTTTTCTTGATCTTAATATGCCCGTAATGAACGGTTGGGAATTTATGGATCAGCTAGAATCTTTTGCTTCTACAGATAACTGCATGGTTTTTATCCTTACATCTTCCGCATATAGAAATGATATAGAAAAGCTAAAGAAAAAACCCCTAGTAGTAGATTTTGTTACCAAACCCATTACGGAATTTTTATTAAAAGGAATAAAAGAAAGTATAGATGATAAGTTTGAACAAAACCAGACCATCTAACCCACATTTCAATAATTAAAATATTGTAGATTCATACATGAAATAGCTTCATTATCTTAGCTAAAAAATCTAAGTATGCGCTACCTCTTTATTCTATTATTCTGTGGACTCCAATCTGTTCAATTATTTGCTCAGACCAATTCTTACACTATCTCTTTTGAGAATGCCCAACATCATGAGGCAAATATCTCAGCTACATTTCCAAAAGTGTCATCAGATACTTTATCCCTGAGAATGAGCAGAACATCGCCTGGCAGGTATGCACTTCATGAATTTGCTAAAAACGTATATAGCTTTAAGGCTATAGACAGTGAAGGAAACCATCTGAAGGTCACAAGAACCAACCCGTACGAATGGAAAGTCTCTGGACATGATGGAACAGTAAAAATAGAGTACATTTTATTTGCTAATAGAGCAGACGGCACCTATTCACAGATTAACGAAACTAATGCACACTTAAATATACCGGCTACTTTTATGTATGCCCCATCACTAAGCGAAAGAAAAATCGAGGTAAATTTTAAATCGAGGGAAGACTTAAATTGGAAAATAGCAACTCAATTACCGCAAGTAAGCGGTAATGTCTATAGCGCACCCAATCTATATTATTTTATGGATAGTCCAACGCTGTTAAGCAATCACAAAGTGAGAGAGTTCAAGGTAGATGGGCAAACTATTAAACTAGCCTTATTGGATCCAGCTAATGAAGAAGAAGCCGATGCCTATTTTGAAAAAGTGAAGAAAGTTGTGCTTGCCGAAAAAGCTGTTTTTGGGGAGTTACCTACATTTGATTATGGCACCTATACTTTTCTTGCCTCCTATATGCCAAATGCATCTGGTGACGGTATGGAACATAGAAATTCTACGATTTTAACCAGTACTAGGACTTTGGCAAATGGCGGCATGGATGGTAATATTGGTACGGTTTCTCATGAGTTTTTTCATAGTTGGAACGTTGAACGTATTAGACCAAAATCTTTAGAACCTTTTAATTTTGAAGAAGCTAACATGAGCGGTGAGCTTTGGTTTGCAGAAGGTTTTACCAGCTACTACACCAACCTGATACTTTGCAGAGCAGGATTAATTACACCTAATAAATATGTTGAAGGGTTAACAGGTACTTTCAATTATGTCTGGAATTCACCCGCAAGGCAGTTTTTTAACCCAATTGAAATGAGTAACCAAGCTCCTTTTGTAGATGCGGCAACCTCTGTAGACCCGGTGAATAGAGAGAACACATTTATTTCTTATTATTCTTATGGTAGTGTATTAGGTTTAGCCCTAGACCTTTCTTTAAGAGAGAAAGGTTTAAATCTAGATGATTTCATGAAACTGGTTTGGAATATCTACGGGAAATCTGAAAGTCCATATACCATTGAAAACTTGAATAAAACTTTAAACACCTACGCTGGCGAAGATTTTGGTAATAACTTCTTTAATAGCTTCATCTACAAAAGCGAAATGCCAAGCTATACCGAACTATTTAAAACTGTTGGGGTAAGTTTATCTCAAAACAAAGAGGCTGCTTATTTTGGCGCTGCTGTATCTATAACAGACGATTTAAACGGTAAAATTAGAAGCAATACCAAAATTGGGAGTCCCGCTTATATCGCAGGGCTAGATAAAGATGACATCATTACTGCTATTAATGGCGAAAAATTCCCTAACGGCATACAGTTCATCAAATTCATAGAAAATGAATTTAAGCCAAATGACAAACTTTCAATAAGCTTTTTACGGGATGGTATGGAAAGGAAAACCGAAGTCACCTTGACCGCTGACCCTAACTACACTATTAGTTTGATTGAGAAAAATGAAGAAGCTCCTTCAAAAAAAGTATTAAAAGCCCGCAAAGCTTGGTTAAAAGTTGACTAAATGAATTTGATATATACCACCGCCACCACGAATGAAGAATTAATACAGATTCTTTCTTTACAGCAGATGAATTTGAAATCTTCTGTTTCTAGCGATGAAATGGAAAAAGAAGGTTTCGTTACTGTACACCACACTTTAGATGTACTTACTAGAATGAATAATGCTTGTCCGCATATTATTGCGAAAGATGAAGACAAGGTAGTTGGCTACGCCCTTTCAATGACCGATGACTTTAAAGATGAAATCTCTGTTTTAAGACCTATGTTTACCGAATTAGAAAACGTAAACATTCAAAATTTTATTACTATGGGGCAAATCTGTGTTGCAAAAACCCATAGGAAAATGGGAATTTTCCGCGGACTTTATAATGCTATGAAAATTGCTTCTTACCCAAAATACGATGCCATTATCACTGAGGTTGACGCAACCAACTCCCGCTCTTTAGGCGCACATTACGCCGTAGGATTTGAGAAAATTTGTACTTACAATTCTTTAGGGCAAGATTGGGAATTGATTTCTTTGAAGACTGGTTGATTAAAACATGTTAAGTCTATGACTTAAAAGTTATAACTTAAAGTATTGTTAGATTAATCTGTAAAAGGAAATACCAATGTAAATGATTTGTTTGGCATAACGGCAGCTGATGATACGCCTATTAAAATTACCCCAGTTCAAGATATTTTAAATAGATATAATTAAAATGAAATATTATCAATTAGGTGGCTATGGCAGAGAATGGAACTTGTATTGTAGCCAAGAAGAAACTGCTCGTTTACAATTAGATGTCCATTTATTAAGAAATAGAGAAAGGTGGGAAAACCCTAAACCTATTCAATTGTATGTAGATACTAATGTTCCAGATCATGAACAGTTAGAATTTAATGAACCCATATTACGTAATACCATGTTATGGTCTAGCGGTGGTGGAAGTCGCAAATGGCATAAAGCTGCCTTCACGCCATTTATTACAGGCATGTGTATTATTGATGAATTATATAAAATATTTAAAAATTTCAATTTAACTAACGAACAGTTTTTAGAATTAGAGATTAAAAACTACCAAAAGCAAACAACGCATAAATATTGGTTATTCTATCCAATAGTTAATTACAGATTTATAGAAATTAAAAAATCTGAATTTAAAAAAATTGGAATTAAAGACAAATCAGATGTAGAAATTGTAGCGTATAATGATTTGGAAGAATATTTTGATAAATCAGAGCCATATATGATGACTCATGAATTCAAACCGCATATTTGGTGCGTAAATGAACCTTTTGATTTTTTATTTGACCGTTATAATTATATTGTATCCGCACGATTAAGAAACGCCATAGAAGAAGCTGGCATGACAGATGTTACCTTTTATGATTTGGATTATGAGGTTATCGTTAAAAAAGAAAATTGAAGTTTAAAACTCTTGCCTACTATAGCAGAAAGAAAAACATTAACTTAATAATCCTGTTTATTAAAGACATTATCGCCATCGAGAACAAACTAAGCCCCGGCAACCTTTTTACCCCCGCACAAACGACCAAGTTTAAACAGGTAAAAGAAGCCTCTAGCGGTGCGGTGGAGTTTAAAGTGAAGTTTGATAATAAATCTATTGACATTAACGCAAATGAAAGCTTTAATTTAGAGCAATCTGAAATGATAAAATCGAATGATTACGGTACTAATGACATTAACACCATTCGAAAATCAGATATCGAGTTTATAAAAGATTCAAATAAATAATAATCATGTCCATAAAACTTTCTCAAGGAAAAAAAGAATTATTTGCTGTAACAAATCCTTACTTCAAGGACAAGGGTTATAAATTCAATGATGCTAAGAAAACAGGAGTTGGATACTCGTTAAACTTAAAGCATGTAAAAATTCTATTGATATTTGACTTCAAAACAAAATCGTCGTTACATAAGTTATTGCCCTTTTCAATTTTTCATGAACCAGTGGAAAATTTAATTAATGAAATAGGTAAACCGAATTTTTCTGATTCAGGAAATGTTTCTTGGCGCACAGTTAAAGATAGTCTACCAAACTACTATGAATCAGAACTAAATGACATTAATTTTAACACTCTTTTATCATTCCGCCAATGGGGCCATTTAATTGTTGATTATGCCCAAGGTCCTGGCAAGGCTTTTATAGATACCTACTCCTACCTGCCCAACGTACTAAAAGAAATGGACCGCTTAGAGGCAGAAGGAAAATATTGGAAGGAGATTTTGGTAGGTGGGATAGATCACTTGTTTAGAGGATTAATCATTTCTAAATTATGCGATGATCCTAATTTTAATATGAAATTTGAAAAATGGGATAGCGTTATATATCAATCAAAATATAAAATCTGGCATTCTTATTATAATACGTTAAAGGATCGCCTTAAAACAGTAGAGCCTCTTTACCCATATTACAAAAGTGTGTAAAATATAAGATTTTGTTGCTAACCGCTATCGCAAGCGTCACGCTCTTACATCTATAACAGTAAGAATTTGAATACGTAATTAAGATTCAAATTTAATCTATACCTCTCTGTAGTTTTACTGATAAGGAAAGATAACAAAAATCATTTTTTTAAATTTAATTATTGTTTTTCGATAATTTTAATATATTTGTTATCGTTAAACAATAATTAAATTATATGAAAAATCTTCTTACTGCACTCAAATGGCTTATTAATTTTTTAATTTTTTCCGTACTAATATCTATAATTATAAACTTAGGTGAATTATCAAAATATGTTCTTACAAAATTTGATTTGCTTGAATATTCCGGTGGAGAAAATAGCTGGATACTAATGCTTCTAATTCCTTTACTAACTTTTTTATTACAAGGTTATATATTCTGGCTTCTTTTGAAATTTAGAAAAGTAATACCTGAATTTAAAACCGATACAATATTTACAGAAAATAATAGTGCTGTTTTTAGAAAGGTCGGTAACGGACTTATAATCTATTCTATATTAATTTTCTTTATAAGGTTAATAGAAAAATCCTTTGAAATAACTTTAGAATATGGTGTTTCTGCTTCATATACCTTAGGCAAAAATTTTGGAACGGCATTAAGCGGAAGAATATCACTTTTAGTAATAGCTATTTTTCTACTTATTATAGCCCAATTAATTAAAGAAGGCTATCATCTAAAACAAGAAAATGACTTAACTATATAAAAAGAATACCATGAAAATATTCGGTCCAAAATCACTTTCTACCTTCTTCTATTATATATTCAGAAGTATTTCAATTGTACTCTTAGCTTTTCTAACCTATATGGAATTTGCTTTTATTACAGATAAATTTACAGTTGAAGACGGTAGATTCGACATGAAAATTCCCCTTATTGGAAGTTCTATAGAAGGTGATTATCAGTTTAGCGACATCCTAACGATTACCCTAATTTTAATTTTCGGGATTCTACTGCTCTATTTACTTTCTAACATTTTTAAAGCGCTTAAAAAAACGGTCATTTTTAATAAGGGCATCATCAAAAATTTGAAACTCTTAACTATCCTAAATTTAATTATTGGTCCGCTTTTATACTTTCTTATTCATTATCCAATAATGCATAAGACTGAATTTAGAAATATTCACAATCTTATTCTCCTGATTATATTTGGAATGATTTCCCTGTTTCTAACCTATGTATTTCAGAAAGGGTATACCGTACAATCAGAAAACGACCTAACCATATAACTATGAGTATCGTCGTAAACTTAAACACCGTATTAGCAGAGCGAAATTTGAAAAGCAAAGAGCTAGCCGAAATGATTGGTATAACGGAAGCTAACCTTTCTATTCTAAAATCAGGTAAAGCTAAAGCCATTCGTTTTTCTACTCTAGAAGCTATTTGCAAAGCTTTAGATTGTCAGCCTGCAGATATTCTAGCATATGAAAAGGAATAAAAAAAGGCTACACTTTTCAGTGTAGCCTTTAAAACTTATTACGGATTCTACTTACTAATCTGCAAGTACAATTACTTTATTATTCTTAAGCTCAATAGTACCGCTAGAAATCTGTAAAACTGTACTACCGCTAGCATCTTTAGTAAACTTAGAGGCATATTCTTCATCTAAAGAAATATTACCTGAAATCTTAACCTTACCTTCTTGTAACAATGATACAATTGGGGCGTGGTCTTTTAACATTTGAAACTCACCATTTATACCTGGTACCGTAACCGAAGTTACTTCACCTGCAAATAATGTTGCTTCTGGTGATACAATTTCTAAATACATATCTCTTTTAGTTATGAGTTATGAGTTATGAGTTATGAGTTACAATTCTGAACTCTGAACCCTGAACTCTGAACTTAATTACGCTTCAGTCAACATTTTTTCACCAGCTTCAATAGCCTCTTCGATCGTACCTTTAAGGTTAAAAGCAGATTCTGGTAAGTGATCTAATTCACCATCCATAATCATGTTAAATCCTTTGATAGTTTCTTTAATATCAACTAACACACCTTTAAGACCTGTAAATTGTTCTGCTACGTGGAAAGGTTGAGATAAGAAACGTTGTACACGTCTTGCTCTACCTACGGCAGATTTATCTTCTTCAGACAATTCTTCCATACCTAAGATGGCAATAATATCTTGAAGCTCTTTATATCGTTGTAAAAGCTCTTTTACTCTTTGTGCACAAGCATAATGCTCATCTCCTAAAATTTCAGCTGTTAAAATTCTTGATGTAGAATCTAATGGATCTACCGCTGGGTAGATACCTAACTCGGCAATTTTACGAGACAATACCGTTGTTGCATCTAAGTGAGCAAACGTTGTTGCCGGTGCTGGATCCGTTAAATCATCCGCAGGTACGTAAACCGCCTGTACAGATGTAATAGAACCTCTTTTTGTTGATGTAATACGCTCTTGCATAGCACCCATCTCTGTTGCCAAAGTTGGTTGGTAACCTACCGCTGAAGGCATACGACCCAATAGTGCCGATACCTCTGAACCTGCTTGTGTAAAACGGAAAATGTTATCTACGAAGAAAAGTACATCTTTACCTTGACCTTCACCTGCTCCATCACGGAAATACTCAGCAATTGTCAAACCTGAAAGTGCAACTCTAGCACGTGCTCCTGGTGGCTCGTTCATTTGACCAAAAACGAAAGTCGCTTTTGAACCTTTCATTGCCTCTTTATCAACTTTGGTAAGATCCCATCCGCCTTCTTCCATAGAATGCATGAAATCATCACCGTATTTTATAATACCAGATTCTAACATCTCACGAAGTAAATCATTTCCTTCACGAGTTCTTTCACCAACACCTGCGAATACAGAAAGACCACCGTGACCTTTTGCAATGTTGTTGATCAATTCTTGAATCAATACCGTTTTACCTACACCAGCACCACCAAATAATCCAATTTTACCACCTTTTGCATAAGGCTCAATCAAATCGATTACTTTAATACCTGTAAATAAAACTTCTGTAGAAGTTGAAAGATCTTCGAATTTTGGTGCTTCCCTATGTATTGGAAGACCATCTTTACCTGCTTTAGGCAAATCACCTAAACCATCAATAGCATCACCGATAACATTGAACAAACGACCATATACGTCATCACCTACCGGCATTTGTATCGCACTACCTGTAGCAACTACTTCTACACCTCTGCTTAAACCATCAGTAGAATCCATTGAGATGGTTCTTACCGTGTTTTCACCAACATGAGACTGTACTTCTAATACTAAAACCGACTTATCCTTGTTTACAATTTCTAAGGAATCATAGATTCTAGGAAGATCAGCACCTGACTGAAATTCTACATCAACCACGGGCCCAATGATTTGCGAAACTTTACCTGTAACTTTTGACATTACTTATATGTTTATTTAATACGTTTAATATAACCTGAAAAATGCTCTCATTTTCAGGCTGCAAAGATATAGTTTTCAATTTTAATGAAAAATAGTTTTTTTCCTTTTTTACAAAAGTAAAAAGGTGCCCGTTCGGCACCTTTAAATTCTAACTATTTTAGTTACAATTATTGTAGTGTTGGTGAGTAATTCGTAGGATAATCACCTACGTTCAAAAAACTACCCGAAGCCTCAAAATTTGAACCATACGTTGCATCAATAGATTTCATAAACTCATTTGCTAATAATGCATACCCTCTAGCTGTAGGGTGAATTCCATCTAAAGAAAAAGCACTACCCGTCACCAAACTAGATGTTAAAGTAAAATCACCACTAGTGATTCCTCCATTTGCCAATTGATTCAACAAGCTATTAGCATCTACGAAAGCTAAACCTGCCTGACTAGCAGTAGCCTCAATAATTTGATTGAAAGCTGCTGTTGCTACAGCAATTTCTTCTTGCTCACTAGGCAGAAGAACCCACTTATCCTCTAAAGGCAACGATATACCCTCAACAGAAAATTGACCTGCCAATGCCTGAGGTAAGCCTGCAGACATAAGAGCTACAACCGATTCTGTATTTACCGTACCTATAATAGATGAACTTGGCAATACAAATAAATCGTCTGCCGTTGCCTCTCTTGTTTGCCCATATGTACTACCCAATAAACCTGCAACCAATGGTGCTGCTTCGACAGGCAAACCGAATGATTGCACAAAAGCAGGAAATGTAGGACTAGCCCCTAGTACACCTGCAATCTGAGCAGACAAATCAACTAAAGTTTCATCTCTAATCACCACTTCACTAGCTGCGGTTGCAGAAAACTCTATTGATCTTTCTGGAACACCTAAAAACTCATACACCTGATTCAATTGCCCAAAAATACCATTCAGGGTCGCAATCTGATCTCCAAAATCGGGATTTGTAGGGTCCAAAGGATTGTGTGGTACCGTTGTAAAATGAGGAACGTCTGTTACGTTAGGAATATTAGCTACTACACCTTGAGCCCCATTAGCAGTCAAGGTAGCTATTAAAGCTCCATAACTACCATCAAAACCTTGACCTGGAGCACCTGACACCGGTGTAATAGGATCCGTACCATCACCACCAGTAGTGGCATATCCCAATACATCATTATTACCTATCCACAATGAGAAAAAACTAGGTGATTGATCTACCGCCAAATCTAAAATAGACGCGCTGGTATTTCCCGTGATTCTAATTGCATAAGGATTTGCAGCTGTCGGAAAATTATCTAAACTACCATAACCAGGCGCCAATAGATGAAAACTTTTAGCTCCAGGCACCCCTAAATTATTAAAAGGTCCAGTTGGGTTGTTCAACGCAATATCCGTTGATACGGTTACATCACCAATTATGGATTCTAAAGAAACCGGACCCGCACCACCAAAGACCAATCTTGGATCTTGGATTCTTGTACCTGCCACTGCTAAACCACCAAAATTGTCACTTGTCATAGGCTGGGTAAAATTACCACCGCCAACAAGACTAAATTTCTGAGATAGTAAGTTAGGCAAGGACAGCGTCTGACTTGCTTGAAATAATGCGCCATCTGTAAAACCTGCCGTTAACGAATTCCCTAAAGAGACATAATTAGAGAAATCTGCCGATCCAGCAGTTAACGCCGGTAATTCTTCTGCCATAACTTCTGGCTCAAGATCCACATCTTCAGGGTCATTACAAGCCGTAAAAGCTAAGATACCTAAAGAAATATATAAATATTTTAAGTTTTTCATTTCAACTTTTGATTTTAATTAGTTGTTAATAGTCCAAGATAAGTAGTACATAGAACCTATGAACCCTGTACCAAATGCCGTATAATATTCTTTATTAGTAAGGTTTGTACCCCCTAATTTGAAAGAAGATTTAATACTTGGCACATCATAGTTAATTTGAGCATCTACCACGTGGAATTCTGGAATTACACCATTACCAAAAGTAGCTTCCCAGAAATAATCATCACTAAATCTATATGAAACATTAAATCCGAAATTTTCGAATAATTCTTTGTTTCCAAAAGATGCCTTGAACTTGTGCTCTGGCGTGTTGAAGTTCAACATTACGTCAGGGTTTGCCTCACGATCGAAATCTAATTTCGTAAAAGTATAACTACCTCCTAAATCAAAATTACCTAAAACCTTAACATCAAGACCTAAAGATGCACCATAAGAATTTACATTGGCATCGGTATTTGTGTATGTACTATATGCTTGAAAATCTCCATTCGCTATTGCTGCAATAGAAAGTCCGCCATCACCCACTTCGCCGTAGTACGGAGCAACAACTACCTCTTGAGAAATAAAATCTTCATAACTATTATAATATGTGCTAAAATCAATTACAACTTTATCCACTTTACCTCTATACCCAATTTCAAAAGATGTTACTTTTTCTGGCTTGACCAAATCTGGATTAGCAACTTCAAGTACTGTAGGGTCTCCTGTCTCAGCTAAAGCTGTAGCAGAAGCTGCAGAGTACGAATTGGTGTACGCCGCGGTACCAGTTTGAGTAACTGACGAAGGTTGACCTAACAACTGTCCTGAGGCACTTACATCAAAATCTCTTGAATACTGCTCTAGATTATCAGGTGCAGACCCTACCAAAATTGCTCTACCGGCATCCAATCCAATAAAAAGATCTTGGGTAGTCGGGTTTCTGAATCCAGTTTGAGCAGATGCTCTAATATTATGATTCCTATTCAACGTGTAACCTGCGGATAATCTAGGAGAGTAAAAGCCATCAAAAAATTCAGATTTATCATATCTAATAGACCCTGTTAATTTTAAACTTTTATCGCCAGACATAGGTAATGTCTTTTGAACCTGTGAGTAAATTCCAAATTCAGAATAATCTATTGGACCGTCTTCTTCAGAATCCGTATAAATAGTTCCTAAAGAATTTAAACTATACTCTCTAAAAGAACCACCAACCTGAATTTCTGCCCAATCAATTAAATGACTAAAATTATAGTTACCATCAGCATGATAATATTTAGACTGGTCATAAAACTGTGACCCAACACTTAAATCTGGATCTTTTATAACCTTGTTAAAAGCTGCTTCGAATTCTGGAGTACCCGGCAACAGTCTACCAGATTCAGCTTGAGCTCTACCTGCTGCATGTGCCTGTTGGTCAGTAGCACCTGCCAAAGTTGCCTGTACATAAGCACCGGTATATTCACCAAACCAAGTATTATCATCTTTCCAAGATCTGTTGATGTTGATACCAGTAAACACCATATCATAAGAATCACCTGCCTTATCTCCAACCACATAACCTCTTACAAAAAAGTTATCGTTCTTGATTTCAAGTTTATGTTGTTCCTGAAAGAATCCAGCTATATTATACCTGTTAGTTCCTTGATAAATTGTATTTCCTGTACCTACTTTACCTACATAAGAAATCTCTAAACTATTATCTTCAATTGGTCTATAATACAAGCCCCAATCAGCTTTAATACTTTCTGCATTGTAGTTGGTAAGATCACTTTCGTTATACCCAGTTCTACTTACAATTTCAGAAGGCACCAAAGCATTTGCACCTGAAGGCAAAACACCTAAACCTTCTAAAGTAAGTGCAACTTCCTTAATATTTGTAGAAACTTCATCTCCATATACATTGACACCATCATAATTCAAGTTATCTCTTGTGCCACCTGGAGTTATTTTATCATCTGTATTATTAGCCGCCCAATCAGTACCTTTTAAGTATCCGAAATTAACCTTTGCAGCAAATTTATCACTGAACTTATGTGCCGCTCTTATACCAAAATCAGTATATGAGTTGTCACCAGCCGCCTTTTGAGAAGTAATCCCTTGTTTAATGGAAACACTTATACCTTCATAATCAAACGGACTCTTACTACGCATAAACAAAATACCATTAAACGCATTTGCACCATATAGTGCAGAAGATGCTCCTGGCAACAATTCTACACTTAATACATCTGGTTCAATTAACCCGACTAAGTTACCGATAGGGAAGTTCAATGCTGGTGTAGAATTGTCCATACCATCAACAAGCTGCATAAAGCGCGTATTCGCAAAAGATGCGAAACCTCTTGTGTTTACCGACTTAAACGTTAAACTGTTCGTATTTACATCAACCCCTTTTAAATTTTCCAATCCGCCATAAAAATCTGCAGCAGTAGAATTCTTAATTTCAGAAATACCAATACGCTCTACAGTAACTGGCGATTCAAAAATACGTTCAGGAGTTCTAGAAGCCGAAATAACAACTTCATCTAAAAAGGTTTGCGATTCATTTAAGGTGATCGTAATAGTTTGGTTTGCACTTGTAATACTTTCTGTAGTACTCATATATCCAATACTTGACACCTCTATCTTAAAAGGTGGCACTTCGGACGTAGCCAAATTAAAATTACCATCAAAATCTGTTACTGCTCCAATGGTTTTGCCAACGATAACAATATTGGCCCCAGGAATGGGCTGATTGTTTTGGTCAACAACATTACCATTGATATTTGTTTGAGAGTACCCAAAAGTACCCACAATCATCAATGCTAAAAGAAGTATTGCTCTCATTCTTTATCAAAGTTTAAAATTAGTTGAGGGTTAAGATACAGATTATTTCACATGGATTATAGTAATTTGAAAAAAATTATGCATGCATAGTATTATTTTAATAATTAAATGATTCATTTATTGGGATATACGCAATTAACTTTTAAATAACATAATGTAAAAAATATATCCAAAATCCACCATTCCCTTATAAAAAGGAGATTTTATGTGCATATTATTTTAATTTTATCCCCTAAAAAAGGGACATGAAATGAATCATGCCCCTTATATCTATTAAAAATAATTTTTCTTATTCTACCGTAACCGATTTGGCAAGGTTTCTAGGTTGATCCACATTACAACCTCTCATTACAGCAATATGATATGAAAGTAATTGCAAAGGAATTGTCGTTAATAACGGAGTTAAGCTTTCTAAAGTTTCAGGAACCTCAATAACGTGATCCGCTAAATCCTTCACCTGCTCATCACCTTCTGTAACTATTGCAATAATTTTCCCTTTTCTGGATTTAATCTCTTGAATGTTACTTACCACCTTTTCATAATGCCCTTTTTTAGTCGCAATTACAAAAACTGGCATTTGCTCATCAATCAATGCAATAGGACCATGCTTCATTTCAGCTGCCGGATATCCTTCTGCATGAATGTAACTTATCTCTTTTAATTTAAGTGCGCCTTCCAATGCTACCGGAAAATTGTATCCTCTCCCTAAGTAAAGACAGTTAGTTGAATCTTTATAAACATCTGCTATAATTTCTATTAGTGTATTAGATTCCAAAGATTTTTCTACTTTACTAGGAATAGTTTCTAGTTCAGATAAATATCCGCGATATTTTGTCTCCGAGAAAACACCTTTTGCTTTCGCTAATTTTAAAGCCATTAACGTCAAAACAGTAATTTGAGTCGTAAAAGCTTTTGTAGAAGCTACTCCTATTTCTGGTCCTGCATGCGTATAAGCTCCAGCATCCGTTTCCCTTGCAATAGAAGAACCTACTACATTACAAACACCAAATACAAAAGCTCCTTTTTCTTTCGCTAATTTAATAGCTGCCAAAGTATCTGCAGTTTCACCAGATTGTGAAATTGCAATTAAAACATCTTTATCTGTAATAACAGGGTTTCTGTATCTAAATTCTGATGCATATTCTACTTCTACAGGAATTCTTGCCAAATCCTCAAAAATATACTCAGCAACTAAACCGGCATGCCATGAAGTACCACATGCTACAATAATAATTCTATTAGCGTTTAAGAATTTTTCCATGTTAAGGTCAATCCCCGCCATTCTAATTAAACCTTGATCTGCCAATAAACGACCTCTATAAGTATCTTTTATAGCTCTAGGTTGTTCATAAATCTCTTTTAACATAAAGTGATCATAACCACCTTTCTCAATTTCTTCAAGATTCATTTGAAGCTCTAAAATTCTTGGATAAGCTACCGCATCATCCTTAATTTTTCTAAGCTTAATTTCTTTTCCTAATCTAATAATTGCCATTTCTTCATCTTCAAGATAAACAGCATTATTAGTAAATTCTATAAATGGCGAAGCATCTGAGGCTATAAAAAATTCTTCTTCGCCAATACCAATAGCCAAAGGACTACCTAATTTAGCTACCACAATTTCATCTGGTTTTTCCTTATCAAAAACAGCAATTGCATATGCCCCTACTACTTGATTAAGTGCAATCTGTACCGCCTTACCTAGCTTAACATCTTCGGTTTTCTTTACCTCTTCAATAAGATTAATCAATACCTCAGTATCCGTATCTGATTGAAATGTATATCCACGTTTTGTAAGTTCTTGTTTTATAGACTCGTAATTTTCAATGATACCGTTATGTATAATAACAAGATTTCCTGAATTAGAGTAATGAGGGTGAGAATTGACATCATTTGGCACACCGTGGGTTGCCCAACGTGTGTGACCTATACCAATACTACCTGCCTGAGATATTTCTTTTGCTTTATTTTTTAAATCTTCAACCTTACCTTTTGTTTTAGATAAATTGATTTGATTACCATCAAACAATGCAATACCTGCACTATCATAACCACGATATTCTAATCTCTGAAGTCCTTTTATAACTATAGGGAAAGCTTCCCTATGACCTATGTAACCAACAATTCCACACATATTAATGTTTCTATTTGAAAAAATTAATTTAAAACCTTTAGCTTAAAAAATAAACTCAAGATTTATGCCATTTAGGTTATACAACGTTAATAATGTAGAAGTGGTATGTGAACAATTGCTTAAATGACAAAAATCACTATTAAATGGTTTACCGAGCTTTAGTATAAGATATTTCTAATTTCAACCTCTTATCATAATTAGGGTCGGCAACATCTACATTACTACCAAACAATACCGTTCCTAGCGGAGTCACTGTTGACGTAATAGGTAATTCTTCTTCTCCATTAGTAACCTTTGCATCGGCAATATTCCAATTTTGAATATTTGTTGTAAGTGTTAAACCCAAAGTAGCATTTGTAGAATCTCTTACAATCAAATTATTTATATGATCTGTAATCTTTACCGAATACTGAATTCCTTTTCCGTTAGATTTCTCTATAACTCCATCATAATCTGGATAAAATGCAAATAAATTTGGGATCCCTGTTTCGGCAAATGCCACATCTGTAGCTGTATTTATTAAAGGAAATTTATTCTCAGCATTATATAAATATAATCTTGGAGGCTCTAATGTACTACCTACAGCATCTAACTGATCTCTATCTATATAGAAAACCAAATTAGCTTCATTAATTACCCAATTCTCACTTTTAATTTGTTCAATAATACTTTCACCGCCATCTTCTTCAAATAAATTAATTTCAGCATAAGTACCAGGACCTCCTTTTAAATAAATTCTAGAAACATTTTCATCGCTATCTAAAGTTTGAAGAATTTGAGGACCGTAGTCTTCAGTTATAATAGTATTTACTGCATTACCGGCAACAACGCCAGTTGTACTCAATGTCAAAAATGAAAAAGTAAAATCAGTCTCCAATATATTATTAGGATTATCATCACTAGTATCATCAGTTGTACCATTAGTATCATAATTGGTATAACTATAAGTCATAGTAATATTAGAGCTATTTAAGTTAAACATAAAAAGCACATCGTTACCAGATTCATCTTCTATAGAAAAATGAAGCCCCCTAATAAACTCAGTGAAGTTAGCTTGACTAATTAACTCCGAACTCCCTTCCTTGTCTAATATATTTGTCTGAAAAAATTCATTATCCAACGCAACCCTAATACCTGGCTGTAATTTTGTGAAAGTTTGAGATTCATCTACATCTTCAGTTGAATCGTCATCTTCATTCTGAATTAAGATTTCTTCATCAATAATCTCAACTACACCTTCAAACAAAGGATCACCTGTTACGAAATCAGGAGAGAACACTTGATTTGAATAATATTGTTGCACTTCTTGAAAGCTGGCATTTGGATCTAAATCACGTAAGAAAAAGGTTGAACGCTCTACCTTTAAATTGAAAGAAGGTAGTGGGGTTTTAGCAACGTCATCATAGTTGACACCATTAATATAGATACTGTCTAGTTCTACTTTTTCCGCAAAATTATCAGAAAAAATGGTTGAACCATCAAGATCATTAATACCATCACGATCCTCATCAACACTAGAACCATCTAAAGGATCTGTATTAGATGCCGTCTCTATAATATTAGAAACACCATCACCATCATTGTCATTACTACTATCGTCTGGGTCAAGATCAAATTCATCTTCAACACCATCACCATCAGTATCCAACGAGCTAGCATTTGTCAAAAATGGTATATAAAGATAAACTTCTTTAATAGTTTCATTTTCTTGAACCGTAGTTATTGCCTCATCTGTAGTACCGGCTCTATCCTCTTTTTCTTGAGAAAAACTACCAAAAGATGGGTTAGCCGTACTTAAATAGACTTGTGAAGTTACAGAAGCCTCTGTTTTACCGTAAACAGGGTCATTATATGTACCTATTTGATAAATATCAAGTTTATTGGTCTGAACCGCCTCAATGTTCTTGTTATATGCAAAAACATCATATACTTCTGTACCGGTAGTAAAAGGCTCGTTACCAACAACACCCGACCCTACAGTAGTTAAATCTTGCTCACATGAAACCAAAACACCCAATAACAATAACAACCCTAAAAACTTAGGGACAGCGGACTTAGCAATAAAATTCATTCAGATTATTTTAAAACTTCTGTGTTATAAAAATTAGCATATTCCTCTTCAAACTCTTGAACAGGCACATATGGCAACACTGGTTTTTCTTGGCTAGATATATGGTTTTCTAATTCATCAGGAATTTCTTCCGAAGCTAAAATAACAGCATCAGAATAATCAACAGCCACCTTTAACAAATTATTATAGGTAGGTTCACCTAAAGATGCAATTTCTTCTTCTGGAATACCATCAAAAGATATTCTCTTGATCATATCCTTATCCAAAGACCCTTCAAATGTTTTACCATAAACGGATAAAACTATTTTACTGTCTGCAAATAAAGGCTCGTCAGCATAATATTTCTTCAAATACAATGGCAATAAACTTGCCATCCATCCATGAACATGGATTATATCTGGTGACCAATTTAATTTTTTAACCGTCTCCATAACTCCTTTTGCAAAGAAGATTGCACGTTGGTCATTATCCGGAAACAAATTACCTTGTTTGTCTGTAAACGTAGCCTTACGCTTAAAGTACTCTTCATTATCAATAAAGTAAACTTGAATTCTTTCTTTTGGTATAGACGCCACCTTAATAATCAATGGCATATCCATATCATTAATGACCAAGTTCATACCTGATAATCTAATTACTTCGTGTAATTGATGCCTTCTCTCATTAATGTTCCCGTACCTAGGCATGAAAATCCTAATCTGACCACCATTGCTGTTGACCATTCTAGGTGCTTCATAAGACATTAGGGAAACTTCGTTTTCGGGTAAGTAAGGAACTAATTCAGAAGATACAAATAATATCTTTTTACCATTCATAAAGGTTATATTTTATTTTTCACTGGAACGCAACTGCAAAATTACAAAAAATATAGAGATTAGCGGTAATTATAGTAAGTTTGCTCGCTAATGAACTTTTCAATGCCGGTAATACAGACCAAAACCAAGCTAAAAAAAGAACTTAATAACTTAAGCAACAAACTAGACCTAGGTCTTGTACCCACTATGGGAGCACTGCATATGGGGCATGCATCGCTTATTAAAAAAGCTGTAGATCAAAATGAGAATGTTGTGGTAAGCATTTTTGTTAACCCTACACAGTTTAACAATAAAGAAGACCTAGATAAATACCCAAAAACAATAGACACCGACATTCAACTGATTTCTGCAATTTCAGATAAAATCATCGTATTTACCCCGGCAGTTTCTGAAATATACCCCGATACTATTGTTCCAAAAACCTATGATTTTGAAGGTTTGGACAAAGTTATGGAAGGGGAATTTAGGGATGACCATTTTAACGGAGTTGGTACTATTGTTGAAGAATTGCTAAATGTCGTACAACCTTCAAAAGCTTATTTTGGTGAAAAAGATTTTCAACAATTACGCATTATTCAAAAACTTACCGAAATACAGCATATACCCGTAGAAATAATAGGTTGCGAAATTGTTAGGGAAGACCACGGTTTGGCAATGAGTTCTAGAAATGAAAGATTAAGTAAGAATATAAGACAAAAAGCAGCGTTTATTTATGAAACACTAAAGACTGCCAAAAATAAATTTGGCACGGAAAATGCATTAAACCTTAAAGATTGGGTGATTGATCAATTTGAAAACAACCATGATTTTCAACTAGAATATTTTGACATTACCGATGTTGAAACATTGACCCCAATAAAGAACAAAATAAATAATGTAAAATACAGGGCGTTTATTGCCGTTTATGTGGAAGACGTAAGACTTATAGATAATATAGCCCTAAATTAAAATAAGATATGCAAATAGAAGTAGTTAAATCAAAAATACACCGTGTAAAAGTTACTGGTGCTGATCTTAATTATGTTGGCAGCATTACAATCGATGAAGATTTAATGGATGCCGCAAATTTTATTCGTGGTGAAAAAGTTCAAATCGTTAATAACAATAATGGCGAAAGATTAGAAACCTATATCATACCCGGTCCAAGAAAAAGCGGAGAAATCACTTTAAATGGTGCAGCTGCGAGAAAAGTGGCTGTAGGTGATATTTTAATTTTAATTTCTTATACTTGGATGGATATTGAAGATGCGAAAAAATTTAATCCCTCTTTAGTTTTTCCTAACGAAGCAAATAATCTTTTAACGTAGAAGTTGAAAAATTCCTTAAAAAAAAGTCTTAAGACCATACTCCCAATAGCATTGGGAGTTTTTTTAGTTTGGTACTCTTACAATTCTACAACACCAGAAAATAGAAAAGAAATAATCTTTTATATTAGAGAGGCTAATCCGCTTTATGTTTCTCTTTCTATTTTACTAGGTATTTTAGGCCATATTTCTAGAGCAATTAGATGGAATTACCTTCTTGAACCTTTGGGTTACAAGCCAAAACTCATCAATAATATCCTTATAATCTTAACCTCTTATTTTGCCAATTTAGGTATTCCTAGAACTGGTGAGATATTAAGGGCCACAGCACTAACCACATACGAAAACGTACCTTTTGAAAAAGGCTTTGGAACCATTGTAACCGAACGAGTTATAGATGTAATTATGTTGCTTTTAGTAGTAACCATTGCATTTTTACTACAAACAGATGTTATCATGGGCATTCTCCAAGAACGTGGTTTCAATGCAACCGGACTCATATTTCTTGGATTAGGCGGCATAGCTTTGTTCTTTGTTTTCATTTTTATCATAAAAAAATCCAAGAATGCATTTGCCCTAAAAATAAAAACATTCGTAAAAGGACTTCTTGACGGAGTCTTCAGCATTTTTAAAATGAAAAATAAATGGTTGTTTATTTTTCATACTTTCTTCATCTGGGGTTGCTATATTGGCATGCTTTGGATTATAAAATTTACGGTTCCAGAAACCATATCACTTACGCTTAGCCAACTCTTGGTTGCCTTTGTGGCTGGGGCTTTCGCCATGGCAACAACCAATGGCGGCATAGGTCTTTACCCTATTGCAGTGAGTAGCGCTCTTGCCATCTTTGGAATAAGTGCAGTATCTGGTGATGCCTTTGGTTGGATTATATGGATAGCCCAGACACTAATGATAGTTGTTTTTGGCGCAATATCTTTTCTTTTATTACCGTTATTAAACCGTAGTAAATAGTTTCTAACAACTAACAATTTCTTTTTATGCGCTATGCAGCTTTAATTTTCGCACTTTTATTTGGGATAACCTCTTATGCACAAGTGACACAAGAAATCTTCGAATCTTTTAAACTTCAAGAACGAAGAGATGTAAGTTACTACTTTCCCGAAAACATGGATGACACCAAAAAGTACCCTTTAATAATTGTACTTGACGGTGAATATCTATTTGAACAGGTAGTGGCAAATTCAAAATATTACAGTCGTTTTCATGGCATGCCACAAAGTATTATCGTTGGTATTAATCAAAGCGAAAATGATTTAAGATATGAAGATTGCGCCTTTGACCCAGATAACGGCCTACCATCTGAAAAAGGAAAAAGTTTTTATGAGTTTATAGGTATGGAGCTTATTCCTTACCTGGATCTTAACTATAACACCGCCCCATTTAAAATGATTGTTGGGTATGATATTACAGCTAATTTCTTGAATTATTGGTTATTTAAAGACAATTCTATTTTTGACGGATATGTCAGTATCTCACCAACTCTTGCTCCAGAAATGGAAAGCAGAGTACCTATGCGCTTAGGCACTTTTGAAAATCAAATATTCTACCAGTTAATTGTTGAAGGGGAAGCCAGCAATGATAAACAGCGAATTTTAACGATGGACAAGGACCTAAAAGCCATTAAAAAAGAATCTTTACATTATTTCTTTGATGAATATTCTAATGCAGATCACATTTCTGTTGCTACCTATGGCATAGGAAAAGCGTTTGATAATATCTTTGGCATGTTTAAACCTATTAGTCCAAAAGAATATAAAACTCAAATATTAACTAGCGAAGAGCCGGTTTATGAGTACTTAGAAAACAAATACCAAGGTATTGTAGACATGTTCGGTTTTAGCAAGCCTGTTGAATTAAATGACATTATGGCAATATATGCGGCATCTAGAAAGAAAGAAGATTTTGAGTCGTTAAAGCCTTTATCTGATTTATGTAAGAAAGAATACCCAGAAACAATGTTAGGTTTTTATTTTGAAGCTGAGTACTATGAACAATTAGGCGAACCTAAAAAAGCGTTAAGAACATTTGAAAAGTCATTTCAAATGGAAGAAATAGATTTTTTAACCAAAGAAATGGCCCTTGAAAAAATGGATGCACTAAAAGCCGATTTCGGTTTTTAAAGATTATTATATTAAATAAACGGCTAGTCCCAAATTAGCCCAACCTACTTAATTATGATTAAAATTGACGCAATGTACTTCGTGTTTTCCGGAGTACTCTTTACCTATTTTGGATTGAAAGGAGAATTTATCCTAACCTATAACGGTATAGCCCTATTTATGGCGTGGGCATCATTTTTCCTCGCCTTTAGTGCATTTAAAAAAGAAAGATCAGGTGAAAATTAAGCTATAATTTCACTCTAGAATTTACTCATTTCAAACTTCTTGCTACCTTTAGCCACTTTTTAAAAGCTAAAGATGGCCAAAACAAAAACTGCCTTTTTTTGTCAAAATTGCGGTACTCAGTATGCAAAATGGGTAGGACAATGTTCCGCTTGTAAACAATGGAATACTGTTGTAGAAGAGGTTGTCCAAAAAGAAGAGAAGACTAGCTGGAAAACTCCTACCCAAACAACTAAAAGAGTTTCTAAACCTCTTTTGGTGAATGAAATCAGTATTGAGAAAGAAGTTCGCCTAAACACTTTTGATCTTGAGTTCAATAGAGTTCTTGGTGGTGGCTTGGTTCCTGGTGCATTAGTACTTCTAGGCGGTGAACCTGGTGTAGGCAAAAGCACCCTACTTCTTCAAATAGCATTAAAATTACCTTATAAAACGCTTTATGTTTCTGGTGAAGAAAGCCAAAAACAAATTAAAATGCGTGCCGATAGAATACAGCCTAACAGTGAAACCTGCTTTATTCTTACAGAAACAAAAACACAAAATATTTTCAAACAAATAGAAGCTACAGAACCGGATATTGTTGTTATCGATTCTATACAAACGCTCCACTCAGATTATATTGAATCTGCTGCGGGTAGTATTTCTCAAATACGAGAATGTACTACCGAACTTATAAAATTTGCAAAAGAAACCAATACACCTGTTATACTTATTGGGCATATTACTAAAGACGGCTCTATTGCCGGACCCAAAATATTGGAGCATATGGTAGACACTGTACTTCAGTTTGAGGGAGACCGTAATTATGTTTATCGTATTCTGAGGTCGCTGAAAAATAGATTTGGATCAACTGCAGAACTAGGTATTTACGAAATGCAAGGTAGTGGATTGCGCGAAGTCAATAATCCATCTGAAGTATTGATTTCCAAAAATGACGACGGCTTAAGTGGTACTGCAATTGCCTCTACCGTAGAAGGTATGCGCCCCCTACTTATAGAAATTCAAGCATTAGTTAGCACAGCTGTTTATGGGACACCTCAACGTTCTACAACGGGCTATAACGTCAAAAGATTAAATATGCTATTGGCAGTACTAGAAAAACGTGCAGGATTTAAACTGGGCGCTAAAGATGTTTTCTTGAATATTACCGGAGGTATATCTGTAGATGACCCTGCTATTGATCTGGCCGTCATTGCTGCTATTTTATCCAGTAATGAGGATATACCTATTGATAAAGGAATTTGCTTTGCTGCCGAAGTTGGACTTGCCGGAGAAATTAGACCTGTACAGCGCGTGGAGCAACGTATTTTAGAAGCTGAAAAACTAGGTTATGACACCATTATAATTTCAAAAAGCAATAAAATAGGTCTGAAATCGACAAAAATTAAAATATTATTAGCGTCCAAAATCGAAGAGGTTACAAATAATTTATTTAACTAGCGCTTATCTCGCATTATTCTAGCCAAAACCATAATAATTACAATCACTACAATAATCAGAACTATTTGTCCAAACCCGACCTTAAGCAAAACTAAACTTCCCATTTATGGCGCAGGGTTTGGTATTGAATTATGAATGGCTTCTATTTTTTCTAGCAAATTATCAGACAGATCAACATCAATACTACCAATATTCTCTTCTAATTGACGCAAATTTGTTGCACCTATAATTGTACTTGTAACAAAAGGTCTTGTATTCACAAAAGCAAGTGCCATTTGTGCCAAAGTCAATCCATTTGTCTGTGCCAATTCGTAATATTTTTTAGTAGCTTCTACTGCTGTTTCACCAATATATCTATTGTATTGCGGAAACAAACTTAAACGCGAACCTTCAGGCATACGGTCACCTAAATATTTACCGCTTAAAGCTCCAAACCCCATTGGAGAATAAGCTAACAAACCAACTTGTTCTCTCATAGAAATTTCAGCCATACCAACCTCAAACAATCTATTCAATAAACTATATGGATTTTGAACGGTTATTGTTCTTGGCAATGTTCCATGAACTTTACTTTCCTCTAAAAAGCGCATGGTTCCCCACGGTGTTTCATTAGAAATACCTACGTGCTTGATTTTACCTTCTCGAATTAAATCACGCATGGTTTCTAAAACCTGGTGAATATTGTCTTCCCAATGATCAGTTATATCATGCTTATACCCTCTTTGACCAAAATAATTGGTGCTCCTATCCGGCCAATGTAATTGATACAAATCAATATAATCTGTTTGCAAACGCTGCAAACTTCCTTCTACAGCTTCAATAATAGATTCTCTAGTGAAACCACTAGTACGAATAAACTTCGTCATTTCCGCTTTACCCGCAATTTTAGAAGCTAGTACAATATCCTCTCTATTACCATTTTTCTTGAACCAATTACCAATAACCTTCTCAGTAGCGGCATATCTATCTTTGTGTGCTGGAACAGGATACAATTCTGCAGTGTCTAAAAAATTGACTCCTTTATCTAGCGCAAAATTAATTTGCTCATGACCTTCTTCTTCGGTATTTTGATTACCCCAGGTCATTGTACCTAAACATATCTTACTTACTTCTAAATCTGTGTGCGGTAAATTGGTATAGATCATTTAGCTTAAAATTTTGAAACATAAAAACGCAAAACTACTAAATATATTCAGGGCGATGGTATCTATTTCGTTAACTCTCTAACTCAATTAATATAGGACAGTGATCACTATGTTTAGCTTCTGATAAAATTACAGATCTAGACAATCTGTCTTTTAGTGTCGAAGCTACCATAGCATAATCTAAACGCCAACCTTTATTGTTATTTCTTGCGTTTGCCCTATAGCTCCACCAGGTATAATTATCTGGTTCAGAATTAAATTCTCTAAAACTATCTATGAATCCGCTTTTCATGAAATCTCCGATCCATTCTCGTTCTACAGGTAAAAATCCCGATACGTTTTTTAACCCCACAGGATTATGAATGTCTATGGCTTCATGACAAATATTATAATCTCCTAAAACTATTAGATTAGGATTTGTCTTTTTTAGACTATTGGCATACTCTTGAAAATCTGCCATATAGGTAAGCTTGAAATCTAACCGCTGCATGTTTGTACCTGAGGGCAAATACATGCTCATAATGGAGATATCTCCAAAATCTGCTCGAATATTTCTTCCTTCAAAATCCATATACGCTATACCTGTACCAAAAACTACATTATCCGGCTCAGTTTTAGAGAGTATAGCAACACCGCTATAGCCTTTCTTTTGAGCACTATACCAATAATTATATTTGTAACCCGCATCTTCGAACAAACTCATATCTAACTGATCTTCATTTGCTTTTATTTCCTGCAGACAAACAACATCTGGAGAGACTGTATTAAGCCATTCTAAAAAACCTTTTCTTATTGCAGCCCTTATGCCATTTACATTATAGGATATGATCTTCATCTCTATTCATTTTGGCTTAAAAATAAAAAAGAGTTAAAGATTAAAGGTGCATACTTTCCATTAAAATCATAATTTCACAGCTTTAAAAATATATTTGCATTTTAAAACGCATCTCATGAACAAGTTTATTTTTTCAGCTCTTTTAGTATTCATTACAACTTCTTCCTTTTCTCAAGCCTATTATAATGATGAAAATAGCCATGAAGTGAAGTTGAACATTGGTCAATTCCTAGTAACCACTACTGTTGAATTTGGCTATGAATATTACATAAACGAAGATACAAGTATTGGAGGAACGCTATATTTTGATGGAAAGCCAACTGATTACAATGGTAATTTTGGAATAGGACCTAACTTAAGAGCTTATTTTGGTTACGGACCAAAAAGCGGTCTTTTTGCTGAAGTATTCGGATTATATTACACTGGTGAAGATGATGATGAAAGCACTGCAAATCTGGGGAGCAGAAATTACGATTACTCTACTATAGCCCTTGGTCTTGGTGGCGGTTATAAATGGGCAACCAGAAGTCAAAAATTCACTATTGAATTAAATGGAGGACTGGGAAGAAACATTAATCCAGAAGATTTTCAAGATGACTTCATGTTCAGAGCCGGTTTATCTTTAGGTTATCGCTTTTAATAGGTATTTTTGAGGTTTAACTACCTATGAAAAGAATATACCCCTTATTACTATTTATATCATTTACCTCAAGTTTTTTTGCACAAAACACTATAAAAAACGACAGTGTTACCCAATTAAACGAAGTTATTGTTGTAGATACGCTAACGGCTAAAAATGCTATTGGCATTATACCTTCACAAATTATTGGCGCTACTACGTTTGCCAATTATAGTCCTGTAGACTTCATTAGCTCCATCAATCAAGTTTCCGGTCTTTATGCCTTATCTGGAGCACTGAATACCAATAGAATAACAATTAGAGGTGTTGGTTCTAGAACATTATACGGCACAGACAAGTTAAGACTTTACTACAACAACATTCCCATTACAAACGGAACAGGCTCGTCAACCATAGAAGCTTTTGATTTGGAAAACCTTACTTCAATTGAAGTAATTAAAGGACCCAAGGGAACAGGATTTGGAACTAATTTAGGCGGAGCAATTATCTTAAACACGAAACAAACAAGTAAACAATCTACCAAGTTTACCAATAATACTACGGTAGGTTCTTACGGACTATTTAAAAACAGTTTAGGATTTACTCATTCAGAAGAAGATTTTTATATGACCTTTCAATATGGTCATATGGAAATAGATGGTTACCGCGAAAACAATAGATTTGAACGTGACGGATTTCTTCTTAACACCATTTTCAAACTTTCAGAAAAAAGTGAAATTGGGCTTTTGGTAAATCATATTGATTACTCGGCTCAAATAGCCAGCTCTATAAGTCAAGAAGATTTTGATGAAGACCCTACTCAAGCCGCCTTTACTTGGAATGCAGCAAAAGGATACGAAGACAACAACTATAGCCTAATAGGACTTTCTCATACTTACTATGCTAATTCCAACTTAAAAAACACCACCAGCCTATTCTATACCTATTTAGACCATTATGAACCTGCACCGTTTAATATTTTAGATGAATACACCAATGGTTATGGTTTTAGAACCTTGTTCTCTGGCAACGTTGCTATTTTAGATAATACACTGGCATACACTTTTGGCGGCGAACTTTATAAGGATGAATATTCTTGGGGAACATTTGATAACCTATATCAAGAAAATAATGGAAATGGAAGCTTGCAAGGTGAAAGAATTTCTCAAAATAAAGAATTTAGAAACCAACTAAATGGTTTTGCTACAGCATCCTATTCTTTTACAGATAAACTTACAGCTCAATTAGGGTTAAATATCAATAAAACCCAGTACGATTTTAGAGATCTTTTCAACATAGGCGAAAGCAATACTAGTGCCAATAGGGATTTTACCACCCTTTTCTTACCAAGTTTAGATGTAAACTATGCTATTTCGCAAACAAACCAACTGTATGCAAATATTAGCCGCGGATTTTCAAACCCAAGCTTGGAAGAAACGTTAACCCCTAATGGGGTTATCAATCCTGACATTCTTCAAGAGACAGGCACTAATTATGAATTAGGCATTATACATAAAAGCAAAGACAAAAAACTAAAGCTAGAAGTCGCTGCTTATATCATGCCCATTAAAAATCTTTTGGTTGCCAAACGTGTAGGAGACAACCAATATATAGGCAGAAACGCAGGTAAAACAAAACACCAAGGTATTGATTTTGATTGGAGCTACCGCATTAACCTAACCAATAAAATTATGTTTTCACCATTTATAAGTTACACTTATAGTAACCATAAATTCGTTGATTTCACAGATGAAGAAGCCGATGAAGATTATTCTGAAAATTCTTTAACAGGTGTACCTAAAAACAAATTGAATTCAGGAATTCAAACTAATTTTGGAAATGGTTTGTTTGTAAATATCACCCACCAATTTGTAGATGAAATTCCTTTAACAGATGCAAATTCCCTTTACAGCGATTCCTTCAACTTATTACATATTAAGGCAGGTTATAAAAAACAAATTACAGATAAATTACGTGTAGGTTTAGATTTTGGAATCAACAACCTCACGAATAAAAAGTACGCACAGTCTGTATTAATAAATGCTACAGGTTTTGGTGGAAATGCCCCAAGATATTTCTACCCTGGGAACAATATCAACTATTATGGTGGCGTAAAATTAAATTACACCCTTTAATCTATTCCATTTTCTTTAACCACGTTTTCATATCTACAGCATTATGAATGATACCATTCAACGCTGATATAGCAACACGCTCCTGCTCCATAGAATCTCTATGTCTAATAGTAACAGTTTGATCTTCTAAAGTTTGGTGATCAACGGTAATACAGAATGGTGTACCATTAGCATCTTGTCTTCTATAACGTCTACCTACAGCATCTTTTTCATCATAAATAACATTAAAATCCCACTTAAGGTCATCTATAATTTGATGCGAGATTTCTGGCAAACCATCCTTTTTAAGTAGAGGTAAAATAGCAGCTTTTACAGGTGCTAAAACAGCTGGTAGCTTAAGTACGGTTCTTGTTGTATTATTCTCCAATTCTTCTTCTTGAAGCGAGTTAGAGAATACTGCCAAAAACATTCTATCTAAACCAATAGAAGTTTCTAATACGTAAGGAACATAGTTCTTATTTACTTCGTGATCAAAATACTGTAATTTCTTACCAGAAAATTTCTCATGACTACTTAAATCAAAATCTGTACGAGAATGAATTCCTTCTAATTCTTTGAACCCGAATGGAAAACGAAATTCTATATCTGCTGCTGCGTCTGCGTAATGCGCCAATTTCTCATGGTCATGAAAGCGGTAGTTGTCCTGACCTAAACCAAGAGACAAGTGCCACTTCATTCTTTTTTCTTTCCAAACCTCATACCACTCTTTCTGTGTACCTGGCTGAATAAAGAATTGCATTTCCATCTGTTCAAATTCACGCATTCTAAATATGAACTGTCTTGCTACAATTTCATTTCTAAAAGCCTTACCGGTCTGGGCAATTCCGAAAGGAAGCTTCATGCGACCAGATTTCTGAACATTTAAGAAGTTTACAAAAATACCTTGTGCAGTTTCAGGTCTTAGATATAAATCCATCGCACTTTCTGCATTAGCACCTAATTTGGTACCGAACATTAAATTGAACTGCTTAACATCTGTCCAGTTCTTAGAACCAGACATTGGGCATGCAATATCCAATTCTTCAATAAGTGCTTTTACATCGGCTAAATCTTCATTCTGTAAAGATTTACCCAATCTGCTCAAGATTGTTTTTCCCTGTTCTTGATAATCAACTACACGCTGATTGGTCTGTAGAAACTGTTCTTTATCAAAAGCATCTCCAAAACGTTTTGCCGCTTTTTTGACCTCTTTTTCAATTTTTGCATCAATTTTAGCGACATAGTCTTCAACTAAAACATCTGCTCTATATCTTTTTTTAGAATCTTTATTATCTATTAACGGATCATTAAAAGCATCTATATGTCCAGAAGCTTTCCATGTTAACGGGTGCATAAAAATTGCAGCATCTAACCCAACAATATTATCATTGAGCTGTACCATGGCTTTCCACCAATAGTCCCTTATATTTTTTTTAAGCTCAACACCATTTTGACCGTAATCATAAATAGCACTTAAACCATCATAAATTTCACTAGATTGGAATACATATCCGTATTCCTTTGCGTGAGAAATTACACGCTTAAAATCGTCTTCTTGCTTTGCCATTGTACAAAAATAGGGTAATAGCCTAAAAAAATTATAATTATTTCAATTGAAATTCTGAAGAAGTAATTAAACGCTCATCTTCAAATACATTTAATGTATAATATCCTTCCATCAACGAGCCTTCTGGTATGGTAATAGACTCACATAAAAACTGGTCTAGCCCAGTAAAGACAAACTCTACTCTTTTACTATAGACATTACCATTTACAGTAATTGTATTCGCATTATCTTCTACAATTTGTTTGTTAGGATCTAAAAATTGTAGATAAATTACTTTCTCGCTATTAGCCTCGCTTTCATCTGCCAAAACGGTTACACAACCTCTTAATTTTTCAATGATAGATGCTTTGTTCGTTTTAGTTGGTTTTGTACCACGAATTAATCTAAAACCACTACCCTCAGCATTAGCCATTTTCAAATAGCTCTTTGTTTTTAATTTCTGATTAAGTTCTAAAATTTTTCTTCTCTGCAGCGCTTCCGCCTCTGCCAAAGAATTACTATTTGCCCTTAGATTTTCAATTTGCTTACGAGACTCATCATACTTATCTGTAAGCAACATGTTATTATAACGTAAGAAGTTGTTCTTTAGAAGTAAACTATCATTCTTAGATTCTAACCTACGTAATTCTGTTTTAAACTCTCTTAACTTTTGAACCGTAAAGTTTAAACGCCCTACAGAATCTAAAAGCTCTTGTACTTTATACTTAGAATCTTGTAATTCAATTTCGTTCATTTCGCTTTTTGCAGATAACCGATCTACATCAGCTTTCATTATTGTTAGATCCCTTACCAAAATCTCTTTCTCTTGCTCCAAAAATTCTATTTGAGCATTTGACTGGGCATAACTATAGTAGAACGCAATTAACAATGCTAACAGAACCGCAACAAATGCTGCTAGTATTATTTTATAATTGAATTTATTATCTTGACTGTCCATTTAAAAAGTAGGCTGTAGGTTATTTAATCTGTAAAATTTGATGAAAAACAGAATTTCAAATATACTAAAGGATGTTACCAACATACTCTTACCTATATCATGTTTTGGATGTAATGCACGATTATACAGAGGAGAGGTTCTCATCTGTACATCTTGCCGACATCAATTACCGCTTACCGAGTATACTTTTAACGATGAAAATGCGGTTGACCGTATTTTTTATGGTCGAATTAACATAAAAAAAGCAAATTCATTCTTATTCTTTACCGAAATTGGAATCGTAAAAAACCTCATACATTTTTTAAAATATAAGAACCAAGAAGGTATTGGGCAGTTTTTAGGCGATTGGCATGGTCAAATATTAAAGGAGCAAGGTCACTTACCAAAAATCGACTTTGTAATACCTGTTCCTTTACACAGAAAAAAACTTAAAAAGAGAGGTTATAACCAAGTGGCACTTTTTGCTAAGCAAATTGCTTTTCATATCAATGCCGAATACAATGATGATATCTTGTTGAAAACCGCTAATACAAAAACGCAAACCAAAAAAAATAGAATAAGCAGATGGTATGACAATAGATCTTTATATGAAATTAAAAACGGAGAAACATTAGTTAACAAAACCATACTGTTAGTTGACGATGTAATCACCACCGGTGCTACTATGGAAATATGCGCTAACACTTTTAAAGATATTGAAGGTGTTGAGATTTATATCTCTAGTATGGCAGTTGTTCCATAGAATTAGATTTCTATAAAATATGTTGTTACTTTGCGGTCGATAAGCACACTGATGGGAAGAAAAATTCTAGGTTTTATATTTATTTTTGTGATTGTATTGGTTTCATACCAATGTGCACAACGAGGTACACCTACTGGCGGACCAAAAGATATTACCCCACCAGAATTAACTAGGGCTGAACCTCCTAACCTAACCACTAACTTTACCGGACAAAAAATTAGATTCTATTTTGACGAATTAGTGAAATTAAAAGACATTCAAAAACAACTTATCATATCTCCTCCTTTAAAAAACACACCTGTACTTTCACCAATTGGTAATGCAAATAAATATGTGGAGATTACCATTAAAGATACACTTGAACCAAATACCACCTATACTTTTAATTTTGGACAAGGTATTGTTGACAACAACGAAGAAAATCCAAAATCCTTTTTTACCTATGTTTTCTCAACAGGCGATTATATAGATTCACTAGAGCTTTCTGGTGTTGTTAAAGATGCTTTCAATAAAAAAGCAGATGATTTTGTTAGCGTTATGCTTTATAAGATCGATAGCACTTATAATGACTCTACAGTTTACAAGAGACCGCCTAACTATATAACAAACACACTAGATAGTGCTGTAATATTTAAGCTTAAAAATTTAAAGGAAGGTAAATACGCTTTATTTGGTATCAAAGATGCTTCTAGTGATAATTTATTTGACCAAAAAACAGATAAAATAGGCTTTGTAGAAGACACTATAAGTTTACCTACCGATTCAATTTATTTATTGAATCTTTTCAAGGAAGTGCAAGATTACGGTGTTGCAGTACCTAGTATGGAGGCAAGCAATAGAATAAGCTTTGGATATTATGGCAAAGGTGACGACATCAAAATCGAAACAATTACCGAAATACCAGATACCGTTAGAACAAAAATTTTAAAAGAAAGAGAAAAAGACACCTTAAACTTTTGGTTTACACCATATGAGATGGACTCCTTACTTTTTACCATTACCAATGAAAATTTAAAAATCCAAGACACATTTAAGGTAAAGAACAGAAAAGTTGCGTTTGACTCTTTAAAAATTTCTATGAGTCAAAATGGTAATATAGAAATGGATAAGCCCATACATCTCTTAAGCAATACTCCAATAGTGCGCTACGACAGTACCAAAATAAAATTAATGGACAAAGATTCTATTGAAGTTGCTTACAACTTAAAGCTAGACACTTTAGAAAACCTTATAAATTTTGAATTTAAAATCAATCCTGACCAAAGCTATAGAATGGAATTAGTACCAGGTGCCGTTACAGATTTTTTTGAAACCACAAACGACTCCGTAGCATATTCATTTAGAACTAAAAGTCTTGCTGATTATGGTAATCTAACCTTAAATTTAAATGGCAACAATATTGTATACCCCATAATTGTACAATTAACCAATGAAAAGGGCGATTTGCAACGCGAAATTTACTCTAAAGAATCGCAAGCTTACGTTTTCGATAATCTAAGTCCGGGCAAATACCAAGCACGCGTTATTTTTGACAAGAATGGAAATGGTGAATGGGATACCGGTAGCTTTTTAGAAAAAAGGCAACCTGAAAAAATTAGCTACTACCCAAATTTAATTGAATTACGAGCTAATTGGGAAAAAATTGAGACATTTAATTTGATAGATTAAACTCATCTCTATCATTTAAAAAACGCAGCTTATTTTTAACAATATCAACTTCGTTTTTAAAAATTTCAACTACAGAAACCTCTTCTTTACCAGAAAGAATAACCAACTCTCCAAGAGGACCATATACACTTGAATGCCCTGGATATTTATGCCCAACCTCATCTTCACCTATACGATTAACACCAATACAGTACACCATATTTTCAATAGCTCTTGCTTTCAAAAGTGCATCCCAAGCATTAATTCTTGGCGTTGGCCAATTTGCCGTATACAATAACACATCAAAATTTTCTGTATTTCTACTCCATACAGGAAAACGGAGGTCATAACACACCAAAGGGCAAATAGAAAAATTTTTATAATTTATTATTAACCTTTCTGTACCTGCCGTATATTCTTTATTCTCGCCTGCCAAAGTGAAAGTATGACGCTTATCATAAGTTTGATATTCTCCGTTTGGCTCTACAAAAAACAATCTATTATAGTTTTTGCCTTTATCACTAAATGCTATGCTACCAACAACCGCACTATTTTTAGCAGCAGCCATTTTTTTCATCCATTCTAGAGTAATTATTCCTTCCCTTTTATCAATGTTTCTGGGTGACATCGTAAAACCGGTAGTAAACATTTCCGGTAACACTATAATATCCACAGAATCATTAATTTGTTCAATTTTGGAATTGAACATCTCTCTATTAGCTAAAGGGTTCTCCCAGTGCAAAGAAGATTGAATTAAGGCAATTTTCAGACTTTCATTTAGAATCTCATTCATACTTTACTCCAACATATCAATAAAAGCACTTAGACCTTGTGTTTTAGCATGATCAAATGCACTATTTCCTCTGTTATCCTTTATTGTTTTATCTGCACCGTTCGCTATTAACAATTTTGCAATCTCTAAACGATTAAATTGCGCAGCGTATATGAGACACGTAGCGCCCATTGCATTACGTTCATTTAATTTCGCATTATTTTCAATCAACATTTTGGCTATGTCAGCATACCCTTTAAAACAAACGCCCATTAATGCAGTGTTACCAGATGCATCTACCGCATCTATTTTTGCCCCTTTATCAAGAAGTAGTATGGCAATATCCTTTTGGTCATAATATGTAGCCAAAATTAATGGTGTAGAACCTCTAGCATCTTTGCTATTGACAAGCACAGGATTTTTTTCTAACATCGACTTCACTTCGTTAATGCTACCTTCCCTGATTACTTTAAAAAAAAACTCGTTCATAGTCTTGAAATTTTAAATATTTAAAAAAACAGAATTTGACAAGAAGTATTTTCTTACCATTCAACTATTTTTTCCTACTTTAAAGGAAATACGTACCTTTAATTTTAAATCAATAACTTTTGAAAACATTAGCCGTTGACTTTCTTTTGAAAAAGTCCCCCAATGCAATTGCTATCGTGGATACTAAGTTAAACTTTATTAGTTACTCTAACCAGTGGCAAGAAAAATTTAGTTTAAGCAAAACTGATAACGTCAATAAAAATTTATTTGACAACATAATAGAAACACCCAACTCTTTCAAAAAAGCCGTCAACGATGGTATACTCGGTAAAGAGCATGTTAATACCGGGCAAAAATTTATTTTGCCAGATGGTACGCTGCAATGGTTAAAATGGAAAATTATACCTTCTGAAATTGAGCACCATGGTTTTGACGGTGCTATCATATTTTTAGATGATATTACTACTGAACAAAAAGAAATAGAATTACTACATAAAGCAGAAGAAGTTGCACGTATAGGTTGCTGGGAACTAGATTTACTGAATAATACTGTAAATTGGACAAAAACAACTAAAGACATTCACGAAGTAGACCAAGATTTTGTTCCAAATCTAGAAGAAGGTATAAATTTTTATAAAGAAGGCGTTCACCGTGACAAAATCACCTATTTAGTTAGCAATGCTATTGCCGAAGGAAAACCTTTTGATACCGAGCTCATAATTATAACTGCAAAAGGAAATGAATTGTGGGTATGTGCCAAGGGCGAAGTTGAAATATTAAACGGTAAAGCTGTTCGGCTTGTTGGTACATTTCAAGATATTGATGAGCAAAAAAAAATTGAACTAGCTCATCAAGAAATCTCTGAACGATTAAAAATCACCACACAAACCGCACAAATAGGTACCTGGAATTATGATCTCATTGAAAACGAATTAGAATGGGATAACGAAATGTACAGAATATTCGATGTAGATAAAAATCAATTCTCAGGAGCTTTTGAAGCTTGGTCATCTACCATACACCCAAATGACAAAGAAATAGCCTTAGCTGCAACCAATAACGCGATTAAGGGTATTAAAGATTTTGACGAAGAATTTAGAATCATTCATCAAAATGGAAAAATCAAACATATAAAAGGACTATCCAAAACTATTAAAGATATAAATGGCAACGCCATTAAAATGACTGGGGCTAACTGGGATATTACAGAGCTACGTAGCACTGAAATTAAATTAGCACAAAGTACCAAATCATTTGCCGAAACCTTTGAGCATTCAGCTATTGGCATGGCATTAGTAAGTCCAAAACTTAAATGGTTAAAAGTAAATAAAAGCCTGTGCAATAGTTTAGGTTATTCTGAAGAAGAATTATTGAAATTATCTTCTACAGATATTACACATCCAGATGATTTAAAGGACAGCCTTTCTTTTAAAGACAAAATTATTGAAGGCGCAAATGAAAATTTACAATTTCAAAAAAGATACTTTCACAAAAACGGTAATATTGTTCATGCCATTATTGGAGCAACTCCTGTAAAAGACGTTAACGGCAATTTAAGCCATGTAATAACTCAATTTCTAGATATTACCAATAGAATTGAGTCGCAAAAAAAATTAGAGGCATTAGTAAATGTCACCAAGAGCCAAAATGAAAGTCTTACTAATTTCGCCCATATCGTTTCTCACAACCTTCGTTCGCATTCTACAAATATGACAATGCTAACTAAATTTTTAAATGAAGAAGAAGATGAAGATGAAATCAAAAATTTAAATAGAATGATAACCAGTGCCTCAGAAAGTTTAGCTGAAACAATTGCTCATTTAAACGACGTGGTTCAAGTTAAGACAGGAGCTCTTGAAAAGTTACAAAGCATTAGTGTTCTTAATACCATCAATCATATAACCAACAGCATAAATGGTTTACTGGAAGAAGAAAATGCATGTTTAGACATTGATATTTCAAAAACTCATTTCGTAAATGCCGTACCAGCATATTTAGAAAGTATATTCCTAAATATTCTTACCAATGCGCTAAAATATAGTTCACCTAAAAGAACACCCCTTATTACAATAAAATCAAGGCTTAAGAAAGATAAAATTTTAATTACCTTCACTGATAATGGTCAAGGTATAGATTTAAACAAACATGGCAATAAAATTTTTGGCATGTACAAAACTTTCCACAAACATAAAGAAGCAAAAGGTATAGGTTTATTTATTACCAAAAACCAAATTGAATCAATGAATGGCTCTATTAATATTGAAAGTACTGTCGACATGGGCACTACTATGTACATTGAACTTAACCAAGGCTAATTAATTATGAAAAAAGTTGATATTTGCTGTTTAATAGATGATGATCCTATTTTTGTATACGGCACTAAAAGAATTATTAAAGAAGTAGATTTTGCAGAAAACGTGATAGTTTATCCTAATGGTCAAGATGCGCTTGAAGGGTTAGTGGAAAGAAGCAAAAACAAAGAACCAATACCAGATGTTATTTTCTTGGACTTAAACATGCCTATAATGAATGGATGGGAGTTCTTAGATGAGTTTAAAAAGTTTCAAAACCACAAATCAAAGAAAATTTTAATCTATATCATAAGTTCTTCAGTTGACCCTAGAGACTTAGAACGTGTAAAGAATTATGCACAAGTGGATACGTATATACTAAAACCCATCACCCCTGATGACCTTTCTAAAATACTGGGCGCCAAAGTGGAAAGTTAAACCAGATAATTCACTCAGAAAAACACCATTGTTAATAAGAATAGGTGAAACCGGTTTTTAACAATAATAGCATTCAATAATTTATCTAACTTAGTCCACAATAGATAATTAAACCATTAACAAATCTAAATAAGATTTACAATTGAATTATTTAAAATGAGCGTATTTTCTAGTTGCTGTATTATAGATGACGACGAATTTTTTTCTATTAGCACAAAGAATACTTTAAAACTTAACAATTTCAGTAATAATATTTTATATTACTCGGGTGGCCAAGAAGCTCTTGACGGACTTATTGGGTTGCTAGTTGAGAACATTAAATTACCCGAAATCATCTTTTTAGATTTAAATATGCCCAATAGAGATGGCTGGTCTTTTTTAGAAGAATTTGAAGAACTACCTGAAGATAAAATAGGGCACATTAGAATTTATATTACCAGTTCTTTCATAAGCCCTAAATACATGGAAAAAGCCAAAGATTACAAATTGGTTAAGGACTATATCGTAAAGCCATTAACCCAAAATATCGTTCAAAAAATTATCGATTCAAAAGACATAACATAATTTCATCTAATACCCGGACTAAAATCTAACGGAGCATTTTGCGGCTCATTAATTGTACCATCAGCACCAGTATCATTGTAAATTAACCATTCCGCTGAATTAAAAATAGCATTGTTAGTATCTACTTCTATTTTTCTAACAGCCCTTCCATCTTCAAATTCGTGATTGGTATTGCTACCATCTTCACCAATTATTCCAAAAATGTCCACAACAGAACCAAAGGGATCTACTAAAACAAGATTATCATCTCCATTAGAATCTGCCGGTGAATTTGTGCCTACTGTAACATCAGCATCAAAGCCATATACATTTTTAAACTCTTCTGAATTAGGAGAAATTATTAAGAAACCTCTGCCAAGTATTTCATATTCAGACAAATTTATGCTTGAACTAATGGCAGTGTTATCATTAGTGTAACGTTCCAAACTCCACCCATTTAAAGATAGACTTTCTTCTGATGCGTTATAAAGCTCCACAAACCTTGCCCCAGCGTTATTATCTGGGTCGGCAATCTCAGATATAAAAATTGACGGAGAAGTAAATTCATCTATAAAATCTTCACACCGTTCTTGTTCAAATTCGAGGTCATTTACGCCACGGATGATTAGCTGATATTGATTGTTATCTTTAGTCAACAACCCTGTGGCGGCTCCCATTTTGTCTGGTAAAATTTCTGATTGAAAATCAGCATAACCACTGTTTACCATAACCAATTCATTATCCATACAATCTACAAGGGTACGTAATGTTTCCTCTTCTTTAACAGCAAAAGCTTCCCCTAGTTCTTCTTGCTTAATTTCCACGCTGTTTATTACTACAAGGGTATTTAACATAGCATCGTTTAATCCTGGAATAACAGCTAAAGTAGGCTCTATACCATTATTTGGTTCACAAGAAATCAAAACATGGTCAAAAACAACATTTTTAGGCAACCTACCAACACTACGATTCCCAAAAGAGGTAAACACACCACCAATTTTATATGTATCATTAGATTTACCTAAATACAACCCCTTTAGCTTAATGATAATTTGCTGACCTACGTTAAAGAACAAATGAGAATCCCTTAATTCTAACTCTATTTGCATTCCATCCGATGGGCTACTAGACTCATCTTGAAAATATATCGTATTAAAAAAGTTACCTTCTTTGTCTGAAGATATTACATAACCCTTTACAACCAAGTCTTCCTGAATTTGAAAAGTCTCACCATTATACATATTCTTTAATTCTGATATAGCTATAAAGGCAAAATCTGAATCTGAACATTCTACTTCTGGTGCATCAAACTCCCTATTCTTCACACATGAGATAAGCATGACAACAATAATAATCAGAAAGTATTTGTTACTCTTAAAATTCATATAGATTACTTCATTTTTAAAAACTAAAGGCAAAATTTAAAAAATAGGTTCTACCGAAACCATACCAATACTTAGGCGCAAAAGACGGATTACCACTAAAATTATCTTGTTTTAGCTGACCATAATTTCCATTTCTACTCTGCTCGTAACCACCCGTTCTATAAGTGGTATCAAAAAGATTATTAACACTCGCAAAGACACTTATATACTTCCCTTTCTTAAGCCACGACTTACCGCCTACCATATTCAATAAATAAAAATTATCCAGTGGTTTTTGCTTTAGTAATTTTTGAACATTTTCATCTGTTGCATCAGGGAACCTTAGTTGGGTTTCTGGATCAATTAAAAAACTCTGGGTTCTGGTTATCGTAGAAATATTGGCATAATTATTACCCAAGTAATTTGCTGAAGCACTTACCCACCAATATTTTGGATCTCTATATTCTATACCTACCGCAATTGCTTTCTGCGGACCTTGCGCTAACTTATACCCTTTAACTGCAGATTCTCCCAAAAATTTAGAACCGGAAATATCAATTAAATCTTCGGTTGCACCTGCTGTATCAAAATTAATTGTCACAAATGGGTTACTTGCATATTCATGTTTTGCCACAGAGCCAACTAATGATAATTTAACAGCGCTAGATACTTGGTATTCTAAACCAAGTTCAACACCCATATGTAATTTATCTAAATCAGTGAGTACTTCTTGTACGAAATCTGAGCCAACACCCGAATCAACGAAAAAGAAATTGACATCGTTGGTATTTTGAAAACGAGTATAAAACCCTGTAAATCTGCCCGTTAATTTTGGCATTCTAAGAAAGTAGTTAGCATCTACACTAGTAATGGTTTCGCTTTGTAAATTGGGGACTACAGTATTGTTCTCCCTAGGGTTTATAAATACATTTTGTAACACAGGCGCTTTATTTATAATCGCGGCATTGACAGAAACCCAATGCCTACCTGTTATTGTATAAGATGCGCCTGATTTTAATGACCAATTTGAAAATTTGACCTTTTCGCTCTTACCTAATGAGTTGTCTATAAATCGTTCATTTTTAAATAAACCTTCTCTTTGATAATCAACTAAAGTATACTTACCAGCAACAAATACCTTTACTTTATTATAATGGGCATTTAACTGAATATAGACATCGCTATTACTTCCGTTTAAATCATAATTATAATTAAAGATTTCTCCCTCTAGTTTATTAGTTTCCGTTGAAACATCATTTAAAGTTTCTGAAAACGTATCTATGTCACGATGATAAGCTGCTCCTAGTAAATAATCAATTATAATATAAAAAGTAGATGTCCTATGGTTATAGACTTATTAACTATTGTAGTGCTTTAACTAATATAAAAGAATAATTATCTGCTGGATTACTGATTTTTATTTCCTTTATTAAATTCTTTTTTAAATCCAAAAGACTTTTTGATTTCTCAAAAATTTCATTTAACACATTGTCATCAACAACACCATGTACACCGTCCGAAGTCAATAACACAACATCATTTTTAGACAATGAATAAGTACCAGATTGTATTGTAGGCGTTCTCTCTAAACCTATCGCATCAGTTAATACATTTTTCCTTGGATAAAATTCTAAATCTTCTTCTTTTAATTTACCTTCTCTTATTAACTTATACGCTTCAGAATGATCCTCTGTAATCCTTTTTACACCTGTAGAGTTAAGCACATATATCCGGGTATCACCTACGTGCGAAAACCAAAGTTTCTTGGGACCTATCACACATGAAGATAGAGTTGTAAGCATTCCTTTAAATTCAGGATTATTGTTTGCCTTATTACTAACAATTTTATTGATCTCCAAGAAAATTTGTGACAAACGTCTTTTTTTAGAACTATATATTAAATCTAAAAAAAGTTCATTAGCATATTCAGCTGCATAGTCGCCATGAACGTTTCCGCCAACACCGTCTGCTATTGAAGCAGCAACATAACCTTCGTCAAGTATTTTAGCAACTATTCTATCCTGATTATCTTTCCTAGGTCCTTTTTCAGTATAAATTTCTATTTCGTAATTCATTTACTAAGCTCAATGTATGCCATTCTTAATAGTGGATGCAATTTTTCGATGTCATAATTTATCGATGTCTTAAGCCTATTTATAATACGCAGGAATCCTGATTTATCTGTCATATAGTCCACTTTAAGACTTCTAGCCAAATTCTCTTCCATAGAATTATCAATTAAGGCAACTGATTTTCTTTCTACATAATATCTGTTGTGGGATGTACCCATACAAAGTAAAGCTTTAATACACTCTACTTTTATATCCAAACCACCTAGTTTATAAAAGGCAAGAAGTCTATTTGCATAACCATCACATAATTCAAAATTAAAAGAATTGTTAGAAATCCATTCACAATAATTTTTTGCTAGAATACGCCATCTTTTAGGCGCTAACTGATAAATTTTCTCGATGTGTGCAATATTTATTCTTGCCAAAACATAACGCCCTTCGTCCTCTCCCCTATTATCATCTATATACTTTGCTAAAAATTTTGCTTCTTTTTCGTCCAATTCCTGAATTTCAAGAATTCTATTAATTTCATCACTTGAAGATTGTTCAGACCCAAGAGATTCATAAATGGACATTATTTCATCCCTTAAATCTGAAACATTATCAAATCTAGAATCGTCATTAACCTTTGTACAACTCCTAAAAACTGGCCCGAATTCAGAATTTTCACTTATTTCTGTAAATGGTGTACGAGGATCAATGCCGTACATATCATGTAATATACAACCTAAAGAGTAAATATCGGATTGCGCACTACCATTTCTTATATCATTTGACAGCTCAGGTGCAGTATAATCATCAGATCCTTTCTGAGTTTCTACAGTTGTCAAAATAGTGTTCTTGGTTAAATTATCCCTCATAAGACCATAGTCTGATACAGCATAATATGGATTACCTTCATCATCAAGAAACTTGAGGACATTACCTGGCTTTAAATCTCTATGAAACTTGCTAATTGAATGAAGTTCTTCGATAGCAGCTATTATATCCATAATAACCGTAATTCGATTGCCTCCCAAGGTTTCATCCACCCTTAGTTCATCCGCTAAAACTGCCTCTGCAACAGGCATCAGATAATAAGGTGGATCATGTTCCAAGTTTTTATGTAAAATTTTGACAATATTTGGATGAACCATTTCTTCTAAAAATTGGGCCTCCCTTTTGAATCTAATTTTACATTTATTTTTGAAAGCTTCTGAAAAATCACCTTGTTGATTAAATTCGTAAGTTTTTCTAGCATATTCCTTTCCCGCATCGTCCCTAACCAAATCGACTATACTGAAACCACCATAACCGATATTCCTTATAAAAGTAATATTCATTTTCTTTCAATTTAAATACAAAATAACGGAGACTTTGCTTGATGTCCAATTATTATAGGTGCCAAATTTTAAAATTGATTAATATGGATAAATTTTATTTATAAATAAAGTTTCAGCACAGGGTTATTGAGTCTTAGAAAATTTTAAAAAAATAGAGTATCAGAATATTTAATGGACCCAAAAGGGAAATACAAAGGTTACCCATTACGGACTTATGCAGGCGGAAGTTATATTGGCGGTTATAGCGACCACTTTCCTGTATACCTGCACCTTATTAAAAAAGTTCAGAAATAAAAAAAGAACCTAATACTAATGCATTAGGTTCTTTATAATTTTTTAAATACTACAATCTTAGTTAAACCATTGTCCCCAAGGAATTCTACTTAGAATAAGAAGTAAGCCTATTGAATAGAAAATAGCAATGCTTTTGAATTTTTTAGCCCCGTCAACAAATTTCTTATGCCTTGACCAACCAATGGTTATAGCTGCTATTGCCAGTATGTTAATGAAAGGATGCTCAACTGCCAACAAACGCGCAGCAGAAGTTAAACCACCCATACCAAACTCTTGTATAGCACTTAGTCCACTTGGTGAAACAAAATATAATATTAGCCCTACCAATAATTGAATATGGCACAAAATTAGCGCAAAAAGACTTAATCTTAGGTCTTTTCCCATATTAAAGATTCGCTTACCTACAAGTCCTGAAATAGCATTAATAACGGCTAATATCAATACTGCCAATGCTATATAGGCCAAGTATGAATGTAGCATGTGAATAGTTTCGTACATAGTTGTGATTTTAGGTTTTAAAAGTAATGAATTTTGAGCATAAAAAAACCCTGACTGTAAAGTCAGGGTTTAATGTTTATACTACTCTAGGTTTAGAATCTGTAATTAAGTGTAAAGTTCCAAGTTCTACCAAAACCAAAGTATACACGGTTACCAGAATTTATACCGTTATAGTTGTTTAATGGATCAGCATCAGGACTAACATTTGTTTCTGATTCTGAAATATAAGTCTCATCTAAAACATTGTTTATATTAAGTCTTAAACTAATCGACTTATCATCATCCTTACCTACTAACATTTTATAAGATACACCAGCATCAACTAAATCATAACCAGGTAATTCAAGAAGAAAACCATCATTATCAGCAATTCCATCTAAATCGTTATCTTGAAAAGATAATACATCAAAATCTGCGTAAAGATTATCAGCTCTGTAATAACTAGCATCAAACTTTAATCTTTCCACAGGCTCCAATTCTGCTCCAATTCTTGCTGTGAATTGAGCAGCATCACCTACTTTAACACCATCAAGAATCAACTCTGCAGTACCTAGTACATTACGACCATCATCTAATACTGTACCAGTAGGGTTTCCTGTATATTCCCAGTTACCAACCGAAACCATACCATTAAACGATAATATAGGTGTAGCTTTTGCCATAAAATCAATTTCAAGACCTGTATGTAATTGTTCTATACCAGAATAGTTTGCTGTTCCTTGAAACAAAATATTTCCATCAATATCACTAACTGTTATACCGTCGCTCAGGAATCTATCTTTCCAACTTGTTCTATATAGATTAACATTTGCACTAAAGGCAGAAGATCTATACCCATAACCTAATTCGAAACCTAAAATTTTCTCATTCTCCAAATCTGGGTTAATATCATTAACAAAATTTAAGAAGACAGCATCAAACAACGGTTGTTTCACATAATAACCTGCGTTTGCAAAAACATTGTGCTTTTCGTTGATATTGTAATTAATACCAGTCTTTACATTACCTCCAGTTTGGTTTACCCAATCTGTTTTTTGTTCTGGATCAGAATCTAAATAATTGAATAAATCTTCTCTTTGAAAACCTTGATTAGAAAAAGCCCCTTGTAAAAAGGCAGATATTTTATCCGCTTTATATTCCAATTGACCAAAAGCACCTAACCAACGTACATAACCAATATTGTAATAGTCGATTTTCTCTTCGTCATCGATATTACTAAATACATTAAATGCATTACCTGCAGTTGGTGCATATGTTTCAGTTACCGTACGGAATGTATTGTTTATATTATCATTATCAACATAAGCATCAGCCCCAAGTAAATCTACTAATCTTCTATAGTGATAACCTTTATAGCTTCTAGCATCTACCCCAACATCAAAACTCCACTCACTATTTACTTCATTATGAAAGTTTAAAATAGTACCATACCAGTTATGAGAATTTACAGAAGATCTTTGAGAAATACCATTCTCACCTCCGTTAACGAAAGCACTATCATCTTCAAAACCAAAAGAACTGTTACCTCCATTTACATAAAGCCCTTGGTTAGACAACTGCCCGCCAGATGTATAAGTTTCTCTTTGTGTTCCAAAATCAGGTACACTTTGACCTCCATTGTAACTTACAATATCATCAAAACGAATAGTACCGTCAGCAGTTTGAAAAGTAGAAGAGAATGATTGGTTTCCATTAATTCTACCAATAGAACCAATAGAACCACCACGACCAAAGGAAGCATAAGCAATTGCTGAAAATTTGGATTTATCAGAAATAGCATAGTCCCAGTTTAAAGAAATTACAGGTTTGTGATAGAAATTGCCTCCGAATGTATCTTCCTTACCATTTCTAATTCCCCAATCGCTATTATACTTAATGTTCGGATCCGTTCCATTACTTCCAAATTGTAAATAACTATTTAAACTTGGGGCAAAACTTCTTTGGTTGTGTTGTTGAGGCGCACCCGTTACAATAAATTGTAAGTCATGTTTTTCGTTAGGCTTATACCCTAAACCAATAAAATAATTAAAACCTTCAAACTCTGTACCATCTACATAACCATCACCCGCAGTTCTACCTAATAATACAGATGCAGAAAGACCGTTGTCCATTAATCCTGTGTTGTAAGACACTACTGTTTTTAAATAATTTGCATTGCCCAAACTAGTTGAAACCGACCCACCTTCTCTTTGATCAGAAGTTTTAGTAACAACGTTAATAGTACCACCGACTGAAGATGTAGCCAATTTTGACGACCCAAGACCTCTCTGAACTTGAATAGCAGAAGTAACATCACTTAAACCAGCCCAATTACTCCAAAAAATAGCTCCGTTTTCCATGTCATTAACTGGCACACCATTAACCATTACTGCAGAGTTGTTAGTATCAAAACCACGAATATTAATACGTGCATCTCCAAAACCACCACCTTGCTTAGTAACATAAATTGAAGGGGTAGATTTTAATATTTCAGGAAATTCCTGAGACCCTAATTTTTCTTGTATTTCAGCAGCTCTAATAGTTGAAACAGCAACAGGCGTTTCTCTATCCTTAGCTATATCAATAACTCCAGTTACAACAACACCTTCTAATTCCTCTGCATTAGGTTCCAATACTATTGAACCAATACTACCAGTTGAGGTGAAAGCTATTTGTTTTGAATTAAAACCGATGTAAGAAACTACTAAAGTTCCTGAGTCAGCACTTGCATTAATTGTAAAATTTCCATCAAAATCAGTTGATGTTCCATTTGTTGTTCCTTTTACTATTACCGTAGCACCTGGTAACGGACTATTTGAGTCGCCATCTAATACAGTACCAGTTATTGGTCCTTGTGAAAAAGCAGTTACGGTCATTAAAAATGCCGCTAATGCAAAATACATTTTTTTCATTTTCTTCGAGTATTTGTTAGTTATTTTAACTTGCTGCAAAAGTCCTATATTTTAAAACCTCCAACGTTAAGACAACGTTAAATCAGCTCTTCAAAAATACCCAAAAAGTTTACATAATTTACTTGAAAATGAAATAGTTATCCTTTTAAAAGAATCTTTATCGTATTAAAAATTATTTCTTAAAATATTGTAAAAGTCGCAATGTAGAACTGTCGTGATCAGAAATATCTGAATTTTTAATATCGTTAAGAATAGTACCGGCCAACTGTTTACCAAGTTCTACACCCCATTGGTCATAACTAAAGATATTCCAAACTATACCTTGTACAAATATTTTGTGCTCGTACAATGCAATCAATGAGCCAAGGCTTTTTGGCGCAAGTTTATCAATTAAAATAGTATTTGTAGGCTTATTACCCGCAAAAACCTTGAACGGCGCAAGCTTATCAATTTCCGCTTCAGATAAATCTTTTTCTTTTAATTCTTTAACAACTTCTTCTTTGGTTTTACCATTCATTAAAGCCTCTGTTTGGGCAAAATAATTTGCCATCAACTTATCATGATGATCTTTATCTCCATGCAAGGAATGTTTAAAACCAATAAAATCTGTAGGTATCAACTTAGTACCTTGATGTATTAATTGAAAAAAAGCATGCTGAGAATTGGTACCCGGTTCTCCCCAAATAATAGTACCTGTTTCATAACCAACTGTATTGCCAGCCCTATCTACGCTCTTACCATTACTCTCCATGATACCTTGTTGTAAATAAGCAGAGAATCTACTTAAATACTGTGCATAAGGAATAATGGCTTCTGTTTCTGCACCATAAAAATTATTATACCAAACACTAACCAAAGCCATTATTACAGGTATGTTCTCTGAAAAATCAGTTTCCTTAAAATGGACGTCCGTTTCATTGGCTCCTTCCAACAAAGCATCGAAATTTTCATAACCAACAGCCAAGGCAATAGTTAAACCTACTGCGCTCCATAATGAGAATCTACCACCTACCCAATCCCACATTGGGAAAACGTTTGCAGCATCAATACCAAATTCAGCAATCTTCTCACTATTCGTAGATACTGCGGCAAAATGCTTTGCAATATCTTGCTGCGTTCCATGATTTAAAAACCACTTCTTAATAGTAGTGGCATTACTCAACGTTTCTTGAGTTGTAAAGGTTTTAGAAACTACCACAAACAGCGTTGTCTCAGGATCTAATGTCTTTAAAACTTCATGAACATGATCACCATCTACATTACTAACAAAATGAATAGATAAATGATTCTTAAAAAATTTTAAAGCTTCGGTCACCATTGCCGGTCCTAAATCTGAACCACCAATACCTATGTTAACTACATCTGTAAAGGCTTTACCCGTATATCCTTTTAAATCTCCGTTGATTACCGAATCCGTAAATTCTTTGATATGCTCTTTTACTTCATAGATTTCTGGCATTACATTTTCGCCATCAACCAAAACCACATCATCTTTTTTAGCACGTAATGCAGTATGAAGTACTGCTCTACCTTCCGTCTCGTTAATTAAATCTCCACCAAAATAATCTTTGATAGCACCTTTTAAATTTACCTCATCCGCTAACTTGAACAACATTTGCATGGTCTCTTCAGAGATTCTGTTCTTTGAATAATCAAACAAGAAATCATTCCACTGTAGCGTAAACTTTTCAGCTCTTTTTGCATCCGAAGAAAACAAACTTCTTAAATGCTCACCTTTAGTTTCTTCATAATGTGCCGTTAGTTTATTCCAAATATCAGTTTGCTGTGGGTTTATTTTATTTAGTGCCATTTTCTTGATTAAGTGTTAGTAAATCCTCGTCTTCTTCTTCAATTAAAACTTTTGGATATATAATACAATCCAACTGTTCTTTATATGTTGAAATATATGCGAAATATTCTTCTTTTAACGAATCATGCAAAGGTTCTGCTTGTGGTAATTCTTCTTTTAAAGGATCAACCTGCCTACCATTTTTCCAGAAACGATAACATACATGTGGTCCTCCTGTATTTCCCGTCATACCGATCCAACCAATTACGTCTCCTTGACGCACAAATTCTCCCTTTTTAACTTTTTGGGCTTTCATATGAAGATACTGGGTAGAATACGTTCCGTTATGTCTAATCTTTACATATTTACCGTTACCACCTCTTCTTGTTGATTCTACGACAGTACCATCTGCAGTGGCCATAATTGGTGTTCCTATAGGTGCGGCATAATCCGTACCCTTATGTGGGCGCAATTTGTAACCATAATACTTAATTCTTCTTTTAAGATTATATCTAGATGATAACCTACCGTACTCTACCGGCATTCTTAAAAAAGTTCTCCTTAGGTTGTTTGCATTTTCATCGAAATAATCAACCAAACTTCTTAACGAATCGTTTTCATAAGCAAAAGCATAAATAGGTTTACCATTATGCTCAAAATATGCGGCTTCAATTGGCTCTGCACCGGCATACACCGTATCGTTTATAAATCTCTCATTATAGACAATCTTGAACTTATCGTTCTTTTGCAATCTAGAAAAATCAATAGTCCAAGCATATACGTTTGCTAAATTGTGCGTAACATTATAATCTACGCCTTGATCTAATATGGCTTCAGACAAACTAGATTCTATAACCCCGGAAACCTCTCTTTGAACAAACTTAACCTTGTTTTTATTTTTATACACCTTTACACTATCTCGTAAATCTACTACCGTATAATTTATTGGATCGTTCTCATAAATAAATACCTGAGCTTGCGCCGTAGTATCTCTAGACTGTAAAATTGTATATGGCTTACCTACGCGAATTTTACGTACATCAAAACTATCTCTAAAATTCTCTGAAACCTCCAGTACTTTTGGATAAGCTACTTTGTTATCCTGCATTAACTCACCAAAGCTATCTCCATACCTAACAGTATCAAATTTAACATTGAATTCATCTAAATTGAAACCAAATCTCTCATTGACCTCTGGTACTTCTATGACCTTTACATCTTGAGCTATATCTTTCTTCTCATTATCGGCGTCTTTGCATGATGCAATTACTGTTAATGCCAATAATACCCCCCAATACTTCTGCATTATTCTACTCTTGATTTATCTGGGTTCAGCATATGGTCTACCCATTGTTTACCCCAATTATTTAATTCTTGTTCTGTATATAATCCTGGAAAAAAAACGATTTTTTGAAAACTAGGCGGCAAATACTCTTTCCAATTGGTACCACCCGTTGCATCAATATCCCCTGTGTCTTTTCTTAAATATCTATGAGCCGATCCCATGTGCATTAACTGCCAATTTATATTGGCATTTACATCCAATGTCTTTAACCCTTCCACCAGAGCTTTGTCCTCTCTCTGTTCTTTGGGTAAACTTAAGTATTTATGATATATTGTGGAATTCTCTACCTGTTTTGCTATTCTTATTAGTCTAGGCGTATAACGATACTCAAACTGTTTTAAGGTCAAGGTTTTTTCTCCAGTTTCTATATCCGTAGCCCCTTTTTTCCAATAGATATGTTCATATAATTCTTCTATAGTAGTTTCTGATGAAAATTGAGCTCTTTCTGAAACATGAACCAAATTTTCTAAAGGTGTAGCATACAGCTCAATCATTCTAAATTGTGCAGATTGAAAACCACTTGCAGGCAACAATGCCATACGATACTGTAAAAACTGCTCACGCTCCATACCTTTTATCATTACACTGAATGAAGATATTAGAACTTTATAATAGCTATTGACCCTTCTAACTTTTTCAACAAAAAAATCTAAGTTGTCGCTTTTATCATCTACCAATTGTTTTTGCTCATGCAAAATCAACTTAAAATAAAGCTCGGTAATTTGATGATACATGATGAAAATCTCTTCATCTGGAAAATGCGTTCTTGGTACTTGTAGACTTAATAATGTATCTAGATGAATATAGTCCCAATAAGTAAGATAACGTTGGTGCAACAGCCCATCTAAATAAGAGCTAAGATCTTGCCCTGAATCTTTGTACTTTTCTTCTAATTTAGAGATTTGGGATTTGATCTTCTCTTTATCTTCCATTTAGGGTCTAGTCCATTATAATTTTAAACTGATGCTTAAGACCATTATACCCATCAATATCTGCTTTTATAGCACCTACGGCTAAATCTGCTTTAATTCTTATAGGAATTCGATTATCATCGTTTGAAACCCATAACGATAAACTTTCTTGCTCTTTAAATACACGCCCAGATTGAACTAGAGGTCTAAATTTTAAGCATTCTACTTTACCATATTTTGTATTTAAAACCTCTAAACCTAAATACTTAAGTTTAAAGTTAAATATACCATCATCGTCATAAAGCATTTTCAGGGTAATCGCTTTTCCTACCTCAAGGTCTTCTGTTTTATAGTTATTCCTTAAAAAATAAAAAGCGGATATTAAATCCTGTATATTGTTCTCTAATGTAAAATTAAGCTTTTTCTTGTTTTTCTTATCATTAAGTTCTGCATTAGACGCATTATGGTCAAAGTTTATCTCTACATCTTTGGTATAACCACCTTCATTAATTTTACGAACAAACTTATATGGCTTACCATCTTTCTTATCAAAATAACTTTCATAAGTATCATCTACTTTAAAAAACCAACTAGCTACACCAGTAGTTTCCCCATGCCCAACAACATGATATACAGGTTTATCATCTAGTGTGGTTGAATTTACCTGCAGGGTCGCAAAACTTGCGTTTAAGAATCCATAATGCATTCTAAACTTTAACCATTCCCCTGTCTTAAAGGCAGAATGAGAACTTTGACCTTGGACACCAAAATATGTTAAGATAAGGGTAAGTAAGAATATTTTTTTCATAGTCCTTAGTTTAATGTAAAAATAGTAATAGATAGTTATCGATTACTTTCATTACAATATCTTAAACAAAATTTATTCCAAAGTATTGTTGTATAAAAAAAGCCCAGCTTAAAAACTGGGCTTTTCCTAAATAACCAACCAAACTTTAAATTATGAAAAACCACTACTTAAAGTTGTAAGGGAACCACCCCTTAGCTGATGTAAATTTAAGGCACATTATTCTACCCACAGTACGGTTTAACTTACTTTAATGATAACCTTAACAGTTATTCACACTTAGAATTAATAATTGGGAAATTATTAAGAAATCAAGGAAGATAATAGTCTTTTTTAAAAACTTATCTCAAGTAAGACAACATTAGAACCAATAGCCTATACTTACAAAAAATTGAGACTTATCTATTTCTGGTGTCCAAGAATACATAAGGTTTATAGGACCCAAAAACGACTCCCAACCGCACCCTATTCCATAGCCTGAATATGTTGGCGCTTTAAACCAGTCTCCTGTTCTAAAAAGATCATCATCCACATTAGCAAAATTTGCACTAAACAGTAAATGGTTTTTTTTAAAAATTTCATAATCCAATCTAGCATAGGCTTTTACAAAACTATTACCCGGTAAACTAATAAAATCATACCCTACAAATGGCACAAAATTGTTAATAAAGTCCGTACCATAACCTCCAAGAAGAAAATCGAACGATGTTACATTTGATGTCCCTAATTTAAATCCTCCTTCTGTTTCTACATTTATAGATAACTTATTGATTATTGGCACCGCCATACCCAACCGAGCCTTTGAAACAGAAAAATCTTTAAAATTGTCATTGAAGTCAGATGACAGAATATAGTAATGCATGTCTCCATTAAAATATAAGCCTCTAGAAGGGAAATATTTATCATCGTAGGTATCTAATTTTAGTGAAGCATACGTACTTATAAAGTTACTTCTCTCAAAATATGTTCTACCATTGCTAGATGTAGTGCCTGGCGTAATAACACCTGGAGTGTCACCAAATGTTCTTGTACTATATTGTAAATGCTTAAACTCAGCCCCAACGGTAAATGCAAACTCTTCCTTTACTACCGTCTGTATATAAAGTTGATGCGTAAAGTCAGATACATTTAAATTAATCCTATTAAGTGCTGTTCCTGTACCTACTTCAAAATTTCCTTCTATTAAATCAAAATCAATCTCTTGCTCAAAATCATTGAATCTAGAATTGATCCCAAAACTCCAATAGGTACCTTTATCAACATAATACTCAAAATTATACCTTAAGTTATCACCTAATATAAAATCAAAAGAGGCTACATCATCTTTTGACAATATTCTCTTTTTTGTAATATTTATAAGCGCTGCACTTTTATATAAATCATCAAAATGAGCGCCTAATCGCAAAAAAGATGTGTTTTTAGTTTCATTAAGCGGTAAAATTAAGTCTTCACCTCCATTCATGTTATTTAACAACTTGTACTTGATTGTCCTAAAATTACCTGTAGCAGATAAATTACTGATACCTTGCTGTAGCTTCTTAAAATTAATAGGTTCGTCAAGACTAAACCTCAACTTACCTTTTACATACCCCCTAGTATGATCGGTATTACCATCTATTAACAACCTATTAACAGTCAACTGCTCATCTGCTTCTATTACGGATATTGTATTTTCATTTTTTCTATAACCCGTTGTCAATTCTTTAAGTTCCTCTATTTTTAAATTTGCAGCATCTTCGCCCGTTTTAACAATCTCTCCCAGTCTATTGAAATCTATTACTGAATATTCTTCAATATTCGGTTTTATATAGATATCTGTCTTTTTAGACTTTACTTCCATATCAGCAACGGTTCTATAATTATTAATCTGCAACAAAATTTCTGTCGCAGACAACAACGCATCGCGATCAGACAAATCGTGCTGAACATCTACACCAATAATTATATCAGCTCCCATTGCCCTAACTTCATCTATTGGGTAATTATTGACCACCCCGCCATCAATTAATACTTTATCGTTAATTACCGTAGGCTCAAAAAGGGACGGCAAGGTTCCGCTTGCCAAAATAGCTTCTGGCAAGTAGCCTGAATCTAAAATCACTTGTTTACCTGTTTCAATATCAGTCGCAATACACACAAACGGCGTTGGCAGCGCATTAAAATCATCAATATCCTTAACATGATACAACAGTCTTACAAATTCATTATATATATTTTGACCTCCAGAAATTGCAGGAGGCACTGTCACCTTAAAATTCTTGAATGGCAATGTCAATGCATAACGCTCAGAATCTTCTTTTTCATAAAAAGTTTTGGCACTTCTGGGTAAATTGTCCTGAATCAATGACCCTATATTAGTTGCTTTGAACAAAGAATCCAATTCATTGGCCGTGTAACCAGCCGCATACATTGCCCCAACTATAGCCCCCATACTTGAACCACCAATATAATCTATCTCAACACCAGCCTCTTCAATAACTTTTAACGCACCTATATGCGCCATTCCTTTTGCACCACCACCGCTTAATACTAAGCCAATTTTAGGTTTTTTCTGTTCCTCTTTATTTTGAGCAACCAAAGAACCGGCACTTAATAAGAGTACCGAAAATACCATTGGTATTTTACTAAAATTATTCTTTACGAAAAGATTCATATATCTTCTTTGCTTTTGAAACACCTACTTCTTCACTTAGACTTTCTACAGTAGCTTCTTTTATGCGTTTAACCGATTTAAATTTCTTCAATAATTGTTGCGCCGTTTTTTCACCAACACCATCAATACCTTCCAATTCAGAATTAATTGCTCCTTTACTTCTTTTGTTTCTGTGAAATGTAATACCAAATCTATGGGCTTCATTTCTTAAATATTGAATTATTTTAAGACTCTCGGACTTCTTATCTAAATATAACGGTATTGGGTCTTCTGGAAAATAAATTTCCTCTAATCTTTTTGCTATACCAATAATAGCAATTTTACCTCTCAACCCTAATAGATCTAAACTTTTTAAAGCCGATGATAACTGACCTTTACCACCATCAATTACAATTAACTGTGGTAATGGCTGCAGTTCTTCTTGCAGTCTTTTATACCTACGGTACACCACTTCTTCCATTGACGCAAAATCATCTGGACCCGTAACTGTTTTTATATTATAATGTCTATACTCTTTTTTTGATGGCTTACCGTCCCTAAACACTACACATGCTGCTACAGGATTACTCCCCTGAATATTACTGTTATCAAAACATTCTATATGTCTAGGCTCAGCAGATAAACGAATATCTTTTTTCATTTGCGCCATTATCCTATTCGTATGGCGATCAGGGTCAATAATCTTAATTTGATTAAAACGTTCTTGCCTAAAGAATTTTGCATTACGCTCAGACAAGTCTAGAATCCGCTTTTTATCGCCCAATTTCGGTACCGTAACTTTCAAACCAGGCGAAACGGCAATATCAAAAGGCACATAAAGCTCTTTAGAATCTGATTTAAATCGATCTCTAATTTCCACAATAGCCAACTCAAGCAAATCTTCATCTTTCTCTTCAAGCTTTTTCTTAATCTCCATTGTGTGTGACCTTATTATAGATCCATGTGACAACTGAAGAAAATTCACATAAGCAAAAGCATTATCGGATATTATACTAAACACATCAACGTTGCTAATTTTAGGATTAACAATAGTTGATTTCACCTGATAATTCTCTAGAACATCTATCTTGTCCTTTATCTCTTGAGCTTCTTCAAACTTCATTTCTTCCGCCAATGCTTTCATTTGACTTTTGAAATAAGTTATTGAAGATTTAAAATTACCCTTTACAATTTCACGTATATCATCTATTTGCCTGTCATACTCCGTTATAGATTGATACCCCTCACATGGTCCTTTACAATTACCCAAATGGTATTCTAAGCACACTTTATATTTTCCTGCTTTAATTTTCTCTGCAGACAAATCATAATTACAGGTTCTTAACGGATAAACACTCTTGATTAAATCTAACAGTACCCGTACCGTTTTCATACTAGTGTACGGACCAAAATATTCTGACCCATCTTTGATTACTCTCCTGGTTGGAAATAATCTTGGGAACCTTTCATTTTTAAGGCATAACCAAGGATAGGTTTTATCATCTTTCAACAATACGTTATACCGAGGCCTTAACTCCTTTATCAAATTATTCTCTAACAACAGCGCATCTGACTCCGTTGGCACTACTATATGTTTTATAGAACGTATCTTTTTAACCAAAACCCTCGTTTTGCCATATTCATGATTTTTATTGAAATATGATGAAACCCGTTTTTTTAAATTCTTCGCCTTACCTACATATAATATACCGTCATTGCTGTCATAGAACTGATATACCCCCGGACTCGAAGGCAATGCACTCAACTGTATTTTTATAGGAATTTCTGTCATAATTTAATACTACTAAATTAGTCTATTAATGCCATTTTAAAATATGTCTTCATGGATAATTCTATAGATAACCCTTAATCATAAATTATGAATATGATATTTTATCGTCTTACAAATTTTTATCTAGACAATACATAGGTGCTCATATTGTATTATTAATAATTTAAAAAACACCTAAATATTTAAAACTTTGATTTACAAGCAATTAAAAGTATACATGTTTCGTTATATGAATGAAATTGTTAATTTTATTATAAAAAAGTGTATTTCAACGATTAAAAAGTGCATTTCAAAGATGTTGTGTTAATTATTTTACCTATTTTTAACTCAACAACAACAATTATTGGCTCATTTACAAATTCTAGATTATGGATAGTTATATCATCACATTAGGAACATACCTTATTTTAATGTTATTTTTTAAAGTATTTTTTGCCGTTGCAGGTAAGGAATAAATTGAAATATCAATATGTTAAAATCACTTCACTATGTTGAAGAAAGATTTACGCATAACATATTTAAAACTTCGTAGTTCCCTAACACCCGCTCAAGTATCTTCACAAAGTATTGCAGTTGCGAATTCTGTCTTAAAATTACCTATTTGGGAGAATCAATATTTTCATATTTTTTTACCTATAGTACAAAAAGTCGAGATAGACACAGAAGGTATTATTTCAATACTTTTAGGTCTAGACAAAAATGTCATTGTACCTAAAATTATTACGGATACCACTTTAGAACATTACCTTCTTACCGATAACACCAAATTCACTACCAATAGCTTAAACATACCTGAACCCGTAGATGGTATTACTATAGCACCAAATAAATTAGATGTCGTTTTTATTCCGCTTTTAGCTTTTGACGAGCTAGGAAATAGAATAGGATATGGGAAAGGATACTATGATCGTTTTCTAAGTGAATGTAAAGATGACGTTATTAAAATTGGTTTATCATTTTTTGAAGCCGAAAGCAATATCGAAGATGTAGATGCTACAGATATACCTTTAGACTATTGTATTACACCAAATAAAGTCTACTCCTTTAAGATCTCTTGATTTTGAAGTGCCTCATTTTCTTCTGTTGACAATTCTTCTTCTTTATTAAAAGCTCTTTTATTAAAAACCAATAATATACCAACGCCTGTGCTTATTGCCGTATCCGCAATATTAAATACAGGCTCGAAGAATCTAAAATTCTGACCGCCTACCATAGGCATCCAAGATGGCCAAGTAGAATCTACCATAGGAAAGTATAACATATCTACTACCTTACCATAAAATAGCTTACCGTAAGGCTCATGGGAAAATAGCGTTGCAACCTCATTATAACTTTCATTGAAAATAGCTCCGTAAAAAACGGAGTCCAAAATATTACCCAATGCTCCTGCAAATATTAGAGAAACCGCCCAAATTAAAGTATTTGATGCTTTCTTTTTAATGACATCAAAAAGCCAATATCCAATACCAAAAATGGCAAACAACCTAAACACGGTAAGTACCAACTTCCCTATATTATCTGAAATAGGCAACACATCACTTAGTTTTGCACCCCAAGCAGCACCTTCATTTTCAATAAATAGAATTTTAAACCAGCTAAATACTTCAACAGATTCACCCAAAACAAAATGGGTTTTTATATAAATCTTACTCCATTGATCAATAATCAATATCAATAGAATAAATAGTACAGATTTTTTAATGTTCATGGGCTTTCATCAATGAGCGCAAAAATATAAATATTATTCGGTTTTAAAGAGATCTATATTTCCGGTTACGGTTTGTAGTTTAAAAGATGAATTTCCTGCTGGTATTCTGTTGATAGAAACCGCTCCGTATTTACTAGTAGCATCAATAGCAGCCGCTGTTGAATATACTTTAATATTCCCACTTTGAGTTTTTATGTCCGCATCACCTACAACACTGTTCAGTACACATGTACCATCAGCCAAGGACACTTGTAGTTCGTTATAATTACCATCTAAAACCACCCTGACATTTGTACCATAGATATCTAAATTCTTATAAGAAGGTACGGTTAATCTTAATAAGATGGAAACTACTTTGTGGGCACTTAATTTATCATTTGGATTTTTAAAATTAGGAGCAAAGCCCGTGTCAACAATTAGCGTGGATCCATTCGTTGAAACTTCTAATTCCAAATCTTTACTATATTCACCTTCCATCTCGGCTTCAATACTAATTTCATCACCTTTACTTGTATTCACCTCAACAACAAAACAATTAGTAGCATCGACCTGAATCAAACTAATATGACCTGCTAATATATTTCTATACATCTTCTTCTGAGCACTTAGCCCAAAACAAAGTAAAAACATGAAACATAATAGGGAAACTCTCAAAATAAAGGCTATTAAAAAACGCCCCTAAAGGCGTTTAAATTATGATTGCATATTCTTAGCTTCAATGCTTAAAGTAGCATGTGGTACAAGTTTTAATCGCTCTTTATTAATCAACTTACCTGTTACACGGCATATGCCAAAGGTTTTATTTTCTATACGCAACATGGCATTTTTAAGATCACGAATAAACTTTTCTTGCCTAATAGCCAACTGTGTATTCGCTTCTTTGCTCATAGTCTCTGAACCCTCCTCAAAAGCTTTAAAGGTAGGCGACGTATCATCGGTACCATTATTACCATCGTTCATATAAGCACTTTTCAATAGCTCTAAATGGCTTTTAGCCTTTTCTATCTTTTCTTCGATCAATACTTTGAATTCTGCCAAATCTTTGTCAGAATACCTTACTTTTAAATCTTCTGCCATATTTTAATGTTTTTCAATAAACAATTTAGTGTTCACCTCGTCAAAAGCAATATCTATGCCTTTTTCCAACTTTTCTACAAAGTTTAGTTTAGCCGTTAATGTTTCTGCTTTAATATAATCTACATTATTTTCTACAGCAACTTCAACAAAACCATCTTTCAATATTTCAATTGCAATTTTATCAGTTACTTCAAAACCAGAATCTTTTCTAATATTTTGAATTCTGTTCACCAACTCTCTTGCAACTCCTTCATTTCTCAACTCTTCATTAATTGTTACATCTAGAGCAACAGTTAATTTACCAGAGGTTGCTACCATCCAACCTTCTATATCCTGAGAAGAGATTTCTACATCCTGTAACTGTAAAGTAATACTTTTATTTTCTAATTCAATTGTTAATTCGCCATCCTGCTCAATTTTTTGGATATCATTTTGACCAAAACCATTAACAACTTGAGCAATTTGTTTCATTTCTTTACCAAATTTTGGACCTAAGGTCTTGAAATTAGGCTTAATACGTTTTACTAATATACCAGATGCATCATCTAGCAACTGAATTTCCTTAACGTTAACTTCAGATTTAATTAATTCTGAAACTGCTTCAATTTCTTCCTTATCCTTGTTATCTAGCACAGGAATCATAATTTTTTGCAAAGGTTGACGCACTTTTATCTTCTCTTTCTGACGAATGGATAACACCAAAGATGATATTACTTGCGCTTTGTGCATCTTCACCTCTAAGCTTTCATCAATTAGAGACTCATCTGCCACAGGAAAATCTGCCAAATGCACACTTTCAAAACCATTTTTTACGGTAGCTTTATTTAAATCTAAATATAAACGGTCCATAAAAAACGGTGCAATTGGCGCAGAGAGTTTGGCTACAACATCTAAACAAGTGTAAAGAGTTTGATAAGCCGCAATTTTATCTGTAGCATACTCGCCTTTCCAGAAACGCCTTCTACATAAACGAACATACCAGTTACTTAGGTTCTCTTGAACAAATTCTGCTATTGCCCTAGCAGCCCGTGTTGGCTCATACTCGGCATAAGCACTATCTACAACCTTTATCAGTGAATTTAATTCAGAAAGAATCCAACGATCAATTTCTGTTCGCTGTTCCATTGGTACATCTTCTTCTGAATACGTAAACTCATCTAGGTTAGCATACAAACCAAAAAATGAATAGGTATTATATAAGGTTCCAAAGAATTTACGTTTCACCTCGGCTATACCTTCAGTATCAAACTTTAGGTTATCCCAAGGGTTGGCATTGCTGATCATATACCAACGCGTTGCATCAGCACCATGCTCGTTCATCGTTTCAAAAGGGTCAACGGCATTGCCTAAACGTTTAGACATTTTCTTACCGTCCTTATCTAAAACGAGTCCATTAGAAACTACATTTTTATATGCAACAGAATCAAAGACCATAGTTGCAATTGCATGCAAGGTATAGAACCAACCACGTGTTTGATCAACGCCTTCCGCTATGAAATCTGCAGGAAATGTTTTACCCTCATCTATCAGCTCTTTATTTTCAAACGGATAATGCCATTGGGCGTAAGGCATAGAACCACTATCGAACCAAACATCGATAAGGTCACTCTCACGTTTCATTGGTTTTCCTGATGCCGAAACTAAAGTAATTTGATCAACAATATTTTTATGTAGATCTATTTTATCATAGTTTTCATCAGACATATCATCAACAATGAAGTCCGCATAAATATCTTTTTCCAACACCCCCGCTTCAACTGCCTTAGCCATTTCTGACTTTAGCTCGGCTACAGAACCAATGATAATTTCTTCTTTACCGTCTTCTGTTCTCCAAATTGGTAATGGAATACCCCAATAACGCGATCTAGAAAGGTTCCAATCATTAGCGTTTGCCAACCAATTACCAAATCTACCTTCACCAGTTGCTTTTGGTTTCCAGTTTATGGTTTGGTTCAATTCAAACATTTTATCCTTTACATCCGTCACTTTAATGAACCAAGAATCTAACGGATAATATAATATTGGTTTATCCGTACGCCAACAGTTAGGGTAACTGTGCACATACTTCTCTACCTTAAAAGCTTTATTCTCTTCTTTTAATTTAATGGCAATTTCAACATCTATAGAACGCTCTGGAGCTTCACCATCATCATAGTATTCATTCTTAACATACTTTCCTCCCAATTCTTTCAACTCAGGTCTGAACTTTCCTTGCAAATCAACCAAAGGAACCAAATTTGCATTTTCATCTAACACCAACATTGGCGGAATTTCTGGAACTGCCTGCTTGGCAACAAAAGCATCATCTGCACCAAAAGTTGGCGCGGTATGAACAATACCTGTACCATCTTCTGTAGTTACAAAATCACCTGCAATTATTCTAAAAGCGTTTTCTGCATTTTCATAGGGCAGTACATAATCCATTAACTGCTCATACCTAATCCCTAATAAATCTTTTCCTTTAAATTCCTTTACAACATAGAAAGGAATTTTTTTATCGCCAGACTTATATTCTAACAAATCTGATTTTTCAGATACTTCTTTAAATTTACCTGAGAATTGTTTCCCTACCAAATTCTTGGCAAGCACTACATTCATAGGCTCAAAAGTGTACTGATTGTAAGATTCAACCAATACATAATCAATTTTAGAACCTACGGTCAATGCCGTATTAGACGGTAAAGTCCAAGGAGTGGTTGTCCAAGCCAAAAAGTAAACGGTGCCTTCATTCTGCAAGAAATCCGGTAATGTTTCTTCTACCGCTTTAAACTGAGCGGTTACCGTAGTATCTGTAACATCTTGGTATGTACCTGGCTGATTTAACTCATGAGAACTTAATCCTGTACCAGCTTTTGGGGAATATGGTTGTATGGTATATCCCTTATAAATTAAATCTTTAGAATAAATTTGTTTTAGCAACCACCATACCGTCTCCATGTATTTGGATTTGTATGTGATATATGGATCTTCCATATCTACCCAATACCCAACTTGTTCAGTCATAGAATTCCAAACATCGGTATACCTCATTACCGCTTTTTTACAAGCAGCATTATATTCTTCAACCGAAATTTTAACTCCGATATCCTCTTTGGTAATACCCAATTCTTTTTCAACACCCAATTCAATAGGAAGACCATGAGTATCCCAACCTGCTTTACGCTTTACTTGAAAACCCTTCATGGTTTTGTACCGCGGAAAGATATCTTTAATGGTTCTAGCCATTACATGATGAATACCCGGCATACCATTTGCTGATGGCGGACCTTCATAGAATACATAACTATCTTTACCCTCACGAGTAGATATACTTTTTTCAAAAATGGCATTCTTTGACCAGTAGTCAAGTATTTCTTCTGCGACCTTTGGTAAATTCAATCCTTGATATTCTGTGAACTTCATACAAAATGCTTATAGTACTGGGTTTAAAAGGCTGCAAAATTATAAAATTTTGATCAAAAAGGAGTGTATTGAGTGTACTGAAATACCTATAAGCCATGTATTAATGGCTTTTTTAATGGCATAAACATCCAAAAGTTAAATTTCTACGTATATTACCACGAACAATTAACCATTATAAGTTTACACAAATGAAAAAAGTAATTTTAGGATCACTAGCAATTTTAGCACTTAGTATGTCAGTTTCATGTAGAGATGCAGCCGATAAAGCAAAATCTGCAACGGAAGAGGCTGGAGCTGCATTGGAAAATGCTGGTGAAGATTTAAAAGAAGCTGGCGAAGGTGCAATGGATGCAGCTAAAGAAGCTGGCGAAGGAGCAATGGATGCTGCTGGTGATGCTGCTGACTCAGTAAAAGAAGCTGGTCAAGAAGGTATGGATGCCGCTAAAAAAGCAGGTGAAGATACTATGGATGCTGCTAAGAAAGCGGGTCAAGATGGTATGGACGCTGTAAAAGATGCAGGTAACGATGTAAAAGATGCTGCTAATAGTGCAGCTGACAAAGCTGCTCAAAAAGCTGAAGATGTAAAAAATGCGGTTAAACACTAACAACCATTTTTTATAATATTAAAAGACCCGTTAATAGCGGGTCTTTTTTTTGTTTAAAAATGATATCCTACTCCAAGAATAATATTTATACCTGGCGCCACTATACCAGATGAATAGGTTCTATACCGCTGATCGGTTATATTTTCTAGACTGGTAGTGACCTTAAAATTATTGGTAACATCATATTGAGAACGAAAATTTAAAGTATACCAAGATGGAGAAAACGGATTACCGTTTTCATCTACTGCATATATATATTCTTTAGCTTGTTCTGATACCGCCAAATCTTCGTTTGCTATCTCTCCGTTATAATTCAAGAATACATCTGTTCGTAAACGTTGATTTTTCCATACCACATGAAAATCACCAAACGTTGGTGCCGCATGACGTGCAGGAGTGTCAGACCCATCATCTTCCTCTTCAACGCCCTCTGTCAATGTTAAGTTAGACGATAATGACCACTGCTCGGTCAAATAAGCCTCCAATCCAAATTCAAAACCATAGACATAGGCTTTAGCCGCATTTTGAATTGCCTGTACATTACTTAATTCACCACCATACTCTATTTCAGAAATGCCGTTATAACTAAAATCTCTTCTCACCAAAGCATCTACCAAATAAGTGTAATACGCCGTTCCTTTTAAAATTATCTTATCATTAATATTACGCTGAACCCCAATTTCAGCATTATAAGCATATTCAGGTTCCAAATCTGGATTTGGCACTACTACTGATCCCGGTTCAGAATCAAATATCTTACCTACATCATCTATGTTAGGTGCTCTAAAACCTGTAGATCCATTTAAAGTGACTTGCAGATTAGCTCTTGGAAACCAGCTAAAGCCCAAACTCCCAGTTAATGCGCCGGTACTTAAATCTGCTGTCTCAAAAGGAAAATCATAGAAAGTATCATCAAATACCGCATCTACCCAAACATGGCTATACCTTAAGCCGGACATAATCGTGAAATTAGGTTTTGCTTTGTATTCCCCATTTACATAACCTGCCAAACTTTGCCAAGTTGAACCATCTGGATATCTGGAAGCCGCATTTGTTTTTTCCTCAGTTACAATATTAAAGTCATTTCCTGTAGACCTTACCTTGTTATAAATATACTCTGTACCATAATATAGCTTAAAATCTCCAATTTTCTTATTCTCAAAGTCCATATTAAAGTTTACAGCATCTACTTTTTCTTTTGTAGAATTTCTTATCTCATCTTGAAAATCCCTATTAATTCTGCTTTCCTCAAAATGCTGATATGCTAAACCTAACTTTAAACCATCAAAAACTTTTCCGTTTCCTTTTTTCTGTACTTGGGCATTACCCATAAACCATTTTTGAGGACCATAGTACCATTCTGCTGAACGCAAACCCAAACCATCGCTTGATGGCCTTATCAACCTATCATATCTAGAATAGTCTGACGTTTCAGTATAATATGCCCCTAAGTTTAAATCCCATTTCGCATTAGGCTTATACAGAAATTTTTGCATTAAATTCAGTTGATCATACCCCGTTGGCACTTGCTTTTTAGGAGAATCATTTACTACCAACTCATCAATACCATTTACAGTTTGCACGTATGTATTTCTTAAATAAGAATCTGGACCGTGTGATCCCATTCTTAAATCTTGAAAATTATTATAGGTCACACTAGTTAGCGAAGACCATGTTTTTTTTCCTAAATTAATATCTGCATGAAGCGTATTTTCCATGTTTGCCGATGCAAACCTATAATTGGCATTACCATGCACTAAGAGACTATCATTCTCAGATAATATTGGTTTTTTAGTGTAAAAATTCATCACACCTCCAATGGCATCGCTTCCATAAATAACGGAACCCGGTCCAAATATGACCTCTGTATTTTTAATGGTAAAAGGGTCTATAGATATTACATTTTGGACATTACCTCCTCTAAATATGGCATTGTTCATTCTTACTCCATCTACCGACAATAATAACCTATTAGTAGCAAAACCACGTATCATTGGACTACCACCGCCCATTTGACTTTTTTGCACAAAGACCTTACCACTATTTTGAAGCAAATCTGCAGAAGTCTGAGGTGTTGAAAAGGCGATAGACCTGGCATCTAGAGAGATTATTCTGTTTGGGATATCTCTCTTTTGCTGTTCCCATTTAGAAACCGACATTACCACTTCATCTAATTGTTGAGCCTTCATTATCAAGTAAGCTCTTTTTCCTTGCCTTAACAGTTGTATTTTTGTGGTTTTAAATTCTTGATACCCAATATGTTTTAAGGTGATGCGCTCTTTGCCCATAAATACAGAAGCATCAAAAACCCCATCAAAATTTGATAATGCAATCTTAGATTTGTCTTTATTGTATACGGCAACATTAGAAATCTCTTCTCCATTATCGGCATCTAAAACGACAATTTCTTGAGCATTTCCAAGACAACAACATAAAAAAAGTGCTATAAATAAATACTTATACATATGTATTGAAAACTTCATTTAAAACGGCAAGCGACTTTGGTTTCCTAAACCCCTGTAAATGCAATTCAAAATAAAGTATTAGGGATTTTAGTAATTCTTGGCGATTGGCTTTTTTCATCTTTACGGTATGCATTGCATCAAAATTTGTGCCCAATAAGGTCTTGAAATAATAAATATTTTCGCCTCTCAACATAGGATTCAATGATTCCACTGCAGCAAATTCACCTTCTAACAAATCAAAATAAGGCCTATCTATCTGATATACATCTGGGTAAAAACCTAAATACCGTGTCAATGACAGCATAAAATAGAGATGAAAATTAGCAACATCTTTGTGTATATCCAACCATTGTAATGATGCTTCTAGAAAATGAAACAAATCTTCGTTCATTTCCTCCTCACGAATACTATTGCTCAATAGCTCTGCCAAGAACAGGGTCATGGCGTTTTTAGCCATATCTGCATATAATGTTTGGTAATGATAGAATACCTTTGCTTCTTTCAGTGTTTCTAAAGTACCCTTGTTTTTGTGATTGGCTACAATCTCTAGCTGAGTTAAAGGCTGAAAATAAGCAGTCTTCAATTTCCCTTTTTTAGAAGACAACACACCACGTAATAGATAAGATTTAATTCCGTCAGATGCTGTAAAGGCTTTTACAATTAGGCTTGTATCCCCATATTTTAGTGCAGAAAATACTATCGCCTTTGTGGTTACCTGCATATTATAACATCTGTTTCAACAAAGATAGTTGATTGAAGTTTGGTAATGAAAAGGTATAAAAAAATGCGAGGCTCTACTACAGAACCTCGCATTACAAATTTGTGTGCTTTAGCTAATCTAATTTCTAGATTACCCCTTGTGCAAGCATTGCGTCTGCAACCTTAACAAAACCAGCAATGTTAGCTCCTTTTACGTAGTTACAGAAACCATCTTCTTCTTTACCGAATTCAATACAAGAATCATGAATATCTTCCATAATATCTTTTAAACGCTCATCTACTTCTTCACGTGTCCAGCTAATTCTTAATGAATTCTGAGACATTTCCAATCCAGATGTTGCTACACCACCAGCGTTTGAAGCTTTACCAGGTGCAAACAATATTTTTGCGTTATTGAATTCATGAACAGCATCGGTATTACAAGGCATATTTGCGCCTTCTGCAACACACATACAACCATTCTTCAATAGATTTTTAGCATCTTGTTGATTCAATTCGTTTTGAGTAGCACATGGTAATGCAATATCACATTTTACATCCCACGGAGTTTTACCTTTATGAAATTCTGCAGATGAATATTTATCTGCATATTCAGAAATACGACCTCTTCTATTATTCTTAAGGTCCATTACAAAAGCAAGCTTCTCATCATTGATACCATCTTTGTCGTAGATGTAACCACTAGAATCTGAAAGTGTTACCACTTTTGCACCTAATAAAATTGCTTTTTCAGCAGCGTACTGTGCAACATTTCCTGATCCAGAAATTACTACCGTCTTACCATCAAAACTTTCGTTTTTGGTCTTCAACATACTTTGTGCAAAATATACGGTACCATAACCTGTTGCTTCTGGTCTAATTTTGGAACCACCCCAAGAAAGTCCTTTACCAGTTAATACACCGGTAAACTCATTTCTAATCTTCTTGTACATACCAAAAAGGAATCCTATTTCACGAGCACCAACACCAATATCACCAGCAGGCACATCTGTATTTGGACCAATATGTCTATTTAATTCTAACATGAAGGCATGGCAAAAACGCATTACCTCATCATCAGATTTTCCTTTAGGATCAAAATCAGAACCACCTTTACCACCACCCATTGGCAATGTTGTAAGACTGTTCTTAAATACTTGCTCAAAAGCCAAGAATTTTAAGATACTTGCATTTACGGTAGGGTGAAAACGTAAACCACCTTTATATGGTCCAATAGCAGAATTCATTTGAATTCTATAACCTCGGTTAACGTGAATTTCACCATCATCGTCTACCCAAGCAACTCTAAAAGAAATTAAACGCTCTGGCTCAACCATTCTTAAAAGAATGTTCTTACCATTATATATGTCTTGACTTGCAATATATGGTATAACTGTTTCTGCAACTTCTTGCACCGCTTGAATGAATTCTGGCTCATGTCCATTTCTGGAAATAACCTCGTCCATAAATGCTTTTATTTTATTCTCCATAAAGCTATTTAAACTTATTTAAATTATTGATTTCAAAATATAACGTCAAAATTATGCTATTTGTGTAATTTGATTGCTTATTTTTTTAAAATTCGATAAAAATTGTTGTTTTGACAACAAACTACCTATACTTGCTACATTTAATTTAACATTTAGGGCATTATCCTATCGCTTGTTCTATATCTTTAATTAAATCATCAACATCTTCAATACCAACACTTAATCTTATCAAAGCATCAACCACACCACTACTAAGTCGTTCTTCTTTTGGAATACTTGCATGGGTCATACTTGCGGGGTGACCGGCCAGACTTTCTACGCCACCTAAAGACTCTGCTAACGTAAATACCTGTAACTTTTCTACAATCTTAATCGCATCTTCATAACTACCTCCTTTAGGCACAAATGAAATCATACCTCCAAAATCTTTCATCTGTTCCTTTGCGATAAGATGATTAGGGTGATCCTCAAAACCTGGCCAGTATACTTTTTCAATTTTAGGATTGTTTTTAAGATATTCTGCTATTGCTTTTCCATTTTCACAATGTCGTTGCATACGTACATGCAGCGTTTTTATTCCTCGTAAAACCAAAAAACTATCCATAGGCCCACAAACGGCACCACTTGCGTTTTGTATGAAATAGAGCTTTTCTGCCAATTCTTTATCTTTTACCACTAAAGCCCCAACAACGGTATCGCTATGACCACCAAGATATTTGGTAGCGGAATGCATAACTATATCTGCACCCAATTCTAAAGGCTTTTGTAAATATGGGGTAGCAAATGTATTATCTACCGCCAGCAAAATTTCAGTATTCACAGTTAAAGCAGCTATCGCTTTAATATCTATAATATTCATCATTGGGTTAGTTGGTGTTTCTACCCAAATTAATTTTGTCCTTGAATTTATTTGTTTTCGCACGGCATTTGTTCCTTGCATACCTACAAAATGAAAAACAATACCAAATTTTTCAAAAATCTTTTTGAATATTCTATACGTTCCTCCATAAAGGTCATTTGTAGAAATTACTTCATCTCCCGGCGCCAATAATTTAATGACCGCATCTATTGCCGCAATGCCACTACCAAAAGCTAAACCATATGCTCCCCCTTCAATACTTGCCAATGAATTTTCTAAAGCTGTTCTGGTTGGGTTGGCACTTCTAGAATATTGATACCCCTTATGTCCTCCTGGTGTAGTTTGTGCATAAGTTGATGTTTGATAAATTGGTGGCATAACCGCTCCATAAGCCTCATCTGGTTGCTGACCTCCATGTATGGTCTTGGTATTAAATTTTGAGTTTTTAGAAGCCATAATTAAGTATTTACTACACAAATGTATAGTTATCTTTCGGGGAATACAATGAAGCTGTATTTTTACATTAAATCTAATCTCTCCATGAAATCTAAGCTTACCTGCCTACTCCTTTGTTTTTTATTTTTTGCCTGTAATAACAAGAATTCTGTTTCTTTTGAACCGTTAACCATCACTACGGATTCTTGTGAGAATTGTACGTCTGTACGTATAGAAATTCCAAAAGCGAACGGAGCAACAAAACTTAGCAAAACCATTAACAATGCCTTAGAAGGTGAAATTATAGCATTACTGAATTTTGATGAGGAAAGTAATGCTCAAAATCTTGAAGAAGCAAAAGAAGCGTTTCTAGATGATTACAAAGAGTTAAACGGAAAATTTCCAGAAGAATCCATGCCTTGGGAAGCTACTGTTGAAGGAAATATCACTTTTGAAAACGACAGTATCATCACCATTAAACTAGCATCTTACATTTATACGGGTGGCGCTCATGGCTACGGCACCAACCGATTTCTCAACTTTGATAAAATTAGCGGTAAAGAGTTATACCAAGAAGATTTGTTTAACAGCTTAGACGATTTTAAAACGTATGCCGAAACACTTTTCAGAAAACAAGAAAGCATACCCACAGAAGGTTCTATAAACGATACCGGTTTTATGTTCGAAACAGAGCGTTTTTATTTACCCGATAATATGGGGTATACAGAAAACGGACTACTCCTATTTTATGAACCGTACGAAATAGCATCTTTTGCAGATGGTCCAATTATATTGACCATACCTTATGAAGAAGCAAATACTTTTTTAAAGTACCCGAGTAAAACTTAAGACAATTGTTTTAACAAAAGACTAATCTGCCCAAGGTGTAACCCTTCGTGCAACAAATTAAATACTATTGCATCATCAACATTTTTAAGCGTAACTCGTGCACTTGTGGTATACTCGTTAAATGTTTGAAAAAGTGCCGTATTGTAATCTTCAACAAGCCATTCTGCCGTAGAAATTAAAAAATCTGCTACCACCATCATCTCTTCTTCGGTTGCTGTACCATCTGGCACTGTACCTTTCGCGAACTTTGCCACCAGCTCATTTGGAATTCGCATTTGCAAACCACTTAACTTGTAGATAAGAAGTTGTTGCGTTGCTACCGTATGAGCTATATTCCAATAAACATTGTTATTGAATCCTTCAGGTATTTGAAGCAGTTTTTCTTTAGGAGTCTCTGTTAATATCGTATGCAAATTTTTACGATTTTGTAACATTATACCAAATAAATTCTCAGTCATCATTTCACATTTTATACTTGGTAAAAATAGCACAATTAATGATATTTAGGTTTCTTTGTATTTCCAAAGTATACATCAAACAAAGGTGTTTTACTTTCGGAAAGACTAAAAAGCATCTTCCTTACAAATCATACCCATGAAAAAAATATATCACTTAAGCACTTGTTCTACTTGCCAACGTATCATTAAAGAATTGCAACCTCTTTCTGATTTTAAACTTCAAGACATAAAAACAGAACCTATAACCACTTCTCAACTTGAAGAAATGCATAAGCTTTCTAACAGCTATGAAGCGCTATTCAGCAAAAGAGCTGTTTTATACCGAGAACGTAACCTTAAAGAACAAAACCTTTCTGAAGACGATTTTAAAGCGTTGATTTTAGAACAATACACTTTTTTAAAACGACCAGTGATCATTGTTGGTGACCAAATTTTTATTGGTAATAGCAAAAAAGTGGTTGAAGCCGCTAAAACGGCAATTCATTCGTGAGTAAAAGACTGTTAGCCATATTTGCCGCTATTGGAGCTACAACAATATATGCTTTAAACCACACCATTGCAAAAGGGGTTATGCCCCATTATGTGCAACCTTTTGGGTTTATTATTCTTAGAGTTCTAGGTGCTGCAATTTTATTTTGGTTGATCTCCCCTTTAGGACCAAAAGAACGTATAGACCGTAAAGATTATCTTAGAATGCTAGTTTGTGCGCTATTGGGCATGGCTTTTAACATGTTGGTTTTCTTTAAAGGCCTATCGCTTTCAACTCCTATTAATAGTGCAGTATTGATTACAACTTCACCAATTATTGTACTTATACTGTCTGCGGTCATTTTAAAGGAAAAAATTTCCAGTAGAAAAGTCATTGGTATTACAATAGGCCTGCTAGGTGCACTAGGTCTCATACTATTTAGTGCTGAAGTTAGACAAGACGCTCCTAATATTCCCCTTGGAAATTTTCTGATCTTTTTGAATTCTATGTTTTATGGATCTTATTTAGTACTTGTTAAAGTGCTGATCAGCAAGTATCATCCGTTTACATTTATGAAATGGTTATTTTCTTTAGGTGTGCTCATTTGCCTTCCTTTTGGATACCAAGAATTCATGGAAATTTCTTGGAGCACATTACCTTTTGAAGCTTATTTTGGAATTGGCTTTGTAATTATAGGAACCACCTTTTGCACGTACCTATTCAATATTTTTGCGCTTACCCAATTGAAAGCTTCTACATTAAGCGCCTTTGTATACGTACAACCATTACTAGGTATAGCTTATGCAGTTCTTACAGGTCAAGATTCTATTACAACCCTGAAAATTGTTGCCGCTTGTTTTGTATTGGTTGGCGTGTATCTTTCTAGCAAAAAACCTAAAAGACAACCTCAGGAATATTAAATATGTGATTTTTTTGCGTTTTCTAAATTCAAAGACAACACTTCAACAGCTTTGTTTTCATCTCGGTGATGCATAGCAGATACCAGATCAAGATGCTCTTGCAAAATTACATGTAAAGGTCTATTTAAACCGACCAAGTCCATAAATGACAATATTTTAGCCGACTTGTACATTTGATATAACGTTCTATTACCACAATTCTTAACAATATATTCGTGAAAATATCGGTCAATTTTATAGAACACATATCCGTTTTTTGGTCCATTTTCAAATGGCACCAATAGACTTCTTAAATCGTCAATTTTAGATTGTGGTGCATTTAATGTAAACAGCTTTACTGCCATAGTTTCCAATGCTATTCTACAATTGAACATTTCTACTATTTCATGCTCACACAATTCTCTAACAGAAAGACCTTGATCTAAACTACCCACTAAAAGACTCTCTTGTATTAATTGTAAGAGTACTACTGGTACAGTGTCGTCTTTAATATTTAATGTATGTGAAAGCCTATGTTCAGTAATAAGTTGCCCTGGCACCAATTTCTTGGTTACAATCAACTTTTTTATTTTACCATATGTATCTTGAAAAATTTCTTCTGGTAGACTGACCATAAAAAATATGTTAGTATTGGTGGTTATTGATTACTCAACAGTCTAATAGGGGGACTAACTGTAATTCTTTGAATTATTTAAAAATAAAGTATTTAACATTACGATACTTATAAATTTTCAGGAATTTTTAAAAATTCTCTGGTGTGCTCTTTTGTTAACACCCTAAAGCCTTCTCCTTTTTCTATTCCACTAAATCTATTCAACAACTCTTCGGTTAATCCTGTTAGTTTTCTAGTCCCAAGATTAATCCATGCCCCCATCATTTCACAACGCGCTATATTCTCTCCTTTTTCATTATAAAAATCATGATTGAATTCAAAAAACTTTCCATCTTCACTCAACCCTTTTATATCCAAAGAAACTTTAATCTTATTTCCTAAGAAGGCTTCCTTAAAATAATACATATGTTCATAGAATGCCACGGGACCTATTTTATAGTCCACCATAGTCTTTTGATCAAAACCAAGTTCCATTAAAAAAGCCAACCTTGTGTGGCTCATAAAGTTGACAAACGCCGAATTCGCCAAATGACGATTTGCATCAATATCACTCCAGCGTACTTCAAAATCCTTTGTATACATTCTAATATTTTTTGCTATGCATGCATAATACTTTATAAAAATACCATAGTTTTGAAATGTAAGAACTAAAGAACATCGTTTTTTATAGTTATTTTTAAATCACGTTCAAAATTTACATCACTATGTCAAATAAACCCACATTCATTAAAGAGTTATCCTTGCCTGCAGTTGCAGCTCCAATGTTTTTAATTTCTGGACCGCAATTGGTCATTGAATGTTGTAAAAATGGCATAGTTGGTACTTTTCCTGCATTGAACCAACGCACTAGCGAAGGTTTTGAAGAATGGCTTATTGAAATAAAATCTGCCTTAAAGACCTTTGAAGAAGAAACAGGGAAGAAAGCTGCGCCGTTTGGTGTAAACTTAATTGTACACGCAACAAACCCAAGATTAGAAGCAGATGTAAAATTATGTGTTAAGCACAAAGTACCATTGATCATTACTTCGTTAGGTGCTGTTTCTGAAGTAGTAGATGCTATTCACAGTTATGGTGGCCTGGTTTTTCACGATATCATTAAAAAGCGTCATGCAGAGAAAGCAGCCGAAGCCGGTGTGGACGGATTAATACTTGTAGCTGCCGGTGCCGGCGGTCATGCAGGTACAATCAATCCAATGCCATTGGTTGCTGAAATAAAGAAATTCTACCATAAGACTATTCTTCTTTCAGGTTGTATTAGTACAGGGAGAGACATTGCATCTGCCCTACAAATGGGTGCTGATTTGGCTTATATGGGTACCAGATTCATAAATACAAATGAAAGCAAAGCCAACCCTGAATATAGACAAATGATTATTGATGCAGGTGCCAGCGATGTGGTTTATACTGCTTCAATTTCTGGTGTACACGCCAATTTTTTAGGTGCTAGTTTAAAAGCTGCGGGTATCACAGAAGAAGACCTTAAAAAAGATGTAAAAATTGATTTTGGAAAAGAAATGAATACTGAAGCCAAAGCTTGGAAAACCATTTGGTCTGCAGGTCAAGGTTCTGCACTCATTGACGATTCTATAGCTGTTACTGAATTAGTATCCCATCTAAAAACGGAATTTAAAGAGGCTATAGAAGAGCAAATTAAAGTTTTGGAAACATACCCTAAGTAAATATCATTTTAGCTTTTACAAATAGATGCCTTTAATTGACTCTACATATGACCCGCCGTTGTTTTTCAAAAACGGACACCTATCTACCATATATTCCGGTTTAGTTAGAAAAGTAGCCGATGTAGAGCAAATACGCATTCGTATCACTCTGCCAGATTCTGATTTTTTAGACACGGACTGGAGCTATGCTTCATCTCCTTCCCAAAAATTGGTTATCATAATCCATGGTCTGGAAGGAAGTTCCAAGAGAGCGTATATAAAAGGTAGTGCTAAAGTTTTAACACAATCTGGCTATGACGTTTGCGCCATTAATTTAAGAGGATGCAGCGGTACAGCCAATAAACTATTTAGATCTTACCACTCTGGAGCAACCGAAGATTTACAAGCGGTTATTGAACATGTTCTAAATTTAGATGAATACCAAAGTATTTACCTTAATGGTTTTAGCCTTGGTGGCAACCTACTTTTAAAATATTTAGGTGAAAAAAGAGAAAGGGCTAATGAAATTAAAGGAGCAGTTGCCATTTCGGTGCCTTGCCAATTAGCAGATTCACTGCACCAGTTACTTCAGTTTAAGAATGCAATTTATGCCAAAAGGTTTAAGGGAAACCTCATAAAAAAACTGAAGCTAAAGCAAGAATTATATCCTGACCTTATTTCTGATACAGATATCGAAAACATTAAAACACTTAAAGATTTTGATGATTTTTACACCAGTAGAGCACATGGTTTTAAAGATGCAATGGACTACTATGCCAAAAGCAGCAGTCTTCAGTTCTTAGACAAGATCAAAGTACCTACTCTAATAATCAATGCACTAAACGATTCTTTTTTAGGGGCCCAGTGTTATCCTATAGAAATTGCCAAACACCACAGCAAACTTTTTCTTGAAATGCCTAAGTATGGTGGTCATGTTGGTTTCTACGGCACCAATAACTTAACCTACGCGGAGCGGCGTACATTAGAATTCTTAGATAATATAAACTAAGGTTAGCGCACAAATATAAAATCGCTCGCACAAATTGTTACTTACTTAAAAATATTAGTTAAAAACTTAACTACATACATATTAAAACATACTTCAACCCGCAAAAATTCATATATTAGTTGCTCATTTACAGACAACACTTAAAAGATAGTAACGTATGCGCAAATTATTCACTTTATTAGCTCTTAGCACAATGATCATTAGTTGTGGTGAGAAGAAGGAAGAGAAAAAAGATGGTTTTGAAATGAACAGAACCAAAAAAGAAGTTAAAAAAGAAACGGCAAGTGAAGGCGTTCCTGTTGATTTAGATAACAAAGGTGTTGGCCCAATAACCAGTGTTACTTTTGACGAGGCAGTAAACGAAGAAATGGCCGCTGCAGGTAAAGAAAAATTTCAAGCTATATGTACGGCTTGCCACATGGCAGAGCAACGTATGATCGGTCCGGCATTGAAAGGTGTTTACGAACGTAGAAGCCCAGAATGGGTAATGAACATGATTATCAATCCTGATAAAATGTTGAAAGAAGATCCTATTGCTAAAGCATTATTGAAAGAATACAACAATGCAATTATGCTTAATCAGAATTTAAATGAAGAGGAAGCTCGTAACTTAGCAGAGTATTTGCGTACGCTATAAAGTTAAACGCCAACCTAATATCGAAAACCCTTTCATGTTCATGAAAGGGTTTTCTTTTACCCATTACTCGTTGTCATTTTATAAAGTATGTTTTTACTACTTTTTACGACCAATTAGGTATTAAATGATTGATATATGCAAAACGATAAAATAAAAATAGATATAGTTTCTGATGTTGCTTGCCCATGGTGTTATGTTGGTAAGAAAAGATTAGAAAAAGCAATAAAAGAATGGGATGGCGCCGAGATAGAAATTGAGTGGCACCCATTTCAATTAGATCCAAATATACCAAAGGAAGGACTAGACAGGGATACTTACCTTACCAATAAATTTGGTAGTGTAGACGGACCTCTGGAAATGACGAAACGTTTAGAAGAAAGCGGAAAAGAAGAAGGTATCAACTTCAACTTTGGAAAGGAATGGTTGGCGGTAAATACATTACCGTTACATCAACTTTTACATGTGGCAGGTGAAGAGGGCTTCAAAGACGCTCTTAAAGAACGTTTTATGAAAGCATACTTTGATGAAAATCTTCATTTAAACGATGTTTCCGTTCTAAGCTCTATTATGGCAGAATATGTTTGGACGGCAGAAAAAACAGAAAAAGTTATAAATGACGACGCTATTGCCTATGCAGTAAAACAAGAAATTGCGCATTACCAGCAACGCGGTGTCAACAGTGTGCCTTTCTTTATTATCAATGACAAGTTCGGTATTAGTGGTGCACAACCACCTGCAGCTTTTTTAGAAGCTTTTCAACAAGTAGCACCATTAAAAATAATTGCTACGGGTGATAGTTGTGATCCTTCTACAGGAATTTGCTAATTTAATACTAGCTGAAAATTATTATTAAATATAAAACAAAAGATATGAAAGCATCATTTTCTGATATCATTAAAGGGGACACTCCGGTTTTAGTAGACTTTTTTGCTGACTGGTGCGGACCTTGTAAAACGCTAGCTCCTATTCTAAAGGACGTGAAAACCGATTTAGGAGACGCTATTAAAGTCGTAAAAATCGACGTAGATAAAAATCAAACATTGGCATCTCAATACCAAGTTAGAGGTGTGCCTACTATGATTCTTTTTAAAGATGGAAAGCAGGTTTGGAGACAATCTGGGGTAGTGCCAAAAAATGACTTATTACAAATTATAAATTCTAACTAATAGAATTTTAAACATACTGGACTAGGCAAATCAACTTGGCTTACAAAACTTAGAGTGCCATTTACTGCATCTCTATTAAAAACAACAATATTGTTGCTACGTTGATTTGCTACCAGTACATATTTACCAGTAGGGTCAATAGTAAAGTTTCTTGGCCAATCGCCCTTAACAGATGCTCTACCTACCAATTCTAATTTTCCGGTAGTATCATCAACCTTGAATATTACTACTGTATTCTCCCCTCTATTTGTTCCATATAGAAATTTACCATCTGGTGATAAATGAAGATCGGCACAAAAACTCTCACCTTCAAAATTTGATGCTACAGTATCATACGTTTGCTTACCGTAATACTTGCCCTCCTCTTTCTGAAACATTGTTATGGTAGACTTTAATTCATTGATTACATAAAGAAATTCTGCATCATTAGAAGCAACAAAATGTCTTGGTCCTGCACCTTCAGCAACCACCAACTCTTTTTGATCGCTTGGAACAAAATTATTATTGGACGCTGTGTACTTTTTTATTCGGTCAAGACCTAAATCAGACACCACTAATTCTCCGTTTAAGAATAATGCCATATGTGCATGAGCTTTCCTAGTAGAATCTAAAACTTTATGATCTATAACTTGAGGAGAAGGTTTTAGATTTCCATTTTCCAACGCATTATACACTGCAACATTACCACCAGAATAGTTTGCTGCTGCCACTAGATTGCCATCTTTACTAACACCTACAAAACATGGGTTTGCGCCATGTGTAGATTGTTCTTCTACATATATAAGAGAAGTATCCTTTACTCTGAATGTGGTAATTGAACCATCGTCCTTTTTATAATCATCTACTTCGCTTACGGCATATAAAGAATTTCTATCCGGAGAAAATGATATGTAAGATGGGTTTTTAATCTTAGCAACTAAAGTTTGGTTTGTCAATTCGCCAGTACCTAAGTTTAAATTGAATTTATATATTCCCTCGCTACCATTATCCGTATACGTTCCTACGAAAAGGACCTCTTCGTTTTTAGACTCTTCCACCTTACAACTGTTTAAAATAATCAATCCGATAATTGCGATAAGCAAACTTACTTTACTATTCATATTTCCGATACTCTAATCTATTACAACTCCACTCCATAAAGAGAAAAATCAATCTTGCATTAAAATCAATAAATGTATTAAAGAATTGTTCAAAAAATAAGAATAATTCAATTTTATGTAACAAAACCTTCGAATTTACTACATATAAGAAAGAAAGAACGATGGGATACGGCGGACAACCAATGAAAGTAATAAAGGCAAATAGGGCGCTACTTAAAAAAAGTAAAAGCTTTAGAGATTTGCGTAAAGATTATCTAGACTACTCGAAAGAAACTAAATTACATTTTAAGCAACTTACAGATGTAGAACGTAAAGTGGTACGTGATAAAATAATAGCACAAGCTAAAAAAGACAGTATTCAAGAAATAGGAGCTTATATCCTTTCCATAACAATAGTCTTAGCAGCTTTTTATGCTATCTATATGTATGCATCATAACAAGCTCCCATATGCAGGCTCTTATAGCCCCCACAACTTAAATGGATTTTTAGTTTCGGGTTCATCTTCTTTAGATTTTGAAAGAGGTTTGTCTACCATCACCTTGTAGGTAGGATCTTCCATAACATTTACATCTATAATATCATCTGCGGCAGCTAATAAACGTATACAGTCGTTACTCAAGTGACGTAAATGAACTTTTTTACCCACTTGAGCATAACGTTCTGTAATCTTGTTTAAAGCCTCTATACCACTCATATCTGATACACGGCTTTCTTTAAAATCGATAATCACCTCACTTGGATCACCTTGCACATCAAATTTTTCATTAAAAAGCGTAGTTGAGCCAAAGAATAAAGGACCATAAATTTCATAATGCTTTACCCCGTTTTCATCTACATATTTTCTTGCTCTAATTCTCTTGGCACTTTCCCATGCAAATACCAATGCCGATATAATTACCCCTATCAATACCGCTAATGCCAAATTATGAAGTACTACGGTAATTAAAGTAACCAATATCATTACAAAAATATCTGACCTTGGCATTCTTCTTAAAGCTTTAAAACTTGCCCACTCGAATGTACCAACAGAAACCATTACCATAACACCTACCAATGCCGCAATAGGCACCAGTTCTATTACCGGTGCACCAAACAATATAATCAGCAATATGGTCAAAGCAGCAATGATACCAGATAATCTTGCCCTTGAACCTGCTGACAGGTTTACCAAAGTCTGTGCAATCATTGGGCAACCACCCATACCACCAAAGAAACCGTTCAAAATATTCGCGCCACCTTGTGCCAAACACTCTCTGTTACTGTTACCTTTTGTATTGGTAATCTCATCTACCAAGTTCAAGGTTAACAACCCTTCGGTAAGTCCTACCGCTGCCATTATTAATCCGTAAGGTAAAATAATCTTAAAGGCTTCAAGGGTAAAGGGAATAGTCGGGATATGAAAAGAAGGCAGAGATCCGCTAAGCGACTTCAATTTTTCTCCCGGTAACGTATCTTGATTGATAATGTCTACTACCTGTTTGGTTTCTATATCTAAAAAATACACTATTAGAAAAACTACAATGATCCCTATCAATGAAGCCGGTACCGCTTTGGTAAGTTTGGGAACAAAAACGATTATTGCAATGGTAAACAGCACCAAGCCAACCATAGTATACAATGTTGTACCTGTTAACCAAACCGCAGCATCGCCTACGCCTACTTTAAATTGATCCATTTGTGCCATAAAAATAATGATGGCCAAACCATTAACAAACCCAAACATTACAGGCTGAGGCACTAAGCGAATAAATTTTCCAAGCTTTAAAAAACCAACGACCAATTGAAAAACACCTGCCAAAGCAACTGCTGCAAAAACATATTCTAAACCATGAGAGTTCATTAATGCCATTAGTACAACTACCGTTGCCCCGGCACCACCAGAAATTAAACCTGGTCTTCCACCAAAAATCGCCGTAACCAAGCCCATGATAAAAGCACCATACAAACCTACTAATGGCGAAAACCCAGCAAGAATAGCAAACATCAATGATTCTGGGATCATTGTCATTGCAACTGTTAATCCTGCTAAAATTTCATTTTTGTAATCTACTTTCTGGTTGAAATCGAAAATATTGAGGTACTTCTGCATGCCCGATGAATTTAAGGGCGCAAAAATAAGTCATATTTATTGCCCTCGCCACTAACTAGCAGATTATTACCATATTATCTCTCTACCAGTCTTTTAGCCCTAGTAATTTCTCTCCTAAAGGTGATAATTTAGCAGTATCATATTTGGTTTGCTCCCATTTACGTGGGTCACCCGGAAATGCATACCCTTCTGGGGCTATTTTGTTCTTCCAAGAATTGACTCTCCAATGACGCATTTCTTCATTTTCAGGCTCTGCTGGCATCATTGAAATGTACTGCGCTATACGAACTTTATCTTTTGATTTATTGGGTCTTATACCATGAGGTTCCGTACTATTGAAAATTAACAGATCACCTGCCTTCATTTTCACTTTTACTATTTTATCTTCCAAACCATCTAACGATGGCTGAAAGCGATCTCTATCTTCTGGCTGTGTCAATTTCCAGGAATCGTAATTACGGTATAACCAAGGTATACATTGAAAGCCTCCCATATTCTCGTCATCTTGGTCAGCTAATGCCAATACTCCTTGTACGTTTTGAGGCTTGGTCTCAGGGTCATAATCCCAATGAATGAATCCTTTCTTATCTACCCCTGGTGGTAACGGAAAATTTAAATTTGCCCTATCTATTGTCACCCAAAGTTTTTCTGTTCCCCAAACATCTACAAAAGCATCATATACTCTTTGCGTTTGTCTATTGTTCCATAAATGTTGATGGTTGTAAACCTCAACCATACCTGTACCTGTCAACTCTTTCATTTGCATTTCTGCTCTTGGTGGTGCATACCATGTTGAAGAATCCGTAGGACTCTTTTCATCAAACTCCCAAAGAAAATCTGCCGTAGCTTTTGCTTGCTCTGAGGGTACCGCATTCTTTATTACGATATATCCATTTTCCATCCAGAATTTCCAATCTTCCTCGCTGAGTACACGAAGTGGTTTACCGTTAGATCGATCATTCAATTTTTGCTTACTGCTTGTTGCCGTTGAGGGATTTCCTGGTATTTCTTTATGCGCTTTATTACCTTGTTCAACCTTATTGTTTATTTGCTGCATAGTACATTAATTTTAAGTTGTTGTATAAAGCAAAACTACTGAAGGCAAGCATTTTGGGCTACCGTAATATTGACCTAAATTTGAACAATATTGATTTTATAGCTACTCCATATAGAATTTATATGCAATTTTGTTACATTTAGCACATGAAGATTGAACTAGAAACCATTGACCCTGCATCTAAAAGTCCGTTCAGACTATTACACGACCCCAAGTTGAGCCATCTATTTTATTGGCATTTTCATCCTGAATATGAAATCGTTTATATTGAAGGTGCTAATGGAACAAGACATGTAGGCGATCATATTTCTGAATACGAAGAAACCGATTTGGTTCTTATAGGATCTAACATACCACATTTAAATTTCGATTACGGAGTAAAGACTTCCTACAGAGAAGAAGTCTTACATATTAAGCCTTCTTTTAAGAGCACTTTTGTAGATCCTATACCTGAATTAAAAAATTTAAATAGACTATTAGATCTTTCTAGATACGGCATTGCTTTTCACGGAGAAACCAAAAAAGTGGTAGGTGAATTACTAAAGGAGCTACATACCCTAAAACCTTTTGAATATTTTATGGCAATCATGAATATTCTTAAAAGACTTTCTCAAAGTAATGAGTTTGAATTGCTACACAAGAAACCTTATAAGAATAAATACAGCAAAAAGGAGCAAAGTAGAATTCGTGATATTTATGCCTTGATCGATGAACGCTACCAAGGTAAAATATCGGTTGATGAGGTCGCTAAATTCTGTAATTTAACCAAGCCTGCTTTTTGTCGCTATTTTAAAAAAGCCACGGGTAGTACTTTTATAGAGTTTTTAAATCAATATCGCATCAGTCAATCTAAACGTTTATTGCTTACTGGCAAGAATGTAAGCGAAACATGTTTTGAATGCGGATTTGAAAGCCTCTCCTACTTCAACAGGACCTTTAAGAAAGTAACAGGGGAAAATCCATCAGCATTTAAAAAGAGATTGCAGCGCGATTAAACGAACTAGAACTCTAAGTAATAGAGGAAACATTTAAAACGAGATACTGTTATTTTTAGAGGAGTACATTTTTAACCTGAATACACCCTTCAAAAGGACCAGGTATAACTTCTAAAACTTAACTATGGAAATTTTTGACCCACTTTCACTAAAAACCGTTTTGCAAATATGCGTAGCTGCGGTTTTTATCTATTTATACATGATGTTCATTACACGGGTAACAGGTAAAAGAACATTCGCTAAAATGACCAGTTTTGATTTTGCCGTTACTATTGCCATGGGATCTATCTTAGCCGATGCGGTCAACAAACCTGTTGCAAGCTTAATGCCCGCTATGGTTTCTATAGCATTACTTGCGGGTCTACAAGCTTTATTCGCTAAGCTGTTATCATCGTCTAATGCAGCACAAAAAGTAATAACCAATAGCCCAATTCTTCTAATGAAAAATGGTGCCATTTTAAAAGAAAATTTAAACAAAGCATTGGTAAGCAAAGCAGACCTAATGGGAAAACTTAGAGAGGCAAATGTTTTACAATTGTCACAAGTAAAAGCAGTTATTTTTGAAACTACTGGAGATATATCGGTTCTTCATTCAGATAAGCCTATTGATATTGATGCTGTTATTGTAGAAGACGTTAAATCTACCGTATAAAAAATGCCCTACTACACATAGGGCACTTTTGAGACAATCAACCTAAAAACTATTTTTCCTTCTTACGTTCTACATTCATAGTAGGGTTAGAAGATTTTATTCTTTTCTTACTTTCTGAACCTTTTGCAGATTTTAAATACTCTTGGTATCCTCTACCTCTAAATTCATAAGTTGTACCGCTATCTGGGTGATACAATTCTATAGTAGCATCGTTAATAACATATAGTTCAAAATAATCGTTACCAAAGAAATCATAATCTAAGGTCAACGTTTTTAATGAGTTATCTCCTTGTACATCATAGACTTGATATTCCCCTTCAAAATCCCACTGTAAATTAGAAACATTGGTATTTGGCGTATTTACTGAAGACCTGAAAAAGTTTGGTAAAAACTGCAAGTAATTTTCGTTGTCAAAGTCATTTAACGCTCCTGCTTCACTGGTGTATATTTTCTCCCAAGCATCATATTCCTGTATGAAATAATTGATATTGTCATAGAAAACCGTGTCATAATCAAAATTGTTAGTCTGATATCCTATTAAGTAATAAGAGGTATCTGTACTAGCATCATACAATTCAATAGTATTATTATTTACCGCATACACTTCCAAGAACCAAGACCCGTCAATATCATGAGCAATATCTACCGTACCTCTTAGTGTACCATAAGTACCTACATCAATACCATAGCCACCACCGGTTTTACCAATTCCCACGATATTATTATTCGCATAAAGCACTCCGCGATCAAAAGAAACCGTAAATGCCCTTTGTAAAAATGGCACCTCGCCATTACCTCTAGTTGCATTAATATCTACATACCATAAATCATAACTTTGCAAAACTTGATCGGTATTGAATGCAGACTCTTCTATAAAATCATCTTCAATAATTACTTCTGTATAACAAGAAACCATTAAAGTTGCCAATAGGAAATATCCCGTAAGTAGTTTTAGTGTTTTCATAAGATTTCATTTAATAGGTTGTCTAACTAGAAACAATCTCCATGCCAAAATTTTTAAGAGACTGATTCTAATCATATGATGATCATACAAATAATTGGTAAATTTGCACCATGAACGAGAATGCGAAATTTGCGGTTTTAGGTGGTGGAAGTTGGGCTACGGCTATTGTGAAAATGCTGACCAATAACCAAGAAAAAATTGGCTGGTATATGCGTAATACCGATGCAATTGCCCATATTAAAACTCAAAAGCACAACCCAAATTACCTTACTTCTGTAGAGTTTAAGACAGAACAATTGGTGTTGACAAGCGATATTAATGAAGCTGTTAATTATGCCGATGTTTTAATTTTTGCAATACCTTCTGCTTTTTTAGTTGGTGAGTTAGAAAAACTAACGGTTTCGTTGAAGGATAAAATCATCTTTTCAGCAATTAAAGGTATTGTTCCAGAATCTGGATTGATAGTAGGCGAGCATTTTCATAACACGTACGAGATACCTTTTGAAAATATTGGTGTTATTACCGGTCCTTGCCATGCTGAAGAAGTGGCTATGGAACGATTATCTTATTTAACCATTGCTTGCGCAGATACTGAAAAGGCAGAATTGGTTGCCAATAATCTTGCCAGTAATTATATTAAAACCAGCATTAGTAAAGATATTATTGGTACTGAATATGCTGCTATGTTAAAGAATATATATGCTATAGCGGCGGGTATTGCACACGGATTGGGTTATGGAGATAACTTTCAGAGTGTATTAATGAGTAATGCTATACGTGAGATGAAACGGTATACCAAACGCATTCATAAAATAGACCGTAACATTAATAAATCTGCTTATTTAGGCGATTTATTAGTAACCGGTTATTCTATTTTTAGCCGTAATAGAATGTTCGGTAATATGATCGGTAAAGGTTACACCGTAAAAAGTGCTCAAATGGAAATGAGTATGATTGCCGAAGGATATTATGCCGCCAAAAGTGCTTATAACATAAAAGAGAACTTTACAAAAAAGGTCAAAACTCCTATTATTGACGCTGTTTATAAAGTTCTCTATGAGAATAAAAATCCTAAAAAGGTGTTTCTTGATTTAACCGATCAATTAGATTAACGTCTTTCTAACGAAAAATCTGAATGTTCTTTTAATTCTTCATTCAAGGTTGTTCTCCATTCTTCAACTACGTCATCCGTTACTTTAAACCTATTCTGAAACTCTGCCATCAGTGGTTCCATTAGCGTTCTAATACTATCTATGTCAAAGTATAGCCTACCTGTTCTTCTAATGAAGAAATCCATAGGGGTTTGCACCATTTCATAATCAATACCGAAAGCCAATTCTGCTTTAGCTAAACGCACATATTTATCCGCTTCTACAATACCCTTATAATTTTCAAGAATTGTCTCTGTTTGCTTACCATAGTTGGTCACTAAAAACCAAGCATCGTGCTTTGTAAAACCCTCTTCTTTGATTTGGTCATATACCTCATCAATGTATTTTTTTACATGTTTAAATTTCTTGAAATCTACATTACCGCACAAAAATATTTTCTCTGTGTAACATTCTTTTAATTCGGTATCGTAATCCTCTTCCATCTTTTTGGCAATACGATCTACTACTCTTTCTGCCATTTTACGGTAACCTGTTAATTTACCACCCGCAATACTGATTAAGCCTGTATCTGAAACAAAAATCTCATCTTTTCTAGATAGTTCTGAAGCAGATTTACCTTCCTCGTGAATAAGTGGGCGCAGACCTGCCCATGAAGAAACAATATCTTCCAGCTCAAGATTAATATCAGGAAACATATTATTAACCGCAGAAATTAAATAAATAGCATCTGCAAGATCTGTTTTCACCTTGTTCTTATTATCATTATAATTGGTATCTGTTGTACCTACATAAGTGATTTTACCTCTTGGAATAGCAAACATCATTCTACCATCTGGTATGTCAAAATAACAAGACTGCTTAACAGGTAATTTTTCATACGGAAATACTAAATGCACCCCTTTGGTCAAATGAAGCTGTTTCCCTTTTTTAGAATTATTTAGGCTTCTTAACTCATCTACCCACGGACCAGCTGCACTGATGACATATTTAGACTTAATGGTAAATTCTTTACCGGTAACCGTATCAATTGCTTTAACACCGGCAACTTTATCGTTTTCATATACAAACTCATTCACCTTTGCATAGTTCAATGCCTGAGCACCGAACAAAAGACTAGTCTTTATATTTTCTATGGTTAAACGCGCATCATCTGTTCTATATTCCGCATAATAACCAGCACCGTTCAAAATCTTCTTTGGTAATAAAGGTTCCAATTTTAAGGCTTCCTTTTTTTCTAGCATTTTTCGCTTATCATCACCTGTAACCTGAGCAAGAATATCATATACCTTAAGACCAATAGATGTTAACCATTTACCGTAAGAACCATTTTCTATTAATGGCAATAACATTTTTTCAGGCAGTACTAAATGAGGAGCCAACTTATGTACAATGGCACGCTCAGACCCTACTTCTTTTACCAACCAAAAATCGAACTGTTTTAAATATCGCAATCCACCATGTATTAGCTTGGTAGATTTACTACTGGTACCAGAGGCAAAATCCCCTTTTTCCAATACGGCTACTTTTAAACCACGTGATGCAGCATCTAATGCAATACCGCCACCGGTAATTCCCCCTCCTATAACCACCAAATCAAAATCTTCTGATTCTAAGTGGTCTATCGTATTTTGACGTTCTAAATTGGTAAATTTTATATTCTTCATCACTAGATGTCTTTTTAATTTGAAACGATAGTTTTCGTCGGATAACGACGAAAACCTAACATTAATAGGCAAAGATAGAACTAGTCATATGCTATTCTATGCTCTAAAAAATTAATAAATTGTAAAATTGATATGTACGCTACTATTCTTCTTCCCAGCCTTTTGATCTTTCTACAGCTTTTTGCCATTTTTTATACAAACGTTTCCGTTTTACACGATCAAAAGTGGGCTTAAATATTCGATCCATTGGTCGACTTTGATCAATGTCTGATTGCTCCCAAAAACCTACTTGAATTCCTGCAAGAAATGCTGCACCCATTGCGGTAGATTCAATAATTTCTGGACGATGAACTTCTGAGTCTAAAATATCTGCTTGAAATTGCATTAGATGATTATTTGCACAAGCACCACCATCAACTCTTAAATTTTTAAGCTGAATTCCAGAATCATCTTCCATTGCCTTTAAAATATCCTTGGTTTGGTATGCCAACGCTTCTAATGTTGCCTTTGCCAAATGTGCTTTACCCGTATCCCTTGTTAAACCGAAAACGGCTCCTCTGGCATACATATCCCAATAAGGTGCTCCAAGACCTGCAAAGGCCGGCACTACATAAACCGGGTTCTCCCCTTCAATCGAGTTTGCTAATTCTTCGGTTTCTTTTGCATCTTTAATAAGCTCTAAACCATCTCGTAACCATTGTATCGCTGCTCCTGCAATAAAAATACTTCCTTCCAACGCATAATTGACTTTGCCATCTAAACCATAAGCTATAGTAGTTAAAAGTCCGTTTTTAGAAAACTGGGGTTTTTCACCTGTGTTCATTAGCATAAAACAACCTGTACCATAGGTGTTCTTTGCAGATCCTTTCTTAAAACAAGCTTGCCCAAATAATGCTGCTTGCTGATCACCTGCAATACCCGCAATTGATATTTTAACTCCATCTAACTCATAATCACCAAAATTCGCAGAAGATGGTTTTACTTCTGGCAACATCGTTTTCGGTATATCTAGCGCTTTTAGTAATTTATCGTCCCACTTAAGATTTACAATATCATAAATCATGGTTCGTGATGCATTGGTATAATCGGTTACATGGTTATGGTCTTTGGTCATGTTCCAGACTAACCAAGTATCAATTGTACCCATTAGCAAATTGCCTGCTTTGGCTTTCTCTTTTGCGCCTTCAACATTATCCAATATCCATTTTACTTTGGTGCCCGAAAAATAAGAGTCAATGACCAAACCTGTAGTTTTCTTGACATGCTCCGTAAGCCCTATTTTCTTTAAATGTTCGCAAATATCTGCTGTACGTTTGTCTTGCCAAACAATGGCATTATATACTGGTTCTCCTGTATTTTTATCCCAAACCACAGTAGTTTCCCTTTGGTTGGTAATGCCTATACCTACAATTTCTGTGGGTTTTACTTTTTCCTGTTCAAGCAGCTCTTTTAAAACAACCATCTGTGAAGATAAGATTTCGTTTGGATCATGTTCTACCCAACCCGATTTAGGAAAAATTTGTTTGAATTCTTTTTGGACCATTCCTTTAATGGCGCCATCATGGTCTACCAACAATGCTCTAGAGCTTGTAGTTCCCTGATCCAATGATACTATAAATTGCCTTGACATGTGCTTTAAGTTATTTTCCTAAATATAACGGAATTAAAGCTGATTCCAAAGCAGTAAGTTTTTTGAAAATTTATGGGTTTTTATGAAAACTATATTCCCTTTCTACCAAGCAAATGCGAACGGTGTAAGAATCGTACCAGTCAGCAATACCTTTTTTTTGAGCTAACACATGGTCTGCTTGTTGTTTCCAATCATGAATAGCATTTAAGCTTTCCCAATAACTTACGGTAATTCCAATATTCTCCCTTGCACTTTCAATACCTATAAAACCCGATTGTTTTTTGGCTAATAGCTCCATGAACTCGGCCATTTTACCATAACCATTATCACCTGTTGTTCTAGCGGAAGTAAAAATAACAGCGTAATAGGGCTTCTTCATCGTTTACTGTATAAAGTCTTTTTCTATAAAATATGTTACAATCGCTTCTTTCATAAGTACGGTTTGCTCCCCAGCCTTTAGCGTTGGTAATTCTTCTAACACATTGTAATGAGGCCAACCATCTTCATCAAAAAAACTAAATTCATAGAATCCATAAGGTTCTAAAAGACGACATATAGCAATATGCATTAAGTCTAACTTATCGTCTTTCTTATATTTTCTGTGGTACTGTCCTAATTCTTGAACGCCTACCAAATAAATAATTGCATCTAGCTCTAAAGGATCTCCGTCAGAAAACTTTGTTGAAAGCTTTTCTACCAAAAAATCCCATCTTTCTTTTAATTGTATATCCCTTGCCATAAAATTCCTTCAATCTCATCTATGATATTGACCTTGCAAAGGTACAAATCAAAGTTCTATATTTGTTAAAACACTTTACGAATGGGACTTTTAGATATTTTACTTGGATTACCTTTAATATGGGGTCTATGGAAAGGATATAAAAACGGACTTTTCATGGAAATTGCATCTATTGTGGCACTAGTCGCCGGAATTTTCGGAGCCATTCATTTTTCATATATTACAGGTGAATATTTATCTGAACACTTGAATTGGGACGAACGTAATATGAGTATCATTGCCTTTATAATCACATTCGTACTAATCATAATAATCGTCAATTTAATTGGAAAACTATTGACTAAGGTTGCCAATTTTGCCATGCTAGGCTCTTTAAATAAAATTGCAGGGGGTATTTTTGGTGCATTGAAAGTTGCTATTTTATTAGGTGCCGCTTTTATATTTTTTGATCGAATGGATACCACGTTCAACTTACTGAAAGAAGAAACTAAAAAGGAATCTATTCTTTACCAACCTATTAAGGATATAGGTGCATTAATTTTTGATACTGTACTACAAAATGAAAGTCCAGAAAAAGAGTCTTCTAAAGAACACATTTTTATCTAATCACTTCATACCCTAATCTTACTTTTTGAACACTTTATCGAATAAGCATTTTTGTTCATACCCTGCATTTAATTTTTCTATAATATTACGCTATCGATAACCCAAATCGATTACGAGAGCTTAGAACACTCTTAACTTTATTACCTACTTCGCTACGCCGAGAGGCTATTTAATTAAAAGACACTTATATGAAAATGAGATTGCTTTATGCGGTCCCTGTCTTTTTATTACTTTTTCTTGGTTCTTGTACAAGCGAATCTCTTGATGAAACGCCCGTACTTGAAGCTGAAAATGTTTTAACTATTGAGCAGGACCTTTTGGAAATTGTTAATGAACATAGGTTAAACCTAAACGCTAATGCCTTGCAGTTTAGTGAAGTGGCTTATAAATATGCAAACCTTCATACAGACTACATGATTTCAAAAGGTAGCATTAGTCATGATAACTTTAGCTCAAGAGCATCTAACATCGATTCTGAAATAAGCGTTGAAATGGTGGCTGAAAATGTAGCCAAAGATTACCAAACCGCCCTAGAAGCTTTTGAAGGATGGTACATTAGTAGCAGCCACAAAAAAACAATGGAGGGCGATTTTACACACACCGGTATCAGTGTAAAGAGAGACGACTTAGGCAACTACTACTTTACCCAACTTTTTTACAAGCAGTAAACTATTCAATATATTAAGGTTTAGTTAGACTATAGTTTAACTCAAATAGGTTGAATGGTTTCCATATTTCGGCAAAGTGGGAAAAATCATGTGAAATGCTAATTTTTCCGATATAATCATTCATGTATTTTATCGATAAGCCTAAATATTACCGTTAGTGGCAGCTTAACGAGTATTTCAAACTATGTGTAGATGTTTTTCTTCTAACCGTTGTGAACCATACTACTTTTGGCACACATAAAATTATCCCCCAGTATGAAATCCACTTTCATTTATTTAGCTTTAATCGTTACCATTTTATCATCCTGTTCTAGATACGAGAACTTTGCAGGATATGAAGATACATCAGAAGACTCACCTTCAGAACTAACTTTAGCTTCTTCAAAAATGCATAGCACAATGGAAGCCGACCTTTTTGAATTAATAAATAATTATAGAATAAGTGTAGGTTTAAATCCATTTGAATTTGAAAGCATTTCATATTACTATGCTACATTGCACACGAATTACATGATTTCTAAAGGAATTACCAGTCATGATATGTTCACCAAACGCGCATCGGGTATTTCTAAAAGAACAGATGCTGTATTTGTTGCTGAAAATGTAGCAAGAAATTATGATACCATAGAGGAAGCTTTCGATGCTTGGTTAGATAGTGAAGGGCATAGAAAAAATTTAGAGGGAGATTTTAATTACTCAGCCATCAGCATTGTTGAAAATAGTAACGGCGACTATTATTTTACTCAAATATTTGTAAAACAATAAAAGAAAGAACATATTTTTTATAAAGCCTTTGAAAACAAAGGCTTTTTTTATGCTTACCTTTTAGGTGAAAAATAATCGTTTCTTTAACTTTCACTTAAATTCACAGAAATGAGCATACAAGCACCATTTAATCTTAACAAATGGATTGAAGAAAACAGAGCTTCACTTAAGCCCCCTGTTGGAAACAAAAATTTATACAAAGATGCCGGCGATTATATCGTTATGATCGTTGCCGGACCAAATGCCAGAAAAGACTATCACTATAACGAAACCGAAGAATTGTTCTATCAGCTTGAAGGTAACATAGAAGTGCACATTCAAGAAGACGGTAAAAAACGCACCATGCAACTAGGACCTGGAGATATGTATCTGCACCCAGCCAAGGTACCACATTCTCCAGTTCGTAAAGAAAGATCAATAGGCCTTGTGATAGAACGTAAACGTGACCATATGAATGTGGACGACGGACTCTTGTGGTTTTGTGACAATTGTAACCATAAATTATATGAAGCCTATTTTACCCTTCACGATATAGAAAAAGATTTTTTATCTCACTTTAAGCATTTTTATAGCTCAAAGGAATTAAGGACTTGTGACAATTGCGGTACTGTAATGCCGGTTGATGAACGTTTTATAGCTAAAGAAAAATGATACTAATAGCTAAAATAATTACTGCTCTTGTAGCCCTGATCCATATTTATATTCTTTGGTTTGAAATGTTTGCATGGACAACGACAGGTAGAAAGGTTTTTCAAAATTTTCCAAAAGATTTATTTGAACCCACAAAGTCCATGGCGGCAAACCAAGGGCTTTATAATGGCTTCTTAGCTGCTGGGTTGATCTGGTCATTTTTCATTACCGAAATACAATGGTCTGCAAATGTTGCACTCTTCTTTTTAGGTTGCGTTGCTATTGCTGGTGCTTACGGTGCACTAACCGTAAGTAAAAAAATATTCATAGTCCAAAGTATACCTGCGTTAATAGGAATTATATTATGGTCCATTATTAAATTCTCATAGTTACAATTTGTTCTTTCTAAGGATAAAATTCTTTGTATTTTTGTAATATATCTAACATTAATCGAGTAAAAAGTTATAAAATGTCAAAAATTGCAGCAGATTTCGGAATACATGATGCCCTAAAAGCATTAGGAATTAAAGATATTAATGAGGGAACCTCAACCGGAGCTAATCATTTTTCATCAGGAGAGGTAATTTCATCATACTCGCCGGTAGATGGCTCGTTAATTGCAAAAGTCAAAACAACGACAGAAGCTGATTATGAAAAAGTAATGTCTACTGCAACGACAGCTTTTAAAGAGTGGAGAACCAAACCTGCACCGCAACGTGGAGAAGTTGTTAGACAGTTTGGTGACAAACTTAGAGAACTTAAAGAACCTTTAGGTAAGCTTGTTTCTTACGAAATGGGCAAAAGCTATCAAGAAGGTCTGGGAGAGGTTCAAGAAATGATAGATATCTGTGATTTTGCAGTAGGATTATCACGACAATTACACGGATTAACGATGCATTCTGAAAGACCTGGGCATAGAATGTACGAGCAATATCATTCATTAGGTGTTGTAGGTATTATATCTGCATTTAATTTTCCTGTTGCCGTATGGGCGTGGAATACGGCACTAGCCTGGATCTGCGGTGATGTTTGTGTTTGGAAACCTTCTGAAAAAACACCTTTGTGTGGTATTGCATGCCAAAACATAGCTGCCGCGGTAATGAAAGCCAACAACTTACCAGAAGGTATTTCTTGCTTAATAAATGGCGATTATAAAATTGGAGAATTAATGACCCAAGATAAAAGAGTACCATTAGTATCTGCTACCGGATCTATTAGAATGGGAAAAATAGTTGCTCAGGCCGTTGCTGCCAGACTTGGAAAATCTTTACTTGAACTTGGTGGCAACAATGCAATTATTGTTACACCAGACGCTGACCTAAAAATGACCGTTATAGGTGCCGTGTTCGGCGCTGTAGGTACTGCTGGTCAACGTTGTACTTCTACTAGAAGATTGATTATTCATGAATCTATGTATGATAAGGTAAAAGATGCGGTTGTTGCAGCTTATCAACAATTAAGAATTGGTAACCCGTTAGATGAAAACAATCATGTAGGTCCGTTAATTGATACAGATGCTGTTGCTCAATACAACAAGGCTTTAGAAAAAGTAGTTAAAGAAGGTGGTAAACTAATCGTTGAAGGCGGAGTGTTAGAAGGTAAGGGCTATGAAAGTGGTTGTTACGTAAAACCTGCTATTGCAGAAGCTGAAAATGATTTTGAAATTGTACAGCACGAAACATTTGCCCCTGTACTTTACTTATTAAAATATACTGGTGATGTTGATAATGCAATTGCTATTCAAAATGGCGTTGTACAAGGGTTATCTTCTGCTATTATGACGAACAACCTATGTGAAGCGGAACATTTTCTTTCTGCCTGGGGTAGTGATTGTGGTATTGCCAATGTAAACATAGGTACTTCTGGTGCTGAAATAGGTGGTGCATTCGGCGGTGAGAAAGAAACTGGTGGTGGTCGCGAAAGTGGTTCAGATGCTTGGAAAGTGTACATGAGAAGACAAACCAATACTATTAACTATACCACAGAGCTTCCTTTGGCACAGGGTATAAAGTTTGATCTATAATAGATTCATGATTTCCTTTGTATGTAAACTAAAAGGCTAGCCTGCTTTTGAACTTGTTGGCTCGTTAGACCAACTACCATGAAGTAACGCTTGTATGCCCAGAACAATAAACATGCAAAGGAAATTTATAAAACTCTTTATTTTTTTCTTCATTTTACAATCTAATTACTCTGTATCAAACTAGTAAATTATAGTACTCAATTCAACAATTTCTGTACAGGTTTATGCAAATATTGTATAGTTGGATTATAAATTTCTTCACTTTTAGGCATAAAAAAATCCTGTCGACTTAAAGAAGACAGGATTTTTTAACCAACTAACTCAAAACTTGAAATTATATAATCAATGCCCAAACCTTGTGGGGAGATGTATACCGTTTCAATACATACGCAAAAATGCAAATAATAGTTGTTGCCTTATACGTTTTTTTATCGCCTAACTCTTAGATTGTATAACTAGTATTGTATTTTACATATCTGGATTTTACATAATGATTGATTGTAAGGCAATTAGGTGTAAATCTTTTAACATTTTTAAGATTTTTTTAATAAATTGTGCGCTAAACACTAAACATTACGTACAATGACAAGAACAATCAAGTATTTATTATTGATGTTGATTCCCATTGTAGTCGGTACTTACTTCTTTTATAACTGGTGTAGCGAATGCGCTACTCAAGTTGTAGATAAAGAACCCGCTACACAAAAGGAAATCATAAAAGAGCCCTCGGCTACATCGTATCCCTTCGCTATAGATGGAAACGGATTTGCCTATAACACCAATGACAATTATAATTTCAATATCTCTTCGCATAACTTTTTAACACCATTAAGTGCAGACCTTACCAAAGGAATTACAGGTTTACAAGGTCATTTAGCTGAGAACGAAAACAATGTTATTAACGTAACTGGTTATTATACTAGCCAAGAAGAGAATAATACCGCATTCCCTAATTTAGGACTTGCGAGAGCAAATTCAATTAAGAACGACTTAGCTTCAAAAGGATTCTCTACTGCTCAAATTAATACGCAGGGAAAACTTATGGACGAAATGATTGCTAAAGAGAGTACTTATTGGGGTGCAGCTTCCTTTGGTCTTGTTGAAAAATCCGCGACCGCAGAAGATGACCTTAAAGCATTGTATGAAAAAATAAATGCTGATCCATTAATTCTTTATTTTAACACTGCAGAAGCCTCTATTCATTTAGATGCTACGCAACGCCAAAAAGTTGCCGATATATCTAGATATTTAGATAAGGTTTCTGATGCCAAGGCAAGCGTTGTTGGTCATACAGATTCACAAGGGCGAGCAAGTACAAACATGAGACTAGGTCAAGATAGAGCAGAATTCGCTAAAAATTACTTAATGCAAAACGGAATAGCTGCAGATAAGATAATTGCTACATCCAAAGGGCAAACACAACCCATTGCCGATAATGCCACTGAAGAAGGCAGAGTAAAAAATAGACGAACGGTTATTACATTAAAATAAAACATACACTAATCCTATAAATAAGTAAAATCATGAATTTTGAAAATATGAACATTTGGTGCTTGATAATTCCATTGTTAGTAGGTCTTATCTGCGGTATTTTAGGTTATCTACTTGGTAGCCGTTCTGCCAAAGTAATAGACAACTCTGCTGAAATAAACAGTCTTACCGCTAGTAATACAAAACTTAAAGGCGAATTGTCTGACTTAAACAATCTTAAAGCTAGCAACAGCAAACTAAAGGCTGATCTAGAAGCTTGTAACCAAAGAGTAATTGCCGCAAGCAAAGTTGTAACACCTCCTCCTGCCGCACCAAGCGCTCCAAGCACTAATCTAGGTGCATCTGCCGCCTCTTTTGCTGCCGGTGCCGCTACAAGTAGCGCACTAGCTTTTGATGGTGCTGCTGCCAAGGCTGCATTTGGAAAAACCATTAAGCAAGACGATTTAAAACTTGTGGAAGGTATTGGTCCAAAAATTGAAGGCATGTTTAAAGACCACGGTATTAAAACATGGAAAGAACTTTCTGAAGCTAGTTTAGAAGCCTGCCAAAAAATATTGGATACAGGAGGTACACGATACAAAATTCACGATCCTGCTTCTTGGCCGTTACAAGCTAAAATGTGCTACGAAGGTAAATGGACAGAACTTGTTAAATGGCAAGATGAGCACAAACACGGTAAATTATAATCTACCGTTTAAAGCAAAAAAAATCCCGATCATAACTGATCGGGATTTTTTTATTTTATAATGCTCCGTTTGCCTCTACCCACTTAAAGTGATATTGGTCTTGCGGAAATTTCATTCTTTCTGCAATCCGCTCTAATCTTGATGGTAACTTAATTAAGTAGTCACGAGCCTTTTCAGCTTCTTCATTTAAAGAACGAACAGAATCCAGTTCCCAATACGCATTCAACTTGCTTAGAATATCAACGTAATCTTGCGCTGTATATACACCTAAACGCTGTGCACAGTTAGAGAAGTTCTCAAAAGCAGAACCAATTGTACCACCAGACTCACGTAAAAAATGTGCTGGCATAACAATCTTCTTCTTCATCATATCTGCAAAGGCGATCATCATACCAGATGGATCTTCGCCTAAAATAGTCTTCACGAATTCTCTGTACGCCAAATGGTGTCTCATTTCATCACCGGCAATTATAGTACACATTTTACCTAATAAGGCATTTCCTTTCTTCTTCGCCATTTGCCCCACACGCTTATGCGAAATATTGGTAGCTAATTCTTGAAAAGAGGTATATACAAAGTTCTTATATGGATCACGATCAGTACCAATATCAAAACCATCAGAAATTAAATGCTGGGTCGTTATTTCAATCTCTCTCATATTTACCCTTCCAGATAAATAAAGATATTTGTTCAACACATCTCCATGTCTATTTTCTTCTGCAGTCCAAGCACGTACCCATTTAGCCCAACCATTGGTTTTATGGTCACCGTGCTGGTCAATACCAACAACATCCATTAACCAAGATTCATAAGTTGGCAAGGCTTCTTCGGTAATGGTATCCGCTACCATGGTTACCCAAAAGTCATACCCTAAGTCCTTAGACTCTTCACGAATATCTTTTACCTCTTGTAAAAATGTATCTTTTTCAGAATCTGGTAAAAAATCTGTTGGCTGCCATATATCCTCTGGTTTTATAAGGAAAGATTCCATGAAACTCTCTACCTTAGGCTCTAATGCCTGCATCACTTCTAATCTTATATTTTTATTAGACATATTTTCAATTTTATTAAAGATCGTCAATAAAACAATCTATTTTAAAGTAAAGTTAACGGTTTTCTTAGTTTCTACCCGTTTCGTTAGGATAAAAGGTATAAACCGGCTCACTTTGCCAGTATTCTTTAGTATTGGCGTTAAACACAGTTAACGGTCCTTTAAAAGCTGCACCCGTATCAATATTCCATACATTGGCGGCATTCTGTGGTGTAGTCTTACCAATACGGGTAACCGGTGTATGGCCAATATAAATTTCAGCATAATTCTTTAATCGCTTCGGATAATGGATATGATCATTTTCTAAATCTTTATTCAAAGAAAGTGCCAACTCCCACAAAGTACGATCCCAGTAAAATGTCTTTTCAAAATATTCATGCTCTATACCTTTCAAATTTGTAAAGCCTGCATGTAAAAACAATCTATTTTCAGCGTCTAGATAATAATTCTCTAAGCTTTCATAAAATTTAATGTGCCTATCTTTTGTTTCTTTTGAAGCTTTGCCATAAGAATTTGAAGTGGCTTCACCACCATGCATAAACCATGTTGGGTTATCTGCCTTACCGGTTAACCATTCATAGCAAAGCTCATCATGATTACCTCTTAGGTATATACAATTGTACCTTTCTTTTAGTTGTATAAGATAGTTTACAGTTTCAACCGCTTCACTCCATCCATCAATATAATCTCCTAAAAAAATTATCGTATCATCTTCAGTTATAGCTGCTTTCTCAAGTACTTGCTTTAAAGCTTGTAATCCTGAGTGAATGTCACCTACAACCAGTGTTCTTTTTGTACTCATTTAGCAAAAATCGCAATTATGGTTATCATGGCAAGGATAAAAATCACTAAAAAGAAGATTTTCCAGAAGGAGTAAGGTCTGTTTCCACTTAATACTCCTGTTTGCCCATTTATATAAAAATTAAACTCTTTACCATCATATCTATATGAACTTAGATAAATGGGAAGTAAGATGTGTTTAAACTTTTCATCTGAAAGTTTTATATCGGCGTTTGCAACTCTTTGAGTATCACCACCAATATCACGCCTAATCCAATTATAAGCAATATTCTTGGCTTCTTGAAACGACTTGTGATGCCCTTCTTTTAATGAAACCGTATATTTTTCCGTAACAAAACCAGATAGATATTTTGAATTAAAAACCACTAAATCTTTCAAATTCCAGAAGGTGACTTTTGCCGGAATCTCTTTTCGTTTCTTTTTTGATGCGCTTATTAAAATATCATCTACAAAACCATCTACTCTACCGGATGCATATGTCCACTTTGTTTTTCTAACACGTCTTGTTCTTCTTGCCTTATTACTATTATAGGTCTGTGTTTCGTAATAATAATCTCCTCGTTGCCCTTGGTATGATGCAAAAAGATTGGCATCAAACGTCCAATACGGAACATATAATCCATGCAACCCTTCTGGATCAAGCGCTGCTTTTTTAAGATTATCCGGTGCAAACCAAATTTTATCTACCCAAGCTTTAAATATTGCCTGTGCTTTATTGGTATCTAATTGAAATGGAACTAGAGCGCCGGGTAATATCCAACCTTCTTTCTCAACATCTTCCCGTATTAAAGGTTCACTACAATACACACAGTTGAGCGATTTATAGTTTTCTTCTACATGCTGGTTGGCACCGCAATTTTTACAATGCAACAATTCTATAGTTTCGGTATAGGCATTTTCACCTACGATTTTTAAGTAGTGTTCTAGCTCTAACTCTTCAAAACTAGTTTTAGATGCCTCAATAAACTCTTCATACCCACAGTACTCACATGTCAATTGATGCGAGCCTGGCTTAAACTTTAACTCGGCACCACAATTGGCACATGCTTTTTTATATTCCGATTGTTGAATATCATCCATAGAAAGTATCCCTTATCTTAAAAAGGTATTGCTTAAAATTATGCTGTTGGTAATGGTGGTGGCGTATTACCACCCAAGAAAGATTTTAATTCCTCTACCTCTTTTAATGCAGTCCAATTGGGCATACCTTGTTTCCAGATCAACGAATCTCTATTAATTGTTCTACTCGCAAATAATTCTTTGAGCTTATCAAAACCAACAGGACCTAATTGTTGACCGCTTACCGCATAGAAATAGGTTACTTGTGCCGGCATTGGTGGCGGCGCTTGTGGCTGTTGTGCTGTTTGCCCTCCTAGCGGTTGCGCCGCAGGTTGCTCCATTAAGCCTCCCATTTGTTGAGCCAATACAAAACCCATACCCATGCCCATACCGGCACCAGCTGTTCCGCCTTCATTTTTGGCCGCTAACTCCATTGCTTTGGCTGCTTTGAACTGCGCCAACTTGCCCATGTCCAATTTATCCAATCGGCTGTATTCGAATATTTCCTTTTTAAGTTCTTCAGGCATCGATACATTTTCGATGTAGAATTTCTCTAACTCTATACCTACCCTATTAAATTCTGGCTGCATTACTTCTTGGCAGGTTTCAGATAGTTCGCTTGTGTTCGCCGCATACAACTCAATTGGTAAATTAGCTTCACCTACCGTATCTGTAAAACGGGTAACTATTAAGCTTTTTAAATGTTCATTTACCTCATAGCTTGTAAAATTACCATCGGTACCCACTACATCTACTACAAACTTTCCTGGATCATTTACTCTAAAACTATAGGTACCAAAAGCACGTATTTCCACCAAACCAAATCTATCATCACTTAACATGAACGGATTTTTTGTACCCCATTTTTCATCTGTAAACAAGCGCGTATTTACAAAATACACCTCAGCTTTGAACGGACTATCAAATCCATATTTCCAACCTTTTAAGGTCGTTAAAATAGGCAGGTTCTGCGTATTTAAAGTATATGTGCCCGGTTTAAAAACATCTGCCAATTGACCTTCATTAATAAAAACTGCAGTCTGCCCTTCTCTAACGATCAATTGCGCATTGTTCTTAATTTCATTTTGGTAACGTTCAAAACGATAAACTATAGTGTCGTCAGTATTATCTAGCCATTCTACAATATCAATAAACTCGTGGCTCAGTTTTTTCTTAATTTCATCAAATATGCTCATGGTCAGTATATGTTTTAAAATGTGTAATTCAATATATGCAATTCAGCAACAGACCCAAAATACGAAAGGAATTAAATTCATAAAATAATCTGTAAACCACCGTAATTTAATATTTACTTCATAATTTTTAGGAAATAGGTGTTATTTCTAATTAACTTAGACTTCCTAATTTTCTTTTTAAACGTATGAAAAAGGTATTCTGTATTGGAGAATTACTCATAGATTTTGTTGCCGAAAACCAAGGCAAAGATTTAACGAAAGCAAAAGAATTTTCTAAGAAAGCAGGTGGTGCACCAGCCAATGTAGCCTGTGCAATTAGCAAGCTTGGCGGCGATAGCTTTTTTGTTGGTGCTGTTGGCGATGACCCATTTGGTACTTTTTTACTACGTATTCTTGAAGATGAAAAAGTTGATATTTCCTTTGCCCAAAGATGCGATACGTTTACCACTTTAGCCTTTGTTTCTATTGATGCCGATGGTGAGCGCGATTTTGTTTTTAGCCGAGGCGCAGACAAAGAGCTTACTTACGACTCTTCCTTAAAATCTAATTTTGAAAATAACATTATTCACTTTGGCGCAGCTACCGCTCTTTTAGGCGGTGCTCTTGAAGAGACCTATAATAGATATCTATTTGACGGATTAACCAAAAATGCGTTCATTAGTTTTGACCCTAACTACAGAGTAGATCTCTGGAAGAATAAAGAGGATGTTTTTATACGTAAGTGCCATGCTTTTATAGAGAAATCCCATTTATGTAAATTTAGCCTAGAAGAAGCACAACTACTTTCAGGAAAAGATAAGCTTGAAGATGCTTGCCAGTTTTTTCATGAAATGGGCACCCAAGTAATAGTTGTAACCTTAGGAAGCGAAGGAACTTTGCTTAGTACAAAAGATTTCTACAAAACCATACCAAGCATAAAAGTAACACCAAAAGACACTACCGGTGCCGGTGATGCTTTTATTGGTTGCCTTTTACAACAACTTACGGAACACTCTAAAATAGAAGATGTTCTGGTAAACGAATATTTACTTTCTAACATGGTTTCAAGGGCAAATAAAGCTGGGGCCATTACAACGGAAAATTTTGGAGCCATACAATCGCTACCTACATTACAACAATTAGACTCTTAAAATGAACCAAGCTGAATTACACCGGTTGTTGGCCTTAAAAAGTCAAAAGAAAAAAGGTGGAATACCATTAACGTCTTTATATGAACAAAGATTAGCTACTAATCTTTCACTTATTAAGACGCAGTTTTTTTCATTATATAAAGAGAAAGAGCATAAGGCATTTTTCTACACCCTTTTAGATACATTAGAAACGCTTTTTAAAGACCGACCTACAGAACTACAAAAACAAGATATTGCACGTTTAAATTCTGGAAATTGGTACCAAAGTGAGCAAATGGTTGGTATGCAATTGTATGTTGACCGGTTCAACAATGACATTAATGGACTCAAAGAAAAGATACCTTACTTTGAAGATTTAGGTATTAATTTTCTTCACTTAATGCCTATAACCATAAGACCTGCTGGCGAAAATGATGGTGGCTATGCAGTGAACAGCTACCATGAAATTGACCCTAAATACGGTACAAAAAAAGACTTTTTAGCTTTCAGCAAAAAAGCACGTGACAATAATATGTTTTTAATGCTTGATTTTGTTGTTAACCATACCTCAGATGAGTTTGTATGGGCAAAAAAAGCCAAAGAAGGTAACCAACACTATCAAAATTACTATTACACTTATTCTGACCGCCATATCCCTGACGAGTTTGAAAAGTCCTTACCTGAAATATTTCCACAATCGGCACCGGGCAATTTTACCTACAATCCAGAAATGGAAAAATGGGTTATGACCTGTTTTAATAGTTATCAGTGGGATTTAAATTATAGGAATCCGGAGGTATTTATAGAAATGCTTGGCAACCTAATGTCTCTTGCCAATTTAGGGGTAGATGTAATCCGTTTTGATGCGCTTGCTTTTCTCTGGAAAAAATTAGGGACATCATCACAAAACCTACCAGAAGCACATACTTTAATTTCACTATTTAAAATGTGCCTACAGGTAATTGCACCAGGTGTTATTCTTTTGGCCGAAGCTATTGTTGCTCCTAGAAATATTATAAAATATTTTGGTGAAGACACCATGGAAGGTAACGAATGCGAAGTAGCTTATAATGCTTCTTTAATGGCTTTATTATGGAATTCAATTGCAACCAAAAAAGCTTCTTTACTAGTGAAAAGTGTGAGCGAGATCCCAGTAAAACCCAATGATGCTACTTGGATCAATTACATTCGCTGCCATGATGATATTGGTCTTGGATATGAAGATGATATTGTACGTGCTACGGGTTATGATCCAAGCGCTCACAAAGAATTTATTTTAAACTATTACTGCGGCAAGTTAGAATGGTCTCCTGCCAAGGGTTTGATGTTTATGTACAATCCCAAAAACGGTGATGGTAGAATTACGGGTAGTGCCGCTTCTCTACTAGGACTAGAAACCGCCCTAGAACAAAACAATAAAAATATTATCGACTATGCCATCACTAAAATATTAATGATGCACGGTATTATTTTAACCTACGGAGGTATACCTATGATATATGCCGGAGATGAGATCGCTACCTTAAATGACTATTCTTATGAGCAAAATGAAGATCATGTAAATGACAATCGTTGGGTAAATAGACCAATGCAGAATTGGAGTGTTGCCTCTACATTGAAAAGCAAAAAAGACAGTCCGCCTACCATAATATACAACGGGATTAAGAATATGATTCGCCTACGAAAAGAGCAGACCGTATTTGCTGACACAAATAATCTTAAGGTTCATGGTTGCCCTAACCAGCATGTATTTGTCTTTCAAAGAACCCATGAAAATGAAAATATTTGGGTGTTGTCCAATTTTAACGAGGTTACAGAAACTTTAAATATAGGCTGGCTGCTTTCTATTGGTATTCATGCCGGTAAAAATTCTATTGATTTACTTACCGGAAAATCATTTGAACTTATTCATAACGAATTGCCTCTAAAACCCTACGAACAACTTTGGATTAAGAATATTTCACCTTCCTAAGCACACGAAGCGCTTCTTTTAGCGAAGCATTTATTCTTGGGTATTTAGGCTTTAAAATCTGCCTAGCTTTTTCCATGCGTTCTTTTGCCTCTTCAAATCCGTTAAGAAAGCATATTAAATATGAATCTGCCAGGTATTTCAATTGCTTTACTTCTGCAATTGTTAATTCGGTATTTTTCTTTGCTTTTGCTACCAAAGCATTATTACACTTATAAATCTTTTTCAGCTCATCCTCGTCATGTATTGGAGGATTAAAAAGTAAATCGCTCGTAATTTGATAGGTGCCGTTTTCACTGAAATTTATAACTACTTTTTCTAATGGATAATATTTTTGTTTCGAAGCCAAACCAAGCTGTACATATTCAATAGTTGTAAATGAATCATTGTCATATGTAATGGTAACCTCATCTAAATTAGAGTAGAATAATTTTACCTGCTCATTTATTAATTCAATATCTACCCTATAGAAATATGTTTCTCCGTTCACTACTTTTTTATTGCCGGCCCAACACACTACAAATTGCTCTTTAAAAACCTTATAGTCACTTTCTAAATCTTTATGGCGGTGGTTTATAAAATCTATGACTCCATCTAAAGTAAGCTCAATATTGTTTTTTGCATGCTGTTCGATAGTGGCAACCGCCTCAGCGTTAGTATTTTTTAACTCAATATCAAACACTTTTGGTAAACTTATACTACCCTCCCTAAAAAAAACGGAACCTCCATAATATTTCCAGATGTTCTTTCTCAGCGAGCAAATTTTTCCAATAGATTTTATGGTCACCAAACCCACAACTTTACCCTCTGGTAAATGCGGAAATGGTATATTCTCGTATGAAATCAATGGGGGATTATCTAAATAGGCATTTACCAAATTTTGAATCTTACTATCATCAAAAAAGTCTACACCTACTATTTTATTATCCTCATCTTCAACGCCAATTACTATGAAAGAATTATTGGCAGGATTACTATTTGCCAAGGCACAAACATGCTTTAAAAATTTACCCTTACCTTCTTTCTCGCCAATAGAAATAAATCGCTTTTTGTCGTAAAAACTGTTCTCGTCATTATGAGCGAGCAAGTTTTTTACCAATAGGCGTTTATTGATCATAAGTTATAATTTTGGCTTTTGGCTTTTGGCTTTTGGCTTTTGGCTTTTGGCTTTTGGCTTTTGGCTTTTGGCTTTTGGCTTTTGGCTTTTGGCTTTTGGCTTTTGGCTTTTGGCTTTTGGCTTTTGGCTTTTGGCTTTTGGCTTTTGGCTTTAAAAGATTTTATTCTAAAATCTTTTCATGACATCACTTTTTATCTACAATAGTTGAAGATGCTTGTGCTGTTGGCATTACTACCAAATCCGCAATATTTACATGATATGGCCTTGTGACTACAAAATGAATGATGTCTGCTATATCTTCTGGTTTTAAAGGCTGGAATCCCTTGTACACCTTATCCGCCCTATCTTCATCTCCTTTAAAGCGAACATTACTGAACTCTGTCTCTACCAATCCCGGATTTACTGCCCCAACACGCACTCCCGTGCCGTTTAAATCTATACGCATTCCTTGATTAATAGCATCTACCGCATGTTTACTTGCACAATACACATTGCCTTTAGGGTAAACTTCTTTGCCTGCCGTAGAGCCAATGTTGATAATATGACCGGATTTACGCGCTACCATTTGTGGAATTACCGCTTTAGATACATACAGCAAGCCTTTAACATTAATATCTAACATGGCATCCCAATCATCTATGTTTCCCTCTTGAATGGTATCCATTCCATGGGCATTACCCGCATTGTTTATTAGAATATCTATCTCTGTAAATTCTTTTGGCAACGAATCAACAGCTTCTTTAACCGAAGCCTTGTTTCTAATATCAAAATTCAGGGTATGTACTTGTACATGTTTATCAAGTACTTCTTTAAGGGCATCTAGCCGATCTTGACGTCTACCACACAATACCAAATCTATACCGTTTTGGGCAAAATGAATCGCGGTGGATTTTCCAATTCCGCTTGTAGCTCCTGTAATAAATGCTGTTTTTGTCATTTTTAATTATAATTATGCAACTTCATGGCCTTCATTGGCTTCTAGCAAGATAAACCAATCTTGTATATCCATTTCTATTGAAACAGCTTCCATTGCCATTTTCAATCGTTTTGGCGTTGACGTACCTACCACTGGGTGTATTTTAGATGGATGTTTTAAAATCCAAGCCAGTAAAAGTTGATCTTCTGTGGCATTATATTTTTTAGTAAAATCCGCCAGTACCTTTTTAATCCTTGTATTTGCTTTGGAAGTTTCTTTAAAATAATTACCAAGAGGACTCCAGCTCATTGCTAGCCTATCAAACGTAATACAATCATCTAAAGTACCATCATTCATTACTGTGTTAGAAGACAATGAAAACTCTACCTGATTTGCTTCTACCTGTATTTCCTTTTCTAAAAGCTGAATTTGAGATGGGCTGAAATTCGACACTCCAAATTGCCTGATCTTTCCATCATTCTTTAATTTATCTATAGCTTCCGCAATTTCTGAAGGGTTCATCAAAGGACTAGGCCTGTGTAATAATAGCATATCTAAATGATCTGTCTGTAGCATTTTTAAAGAACGCTCTACAGATGATACTATATAATCTTTGCTATAGTCATAATGCTTAACCCTATTTGATCGTTCTTTTACGTGAAACTGAATTCCACATTTACTGATCAATTGAATATCTTCCCTTTTAATCGCACTTTCTTTTAATGCTTTACCAAAATCTTCTTCGTTGGTATAATCACCATAAATATCCGCATGATCAAAAGTAGTAATGTTATGATCTATGCAATGATTCATAAGTGATATCATATCTTTGGTAGCAAGTTGTTTGCCCCATTTACCCCAGGTCATAGTACCTGCTATTATTCTTGAATATTTCAATGTATTATAATTTGAATAATGAATTTAAAAAGAAATCCCTTAAAACCTTCATAAAAATAAGGGGTTTTCCAATTTTTTAACCTATCATTAACAGCGACTGAGTGAATAAATTTTCAATTTGCGTAACTGTTAAAATTAGAAGCCTTAACATTCAATAATATATAGTTTTAAATGGAAGAAAATACTTCAATTGACATTAGTGCTGTTAACGAGAAAATAGCAAAAGAAAGCGCTTTTATCGATTTACTGATGCTTGAAATGAATAAAGTAATCGTTGGCCAGAAATATATGGTAGAACGATTATTGATCGGACTCTTAGGACAAGGTCATATATTGCTGGAAGGTGTACCTGGCTTGGCAAAAACCTTAGCCATAAACACCCTTTCCAAAGCTGTAAAAGGTAGTTTCAGTAGAATTCAATTTACACCAGATTTACTTCCGGCAGATGTTGTAGGTACGTTGATCTACAACATGAAACTAAACGATTTTTCTATTAAGAAAGGTCCAATATTCGCAAACTTTGTTCTTGCAGATGAGATTAACCGTGCACCTGCCAAAGTACAATCTGCACTTTTAGAGGCAATGCAAGAAAAGCAAGTGACCATTGGTGACGAAACTTTTATTCTTGACAAACCTTTCTTGGTAATGGCAACACAAAACCCTGTTGAACAAGAAGGTACCTATCCGTTACCTGAAGCACAGGTGGATCGTTTTATGTTGAAGACCGTTATAGATTATCCAAAAATAAACGAAGAGCAGTTGATTATGCGCCAAAATTTAAAAGGTAGCTACGAAACTGTAAACGCCGTTGTATCCATAGAACAAATACTTAGCGCACAGAAAGCTGTTCGTGAAGTTTATATGGATGAAAAAATCGAGAAATATATTCTTGACCTTGTTTTTGCTACAAGATATCCTGAGAAATATAATTTAGAAAGCTTAAAACCATTGATCAGCTTTGGCGCATCTCCAAGGGGTAGTATCAACTTAGGTACTGCTGCCAAATGTTATGCTTTCATAAAAAGAAGAGGTTATGTTGTGCCAGAAGATGTACGTGCCGTTGTTCTTGATGTTTTAAGACATAGAATAGGTATTACATATGAGGCAGAAGCCGAGAATATTACTTCTGTTGATATCATCAACAAAATTGTTAACGAGATAGAAGTACCTTAAGAGCCCACAATTTCCAAAGGAGGGAATATTTACTCGTTTATTCTAAGGGGTTTAAAAAAGAACAATGCTTAAAATTACCGTTTCACATATATTTTTAACCGCAATCAAATCTCCTATAGGGGGCTAGAGCGCTGTATTATGGATACTAAAGAGCTACTCAAAAAAGTACGGAAAATTGAAATAAAGACAAGACGTCTTTCCGACCATATATTTGGTGGGGAATACCACTCTACCTTTAAAGGTCGTGGTATGACTTTTAGTGAAGTACGACAGTATCAATTTGGCGATGATGTAAGAAATATAGACTGGAACGTTACCGCCCGTTATAACGAACCCTATATAAAGGTTTTTGAGGAGGAACGAGAATTGACCATGATGCTAATGGTAGATATTAGCGGCTCTGAATTATTCGGCACCACTAATCAATTTAAAAATGAAATCGTTACTGAAATATCGGCTACACTAGCTTTTAGTGCTTTACAAAACAATGATAAAGTAGGTGTTATTCTGTTCTCTGACCAAATAGAACTTTTTATTCCACCTAAAAAAGGAAAGACCCACGTTCTACGTATCATTAGAGAATTATTGGAATTTAAACCAAAAAGCAACAAAACAGATATTGCTCAAGCCATGAAATTTTTGAGTAGTGTCATGAAAAAGAAAGCTATTGTTTTTGTTCTATCTGATTTTATTGACGACGGATACGAAAAAACACTCAAGATTACGGGTAGCAAACATGATTTAACCGGAATTCGTGTTTATGACGAACGTGAAGAATCTATACCAAATTTAGGTATGGTACAGGTAGAGGATGCTGAAACAGGAAAATTACAATTGGTAAACACCAAGTCTAAAAAAGTACGTAACGCTTATGCTGAATATCATAAAAACCGTGTTACTTACTTTAAGGAGTCTTTCACAAAATCTGGATGCGGAGTTTTAGATTGTAGGGTAGATGAAAGCTATGTAAAGAAATTATTGGGCTATTTTAAAAGAAGAGGTTGATACGAATGATTATTACTAATAAAACAAATGAAAAATGTGTTTCGTGGTGTAAACGAATTTCACCTCTATTCGTATTCCTACTATTCATCTTTGATCTTTCCGCACAAGAAGCACCAAACATTACAACTGAGGTTGACACTACTTTTATAAAAATTGGGGAGCAGGTTCAATGGAAGGTTACTGTGGATATCGACTCCACAGATTTTGTGATTTTCCCTGAAGGGCAAACCTTTTCTCCCCTAGAAACTGTAGAAGCTTTTGCTACGGACACCACTAGAAAAAAAGATAGACTAACACTTCAAAAAATATACGCCCTTACCCAGTTTGATTCTGGAGCATACAAATTACCTGCACAAAGAATCGATATTAACGGAGTAGGTTTTATGACAGATTCCTCAATGATCAATGTAGCTACCGTACCTGTAGATACCTTGAATCAGAAAATGTATGATATAAAACCCTTAATCAATGTAGATAAAAGCAATTATGCTCTTTGGAAGTACTTGCTAATAGGTCTGTTGGTATTATTAATTTTTGGTGGACTCCTTTATTGGTTTGTATTCCGAAAAAAGCCACTTACAGAAGAAGAAAAAGTAGCACTTTTACCACCTTATGACAGAGCGTTACTAGAATTGAAACGATTAGAAAATTCTAGATACCTAATACAAGACGAATACAAAGAGTACTATTCTGAATTGACCACCATTGTACGTTCATACTTAGAGGAAGATGCTCACGTAACCGCAATGGAAAGTACTACCGGACAACTAATTGAAAAATTAGAGCTTTTAAAGGATGCCGGCGAGTTAAATTTGGAAGACGATACTATAAAGCAGTTTCAACAAATATTACAGACGGCAGATTTAGTGAAATTCGCTAAGAACAAACCTTCTACCTCAGTTGCTGAACATGATAGAAAACTGGTTGAACAGATTGTTGAAAAAACGCACGAAGCGCTACCAGAACCCACAGAAGAAGAGTTATTGGAACAAGCAGAATACCAAGAAGAACTTGAACGTAAGGCAAAAAAGAAGAAAATTAAAATAGCGGTAATTTCCACTGTTGCCCTAATTTTAATTGGCATTACCATTGCCGGAGTTAAATTCGGATTCGGCTATTTAAAAGACACCGTTTTAGGTCACCCTACCAAAGAACTTTTAGAGGGCGAATGGGTTCGTAGCAGTTATGGTTTTCCTCCAATACAATTAGAGTCTCCGCAAGTTTTGGTAAGACAAGAAATAAAATTACCTCCAGAAGCCAAAGCTACCATAGAAGACGTGCAGGCTTTTGAGTACAGAAGTCCTATCGCTCTATTTAACATGGGCACCACTAGTATTACGTTAGCACAAAAAGAAACAGAGCCAGAGTTTGACAAGACCATTGAAAAAATTCTATCCAACTTTGAGGATCAGGGAGCAAAAAACATTATCACCAAGCAAGAAGAGTTTAGTACCATAAGCGGTGTTAAAGGAGTGAAAGTTTTTGGTAGTGGAAATTTTCCAATGCCTGGCTCAGAAGAGTTATTAGAAGGAGAATATACAGTACTTCTTTTTGGAGGTAAAGGATTTCAACAATACGTAATTCTTACTTGGCTTAAAGACGACACGTACGCACAAGAAATAGTTGACCGAATCTTAGCATCGGTAGAAGTAAAAACAGAAGCATAAATGTTAGAGAATATATCATTTGCAAATCCTGATTTCTTTTGGCTGTTCTTATTACTGCCATTGGCAATTGTGTGGTATATCTTTAAACAAAAAGAGCAAACCGCATCATTACGTATATCAAGTGTAAAAGGGTTTAGCTACAATAGCATTTTACCTAAATTTAAACCTGCGTTATTCATTCTACGCTTATTGGCATTGGCTGCAATTATCGTAGCTCTGGCAAGACCACAGACAGAAGATATTTCTACCCGCTCTAAAACTACAAAAGGTATAGATATTGTCATGGCCATAGATGTTTCTTCTAGTATGCTGGCAAGAGATTTAAAACCAAACCGACTTTCTGCACTTAAAGACGTGGCGGCAGATTTTATTAAAAATAGACCTAATGATCGTATAGGTATTGTTGCTTATGCAGGTGAAGGTTACACCAAAACACCTATAACTACAGATAAAGCTATTGTACTTAACTCGCTTTCAGAAATCTCATACGGACAATTAGATGACGGTACTGCCATTGGTATGGGACTAGCAACTTCTGTAAACCGTTTAAAAGACAGTAAGGCAAAAAGTAAAATCATCATATTATTGACCGATGGGGTAAATAATTCTGGTTTTATAGAACCCCAAACGGCATCTGACCTGGCACTAGAATTCGGTATTAAAACCTACACTATTGGTCTTGGTACAAACGGTAATGCCCTTTCACCTGTTTCATATAATGCGGATGGTTCTTTTAGATTTGGAATGAGACAGGTAGAAATAGACGAAGAACTACTTAAAAGTATAGCGTCTACTACTGGAGGTAGATATTTTAGAGCTACCGATAACGAGTCTTTAGAGGAAATCTACGATGAGATCAACAAACTAGAAAAAACCGAGGTAGAAGAATTTAAATACTACCGCTATGAAGAAAAATTTAGAATTTGGATATTGTTAGCAGGAGGATTGCTTTTGTTAGAATGGATTTTAAGAAACACGCTTTTTAGAAGCTTTGTATAATATGATACAGTACGACGAAAAAATATATTTTTATTTACTCTTTATCATACCGGTGATAATAGTGCTGTTCCTTTTGTTATTGGTATGGAAAAAAAGAACGCAAAAGAAATTTGCAGATGCTGACCTTTTAAAAAGGTTAACGCCTAACCGTTCTTATAACAAAGGGGGTTTAAAACTGGTCGTTTTCATCCTTGCATTGGCATTACTGATCATAGGTTTGGTCAACCCAAAAATTGGAACAAAATTAGAAACGGTAAAGAGAGAAGGTGTAGATATCGTATTTGCGGTAGATGTTAGTAAAAGTATGCTAGCGGAAGATATTGCGCCTAACAGAATTGAGAAAGCCAAAAGATTGGTTTCTGAAATTATAAATCAATTGGCAAGTGACCGTATAGGAATTATAGCCTACGCCGGTCAAGCATACCCACAACTACCCATTACAACTGATTACGGCGCAGCAAAAATGTTCTTGCAAGGTATGAATACAGACATGCTTACGTCTCAAGGTACCGCTATTGATCAAGCTATTGAATTGGCTACTACATATTATGACGATGTAGAACAGACAAACCGTGTATTGTTCATTATTTCTGATGGGGAAGACCATTCTGAAGGGTCTACATTAGATGCCGTAGAAGATGCCGTTGATGAAGGCATTATCATTTATACTATTGGTGTAGGTAAGGAAAAAGGAGCGCCAATACCTATAAAAAGAAACGGAATTTTAGAAAGCCTTAAAAAAGATAGCCAAGGTGAAACCGTAATCACAAGATTAAACGAAAGTGTTTTAGCGGATATTGCAAGTGAAGGTAATGGTGAATATATAGATGGTTCTAACACAGATACCGCAGTAGAATATATAAAAGAAGAATTGTTGAAAATGGACAAGAAGGAATTTGAAGCCAAACAATTCGCAGAATATAAAGATCAGTTTCAGTGGTTTATTGGCGGGGCATTGTTGCTTCTCTTTTTAGATATTTTTATCTTGGACCGCAAGACAAGCTGGTTAAAGAAACTCAATTTGTTCAATGAGAAAAGAAATGAATAAAATAAGCACAGTACTATTATTGTTTTTTGTTTGCTTGTCATCTTTTGCTCAAGAGGTTGATGAGAAAGAAAAAGAGAAAGCCCTAAGGTCATCTACAAACTATACATGGGATGCCAATAAGGCATTATCAGAAGATAATTTTATTGCGGCAGAGGTGGATTATAGAAAAGCAATTTCCAAAAGTCCCGATAATAGTGCAGCTCCTTATAATTTAGGGAATGCGTATTACCAAAATGAAACGTATAATGAAGCCTTTGGCAGGTTCAAGGAAGCTGGGGAAGCTTCTACCTCTAAAGCTGACAAGCATAAGGCTTACCATAATATGGGTAATGTTTTTATGAAGCGTAAAGATTATGCAAAAGCGGTTGAAGCCTACAAAGAGGCCTTACGCAATGATCCTACCGACGAAGAAACCCGTTACAATTTAGCTTTGGCCAAAGAGCTTTTGAAAAAAGACCAAGACGAGAACAAGCAAGACCAAGACGATAAGGATAAAGACAAAGACGACAAGGACGAAAACAAAGACCAAGATCAAAAGGACGAAGGGGAAAACGAAGATAAAAAAGATCAAGGCGAAGATGGTGACAAGGGAGACGAAGGTGATAAAGATGAAGAGAAAAAAGACGATGGTAAAGATGGTGAAGGTGATAATGAATCTGACCAAAAGAAAAAACCTGAACAAGGAGAAGGAGATAACGAGCAAAATCAACAACAACCTAAACCTAATCAACTCTCTAAGCAGCAGGTAGAGAATTTATTGAGAGCCATGCAAAATGCAGAGAAAAAGGTTCAAGATAAAATTGATGCCAAAAAGGTAAAAGGTGCTAAAATTAAAACCGAAAAAGATTGGTAGACTTTAAATCCATAACAAAACTTGGGTTAGTATTAACCGTTTTTCTATCATCTATATGGATGATGGGCCAAAATAACAGCGGAGTAACTTTTGAAATGAAACTGAGCAAACCAAAGCTTGGCCTAAACGAAAGATTACGCGTTGATTTTGTTATGAATCGTGATGGCGATAATTTTAGTCCGCCAGATTTCAACGGATTCAAAGTAGTTATGGGACCTTCTCAATCTATTAGTTCTTCATGGATCAATGGTGTAAGAAGCTATTCTAAATCATATTCCTATACACTGGCACCTACTGCAAAAGGTAAGTTTTCTATAAAACAGGCTTCTATTTTTATTGATGGTGAGACCTATAAATCTCTAGCACAAGATGTTGTAGTTACTGCAGCCGTTGACAAACCTAGTGATCAAATGACCGCAGATGATGTAGCAGATGAAAATCTACATTTGATTGCCGAGGTTTCAAAAACAAATCCGTATTTGAATGAAGCTATTACCGTCATTTATAAGCTATATGTGAGTCCAAATATCAGCGTATCCAATTACCAGCCTTTAGATAACCCTACCTATAATAATTTTTGGAGTCAAGATATAAAGGTAAACGGGCTTAGCGCACAAAATGGCACTTATAAAGGAAAGCCTTACAGGTATGCTATCTTAAAACGCGTTGTTCTTTACCCACAAAAATCTGGAAAATTAAATATTGAACCCCTTTCTCTTGATGTTACGGTAGACGTACCTACCGGAAGAAGAGATTTCTTTGGTCAAAAAATGTATGCCCAAACAAACAAAACTGTATCTGCCGGTAATAGAACGATTAATGTAAAACCCTTGCCATTAGATAACCAACCTGCAGATTTTAATGGTGCCGTTGGTGATTTTGATTTTGCAGTGACCACAAGTAAGACCAACTTAAATGCAACAGAATCTTTACAGGCTACCGTAGAGGTAAGCGGTAAAGGAAATTTAAAATTATTTAAACTACCGGAACTTGAGTTACCCAGCGCATTGGAGGTTTATGAACCTGAGTTCACAGAAGGTGTAAGAACTACGCTAGCAGGTATGCAAGGTAAGGTGAGCAATCAATATACCATCGTACCTTCTTTTAGAGGAAAGTACCCAATTTCACCTTTGAGCTTTAGTTATTTTAATCCGTCCACCGGAAAATATACCACGTTAACATCCGATGAAATCGTTATCAATGTTTTAGAAGGACCTTTAAGTGCTTCTTCCAACTCCAATACTGCTTCTAACAGCAATAAGCAATCTGTTGTTAGTAGCGGTAATGAATTCAATTTTTTGAAACTAAGCCCTAACCTAACTAACAAATCTGTTTCTTACTTTTTTGGTTCCACATCATTTTACATGTGGTTATTTTGCCCGCTATTATTAATTCCTTTAGCTATTGTTTTTAGGAAGAAAAGAGATGCTATTGCCGGTGATGTCGTTGGTAATAAAATTAGAAAAGCCAATAAGCTTGCACGAAAATATTTATCTGCCGCCAGGAAACAATTGGGCAATAAAGATTCTTTCTATGTAGCTCTTGAGCGTGCACTTCATAACTATTTAAAGGCGAAGCTAAAAATTGAAACTTCTGAATTTAGTAAAGATAAAATTACAGAGCTGCTTAAGCAAAGACAAATTGATGACACTACCGTAGATAGTTTTATAGCACTTCTTAAAAACTGTGAAGCTGCACGATATAGCCCATTTTCTGACGTGCAAATGCAAGCCGATTATGATAAGGCAAGTGAGGTAATTTCCATAATGGATAAACAATTATAAGTATGTTCAAAAAGTTAGCCACCATAATAAGTCTTTTTGCGGTTCTCTTTTGTACCGCTCAGAACACCAAATTGTTCGAGCAGGCTACGGTAGCATATAATGCAGGCGAATATGACAAGGCTATTACCTATTACAATGATATACTTGATAACGGTGAACACTCTTCCGCAGTTTATTACAACTTAGGTAATTCTTATTATAAGCTTAATAAAATTGCCGAAAGTATCTATTTTTACGAAAAGGCATTATTGTTATCACCTAATGACCAAGAAATAAAGACCAACCTTAGCTATGCTCAGAATATGACCATAGATGCCATTGATATTATGCCAGAAACGGGTTTATCTAAATTATATAAAGACGTAACAGGTAAATTAACTTTTGATCAATGGGCGTATGTAGCCATAGCTTTCATGCTACTTTTTGTTCTTTTGTATATCCTTTTTTATAATTCAAATTACGCTACAAGAAAACGTTTTACATTTATTGGTAGTTTACTTGCCCTTTTCCTATGTATATTATCCGTTTTGTTTGCTTTTATTCAACGTAAAGATTTTGACGAGAATCAACCAGCAATAATTTTTGCAGAAGAAAGTATTGTTAAGTCTGAGCCCAATAATACAAGTGAACAAGTGTTTTTGATTCATGCAGGAACTAAAGTCAATGTTTTAGACCAGTTAGATGATTATAATAAAATTAGATTATCAGACGGAAAAACTGGATGGATCCAAAACAACGAACTTAAACTGTTGAAGGATTTTTAGAACATTGTTAACAGTTTTTAACGGTTTCCGTACTATCTTTACAATTGATTTTTAGTATATGACTTTTTTCGCACGCATTACATTACTACTGTTATGGCTTTTTGCAGTTACTGCACCAAGCATCATAACCCTATGCGATGTTGAAAACCCCATTGTAATAACCAATCTCAACGAAGAAGAACAAGAGTCTGGTAAAAAAACAATAGGCGAAGAAAAGTTCGTTAAAGAAAATTCATTAGATTTTTCAATTGTTGCTATTTACGAAAATTCGATAATTAGCAACTTTAATATGAAAGGTTACCAAGACCTATCACTTGAAGTTTTATCTCCCCCGCCAGATCAGGCTATTTAGTCATTTCCATTTTTTATCAATTAACTAATCTGTCCTACAATAATTTTAGGGCATAATTATATTATTTACATGTTTAAACATATCAAAAATGATATTCCCGCGAGTATCGTTGTATTTTTCGTAGCACTACCTTTATGTCTAGGTATTGCTTTAGCCAGTGGAGCACCATTATTTTCAGGAGTAATTGCTGGTATTATCGGCGGTGTATTAGTCGGTGGTCTTAGCGGTTCTAAAATAGGTGTTAGTGGTCCTGCGGCAGGTCTAGCAGCAATAGTACTCACCGCAATAGGAACTTTAGGCGGTTATGAAAATTTCTTAGTAGCAGTTGTTCTAGGAGGTATAATCCAAATTATATTCGGGATTTTAAAAGCAGGGGTCATAGGCTACTACTTTCCTTCTTCAGTAATTAAAGGAATGCTTACCGGTATCGGTATCATCATAATCTTAAAACAGATTCCTCATTTTTTTGGTTATGATCCTGATCCAGAAGGAGATTGGGCATTTTTTCAAGTGGACGGAGAAAATACATTCTCAGAAATTTTAAATACTATTAATAATATTAGTCCTGGAGCTACATTAATTGCTATTATAGGCCTATCTATTCTTCTACTTTGGGACAAGGTACTTTCTAAGAAAGCTAAAGTGTTTCAAATTATTCAAGGACCTTTAGTTGCTGTTGCCGTTGGTATTATATTTTACGTTCTAACCCAAGATAGCGAAGTATTGGGAATATCTAAAGATCACCTAGTTAAGGTACCCGTACCAGATGACGTTTCATCTTTTATTGGTCAGTTTAGCTTTCCAAATTTCAGCGCTATTACCAATCCGAAAGTTTGGATCACTGCCTTTACCATTGCTTTGGTTGCCAGTTTAGAAACTTTGCTTTGTGTTGAGGCAACCGACAAGTTAGACCCTCATAAGAATGTAACACCGACAAACAGAGAATTACTTGCCCAAGGTGCAGGTAACATAGTTTCTGGTTTAATAGGTGGTCTTCCTATTACTCAAGTAATCGTACGTAGTTCCGCTAACATACAATCTGGTGGTAGAACCAAATTATCTGCCATTATTCATGGTTTCCTTTTACTGATTTCTGTAATCTTGATTCCAACATTGTTAAACATGATTCCGCTATCGGTTTTAGCCGCTATTTTATTTATCGTAGGATTTAAATTAGCTAAACCAGCCTTATTCATAAAAATGTATAAATTAGGGTGGAAACAATCTATTCCATTTTTTGTAACAGTTATTGGTATTGTTTTTACAGATTTACTAGTCGGTATTAGTTTAGGTCTTGCCGTAGGTATCGTTGTTATTTTATTAAAGAGCTACCAAAACTCTCACTTTCTCCATATTGAGGACAATAGTGATGGTAAGCATAAAATTAAAATGACCTTAGCAGAAGAAGTTACTTTTTTCAACAAAGGTGCTATTTTAAAAGAATTGGACAGTCTTCCTCAGAATACATACTTAGAGCTTGATGTTTTAAAGACAAGATTCTTAGATTATGATATCATAGAAATATTAGAAGATTTCAGCCATAAGGCCAAAGAAAGAAATATTGACATTAAGCTTATTTCCAAGCGTGGTGTGGTAGAAAATCCGCCAAGTTATATTCAGTTCTTTGAGCAACGACCAAAATCAGATCTAAGCTTAAGCTAATCGAATTCAATTGTTTTCAATTAACTAAAAAGATAGACATGGATAAAAAATATAAAATTGCCGTATTCTCAGACATGAAAGAGTCTTTAGGGAACACGCTAAAGAGTACGCTTAGCCTGGCTAAGATGCTTAATGGGGATATTACCATTTTTCATGTTAAAAAAGCATCAGAAGTAGTTACCGAAGACAGTAATCTTTCAGCAATTAGATCCCTAAATAGCGAGTTCATTACCATGGACAATGATATAAACAAGATTGTTACAGCTTATTCAAAAGATTTTGGCGTAACCATGTCTTATTCATGTGCTATTGGTAATCTAAAAAACGAGATAGCTACTTATATAGAAAAAGAGAAACCAGATTTTATAGTACTAGGCAAAAGAAAGTCTAGTTTTTTTAATATTCTTGGTGATAACTTAATACCTTTTGTTTTAAAGAAGCATAAAGGACCTATATTTTTAACCGACGAGTTGAATGTTTTAGATTATGGTAATGACCTTTCTTTAGGAGTTCTAAGTAATGCCGAAGAAATTTCAATAGCTGATTTAACTAAAGATTTATTGCTTTATTCACAAAAACCTTTAAAGTCATTTAAAATATTAAAAAATAAGATAGTATTAAACAAACCCGATACAGCTAAAGAAAGAAAAGAGGTATCCTTCGAATTTGAGAAAAATGCCAATTCTATTAAAAAGATATCAACTTGTATCACTAAGAATAAGATAAATCTCTTATGTATCAATAGGTTTGAAAACAAAAAAAATAAGGAGGGCAAATCTCTTTCTATGCCTGCAAATATTAGTGAACTAATAAATAACATCAACGTTCCACTTTTATTAATGGGCCAAAATAATTATACATCATAACAAAGAATAAAATATATGAAAGCACATACTAAAGAAACTCAAGCAACGATGACCCCTAAGAAATCTTTAGATTTTTTGAAGGAAGGAAATCAGAGATTTCAGAGTAACCTAAAGGCAAATCGTAACCTTTTAGAACAAGTAAACGATACTAGCGAAGGTCAATTCCCTTTTGCTACCATATTAAGCTGTATAGATTCTAGAGTGTCCGCTGAATTGGTTTTTGACCAGGGATTAGGAGATATTTTTAGCGTTAGAATAGCTGGTAATTTTGTAAACGAAGATATATTGGGTAGTATGGAATTTGGCTGTAAACTAGCCGGTACCAAATTAATTGTAGTTTTAGGCCATACAAGTTGTGGAGCCATCAAAGGTGCCTGTGACCATGCCAGATTGGGTAATTTAACCGCCTTGATCAACAAAATAGAACCAGCTGTTGATGCTGTTAAAGAACCTGCAGATGAGAGTTTAAGAAATTCTAAAAATTTAGATTTCGTAGACGAGGTTTCCGCTAAAAATGTAGAAATGACCATAGATAACATTAGAACTCAAAGTCCGGTTTTAGCCGAAATGGAAAGTAATGGTGAAGTTATGATTGTTGGTGCCATGTATGATATTGCTACAGGTGCCGTTGAATTCTACAACTAAAACCAAAAGAAAAATAGTAATCTTAAAACCGGTGTTTTTACATCGGTTTTATAATACCATAAAATCAATCAATTATTCGCAGCCAACGAATATTTTTATTTAAAAACGAGATAAACCGGTAGACAAAGGATGCCATTCTATCTCACTAAAATTGATTAATTTAATTGTATGAAGAATCTATTTTCAAATTTCAAAGGTGATTTATTTGGCGGAATTACCGCAGGTATTGTTGCTCTACCCTTAGCATTAGCTTTTGGCGTTAGCTCAGGATTGGGGCCCAGTGCCGGATTGTATGGCGCAATTTTCATAAGTTTCTTCGCGGCACTTTTTGGTGGAACTAACACACAAATTTCTGGTCCTACCGCACCTATGACCGCAGTAAGTATGGTGGTAATAGCGGGTATCGTAGCTACAAACGATGGTAGCTTAGAAAAAGCACTGCCAGCTATTCTAGTAGTTTTTTTATTAGCTGGCTTAATACAAATAGGCTTAGGGCTTTTAGGTATAGGTAAATACATTAGATACATTCCATATCCCGTAGTTTCTGGTTTTATGACCGCAATTGGTGTTATCATTCTGGTAACACAAATTTTACCTGCCATTGGCTATTACCCAAAAGAAGATGCCGAATTTGTAAAGATTTACAAACCTATGGCTGAGCAGGTTATTTTAGAAAACATATTAAAAGAAGAAGCCGGCGAAGGTGTTTTAGTTCTTAATGATTTTAAGGAAACAATTTTCAAAGCTGAAGATATTACAGAAGCAGACAAGCTAAAAGAAGCGCAGACCTTAGCAAACTCTGAAGCATCAGGAGTAATAGGCGCTATTAAAGTATTACCAAGGGCATTAAATAATATTAATTGGCTAGAACTTATTCTTGCTCTTTCTACCATCATTATTATTTATGGCTTTAAGAAAATTACCACAGCAATACCTAGCGCACTGGTCGCCCTTATCGTAGTATCTGGTGTGGCTTATGGTTTTGGTTTGAAGTATAGACCTATTGAAGAAATACCTAGCGATTTTCCTATGCCAAATTTGGGCATTTTTACCGAGTTTGATTTAAACTCTGTAACTCCATATATTTTTACCGCGCTTACTTTAGCTTTACTTGGAGCCATTGATTCTTTACTTACATCCGTTGTCGCAGACAATATGACCAAAACAAAGCATAAGCCAAACAAGGAATTAGTTGGTCAAGGTATAGGCAATAGTATTGCAGCAGTATTTGGCGGTATACCAGGTGCCGGTGCCACTATACGTACGGTAGTAAATATTAATGCAGGTGGTAAAACCAAACTATCTGGTATGATGGCTAGCATTCTATTACTTATTGTTCTTTTAGCTCTTGGACCGATCGCTTCAAAAATTCCAGCTGCGGTTCTTGCGGGTATACTTGTTACCGTTGGACTTGGTGTAATGGATTATAAAGGCTTGAAGGCTATACCAAGTTTACCAAAAGATTTGAGTATTGGTCCTTTTAAATTTAGTTCAGAAGTAGTAATCATGCTAGTGGTCTTGATACTTTCTTCCATTTGGAATTTAGTATATGCCGTGGGTGTTGGTCTTGTCATTGCTTCTTTAATGTTCATAAAAAAAATGGGGGATTTAACCGCAGAACGCTCAGATGTAAAGTCATTGGAGAAAGAAGTCAATTGGCCAGATGAAGCTGCTTTTCCCTTAAGCCTGCAAGAAGAAGTTTTTATAAAACATTTAAAAGGACCTTTATTTTTTGGATCTACTAGTGAGTTTCAACATTTGGCGGACCAAATACCGGAAACGGCATCTACCGTTATCATTAGAATGGGTAGAATGGAATACATGGATCAATCTGGTTTGTATACCTTGGAAGATGTTTTGATCGGACTTAGAAAATCTGGTATAGATATTTTGTTTGTTGATGTACTTAATCAGCCACGCTACATGATGGAACGTGTAGGTGTAATTCCTGATTTAATTCCTGAACAATGCATTTTTAACACCTTTGATGAATGTCTACTATGGGTAAAGTCTAATGTCAAAGACAAATTCCCGACTTCATAGGCTATCAAAACCCTTAAAAACATATCATACGTGTTTTAAAAGTTTTAACTTTGCGGCTTTAATCAACATTCATGATTGATAAGATAAAAGAAGAAATCGCTACAGTAGTATCGTTCACTGCTGACAACTTGGAAGCCGTTGAAACGTTCCGTATAAAATATTTAGGCAAAAAAGGTATTCTTAACGACTTCTTTGCGGAGTTTAAGAATGTACCTAATGAGCAGAAAAAAGAGTTCGGTCAAACTATTAACGAACTTAAAAATGCAGCTACAGAAAAAGTAGAATCTTTAAAACAGGCTTTAGAAAATAACCAAACCGATGAACAGGTATATGGCGATTTAACCAGACCTGGAAACCCTATTGAGCTAGGATCACGTCATCCTATTTCTATAGTAAAGAATAAAATCATTGATATTTTCTCAAGAATTGGTTTCAATGTTTCTGAAGGTCCAGAGATTGAAGATGATTGGCATAATTTTACTGCGTTGAACTTGCCAGAGTATCATCCTGCAAGAGATATGCAAGATACTTTCTTCGTACAAACAGATCCAGATATCCTTTTACGTACACACACCTCATCTGTACAAGTGCGTTATATGGAAAACCACCAACCTCCTATCCGTACAATATCTCCGGGAAGAGTATATAGAAACGAAGCTATTTCAGCAAGATCCCACTGCTTCTTTCACCAGGTAGAAGGTTTGTACATTGATAAAGATGTTTCTTTTGCCGATCTAAAACAGACACTTCAATATTTTACTGCAGAGCTGTTTGGAAAGTCTAAAATTAGATTGAGACCTTCTTACTTTCCTTTTACAGAACCAAGTGCAGAGGTTGATGTTTACTGGGGACTAGAAACAGAGACTGACTACAAGATTACTAAAGGTACTGGTTGGTTAGAGATTGGTGGGTGCGGTATGGTAGACCCAAATGTGCTTACCAATTGCGGGCTAGATCCTGAAATATATTCTGGCTTTGCCTTTGGTGTAGGTATTGACCGTATAGCTATGCTTCTTCATCAAATAACAGATATTCGTTTATTAAGTGAAAATGATCTACGCTTTTTAGAGCAATTTAAAAGTGCCCTTTAACAACGTTTCGTGAAAAAAGATATTGAAATACCTATTGTTAAAGATGTATACGTTGCCATTATTAGAGAATGGAACGAAGAATTCTTGGGCAAGGATTGGAATGCTTATATCATTAATGATAAGGATATTGCAATTGAAATGACCATGGTTGTGTCTAAGGGTTATGACGGTGATCGTAAAACATCTATTATGAGGCATAATTTGGGGTTAGTTGAACCAAAATCTTTTAAGAAAATTGAAGTGGTTCAAGAAGATGTTTTAGGATTGAACAATGAGTTCTTTGTCACCTTTTTTGCAAACGGCACTTTACACGACAAACGATTTGTATTTGAAAAAAACACGGTGACCGAATCAAATTTAACTACTATTCCTCTAATTAAGAAAGAAGGTATTTTTGCCTTATAAAAAACCTCTTTCATAATAATAATCACTCCAAGTTACTAAGTACATTCTTTTTTCTATTAAAAGAAACCACGTTTTTAAATGCCCACACAGTTAAAAATATCTTTTATTGAATTAATTTTCAAATAGTTAGCATTTATCTTTGTGACTGTAACAAAAGTTTAACAAGCTTTAACAAAATTTAAGTTCTTTTAGTTTGTTTGTAGACGAACTAACTATACCTTTGTCGCTTCAATTTTAGTCATATGAGTAAAGAAGAGATAAAAAATAAGCTAATAGAAGAACTGGGAGTTCATTTCGAATCTGAATATGATTTGCCTCCATTAGCTGCCAGAATCTTTGCGAACTTGGTTATTACAGAAGAAGAAGGGTTAACCTTTGAAGATTGTCTTCTAAAGAGAGGCGCTAGTAAAAGTTCTATTTCAACATCCTTAAATCTTTTATTACAAATGGATTTTGTAAAGTATTTTACAAAATCTGGTGATCGTAAACGATATTTTAAGGTTGCTGAAAAGAATACTTTCTTCATTAAAAAGCTTAATCGTTCATTAACAAAACTTGAAAGAGAGAGTGAAATGGTTCGTAAAATTACCGCTTATAATGAAGAGTATAGACCTGATAAACATGAAGAAAATAAAAACAAAATTACAGTTTACGTTAAATGTATCGATGATATGACATCAAGCCTGAAAACCACAATTGCTGCATTAAAACAACAACAAAAAGAGCTAAAATAATTTTTTATATCCATTTGGTTCGTTTTTTACCGAACATTCCGAATTAACAAAACCTTAACAAGTCCAAGCAACTATTTTAATACAAATAAACATCCATCTAAAATGAAGAAATTATCAATTATAGGATTATTAAGTGCAACTCTTCTTTTGAGTTCCTGCTTTAGTTCATCAGAAAAACCGGCAGAAGGAGCAGCCGCACCTCCACCACCAAGTTTAAAAGTCGAAGCACTGAAAAAGCAAGATTTAACTACATACAACGAATTTTCAACCACTTTAGAGGGTAAACAAAATGTTGAGATTTGGCCTAAAGTTTCTGGTTTTGTGCAAAAAATATATGTGGAAGAAGGTCAGAAAGTCAAAAAAGGACAACTACTTTTTAAATTAGAGACCCAAACTCTAAATCAAGATGCTAATGCAGCTAAGGCTTCAGTTAACGTTGCTCAAGTAGAAGTAGATAAGTTAAAGCCTCTAGTTGAAAAGAATATCATCAGTAGCGTACAGTTAGAAACAGCTAAAGCACAACTTGCTCAAGCAAAAGCGAGTTATCAAAGCGTTGCTTCCAATATCAACTACGCTAATATTTCAAGTCCTGTTGATGGTTATATTGGTGAAATTCCATATCAAATGGGTGCTTTAGTAAGTTCTTCGATGACACAACCTTTAACTACGGTTTCTGACGTTAGTGTAGTTCGCGCCTATTTTTCTATGAGTGAAAGAGAAGCTTTGAACTTTAAGTCTTCATTACCTCAAAATAAAGACCACCTAATTAACCTAAACAAAGCACCTGAAGTAAAATTAGAGATGATAAATGGTGCAGATTATGCAAAACCAGGAAAAATTGCAATGGTTAATAACATAATAAATAGTTCTACAGGTAATGTAACAGCTAGAGCAGATTTTGAAAATCCAAATAATATACTAAGTAGCGGAAGTACCGGTAAAATAAAAATTCCAACAATTTATGAGGGTGTCTATGAAATACCACAAGTTGCAACGATAGATTTACAAGGTAAAAAATTGATATATGTTTTAAAAAGTGACAATTCAGTCACAACTATGCCAATTGATATTATTGAGAACACCCAAAAAGGCTATATCGTTAAAAATGGTATAGAACAAGGAACAACTATTGTAGTTGAAGGTGTTACAAAAATAAAAGACGGAATGACAATTACACCAGTAAAGTAAGACTTTCCAAAAAATCATTTCATATATAAATAAATAAAAATGTTCCAAAAATTTATAGATCGCCCTGTACTTTCTACAGTAATATCGATCATAATAACCATTTTAGGAGTTCTAGGCTTATCATCATTACCTATTGAACAATACCCAGAAATTGCACCTCCTACCGTACAAGTTACAGCTACATATACAGGCGCAAATGCAGAAACAATTCTAAATAGTGTTATTGTACCATTAGAAGAGGAAATAAACGGTGTGGAAGGAATGACGTACATGACTTCTAGTGCAAGTAACGATGGTGCAGCGAGTATCAGCGTATTTTTTAAGCTAGGTACAGATCCAGATATTGCAGCAGTAAACGTTCAAAACAGAGTTGCTAGAGCAAACAATGTATTACCTAGCAACGTAATCGCAAACGGGGTTATCACTGAAAAAACACAGACAAGTGCATTAATGTTCTTCTCGTTGTTCTCAGAAAATGAAAACTACGATGCCACATTTGTTGAAAACTACGCCAACATCAATATTGTTCCAAAATTACAGCGTATTGAAGGCGTTGGTAGTGTAAATGTTATCGGTGCTAGAGATTATTCTATGCGAGTTTGGTTAAAACCAGATAAAATGGCCGCTTTTAACTTAATGCCTGCAGATATACAAAGTGCACTTAATGAACAAAATGTTGAAGCTGCAACAGGTAAAATTGGTGAAAATGCAGATGGCGTTTACGAATATGTTCTAAAATATAAAGGAAGATTATCTGAAATTTCAGAGTATGAAAATATTGTAATTAAAGCACAAGATAACGGACAGTATTTAAGATTAGGAGATGTTGCCGAAATTGAATTGGGAGCTTTTAATTATGGTACCAAAAATGAAGGTATGGGAAACCCAGGTACAGTTGTGGGTATTTTTCAAACTTCAGGATCAAATGCTAACGAGATAATTAAGCAAATTGAAACAATTCTAAAGGAAAGCAAGAGCGATTTTCCAAAGGGGATAGATTACATAATACCTTATAACTCAAAAGACTTCTTAGATGCTTCTATAGACCATGTTATAACTACTTTAATAGAAGCTTTTATCTTAGTATTTATAGTTGTTTTCTTGTTTTTACAAGATTTTAGATCCACACTAATACCTGCAATTGCAGTACCAGTGGCAATTATTGGTACTTTTTTCTTTCTTCAGCTATTTGGCTATACCATAAATATGTTAACCTTATTTGCAATGATTCTTGCCATTGGTATTGTGGTTGATGATGCCATTGTGGTGGTCGAAGCGGTGCATGCTAAAATGGAGGAAGGCGCTACTAATGCAAAAGTAGCTACCAAATCTGCAATGTCAGAGATTTCAGGTGCAATTATATCCATTACTCTGGTGATGTCCGCTGTGTTTATTCCTGTTTCGTTCATTGAAGGATCTTCAGGAGTTTTTTATCAACAGTTTGGTATTACATTAGCAATCGCTATTTTAATATCAGCTGTAAACGCACTTACGCTAAGTCCAGCTTTGGCCGCCTTGTTTTTAAAGCCTCATACACCTTCTGACGAACACAAGAAAAAGAGTTTATCTAAACGTTTCTTTTCTGCTTTCAATACTGGTTTCGATGCTATAACGGACAAATATATTGGTTCTGTAAAATTTTTAGCGAACAAAAAATGGTTGACAGTTTTATTATTAATCATTTTTACAGGCGTTGCTGCTTTACTTTTCAAGACTACACCTTCAGGATTTATTCCTAATGAAGACCAAGGAATTATTTTTGCCGATATGACTTTGGCTCCTGGTACAACTTTAGAAAAAACACAGGAAACGGTTAAAAAAATGGATTCAATCTACGAGTCTATGGACATTGTTAAGGCTAGAATGAATATTGCAGGTCGAAGTTTATTGAACAATGTTAACGGTGGTTCTTACGGTTTCTCTGTAATAAAACTAAAAGATTTTGAAGAACGTAAAGGAGATGGTCAATCAGTAGATGCTACAATTGGAGCTTTATTTGCTAAAGCCGCAACTATTAAAGATGCTAAAATACTATTCTTTGCACCACCAAGTATTCGTGGTTTTGGTAACTCTGCAGGTTTTGAAGTTAACCTGCAAAGTAAAGACGCAGATGACTGGCATACAGTTAGCAATACAACAAATGAATTTTTAGCTGCATTAAACGCAAGACCTGAAGTTCAATATGCTATTACACAGTTTAACCCAAATTTTCCTCAATACGAATTAGTTGTTGATGTAGAAAAGACAAAATCTGCAGGACTTGCATTAACTGATATCTTTAATACTATGCAGGGATATTATGGTGGCTTATATACCACCGACTTTAATAAATTTGGTAAACAGTATCGTGTAATGATACAGGCTAAACCAGAAGACAGAGCAAATGAAGAATCTATAAATTCCATTTTTGTAACGAATTCTAAGGGTGAATCAGTCTCTATTTCTCAATTCGTTTCTTTAAAGAAAATTTATGGTCCTGAAGTTGTTAGTAGATTTAACCTATTGAGTTCTGTAAAAATAAATGGTGCTCTTAATCCTGGCTACAGTACTGGTGATGCCATTAACGCAATTGAAGAGGTTACTGCGCAAGTATTACCTCAAAATTACACCTATGAATATTCTGGTTTAACAAAAGAAGAAAGTAGTGCCGGTAGTCAAACCATTATCATTTTTGCATTGAGTTTAATATTTGTATACTTTCTTTTAAGTGCCCAATATGAATCATATATATTACCATTCTCAATTTTATTATCGTTACCAGTAGGTATCGCAGGTGCCATTGCTTTTATAAATTTTGCAGGTTTAGAGAATAATATTTATTTCCAGATTGCATTGATTATGCTTATTGGTCTACTTTCTAAAAATGCTATTCTTATTGTAGAGTTCGCATTGCAACGTAGAAAGCACGGTATGTCTATTATTGACTCTGCAATTGACGGAGCAAAAGCGAGACTTAGACCTATTTTAATGACATCATTCGCCTTCATTCTTGGTTTAATGCCTTTGGCGTTGTCATCAGGTATTGGTGCAGTAGGTAACCGATCTATTGGTATGAGCGCCGTTGGTGGTATGTTAATAGGTACCATTTTCGGTGTATTCGTTATACCGGCATTGTATGTTATTTTCCAATCGCTACAAGAGCGCATTACTGGTGCACCGCAAGAACTTATTGAAGAACCTAAGAACTAAAGAAATCATGAATAAATTAGTATCTAATAAACTTATATTGGTCGCTTTCCTGCCACTTTTATTGCAGTCTTGCTTTACCGCAAAAACTTACGAGCGCCCAGATTTGGAAACTGAAAACCTGTTTCGAACCGATAATTTACCTCAAGACAGTGTGTCTTTTGCTTCTGTTTCTTACCAAGACCTTTTTACAGATTCTTATTTGAAGACTTATATTCAAAAAGGATTGGTAAACAACCTTGACATTCGCATTGCACTTCAGAGCATTGCGTCTGCAGAGGCTTATGTTAAGCAAGGTAAAGCTGGTTATTTACCCACTATTACTGGTGCTGCTAGTGCGACCAGAACTGCAAGAACTAGTGAGAATGGACAATTTGGTAGTTTTTTCACTCAGCCTTTCAATCAATATGAAGCATCTGGCACGGCATCTTGGGAAGCTGATATTTGGGGAAAAATAAGAAGTACAAAACGCGCTAGCGATGCAAGCTACTTACAAACAGTAGCAGCGCATAAAGCTGTAAAAACAAGTTTGGTAGCACAAATTGCTACTACTTACTATCAAATTTTAGCTTTAGATAAGCAGATTTCTGTTACCGAAGAAACAATTGAAAACCGTTCTAAAAGTTTAGAGACTATTACAGCTCTAAAAGAAGCAGGGCAAGCTAACCAAGTAGGTGTTGATCAAACTGCTGCGCAATTATATAGCGCTCAAAGTCAATTACTAGACCTTAAAAATGCATTGTATCAAACTGAAAATACCATGAGTATTCTATTAGGCGAACAACCACAAACCTATGCTCGTACCACTTTAGATGAGCAAACTCTAACTAACGATCTACAACTAGGCGTTCCAACTCTTTTACTTCGTAACCGACCTGATATTATGCAGGCAGAATATGGTTTAGTCAATAGTTTTGAACTGACCAATGTTGCTCGAAGCAATTTTTACCCTTCAATTACCCTTTCTGCACAAGGTGGATTTCAAAGTTTAGAAATTGATGATTGGATAGATTCTAGTTCCATTTTCGCAAATCTAGTAGGTGGCTTAACTCAACCCATTTTTAATGGAAGAAAAATAAGAACAGCTTATGAAGTAGCCCAAGCTCAGCAAGAACAAGCAGTATATATGTTCAAGAAAACACTTTTAAATGCTGGTCAAGAAGTATCCAATGCTTTGTATGATTATAATATCTCTTTAGAAAAAGAAGAATTTATCTCTAAACAAGTATCAGCATTGAAACGTGCAGAAAGTAATTCTGAAGAATTATTGAATAGTGGTTATTTAACGTACCTAGATCTTTTAACTGCTAGAGAAAATGCTTTAACAGCAGAACTTAGTTTGGTAGATAACAAATTATCACAATTGTCTGCTACGGTTGAGCTATATCGTTCGCTTGGTGGCGGATGGCAATAGATCTATGCTTTAAAAAAATGCAGAAAAAAACTGAATATATTGAGCAGGCATTAGTGCTTTTCTCTAAATATGGATGCAAAAGGGTCGGAATGGATGATGTGGCTGAGACCCTTGGCATCTCTAAAAAAACATTATATGAAGTTTTTGAAAATAAAGGTAATTTAGTTCATGAAAGTGTTGCTCTATTACTCAACCGAACGCATGATAAGATTAGCAGGTTTTTTCAACTTTATCAAGAAGCATCAGATCCTTTTGATAAAATTATACATATTTCCACTGTAGGACTTGAGGAGTTAAGAAACTTGAGTCCTACATTTTTGTTTGGTCTTAAAAAATATTACCCACAGTCTTATAAACTTTATGATGATTTTTCTCAAGCTATAGTTTGGACATATATTCTTGACCTATTACAAGAGGCCGAAAATAAAAATCAATTAAGAAAAAACATTAATGTTAAACTTATCTGTGAGCTGTTTCTTCTTAGAATTAACGAGGTGATACTACCCAATAGAGATTTCTTTGATAGCTACAGCAATAATGAATTACTAGAACATTTGGTTATTGTTCCATTAAACGGAATTAAAAAAACTGATTAATCAACCCAATTCTTAAATGGGTGCTTACTTAACTGAGAATTGTAATATTTTATCTCACCCGTTACTTCAATACCCAACCAAGTTGGCTTCTGAAATGATTCATTTTCATCGTTCAGTTCTATTTCAGCAATAGTCAATCCCTCATTATCTCCAAAAAATTCATCAACTTCATAGACATGGTTTCCAACGGTAATTTCATATCTATACTTATCTAGAATTCCTTTTTCGCATAATTTCAAAAGTGCATCAGCTTCTTCTACAGATATTTCTTTTTCCCATTCAAACCTAGAAGTACCTGTGGCGTTAGATTTCCCTTTTATAGTAATAAATCCTGCATCACCCTTAATTCTTACTCTTACCGTTCTACTAGGGTCTGTATTCAAAAAACCTTGAACAATACGTGTTTTAGATGTTGCTTCAGATTTGTAATCGTCAGATTTCACCAAAAATTTACGCTCTATTTCTATCATATGAATGGTTAAAACTACTATCCAAAAACTAAGATAAGTCTTAAATTTGCTTATGCCCAATGAAAAGCCCTTGCGAAAAATTATTCATGTAGATATGGATGCATTTTATGCTTCCGTAGAAGAATTGGATAACCCAGATTTAAAGGGAAAACCTTTGGCAGTAGGTGGCAGTGAAAAAAGAGGTGTAGTTTCTGCAGCGAACTATGAAGCTCGCAAGTTTGGGGTACGTAGTGCCATGAGCGGATTTCAAGCCAAAAAAAACTGTCCACACCTAACTTTTGTAAAACCGCGGTTTGACCGTTACAAAGAAATTTCAAAACAAATACGAGCTATCTTCTTTGAGTATACAGATTTAGTTGAACCGCTATCTTTAGATGAAGCTTATCTTGATGTTACCGTCAACAAAAAAGGAAATCCTTCTGCAACGATGCTTGCTACCGAAATACGACAACGTATATTAGAGAAAACAGGCTTAAATGCATCTGCAGGTATTTCCATCAATAAATTTATTGCCAAAGTCGCTAGTGATATTAATAAGCCTAACGGTCAAAAAACCGTAAACCCAGAAGAGGTAATTCCGTTTTTAGAAGAATTAGATATACGTAAGTTTTATGGTGTAGGGAAAGTCACTGCAGAAAAAATGTACAAGCTGGGTATTTTTACCGGTAGTGATCTAAAATCAAAATCAATAGAATTTCTAGCCGATAATTTTGGCAAGAGCGGTCCGTACTATTATCACGTAGTTCGTGGTATTCATAATAGTGAAGTTAAACCACATCGCATACCAAAATCCTTAGGTGCAGAGCGTACTTTCAATGAAAATCTTAGCAGTGAGGTTTTTATGCTAGAACGTTTAGAACATATTGCCCAAGAACTTGAAAGAAGACTAACGAAATCAAAAGTTGCCGGTAAAACAATCACCCTGAAAATAAAATACAGCGATTTTACTTTAAATACTAGAAGTAAAACAATGCCTTACTTTATAGCAGATAAAGACCTCATTTTAGAGACTGCAAAAGATCTTTTATACCAAGAAGAGTTACAGAACTCCGTTAGATTATTAGGCATATCCCTATCCAATTTAAACACAGAAGATAAAACCGTCAAAAAGGTTAACGATAAATCAATCTTAGTGCAATTAAAGTTTGATTTTTAATTATTACCCGCGTTTTAAGCACTTTTATCTAAAAATCGAAAAAGTTAACAAAAATTAACGGCATATAGTTGTACAGCAATAATTGCTAGAATAATTTTGGCTACTTAAATGAAAAAGAGTTTTCTAAAATTTCTTCTTTCCATATGTATACTACTTTCTGGTATATATAGTCCTCTATTTGCTAATTACAATATAGAGGGTAGCTCTTTTCATAGCACTCAACAATTTACCAATTCAATTTCTAACACCCAAGAGGCGGCTGTTCAACATAATGCTAGTCTTAAAGGTTCTTTTGACAATTTAGACAAAGGTATTGAAATTGAAGCCGTAGAAATTGAAGAGGAAGAAAGTGAACAAACGTTCTTTAAAAAAGAAACTGAGCGCCAACAAGCTACAGCTTCTTTTTATCTTTTAGCAGTTTTATTCTTATTCAGTTATTTCACAAATAGCAACAAACTTCAAAGGCTATTTACTTTTCTACCCACAGCAGATAGGCGCTTTGTCCTATATCAGGTATTTCGTATTTAAAATTTATTTAGGTCAAGTTCCCTTTGACCCAACATCATTTATTGGGCAACAGCCATTTCTGATTTATTAATCTACTTGCCCTATAATTTGAGTGTCTCCGCATTTTCTAATTTCATTTTTCCAATCAATTAAATATTCATTTTTATGACCAAGAGCGTACTCCTGATCGCTACCGCATGCACTTTATTTATTGCGGCAAGCTGTAATTCAAAAAAAGAAAAAAAAGAGGAACACACTAAGTTTCTAATTACTAGTCCCATTAAAAAAGACACCGCTATTACCAAAGATTATGTGTGTCAAATAAACTCCTTTAGGCATATTGAGCTAAGAGCCTTAGAAAAAGGCTATTTGAAGGAAATTCACGTTGACGAAGGTCAAGTGGTAAAAAAAGGGCAAAAAATGTTCAATATTATGCCAAATATCTATGAAGCAGATTTGCAAAAAGCGAAAGCCGAAGCTAAAGTTGCCGAAATAGAATTACAGAACACCCAGCTTTTAACCGATGGTAATGTCGTTTCTAAAAATGAACTTGCCATGGCAAAAGCCAATTTTGACAAAGCTAATGCAGAGGTGGCTTTAGCACAAACACATTTAGGATTCACAAATATTCGTGCACCATTTGATGGTATTATGGACCACCTTCATGCACGTGAAGGTAGCCTTTTAGACGAGGGTGAATTGCTGACAACGTTATCGGACAATTCTAAAATGTGGGTGTATTTCAATGTTCCTGAAGCCGAATATTTAGACTACATCATTAGCACTGACAAAGACAATAAAAGAGAAGTGGAACTCTTAATGGCAAACAACAAAAGATTCAACCAAAAAGGCATTGTTGAAACTATTGAGGGTGAGTTTAATAACGAAACCGGAAACATTGCCTTTAGAGCAACTTTCCCAAATCCAGACCAAATTCTTAGGCATGGAGAAACCGGTAGTGTGCTTATGACCATTCCGTTTAAAGACGCATTGATTATTCCACAAAAAGCAACTTTTGAAATATTGAACAAACGCTACGTGTTTGTTTTAGACCAAGATGATGTGGTGCACCAAACTGAAATAGATGTGGCTGCAGAACTTCCGCATCTTTTTGTTATTAGCAAAGGACTTCAACCAAAAGATAGAATCTTAGTTGATGGCATTCGTATGGTAAAAAATAATGAGAAGATAGAAACCGTATTTGCTGAACCAAACGAGGTGATGTCAAAATTGGCTGTTTACGCCGAGTAATCTAAAAACAAAAAACATGTTCAGTAAGTTTATAAAAAGACCGGTATTGGCTATTGTCATATCGGTGATAATCGTATTTGTAGGGTTGCTTTCCATTAAGCAATTGCCTATTTCACAGTTCCCCGATATTGCGCCTACGACGGTCAATATCTTTATTGCCTACCCTGGTTCTAGTGCGGATGTTTTGGTAAAATCAACGCTTATTCCCTTAGAAACCGCTATCAACGGAGTGCAAGGTATGCGTTATATTGCATCAGATGCCACCAGTGCAGGCGAAGGTACACTCCGTATTATTTTTGAACCTGGCACAGACCCTAACCAAGCCGTGGTACGGGTAAAAACAAGAGTGGATCAAGTAATGCCTTTACTGCCGGAATTGGTACAAAGAGAAGGGGTAATCATTACTCCCGTACAGCCAAGTATGTTAATGTACGTCAACCTTTATAGTGATAATAGCGACGACCATGAGTTGTTTCTTTATAACTATGCCTATACCAAAATGATTCCTGAAATTCAGCGAATTAATGGTATTGCAAGTGCTCAAATTTTAGGTAGCCGTAAATATGCCATGCGTGTTTGGTTAAAGCCTGACCGTATGCGTGCCTACAATGTATCTGCTGAAGAAATTTTAGAAGCCATGGAAGAGCAAAGTATTTTGGCGCGCCCTGGTAGAATTGGGCAAAGCTCGGGTAAAACTTCACAGTCGTTAGAATATGTGCTTCTCTACCAAGATAGGTATGACGAACCACAGCAGTACAAAGACATTATTTTAAAGGCAAACCCGGAGGGAGAAATTTTGACCTTAGGTGAAGTTGCAGATGTAGAATTAGGTAGTGAGTTTTTTGATATCTACTCTAATCTTGATGGTAAACCCTCTGCCTCTATTGTCTTAAAACAAACTTTTGGCAGTAATGCCAGCGATGTAATTGCCGAAGTAAAGGATAAATTGGCAGAGCTTAAGTCTGAGTTGCCAAGTGGAATGGATTACAAAATTAGTTATGATGTATCTAACTTCTTAAACGCATCTATAGAACAAGTGATACATACGTTAAGAGATGCTTTTATACTGGTTGCCATTGTTGTATTCCTGTTTTTAGGTGATTGGCGTTCTACGTTAATCCCTATTATTGCAGTACCTGTTTCCTTAATTGGTGCATTTTTTATCATGCAGTTATTTGGGCTCTCCATTAACCTAATTACCCTGTTCGCTCTGGTGCTTGCCATTGGTATTGTGGTCGATGATGCTATTGTAGTAGTAGAAGCGGTGCATGCCAAAATGGAGGAAACGCACTTAGGTCCGTATGAAGCGGTAAAACTTGTGGTGAATGAAATTGGTGGTGCAATTATCGCCATTACTTTGGTGATGGTTTCCGTATTCGTACCTATTGCATTCATGTCGGGACCTGTTGGTGTTTTCTACAGGCAATTTTCCATAACCATGGCGGGTTCCATTATACTTTCAGCCATTGTAGCATTGACATTGACACCAGTGCTTTGTGCCATGATTCTTAAAAACAATCACGGTAAGGAGCGTAAAAAATCACCTATCGATAAATTTATAGATTGGTTTAACCGAGGATTTGAGAAACTAACGGGCAAGTATGTTAAGGTGCTAAATAAAATAGTTGCCAGAAGGGTACTTACTTTCGGTATTCTAGGTGCGTTCTGTGTTGGTATTTTCTTTACTAACGAAACACTACCTGCAGGGTTTATACCCAACGAAGACCAAGGTATGATTTACGCTATTATTCAGACGCCGCCAGGTTCTACTTTAGAGCGTACGAATGATGTAGCTAGAAAACTGCAAATTATTTGTGAGGAGACCGAAGGTGTTGAATCTGTTTCTTCTTTAGCGGGTTATGAAATTATGACCGAGGGTCGTGGTTCTAATGCAGGTACCGTTTTAATTAACCTGAAACCATGGGGCGACCGCCATCATTCCGTTCATGAAATTATGGAAGAACTTGAGGAAGAAACTAAAGACCTCGGTGCTGTAATTGAATATTTTGAACCACCTGCCGTACCTGGTTTTGGTTCTTCTGGCGGATTTTCCATGCGTCTTTTAGATAAAACCGATGGAACGGATTATCACGAGTTTGAAAAGATAAATAATGAATTCATGGAAGCTTTATCCGAGCGTGATGAGCTTACCGGGTTATTTACGTTTTACTCCGCCAACTATCCGCAGTACGAGTTAAAAATCAATAATAAAATTGCGATGCAAAAAGGGGTTTCCATAGATAAAGCCATGGAAAACCTAAATATTCTTATTGGTAGTACTTACGAGCAAGGTTTTATTCGTTTCGGTAGATTCTTTAAAGTGTACACCCAAGCAGCACCAGAATATAGGGCTTTGCCTTCAGATTTAGAAAAGCTATTCGTGAAAAACGAGGAGGGTGAAATGGTACCGTATTCGGCGTTTATGTCCATGGAAAAGAAACTTGGACCTAACGAAATTACCCGTTACAACTTGTACAACTCGGCTTCTATTAGAGGGCTACCTGCAGAAGGTTATACTAGTGGCGATGCAATTGCTGCAATTAATGAGGTAGCAGAGCAAACACTGCCTAGAGGTTTTGATGTCGCTTGGGAAGGGTTGTCGTATGACGAGGCACAAAGAGGAAATGAATCTATTTATATATTCTTGGTGGTTTTAATTTTCGTGTACTTCGTGCTTGCAGCACAGTACGAGAGTTTTCTACTTCCGCTTGCCATAATTCTATCCTTACCTATTGGGGTGTTAGGCTCTTTCTTTATGCTGAAGACCATGGGGCTTGCCAATGATGTTTATGCACAAATTGGTCTAATCATGCTCGTTGGACTTCTTGGTAAAAACGGGGTCCTTATTGTAGAATTTGCCGTGCAAAAACGACGACAAGGCAGTACAATTCTGGAATCTGCCATTGAAGGGGCAAAAGTGCGTTTTAGACCCATTTTAATGACTTCATTTGCATTTATTGCTGGTCTTATTCCTTTAGTAATTGCACATGGTGCCGGGGCAATTGCCAATAAAACTATTGGTAGTTCTGCCATGGGTGGTATGCTTATGGGAACCTTGATTGGGGTACTTATTATCCCTGGTCTGTATTACATTTTTGCCAAAATGGCTGATGGTCGCGGACTTATTAAAGGAGAATCTGACGAGCCGGTTTCTGAAGAGTTTATAAGACTTAGCGAAGGCGAAAGTAAAACCCGACAGAAACTTAGAGAGCTAAAACAAATGATTAAAAAACTAACCAAAAAAGAAGACAATGATTAAAGTTATAAAACCCATAAAGCATGGAAAATTGCTTTTCGTGCTTCTAATACAAATAGGCTTTTTCTATTCTTGTGCACCCACAAGAATATTGAAAAAGGCAAATAAAAATCTGCCAGATAATTATGCACAACAACTGGCAGATACGACTAATAGCGCGCAATTAAAATGGAGAGATTTCTTTAACGATGAAAACCTCATCAAATTAATTGATACTGCCTTGGTCAATAATCAAGAGTTACGCATTATGATGCAACAAATAGATGTTGCTCAAAATGAAGTAAAGGCTAGAAAAGGAGAATACCTGCCTTTTGTAAACTATGGTGTAAGTGCCGAAGTTGAAAAAGTGGGTGAATATACCCGTGATGGTGCTGTAGAACAAAATCTGGTTATTAAAGACGGGGAAGAGTTTCCCGATCCTTTAACGGACTACTCAGCCGGACTTTTTGCTACTTGGGAACTTGATGTTTGGAAGAAACTTCGCAACTCTAAAAAGGCTGCTGCACTTGAATATTTATCTACCATTGAGGGTAAAAACTTTATGGTAACTAGATTAATTGCCGAGATAGCCGATTCTTATTATGAGTTGATTGCCTTAGACAATCAATTAGCCATTATTGAGCAAAATTTAGAGCTACAAGGCAATGCCCTAAAAATGGTCCGATTGCAAAAAGAAGCAGCGCGTGCCACCGAGCTTGCCGTTAGAAGGTTTGAAGCAGAGGTATTAAAAAACCAAAGCCATAAGTTTGAAGTGCAACAAGAAGTTGTTGAAATGGAAAACAAAATTAATTTCTTAATCGGTAGACAACCGCAACCAATTGCCCGTAGTTCTAATGGTTTTATTGAAACTGAAATGGACACCGTTTTTTCCGGTATTCCATCGCAATTGCTTTTAAACAGACCAGATATTAGACAGGCAGAATTTGAACTAGAGGCTGCCAAGCTAAATATCAAAGTAGCAAGAGCTAATTTTTATCCTTCTATTGGGTTAAAAGCAGGTATTGGTCTGTCGGCATTTAAAGCCAAGTATCTAACGGAAACACCAGAATCACTTTTATACAGTGTGGTTGGCGATGTTGTTGGTCCTTTAATTAATAGAAATGCTATTAAAGCGGCATATAATACAGCAAACTCCAAACAGATACAAGCAGTATATGAGTATGAAAAAGCAATTTTAGGCGGATATATAGAAGTGGTGAATCAGCTTTCTAAAATGGAAAACCTTAAACGGAGTTATGACCTGAAGGAAAACCAAGTAAAGGCTTTGACAGAATCTATAGATTTATCTACACGGTTATTTCAATCGGCTAGAATTGAATATATAGAAGTATTGCTTACACAGCGTGAAGCTTTAGAATCTAAAATGGAATTGGTAGAAACTAAAAAAGACCAGTTAATGGCAAGAGTAAATGTTTACCAAGCCCTAGGTGGCGGGTGGAATTAGTGGCTCTTTAATCTTAAAAACTAAAACCCTAATATGAAAATATTTATATTAGGGTTTTAGTTTTTACATACATTTTGAACATTTTTCGATTTTTTATGTTGAACGTTTTATATCGAATCAAAACTATAAATAGTGATTACTTAAACACAAATGCTAATCTGCTCGTAAAATTATTTTCATAACAGGTATTTTTTTAGCTTTATACCAAATTGCTATGAAAAAGAAATTTTAATTACCCATCTAAACTACACGTAATGATAGAATTAAAAGATTATGACAATGCCGTAATCAAGTTTAGAAATAGTTTAAACTTTACCATGTTACCTGTTTTATCTTGGGACTTCTACGCTTCAAATTATGAAGACATTAAACAAATTGAAGAAGATGCCGTTTCGCTGTCAAACTTGGTTTCTGCTCATTCTTGGAATATTGACACTAACTTATTAGATGAAAAGTTCAAAGCGCAGAAGAATGTTGTAGTCGTTACAGATACCAAATTAAATATTGTTTTTGCTACACAGAACATGTGGAACATGAGCCAGTATCATCCGGAAGAAATTATAGGTAAAACGCCTAAAATGTTTCAAGGTAATTTGACCAATCCTTCTACATTGAAAATTGTTTCTGATGCCATAAAAGAAAAGATACCTTTTGAGGTTACTATTGTCAATTACAGAAAAGATGGTTCTACCTATAACTGTTGGATTCAAGGAAAACCTATTTTTGACAAAAAAGGTGAAATCGTTAATTTCATTGCCTTTGAAAAAGAAGTTGCCTAACAGGAAAATCAAAACATAAAAAAAAGGGTCGCTATAATTAGCGACCCTTTTTTTATAAACCATTTACTGAAATCTAATTAAATATCACCAGATTCTATTTCACTTACCCTTAAGGTATTTACCATACCTTTATCTTTAATAGGCATTGCCGCAAGGCTAATGATCATATCCCCTATTTGCAAGTAACCTTTATTGAAAGCGATACGGTTTACATCATCAACAGTATCATCGGTAGATACAAATTTATCATAGTAAAAAGCTTTCACTCCCCATAACAAATTCAATTGCGTTAGTATTCTTCTATTTGATGTAAATACCAAAATATGTGCACTTGGTCTCCAAGCAGAAATCTGAAAAGCTGTATATCCACTATTCGTTAAGGTTGAAATTGCTTTCGCCTTAATATCGTTTGCCATTGTAGCGGCATGGTAACAGATAGATTTAGTGATAAATCTTTTTGTACGAATATGTGGTGGATCATGTGGTACATGAATTAAATCTGAGCCTTCTACACTCTCTAAAATGCTTGACATTTTTTCAATAACCTGTACAGGGTAATTACCAACAGAAGTTTCACCTGATAACATTACGGCATCTGCACCATCCATTACTGAATTGGCAACATCGTTCACCTCTGCCCTTGTTGGCGTAAGGCTAGTAATCATTGTCTCCATCATTTGGGTTGCGATAATTACAGGTATTCTAGCTTTCTTAGCTCTTAGAACCAACTGTTTTTGAATCAACGGAACCTCATGTGCCGGAACTTCAACACCTAAATCTCCACGAGCTACCATTAAACCATCACAATAAGCAACAATTTTATCAATATTTTCCACTGCCTCTGGCTTCTCGATTTTAGCAATAATTGGAATTTTATGCTCAGAATGCTTATTGATGATATTTTGAAGATCTATTAAATCTTGACTAAAACGAACAAAAGAAAGTGCGATCCAATCCACCTCTAAAGAAATAGCGAATTCAGCATCTTTAATATCTTTAGTAGTAAGTGCCGGTAAAGAGATATTGGTATTTGGTAAGTTAACACCCTTCTTAGACTTTAATGGTCCACCTTGTATTACCTTGGCCAAAACCTCGTCTTCTCCATTGGTCTTAACAACTTCGAACATTAATTTACCATCATCTAAAAGAATACGCTCCCCAGCTTTTACATCTCTTGGGAATTCTTTGTAGTTCATGTAAACACGTTCGGCAGAACCTTCAAAAGGCTCACCCGTTACAAATGTTATTTCATCACCTGGGCTAACTACAACGTCACCTGCCATTACGCCTACACGTAATTTTGGTCCTTGTAAATCTGCTAAAATAGAAGTATTGGTATCCATTTCATCATTTAACTCACGTATCATACTTACACGCTCTTTTACATCATCGTAATCTGCATGAGAAAAGTTAATTCTGAATACATCTACTCCTGCATCAATCATGCTCCTGAGTACCTCTTTCTTGCTCGTTGCAGGACCCAATGTCGCTACAATTTTCGTCTTTTTTACAGTTGGCATATTTAAAAAATTAGATTGTTCTTTGATTTTAGTTTGTCAGTACTTATTTCATATGCTGCCATAACTCTAGGCAACATTAATATGTTCTTTATTAAGGAGTTGATGTCAACATCCTTCTCTGTTTCTATTTTTAATAGATAGTCAACATCCTTATACTCAGGTATGAGCCTAGGCATTTTATATGTTGTTTCATTCTTAAACAAATCGTCATGAACTATGAGCTCTTTTTCAGTACTGTGATTGGCAATCAATACCCAATACATATCATTATACTCATCTTCCCAATCAAATATGGGAAACGATTTATTCTCGTCAAGAATAAAATTTTTTTTTGCTCTTACAAATTTTGCCTTAATAGTTTTATTTAAGCCGTAGGCCAATGCAAAATCTTCTAAGGTAGTGTGTAAAGCTATAAGGCTAAAAGATTCATCATAAAAATCATCATTTATTTTATAAGTCGTAGCCATACTTCAACAAAAGGGTAAATATAGAACTTCTAAGCTATAAAGCCTAGTCAGATAAATTGATAAAAACACATTAAAAGTTAATAAAATGTTAGCTTTCTATCAATTTGTTAAATGATTAATTGCTCATCTTATCCTGTAGCGCAAAAAAGGCTCTTTTAGAAGCTCTTTCTTCAGCTTTCTTCTTTGAGGTTGCCCTTGCTTTTGCTACGACGTTACCCCCTATTGAAAGTCTAACGGCAAAATGTTTTAAGGGATCGTTGCCGGTATCTTCATACACATCAAAATCAAAAGTTTTCTTTTTCTTCTGACACCATTCAATTACCAAGCTCTTATAACTAATTACCCTACCTTCTAATTGCTCAATATCAACATAAGGATCTATGACCCTTTTATTAATAAATTTTTCACAATATTTATAACCACGATCCAGGTAAATTGCGCCCACTAAGGCTTCGAACACATTACCATGAATATTTTGACCAAAGTGCGATCTTGGTATTCTACTTTCTACAAAATTAATCAACCCAAGGTCTTTACCCAGTTCATTTAAATGTTCTCTACTAACAATCTTAGAGCGCATTTTAGTTAGATAACCTTCATCACCTTCAGGAACTTCACTGTAAAGATGCTTAGAAATTATGGTGCCTAGCATAGAATCCCCTAAGAATTCTAACCGTTCATAATTCATAGCATTACCCTCTTCATCTTTTTTATTCATTGACCTATGAAGAAAGGCTTTCTTATAAATTGATAAGGTTTTAGGCTTAAATCCTAAAATCTTGGTAATTCCCAAAAAAAAATCCCCATCCTCTTTTGGATGGGAATTAAATAAGTTTGTGGGAAACGACATAAAACTAATTAATCGATTTTCTTAAAAACTACACATGCATTGTGTCCGCCAAAACCAAATGTGTTACTCATAGCAACTTTAACATCTCGTTTTTGAGCTTTGTTCAATGTAAGGTTTAAACTAGGATCTATATTCTCATCTACCGTGGTATGGTTAATTGTTGGTGGTACAACACCATGTTCCATAGCCAATATTGAAGCGATTGCTTCAATAGCGCCCGCCGCACCTAATAAGTGACCGGTCATAGACTTGGTAGAATTGATATTTATTTTCTTGGCATGCTCACCAAATACCTTGGTAATTGCCTTAAGTTCCGCAACATCACCTAAAGGTGTAGAAGTACCATGTGTATTTATGGCATCTACATCTTCAATTGACATTCCTGCATCTCTTAAACAGTTTTCCATTACCCTGACTACACCAATACCATCTGGGTGTGGCGCAGTCATATGGTAAGCATCACTTGACATACCGCCACCTGCTACTTCCGCATATATTTTTGCTCCTCTTGCAACTGCATGTTCATACTCTTCAAGAACCAAAGCTCCTGCTCCTTCTCCTAAAACAAAACCGTCTCTGGTTGCATCAAAAGGTCTTGAAGCCGTTTCAGGACTATCATTTCTTGTAGACAATGCGTGCATTGCTCCAAAACCACCCATACCTGCAATAGTTACAGCTGCTTCACTACCACCTGTTACAATAACATCACAATGACCTAAACGTATATAGTTTAAGGCATCTATCATTGCATTGGCCGAAGAGGCACATGCTGAAACTGTTGTATAGTTAGGACCCATAAAACCATGTTTTATAGATATGTTACCCGGTGCTATATCAGCAATCATCTTTGGTATAAAGAATGGATTGAATCTTGGTGTACCATCACCATTGGCAAAATTCATGACCTCGTTCTGGAAAGTTTCCAATCCTCCAATTCCTGCTCCCCAAATTACACCAACACGAAATTTATCTACTTTTTCTAAATCTAATTTAGAGTCAAGAATAGCTTCGTCAGAAGATACAAGAGCATACTGTGCAAATCTATCTAACTTACGTCCTTCTTTTCTTTCAAAGTGATCTTCCGTCTTGTAATTCTTTAGCTCACATGCGAATTTTACTTTGAACTTTTCTGTATCGTAATAAGTAATTGGAGCTGAGCCACTTTTACCGTTGACCAGTGCATTCCAATACTCTTCAATATTATTACCTATTGGGGTAAGTGCCCCCAAACCTGTAACTACAACTCGCTTTAACTGCATTTAACTTTATATTTGTTTAAATCTAAACCAAGCGTAAATTAAAAAAAATTATCCATGCGGAGCGTTTACCACATGGATAATTTGAATTCTATTTAAGAAAACATGTTTTACTTCGCTTCTTCTATATAGCTGATGGCTTGACCAACAGTTGCGATATTCTCAGCTTGATCGTCTGGAATTTGAATATCAAATTCTTTTTCGAACTCCATTATCAACTCTACTGTGTCTAATGAATCTGCGCCTAAATCGTTAGTAAAGCTAGCCTCGGTTACCACTTCGTTCTCATCAACTCCTAATTTATCTACGATGATAGCTTTAACTCTTGATGCAATGTCTGACATAATAATATTTGTTTTAAAAATTTAAATTGAAGGCAAAAATAAAAAACTTTGGTTTAATTACACTAATTGTCGTTAAAATGTATGGTAATTTAATAAAATTAAAGACATGTGCTGTAATTTTACCATATTAATATTTTGTTTCGGTAACGTTGATAAAAGGTATTGAAAAGTAGTGAGGTATTAGAACTATAATGTTTATTCGTTTTTTTCTAAATGCTGACAAGCTTTAAATTTGCTTTATTTGCCGACTTTAAATTTATTGTTCGCTCTCTTAAAAAGACCACTTGTATTGAAAACCAAAAAAATTATTCTTTTTGCCTCAGGTTCTGGATCTAATGTTGAAAACATTGCCAATTATTTTATACTCCGCAAAGATGTTACTATATGCTGTGTATTAACTAACAAAAGCGATGCCAAAGTCATTGAACGCTGCAACAGACTTGAAATAAATGCTCTGTTTTTCAACAGACAAGCATTCTCAAAGAGCGACTTTATTCTAAATATGTTACAGTCCTTAGAACCTGACCTTATAGTATTAGCCGGCTTTTTATGGAAAATACCAGAATCTATCACCAATGCTTTCCCTAAGCAGATCATAAATATTCATCCTGCGTTACTACCTAAATATGGCGGTAAGGGCATGTACGGCATGAACGTTCATAATGCCGTTAAGGAAAACAAAGAGACTAAAACCGGTATTACTATACATTATGTAAATGCACATTATGATGAAGGCGCTATCATTAAACAGGCAAAAGCAACTATTGATGAAAACGATACCGCAAATGATATTGCCGCTAAAGTCCACGCATTAGAATATGAGTATTTCCCAAAAGTTATTGACGAAATTTTATCGAAACAATAATGGCGAAAAAGGGAAAATTCTATGTGGTTTGGAAGGGTAAAAAGCCAGGAATCTTTGATTCTTGGAAAGAGTGCAAAAAATCTATTGCCAACTATGCCGGTGCAGAATACAAATCTTTTGAGTCTTTTGACCTCGCCAAAAAAGCCTATAATGGTAATTATGCCGATTTCAAAGGAAAGAAAAAAACAACTTCTACCTTATCTAAAGAAGAACTGGCAAAAATAGGTTTGCCAAATTATCATTCTATTTCTGTTGATGCGGCTTCTAGTGGAAATCCCGGAGTTATGGAATACCAAGGTGTTGATACCAAAACAGGCAAAAAATTGTTTAAACAAGGTCCTTTTCCCCAGGGGACCAATAATATAGGTGAGTTTTTGGCACTAGTTCATGGATTAGCTTTTTTGAAAGAGCGTAATAGCGACCGTATAATCTACACAGATTCAAGAACGGCCATGAGTTGGGTGCGCAAAAAGAAATGCAATACAAAACTAACTGCATCCGCAAAAAACAAAAATCTCTTTGAACTTATAAATAGAGCTGAAGACTGGTTAAAGAAGAATCAATACACTACAGTTATCGTAAAATGGGAAACGAAGGCTTGGGGAGAAATTCCTGCTGATTTTGGTAGGAAATAATTTGCATTTTATATCAACAATTCGCCTTTGATAACTATTACAATTTGTATTTGAAAAACCATTTTAATTAGCCCCTCAAAATCGTATATTTGCAGCTTAAATTTTTACAATTTTATGGGCAAGCTTTTAATAGTAGGTACTGTCGCTTTTGACGCCATTGAAACTCCTTTTGGCAAAACAGATAAAATTTTGGGCGGCGCAGCTACCTATATTGGGTTAGCGGCTTCTCAATTTGAGGTTGATTCAGCCATTATATCTATAGTTGGTGATGATTTACCTCAAGAATATTTAGACCTTTTGACCGATAGAGGTATTGACATTTCTGCATTAGAAATCGTAAAAGGTGGCAAAACGTTCTTCTGGAGCGGTAAATACCATAACGATCTTAATTCTAGAGATACGTTAGCTACTGAACTAAACACTTTAGAAGACTTCAACCCTGTTGTCCCTGAAAATTATAATGATGCTGATGTAGTAATGCTAGGTAATCTTCACCCAATTGTTCAATTAGGTGTCATCAACCAAATGAAAAAACGACCAAATTTAATCATATTGGACACCATGAATTTTTGGATGGACAATGCTTTGAATGATTTAATGGAAGTAATTAAACATATAGATGTATTAACTATTAATGATGAGGAGGCCAGACAATTGACTGGGGAATACTCTTTAGTTAAAGCTGCGCAAAAGATTTTTACCATGGGTCCTAAATATGTGGTGATCAAAAAAGGGGAACACGGTGCTTTATTATTTAATGAAGACCAAATCTTTTTTGCACCGGCATTACCTTTAGAAGAAGTATTTGACCCTACAGGCGCTGGTGATACATTTGCCGGTGGCTTTTCAGGATACCTGGCAGCAACCAATGACAGCTCTTTTGAGAATATGAAGAAAGCTATCATTCACGGTTCTAACTTAGCATCTTTTAGTGTTGAGAAATTTGGAACAGAAAGAATGATCGATTTAGATCGAAAGGAAATTAGAGAAAGACTGCATCAGTTTAAAAAACTGACTCAGTTCGACATAGAATTACAATAATCCCCCTAGCCCCAAAATATTTTGGGGTTTTTTTAATACCAAAAACAATGAGTGACGCAATTAAGCATGAGTGTGGTATTTCTGTAATACGGTTGTTAAAACCTTTAGAGTATTACAAGGAAAAGTATGGAACAGCATTTTATGGTGTAAATAAAATGTATCTAATGATGGAAAAACAGCACAATCGTGGTCAAGATGGTGCAGGTTTTGCCAGTATTAAATTAGATGTAAAAGTAGGGGAACGCTACATGAGCCGCGTACGTTCTTGTCAGCAACAACCTATACAGGATATTTTTGCCCAAATCAACGATCGCATTAACACGGAACTTAAGGAGCACCCTGAATACGAAGATGATGTTGCTTTACAAAAAAAGCATATACCTTATATAGGGGAACTACTTTTAGGACACGTGCGTTACGGTACATTTGGTAAAAATAGTATTGAAAGTGTTCATCCATTCTTAAGACAGAATAACTGGATGCACCGTAACCTTATTGTTGCAGGTAACTTCAATATGACCAATGTTCATGAACTGTTCGACAATCTTATTCAGTTAGGGCAGCACCCAAAAGAAATGGCCGATACGGTTACCGTAATGGAAAAAATAGGTCATTTTCTAGATGATGCCGTTGCTAAATTATATAAGCAGATAAAAAAAGAAGGATACACCAAACAAGAAGCCTCTCCTATTATTGCTGAACGTTTAAAGGTGTATAAAATTTTAAGAAGGGCTGCCAAGAATTTTGATGGCGGTTATGCCATGGCAGGTTTATTAGGTCATGGTGATGCCTTTGTAATGAGAGACCCAAGTGGCATTAGACCTGCTTATTACTATAGAGATGATGAAGTTGTAGTTGTTGCATCAGAAAGACCGGCAATACAAACCGTATTCAATGTACCTTATGACGAGGTTAAAGAATTGGATCCAGGTGCGGCAATTATTATTAAAAAGAACGGCACCAGTGCTATTAAACAAATACAAGAGCCTAAAGAACGTAAAGCCTGTTCTTTTGAGCGTATTTATTTCTCTAGAGGTAGCGATAAAGAAATCTACCAAGAGCGTAAAGCTTTAGGGAAGTTGGTATTCCCTCAAATTTTAGAATCTATTGACGAGGACATCAAAAACACCGTTTTCTCATATATACCAAACACGGCAGAAACTTCTTTCTACGGTATGGTGAAAGAAGCTCAAAACTACCTGAACAAGAAAAAGGAAGAGCAAATATTGGCTTTAGGTACGGGTATTACAGGCGAACAACTTCATGAAATATTAGATGTGCGCCCAAGAATTGAGAAAGTAGCCATTAAAGATGCCAAGCTTAGAACTTTCATAACCCAAGACAGTAGCAGAGATGATTTAGTTGCCCATGTTTACGACATCTCTTATGGTTCAGTAAAAAAAGGTGATAATCTAGTTATCATAGACGATAGTATTGTTCGTGGAACTACACTTAAAAAGAGTATTCTTAGAATATTAGACAGGCTATCTCCTAAAAAGATTATAGTTGTTTCTTCTGCACCACAAATAAGATATCCAGATTGTTATGGTATCGATATGGCAAAACTAGAGGACTTTATTGCATTTAGGGCAGCCTTAGCTTTACACCAGGATAATAATACAATGCATATTGTAGACGAGATATACCAAAAGTGTTTAACGCAGGTTGATAGTCACGACAATGATGTTGTCAACTATGTAAAAGAATTCTACGCTCCGTTTACCGCCAAAGAAATTTCTAAAAAAACCGGTGAACTTTTGAGTCCAGAAGGAATAAATGCTGAAGTTTCCATTATTTACCAAACCATTTCTAGCTTGCATGAAGCTTGCCCAAAAAACTTAGGAGATTGGTATTTCACCGGAAACTACCCAACACCAGGTGGAAATAGAGTGGTTAATAGAGCATTCATAAACTTTTACGAAGGAAACAATGAACGCGCTTATTAAATAATAATTCGATGAAATGCACTTGATTTACGTAGTTCATCGACGAATATAGCATTTTATCGACTGAATAATCGTTTTGACTTAACCCTCGTTACTTTTAAAGCTACCATAGCATAAGTAGGTTAAGTTCATGGTAAGATTTGGGGCAAAAAAGGTGGAGACTTCTCCGCCTTTTTTATTTTCATATTTTTCCTCCTATAGGAGCTGTAATACAATTCTTCACAAAACTCCCTTTAACGTTTTAACGAGACGTTCAACCATTACCTTTCTCAAACATTAATAAGCACATTACCTTTACAGAACCATAGCATAAGTAGGTTAAGTTCATGGTAAGATTTGGGGAAAAAGGCGGAGCATTGCTCCGTCTTTTTATTTTACGGCTAATTCTAAAATCACCTTCCTATAACATCATTCTATTTATTCATGCTAGTAGTACATCTTAAGTTTGTGACGTACAACGATTAGCTTTTTATATAACAGCATATGCCTATACCTTTACAGAACCATAGCATAAGTAGGTTAAGTTCATGGTAAGATTTGGGGAAAAGACGGAGCATTGCTCCGTCTTTTTATTTTATACCAATTGGCTTATAAAACAACTAGTTACCCCATCTAACCTACCCCTAAAAAAACAACCACATCAAAATAAAAGTTTATTTTTTTCTTAAAAATCCTTTTTTTATTTACTCAATACCAGTAATTTAGTATCGCCATAGCATAAGTAGGTTAAGTTTATGGTAAGATTTGGGACGAAAAGGGTGGAGACTTCTCCGCCCTTTTCTATTTTAAAACCAAAAAAACCACTCATGAAAAATTCATAAGTGGTTTCCTACAAGGTAGTTAAGAATATTTCTACTCTTTCTTATTTGTTACTTGCATATCTTTTTGACACTTCATCCCAGTTAATGATATTGAAAAACGCTTCAATATAATCTGGTCTTTTATTTTGGTAATTTAGGTAATATGCATGTTCCCAAACGTCTAAACCTAAGATTGGCTGACCTCCACATTCAACTCCCGGCATTAATGGGTTGTCTTGATTTGGTGTAGAACATACTTCTACTTTACCACCTTTATGAACACATAACCATGCCCAACCAGAACCAAATCTAGTTCCTGCAGCAGTTGTAAACTTATTTTTGAATTCTTCGAAAGAACCAAAAGCGCTATCAATTGCAGCTGCTAATTCACCACTTGGCTTTCCGCCTCCGTTTGGTGATAAGATTGTCCAGAATAAAGAGTGATTGTAAAATCCGCCACCATTATTTCTAACAGCACCGTTACTCATATCCAAACCGGTCAAAATATCTTCAATAGACTTCCCAGCAAGGTCAGTACCTTCTATAGCAGCATTTAACTTAGTTGTATATCCGTTATGATGTTTTGTATGATGTATTTCCATTGTCCTTGCATCAATATGAGGCTCAAGAGCGTCATAAGCGTAAGGCAATTTTGGTAGTTCAAAAGCCATAATTTATGTGTTTTTAGATTAATATTAATTGTATCCCAAAGTTACAATTTTAACATTTATATTCATGTAATAATTTGTTAAGAACTGTACAGGAATCATTAATTTGCAGTAAAAATCAGTGTCCAACAATTCTTTTACCATATATAATGCTTCTGCAGGATCGGGCAAAACTTATGCCCTTGCTAAGGTTTACTTAAAAATTATACTGGCTTCGCCTCAGAATTTCAGAAAAATATTAGCCATCACATTTACCAACAAAGCGGTAAATGAAATGAAGCATAGAATTTTAAATAGCCTGTTCGAGTTTTCAAAAACCACATCTCTTGAGGAAGCCAACCCGTTATTCATAGACATTATCAACGAAACTGACCATACGTTTAAAGAGCTGCCTGCCTTAAGTAAACTGCGGTTAAAACAAATATTACATAACTACGCTTTTTTCGATATTTCTACCATTGATAAGTTTACACACCGTCTTATTAGAACTTTTGCGAAAGATTTAAAGATTCCGCAAAACTTTGAAGTGGTACTAGATGTAGACCTACTTTTACAAGAAGCCGTTGAACGTGTCATTAGTAAAGCAGGTGAAGATCCTGAATTCACAAAGGTGCTTTTAGATTTTGCTTTAGAAAAAATTGAGGACGACAGAAGTTGGGATATTGGATTTGATCTTTTAAAAATAGGTAAACTAATTTTCGATGAAAATAATGCCGAACACCTAAAGCTATTAAAAGATGTTGAACTAGCTGACTTCTTAAAATTACAAGGTCATCTAAAAAAACAAACCAAAAATCTGGAGAAGCGTATAGTTGAACTTGCAACTGCAGCTATTGATACTATCACTGCATCTGGGTTAGACCTCAAAGATTTCCCTAGAGAAACATTACCAAATCATTTTAAAAAAATTATTGCCGGCAACTTTACACCTACGCAACTCTATAATAATAAACTAGAGGACAATTTAATTGAAGGCAAAATTGTAAAAGCTACCGTTAAAAACGCACCAGAAGATTTGGCTCCACAACTTCTTCAGCACTACCAAGCCATAAAGCAACTGATCTACAAAAGGGGATTGTATGCAAATATCAATAGAAACATTATTCCCTTTGCACTGTTAAATGCAATTCAAAAAGAGCTAAAGATTATTCAAGAAGAAAAAGACCAATTGTCCATTTCTGAATTTAACACCTTAATTGCAAAAGAAGTAAAGAATCAACCCGCTCCGTTTATTTATGAAAGACTTGGAGAAAAATACCGCCATTACTTCATAGATGAATTTCAAGACACCTCACAAATGCAATGGGAAAACCTCATTCCTTTAATAGGGAGTGCCATGGAAGGTGAAGATGAATTAGGTAGCACTGGATCTTTATTTTTGGTAGGAGACCCAAAACAAGCCATTTATAGATGGCGCGGTGGCAAAGCTGAACAGTTTCTAGAATTGGCCACACACCAAACACACCCGTTTACCATCCAATCAGACCTGGTAACCTTACCAAAAAACTATAGAAGTTATGCGGAAGTCATCAACTTCAACAACAACTTTTTTCAAAGCATAAGTCCGTTTTTAGAGAATGATATTTATCAAGAATTCTTTAAAATTGGAAATACACAAGAAACCAACCATAAAGAAGGTGGCTATGTTCATATCTCATTGTTAGAAGAAGATAACGATGAGGAGTATGCAGCAAGTACATTAGCAACTATCCAACAATGTCTGGACCAAGGCTATACCTATAGTGATATCTGTATTATCATTAGAAAGAAAAAGCATGGTCTTCTGTTGGCAGATTTTTTAATGCAGCACAACATACCTGTTGTTTCCTCAGATTCTTTATTGTTAAGCGAAAGTACCAAAGCCAATTTCTTGGTACAGCTAATTAGGTATATGGTTCAACCAACAGAACAAGAGATACAATATGAGATTTTGAATTTTCTGTCTGAAGGAAAAAAAGATAAACATGCATATATCTATGAAAATTTAGGCAAGCTAGACGCCCACCTATTAGAAACTTATGGATTTGATGCTTCTAAACTAAGGCAAACTTCGGTTTTTGACGGATTGGCATATGCCATAAAAACCTTTGACCTTATCCCTACTTCAGACGCGCATCTTTCTGCTTTTATGGATCTTGTTTTTGACGTTGAGCAGAAATATGGCTCAGATATGCAATCTTTCTTAGATTATTGGGACAAGAAAGGTAATTCAGCAAGCATAAGCACACCAGAAAATATGGAATCGGTACAGATTATGACCATCCACAAATCTAAAGGTTTGGAATTTCCAGTGGTTATCTTCCCTTATGCCGATTCTAATGTGTACGAAGAAATTGACCCAAAATTATGGCTTCCAGTAAACAAAGAGGAATTCCTTAGCTTTTCAGAAGTGCTTATCAATAAAAAGCAAGAAGTTCAACAATACGGCGAATTAGAATCTCTGCTCTATGAAATTGATCATCAGAAATTACAGCTAGATGCTTTCAACCTTTTATACGTAGTACTTACCAGAGCGGTTAAAGCCCTGTTCATTATAAGTGCCAATAAACTTGATAAAAAAGGTGAACATAATACCAATTACTATTCTGGTTTGTTCATTCATTTCTTAAAAAGCATTGGCGAATATCAACAAGATAAACTATCGTATGATTTTGGTGAACTAATGCCACAAACCGCTAAAGAACAAACTAATACCGATCAACTAACTATACCATATATATATACCAATAAAGATAGGCCCGATTTTAAGATACTTGCCTTGGCAGGTACTTTATGGGATGAAGGATTAGATGTTGCCATAAACCAAGGTAATATCATACATTATATATTAGGGGCTATTTACACGACTTCCAATTTAGATAGAGCCGTACAAATGGCTCTGCAAAAAGGATTGATCAAAGAGCAAGAAGTAAACGGGATAAAGGAAATTGTAAAAAAGGTCATCTTTCACAAAGATTTGACGCAATTTTACCAAAATGATGTAGAGGTACTAAATGAACGCGACTTGTTACTAGATGATGGAACCGTTCAAAGACCTGACAGGGTGGTGTTAAAAAACAACCATGCCACAATTATCGATTATAAAACAGGGGAACGGAACCCCGTTTATCATCATCAAATAAATGCATATGCTCAGAGTTTTGAAAATATGGGCTACACCATTGATCACAAAATCATCGTATACATTAATACAGAAATAGAATTAGATTATATATAAAGGAATATGTACGGAAAAATCAAAGAACATTTACAGCAAGAAATTGACAACATTAAAAATGACGGACTCTTTAAAGAGGAAAGAATTATTGTTTCTCCGCAAGATGCGGTCATTAAAATTGATACGGGAAAAGAAGTTATTAATTTCTGTGCCAATAATTATTTAGGACTATCATCTCACCCAGATGTTATACAAGCCGCTAAAGATGCTATGGACACTCATGGCTTTGGCATGTCTTCTGTTCGATTTATTTGTGGTACACAAGATATACACAAAACCCTAGAACAAAAGATAGCACATTTCTATGGCACGGAAGACACCATATTATATGCAGCAGCCTTTGATGCAAATGGCGGTGTATTTGAACCTTTGCTTACCGCCGAAGATGCTATTATATCAGATTCTTTGAATCACGCCTCTATTATTGACGGTGTTCGTCTATGTAAAGCAAAACGTTACCGTTACGCCAACAGCGATATGGCAGATTTGGAAGCACAACTGATCAAAGCAAATGAAAACGGAGCTCGATTTAAAATTATTGTTACAGATGGTGTATTCTCTATGGACGGTATTGTAGCTCCTTTAGATAAAATATGTGATCTAGCCGATAAGTATGATGCTTTAGTGATGATCGATGAATGCCATGCTACCGGATTTATTGGTGAAAAAGGAAAAGGAACCTTAGAGGAAAAAGGAGTAATGGGTAGAATTGATATAATTACCGGAACCCTAGGTAAGGCATTAGGTGGCGCCATGGGCGGTTACACTACCGGAAAAAAAGAAATTATCACGCTATTAAGACAGCGCTCCAGACCTTACTTATTCTCCAACTCTTTAGCACCAGCTATTGTAGGCGCATCTATTAAGGTGTTTGATATGCTAGAGAACGATACTTCTTTACGGGATAAGTTGCAAGAAAACACTGCATACTTTAAAAAAGGTATTAAAAATGCAGGCTTTGACATTGTTGACGGAGATTCTGCAATTGTTCCCGTAATGTTATACGATGCCAAATTATCGCAAGATATGGCCAACAAATTATTGGAAAAGGGTATTTACGTTATTGGTTTCTTCTACCCTGTAGTGCCAAAAGGCAAGGCCCGTATTAGGGTTCAACTATCTGCAGCACACACTAAAGAACATTTAGATACCGCTATTAAGGCATTTACAGAAGTTGGAAAAGAATTAAAAATCGTTTAAATGCAGTATTTAATCTATTAAATGCGCAAAAAAAAATAGGAAATTGATTTTGTTAATAATATTTAACAAGTTACATTTGCAGCTAATAAACACTTAAACTTAAAATTTAATACATGAAACATCTTAGCAAATTATTGGCGGTTGCCCTACTTGTAGTAGGTATCAACAGCATACAAGCGCAAGACGAGAATAACCCTTGGCAAGTGCAATTTGGGGTTAATGCCATTGACGTATATCCAACTTCGGATGTAAGTTCTTTCGGTAACGAATTCTTCAATGTGAACGATCACTGGAACATTTTACCTTCTATCTCTTATGTAGGAGTATCTAAGTCAATAGGAGATGGTTTCTCTGTTGGTGCAAGAGGTTCTCTTAACAAAATCAGCAAATTAGGTGATACTAGCGTTGACGATTTATCTCACTACGCTATAGATGGTACAATTAAATATGATATCATAAAAAGACAAACTGTTATCGATCCTTTCGTAGAAATCGGTGGTGGTTATACTTGGATCGATGAAATCGGTGCTGGTACTGCAAATGGTGGTATTGGTGTAAACATCTGGTTTTCTGAAAACTTAGGTCTTACATTACAATCTTCTTATAAGCATGCTTTCGAAGATTACTTAGCTCCTCACTTCCAACACTTAGCTGGTATTTCAGTTAAATTTGGTGGTACTGATACTGATGGTGACGGTGTTTACGATAAAGATGATGCTTGTCCAGAAGTTGCTGGTCTTGAAGCATTCAACGGTTGTCCTGATTCTGACGGAGATGGCATCGAAGACAGCAAAGATGCTTGTCCTAACGAAGCTGGTTCTAAAGAAATGAACGGATGTCCTGATGCTGACGGTGACGGTGTTGCTGATAAAGATGATGCTTGTCCTAACGAAGCTGGTCTTCCTGCTTTAGCTGGTTGTCCTGATGCTGATGGTGACGGTGTTGCTGATAAAGATGACGCTTGTCCTTCTGAAGCTGGTCCTGCTGAAAACAAAGGTTGTCCTTGGGCTGATAAAGACGGTGACGGTGTACTTGACAAAGATGATCAATGTCCAGATGTTGCTGGTACAGTAGCTAACGCTGGTTGTCCTGAAGTAACTGAAGAAGTTCAAAAGCAATTGAACGATTACGCTAGAACTATCTTATTTGATACTGGTAAATCTTCTATCAAAGCTGAGTCTACTTCTGTAATGGTTGACATTATCACAATCCTTAAAGAATACCCTAACGCTAAGTTTACTGTTGAAGGTCATACTGACAGCGTAGGTAGCGAAAAATTAAACCAAAGCCTTTCTGAGTCAAGAGCTCTTTCTGTAAAAGAATTCTTAGTAGACAAAGGAATCGAAGAGTTTAGATTATCTGCTGTAGGATACGGTGAGTCTAAGCCAATGGCTACAAACAATACAAGAGCTGGTAGAGCTCAAAACAGAAGGGTAGAAATTAACTTAGTAAAATAAGTTTAATAAAAACCTAAGTGTTTTAATAAATAAAAGCTCCGCAATATTGCGGAGCTTTTTTATTTTTACACCATGCAGAGCTTTATAAAAGATGTAGTACAAGAAGTAATAAAGAATAACCCAGATACTGGTAACGTAGTTTTTATACTACCCAGTAAACGTGCAGGTGTTTTTCTCAAAAAAATACTAGCACAATCTCTCACCAATACAGTACTTGCTCCAGAAATCTACAGTATTGAAGATTTCATTGAAAAGGTCTCTAACCTAGTTACCGCAAATACGACCACACAATTATTTGAACTCTATAATGCCTATTTGAAAGTGGGCGATTATGAAAAGGAATCCTTTGATTCTTTTTTAAAATGGGGACAGATCCTTTTGCAAGATTTTAATGAAGTAGACCGTTACTTAGTTGACGCATCTACCCTTTACCAAAATGTTGCCGCTATACAAGAGGTCAACCACTGGTCATTGAACCCTGATAATTCTGAAATGATAGAAAACTATCTTCATTTCTGGAGATATCTAGAAGGTATATACAATCAATTTAATAACAGCTTACTTGAACAAGGTCTAGGGCACCAAGGTCTTATTTATAAAACCTCGGTATCAGAATTGCCAAACTACCTCAACAATACTAATAAGAAACATATATTCTTAGGTTTCAATGCACTTAACACTGCAGAAAGTATACTGATCCAAACCATTCTTGAAAAAACAGATGCTTCCATTTATTGGGATATTGATCCTTACTTTTTACAAGACAACATTCATGATGCAGGTTTTTTTATACGCAACTATAAAAGCTCTTGGAATATTTTAAAAGACAAGCCTCTTGCAGGACTCACCAATTACTACAATACCAAAAAGAATATTGAGATTATTGGTGTACCAAAAAATATCTCACAAGTAAATTATGTGGGTGATTTATTGTACAAAATTCAGAATGACTCACCAGATGCTCTACGCAATGCTGCTATTGTACTTGGTAATGAAGAATTATTAAATCCGTTATTAAATTCTATACCCAATAATATACCAGCTACCAATATTACCATGGGTCAAAAGTTAGCATCTACTACTTTGGCTAGCTTTTTTACCAACCTTATAGAGTTTCATGAACAAAAGACCGAAAAAGGATGGTTCTACAAGCACTTGCTTAATCTTTTGACACATTCGTATGCTGTACTTTTATTTGACGCAAATGAAGTCTCTACAGACAGTTTAATATCAAAAATTAAAACAAATAACTGGTCATATATCACCAATGCACAAATACGTGAACTATTACCAGAAAATGCAGCAATCAACTTACTGTTCGAAGATGTAAAGAATAACCCGAATCGACTTATAGATAATTTTTTAGCTCTTATTGAAGCCATAAGAGTTATAGACGTAGTAAAAGAAAATTCTCTTTTGTTAGAGCAGCTTTATAAATTCTTTACACTATTTAATCAGCTAAAGGATCTTTGTAACAGTTTTACCTATATAAATAATTTAAAAAGTTTAAAACATCTATTTTCACAGTTGTTAAGCTCAGAAACTTTAGATTTTCAGGGGAATCCTATTGAAGGCATTCAAATTATGGGAATGCTAGAAAGTCGCTTGTTAGATTTTGAAACTATTATCATCACTTCTGTAAACGAAGGCGTATTACCTTCAGGTAAATCTAACAATTCATTTATTCCGTACGATCTAAAAATCAAAAACGGATTACCTACCTATAAAGAGAAAGATGCTGTTTATACGTATCACTTCTATCGCTTACTACAACGTGCCAAAAATGTATATATACTGTACAATACCGAACCAGATGCATTAGAAGGCGGAGAACGAAGTCGATTGATTACACAGTTATTGACAGATGATAATAGAACAAATATTAAATCTTTTATAGCTACACCAACTATACAACCTATAACCAAAGAAATTGAACAGGTAGAAAAAACCACTTCCCTGGCTGCGCTTATACAAGACAAAGCTAGAAAAGGTTTTTCTCCTAGCTCACTTAGTAACTACATTAGAAACCCTATCGATTTCTACAAGCAGAATTTATTAAACATTAATGAGGTATTACAAGTAGAAGAAACCTTAGCGCCCAATACTTTCGGTACCATTGTACATGATAGTTTAGAAGAACTGTATACACCTTTAATTGGTAAACCGCTTACGGCAGATCTACTAAATGGCATTCGAAAAGGAATACCTACCATTGTCGCTCAGAATTTTGAAAAAACCTTTAAAGATGGAAACATTAGTTCTGGTAAAAACTACATTTCTTTTCATGTTATTCTTAAATACATACAAACATTTATTGATGTTGAGGTAAAAGAACTTGCCGACCATAGTATTACCATTATTGCATTAGAGCAAGCGCTATCAGTGCCTTTAGAAGTTGCCGGATTAGATTTCCCTATCATCTTAAAAGGAAAATTAGACCGTGTAGATGAATATGACGGTATAACCCGTATCATAGATTATAAAACCGGGAAAGTAGAACGCCGTAATGTAGAGATTGTAGAATGGGATGTTTTGACCGATGAATATCAGTACAGTAAGGCGTTTCAGTTGCTTTGCTACGGATTGATGTATTCTAAAACACATCCTACAGAAAACTTATCTATTCAGGCAGGTATTATCTCTTTAAAGAATTTTGCAGAAGGTACGTTGTTATTTGCACAAAAAGAATCTGCCCGATCAACCACAAAAAACCATATTATCACTAATGAGGTCATCTCTGATTTCGAGCAGATTCTTGGTCAGTTAATTACAGAAATCTGTAATGCTGACATTCCATTTACAGAAAAAGAAGTGTAATACTACTTCTTGTCTGGTCTTGTAGGCCTTACCTCAATTTTACTAGGCAAGGTTCTTTTGTTCATTTGTAATAAGTCTAACACCAATTCACCAATATCTTCCGGTTGAATTTTCCATGCATCTTTTTCATCTGGTTCGTTGTTATTAAAATGTGTTGCCACAGAACCTGGCATTATAGTAGACACTTTAATATCATACTTTCTTAAATCTAACATTGCAGCTTGCGTAAAACCAACTACCCCAAATTTAGAAGCATTGTACCCAGCTGCTTTTGCGAAGAAATTGGTACCTGCCAAACTTGCCAATGTAATGTAATACCCTTTAGACTTCTTTAATTCTTCTACAGATGCTTTTAGCGTATGAAATGCACCGTTAAGGTTGGTATCTATCATTTGGTGCCATTCATCATCCGTCATTTCATCAATAGGCGCAAAGTTACCAACTCCGGCATTTGCCAAAACCACATCTACTTGTCCCCACTTCTCTATTATTTTAGCAACGGCATTTTTCTCATCTGCCATTATTGCTACGTCAGAAACAATGCCCAAAACATCATCGTTATTAAAATCTTTTAACGCCTGATTTACACTTTCTTGAGACCTACCGCTAATGGCAACTCTCATGCCTTGTTTCAATAATGTTTGTGCTACTGCAAATCCTATTCCCTTGGTGCCTCCTGTGATATAGGCTACTTTATTTTTTAAATCTTTCATCGTTCAATTTTTAATAATATCACAAGTTAGCGATTCTCTATTTTTTTTGTTGTCCTTTTAGATTAAGATTTAACGGTTTTGATTCGTTATATTTAACTACAACTTAATACTCAACAATGAACAGAATTATCATTTGGTCAATAACCGTGGCCCTCGCAGGATTTTTATTTGGATTCGATACTGTTGTCATCAGCGGCGCAAACGAACCTATCAAACAAATCTGGAACACATCACCTTTATTTCACGGCACCTTTATTATGAGTATGGCACTATGGGGTACTGTTGTAGGCTCTCTTTTTGGCGGTATCCCTACCAAAAACTTAGGTCGTAAAAAGACCTTACTCTGGGTGGGGGTTCTATTCTTGGTTTCTGCCCTTGGCTCTGCCTTGGCCCAAGACCCTTATTCCTTCTCCATATTTCGTTTTATTGGTGGTGTGGGTGTTGGTATCTCATCTGTTGCAGCACCTATTTATATCTCTGAAATTACATCAAAAGAGAATCGTGGTAAACTTGGCGGACTCTACCAGTTCTGGTTGGTATTTGGTATTCTACTTGCTTTTGTTTCTAACTGGTTGCTTAAAGGATTTGACGGAGAAAATGATTGGCGTTGGATGTTGGGCGTAGAAGCTATACCCGCATTTATATATACCTTAATGGTGTTTACCGTACCGGAAAGCCCCAGATGGTTGGCGCTACACAAAAAGGATGATGCTGGTGCATTGAAAATATTAGAGATCATATACTCAAAAGAAAAAGCGGCACAGCAGCTGACAGAGATAAAAACGGACCTTAAACATACAACTAAAAGCGAAAAATTATTTCAAAAGAAATATTCTAAAGTTCTTTGGCTGGCTTTTTTTATTGCATTTTTCAACCAGCTTTCTGGTATTAACTTTGTACTATATTATGCTCCTGAAATACTAGAACAGGCAGGGCTGGGAGGTAAGGAATCTTTATTTAATTCCATCGCCATTGGTATTGTAAATCTCGTATTCACCTTTATTGGAATACGCTTGTTAGATAAATTGGGCAGGCGCCAATTGATTATCATTGGGTCTATTGGCTACATTATAAGTTTGATTATGGTGGGACTCTGTTTTCAGATGGATTTAGGTTCTACCCTAACATTAACCTTCATCTGTACATTTGTTGCCTCTCATGCCATTGGGCAAGGTGCGGTAATATGGGTGTTTATCTCTGAGATATTCCCTAACAGTGTTCGTGCTTACGGGCAATCTTGGGGTGTTAGCGTTCATTGGGTATTTGCAGCGATTATTACGTTGATCACTCCGTTTTTCTTGGATGCTACAGAGGGAGTTTTAAAAGACCAAGTGTGGTATATCTATTACTTCTTCTGCGCAATGATGGTATTCCAACTTATTTGGGCAATTACCAAAATGCCGGAAACCAAAGGGGTTTCTTTAGAGGAATTGAGTAAAGAACTGGTGAAGGAGTAAGCTCATAAGGCTAAAATATAACAGCCCTTATTACCTGCATAATAAGGGCTGTTTACAACCTAAACAATACTAAAACCTGTTTAGTTCATTTTATATTTTTCTCTGTATTCCGTTGGGCTAACACCTTCTTTCTTTTTGAACAACCTTGAGAAATAGTGTGGATATTCAAAACCCAGTTCATAGGCTACCTCAGCAATACTCTTATGAGGTTGTAGCAACATATTCTTGGCTTCGTCTATCAATAACAATTGCAAATGCTCTGTTGTGGTCTTACCGGTTTCCTTTTTTAAGGTGTCACTAAGATAGCGCTGAGAAACGGACATATTATTTGCTATCTGCTCAATACTGGGAATACCGTTTTCCTGTAATTCACCAGATGCAACATACTTCGACAGTTGTTCATTAAACTGCTCCAATAAACTCGTAGAAAGCTCCTTTCTGTTAACGAACTGCCTTTCATAAAAACGATTGGCATATTTCAACAAGGTACTTAACTGCGAGATGATGATGTCTTTGCTGAATTCATCTTGATTGTTCTGATATTCTATTTCAATATTCTCGACAATGGATTCTATCTGCTTTTCTTCTTTTGGTGAAAGGTGCAAGGCTTCATTGACCGAATACGAAAAGAATCCATACTTCTTGATCTGATGCGCCAAATCCGTTCCCTTTAAAAAGTCTTCGTGAAAATTGATCGAAAAACCTTTTTGTTCAAATACCACCGCCTTAGTCCATTGCAATACTTGTCTAGGCGCAATAAAAAATAAGGCTCCGTTATTAAAATCGTAATTGGTACGACCGTAGTTTAAATTGCCATCTACTATCTTTTTGAAGCTAATGGTATAGCAATCGTTGGTAATTGGTGGCGAACTTTCTTTTGGGCAAGGTAAGAATCCGTCGCCCGTGGCTGAGAACACACTTAACATAGGGTGCTCGGGTCTTGGGAGTTCTAAATAAGCCAAGTATTCCGATAAGGTTTTAAAATGCTGCATAACTACTTCTTCAATTCTTTTTCCGCTGCCAATAACTGTTTATTATACCCGTCTATTCTGGCATGTGCGGTACCGTCAACCAACAAAATAACCATCAACATGGCAATTGCGGTTATGGTACTTGCCCTCCAAATTGGGGTGCTTACAAATAGGATTACCAATGCACATGCTATGATAAGTAAAGGAATTACTTTAAAAACAATAGTATCATATTCCTTTAAGGTAGCCTCGGCACGCGCTAATTCACTGTCTACAAATGCAACGGCATCTGCATGATATGCATTTTCAAATTGCGTGACCCTTGCTTTGTTGGTAAAAAACAAACCCAGACCAATGATTAAAAGTAAACTGCCCGCAACCAATGTTGGTATAATGTAGGCTCTAGCCATATCTGTTTTCCCCAATTGCCAAAAGCCAACGCTTGCTACTAAAAATGCCATACCGAAGAGCATGAAAAACGGCGTTGAAAAAAGTTCGGCCTTTGCCCAATCTGTTGCTGCCTTTAATATATCCATAGCTGATGTTTTAAAGTGTTATACTAAGGTTGTTTACTAATTTACAAATTCCAAGTTATACCTGTTTCCTTTTCAGATAACTCCCAAAGCCTTTCCATAACCGCTTTGTCTTTGGCATGCGGTTCTAATTTGCACTCACCTACCGGACCTGTCCAATAATTTTTACCTGTTGGTCCGTAAAAAGCCTCTTGATCCAAATCTGGTTCTGTAGCACACATCAATTCTGGGTACGCCCCCTTTTCTGCCGATTGTACCATTGGTGTCAGTTTCATAATCTGCCAAATGAACCTGGTCAACAAACTTCCACTGGTTTTAATAAGCGATGTAGATGAAGCACCTGGGTGGCAGGCATATGCCTTAACATTTGTTTTACCTGCCTTTTTCAATCTATCTTGTAATTCATAAACCGTCATCATCTGCGCCAGTTTGCTTTGACTGTAAACTGCATTCGGATTATAATTCTTGTCCCAGTTCATATCATTAAACTGTATGGTCTTGATGCCCATATTATACCCCATACTGCCAACAGTTACAAAACGCCCCTCAGATTCCTCTATGCGCGGATATAACAATGCCTGCAATAAGAAATTACCGTAGTGGTTTACACCTAACTGACTTTCAAATCCATCTTCGGTAAACGTTTGTTTGGGCACTTGGGCAATGGCGGCATTACATAACAAAGCATCTATTTGTGATACGGTTCTTAGCACCTCATCTGCGGCTTTTTTTACGGAAGCCAATGATGCCAAGTCCATTTCTATATTGCTTACCGGTATGGCTCTACCCAATTCTTCTTGTAAGGTTGCTATAGTATCTGCAGCCTTTTTTGGGTTACGGTTCACCATCACCACTTTTGCGCCTTTAGACAACAGTATCCTTGCCGACTCAAAACCGGTACCACTGGTAGTGCCCGTAATTAAGAATGTTTTGCCTTTAAGGCTTTTTATTCTAGCGGGTGTCCACCCTTGTTTGCCAAATTGTGTTGTACTCATTATATCCTATTTTTTATATGTCTAAAGAATAGGACAAAGGTAAAATGGAGGATAGGCTTTTGCCTTACACACATTTTCGAATCTTGTGTACTTTTTGGTGGGGATTCGTTTGTTAGTGGGATAGTGAGACTATTACTTATAAATCCTTTACTAGGTAAGCTAGTTCGTTATTTAAACTTTCCGTTTTTCCACCACAACTGCTGAAAATCACTTTTCCTTCTGGGTCAATGATGATTTTTGCAGGAGTGCAAAAAATGTTCAGGTCTAGTTTCTCTTGCTTTTGCATAGACCAATTCTTTGTGTTATCAATCTGATTGAAATGAATATCGCACTTAGCCAACATACCACGTAATTCTTCCTCGCTTTCTATAAGCCCTTCAATAACTCCTACAAAGGTAACCTTGCCTTTGAACCTACTATAGGTTTCATTTAATTCGGCAACCATATCATAGGTTTCACTGCTTTTTAAATAACTTTTATCATATATAAACAACACCAAATAGCCACCTTTATGATCGGCAGAATCAAAGATATTGCCGTTTATGGTTTGTACCCTAAAATCTTCTGGAGCTTCATTTAAAGTCATATTTACTTCAATAGACGTAGATTCTATTGGGGTATACACTTTCTTTTCTTCTTTACAGGAAAAGCATATGAAGGCAATACAGACTATGACTAAAATTTTAAAACTCATAAGATAACAACTATATGATTCAGTAAACATTGCTTTAGACATGCATTAATAGTTGCTTACCTTGATTTTTCTTTTTCTTAGTTCTTTAACCTGTTCTTTGTTGAAGAATAAATTGTTGGTTCGTTTTAAGCGTGGAAGATATGCTATATCGTCTATGCTTTTTACATCAAAACAGTCATCTTCACCGTCCCAAAAAGGGTACAGTTGACCGTAAATTTCACTGCCTCCATCCGGATATAACTCTTCAATATCTATTAACAGGCTAGACGGAATTTTTATGTTTTTGAAATACGCTACCGCTTCCGGAAGTAATTCATAGCCCCTTTCTTCAATATCAACATCATGTGTTTTGGCAAACTCATAAATACTAAACTTTGGCAGCAGCAGCTCATCTTCATACATTAATTTTTGAATGACCAATAACTTAAAATTAAGGTCGGTTTCAAATAAGAAGTCTCCCTCTGGGTAGGCGGAGAGTTTTTGTTTAGCCTTAGCATCAAACAACGCCCTGTTTCTTAATTCTAGATCCAAAACACGCTTAGGAATCTTAGCCATAACCTTTGGCAAAGTCTCAAACGGGTTCTTCTTTAACCCTAACACTTTTAATTGGGTCAATTGACCTATACTTTCCGGTAGTGTTTTTAGCTGTGTCTGCTCTAAATGAAGCTCTTTTAGCTGGGTAAGTTCACCCAACCAACTCGGTATTTCTTGTAAAGGGTTTTTGCTAAGGACAAGTACTTTTAATTGAGACAGTTCTTTTAAGGCTACCGGTAATTCTGTTATGGCATTATTCGTCAGATTCAATTCCGTTAAATGCTGTAGCCCCCCTATACCTTCCAAATCAGAAAACTCGTTGTTGTATAAACTCAAAGTTTTTAAATTTGATAATCTGCTTATCTCGGCAAAATCGGTTAGTTGATTGCCATCTAGATTCAAGTATTTTAAATTTTGTAACACAACTAAATTCTTAGGTAAGGTCTTTAGCTGATATTGATGATCCATTGCGTTAGATGTATGCCTACCCAATGTAAGGCTCACCAAATTGGTCAACGTATGTAACTGATTTAAAAAGGCATCTGGAATGCTATACATATTAAACACACTTACAGTACTCAGTTCCTGTAATTTTGAAATTTGATCGTTTAAAAAATCGCCAAATTCGTTCCAAACAGACAAATTTTGAAGGTTAACACACTCATACAATTTCTCTTTTACCGTGCTATCTTCCCTACCGTAGCCCCAGTACAACTTTTGAATATAAAAAGCCGGCTTCTCGCCAATATTGTCAATCTCGGTAAGATCGGTAAGTGTGTCTTCATTAAACGTACACTCTTGTAATAGCTTCTCATAAAAAGTGTCACTGGGCAAGGTATAGAAGGCTTCAATATTGTCTAGGTTGCTTAGGTATTCATTGGCTACGTAAACTTCGTTCGGTTTTTTTGATAGTTTTTTATCTAGAGTTGCAAGTAGCCCATTACGTAACATTAGGGTTTCATGTAGTTCTTTTTGTTCTGCCGTTCTAAATACCCCCTTACCGCTTAAAAATTGTTTGTATTGTTTTGAGCTATTGCCCAGTAGATGTTGCTTAAAGTAAAATGCATACTCCCTGTCTGTATTGTTATTATTTATGTAAATCTGCAATAAAGCATAACAATCGCCTTGGGTGTTTTTGGTTTTAAAGAGAATGTCACCAAAGGAATTTATGGCTAGTATTTCTCTTGGTTTCTGGTCTTGAAATATGGCTTGAAGTAGCTTTTGTTGACTCATAGATTAGGGTTGACTAAGACTATAGTTGTAAAATTAAGCGGTTCTTTTGAAGTTTTATTGCTTTGATAAACATTTAGAATACGTTTCAATTAAGCCAATTCTTCTGATACCATTTCAATTGTCTCACCATTATCATTTGTCGCCCATATAATCAAAGCCGTTGCAACATTTGTCTCCACTATTAGGTTGTTATAATCTTCGTTAAGTTCTCCGTAGTATTTAATTTTGAATTTGCTCTCGCCTGATGCATTTCTTAATTTTCTACGCCATTCGTGCGACTGCAAGTTTTTAGGGTTTTCAATATGCTCCGTAAGATCATTAAGAAATGTAGGACCTAAGATGCCGTTGTCTGTGTTTAAAACTTCGGACTTATTATTCTCTTTTTTAAACAAGCCGAAAATGCCCATTACTTTAATTTTATCTGTTTTACTACAGAAGTAAGGGGTATTGCAAAAACACCGTCATCATTTAATAAGAAAACAATATCCTTGGTCTTACCAATAAGTTTACCCTTCTTCATTTCATTATCTACTAGAGTAATGGTAATATCTCTTTGATTGATTATTTTTTTCTTCGTGTACATACCGTAAAAATCAGCAGATAAAAATAAATACACAATAAGACCTGTTATTATCATTAACACTCTATACTGTTTGAACCATTTATTTCTATCGCTCCCAAAATTGAATCTTGAATATGATTTAGGCCATCTTTTTAACCAAACATAATCAAGGTAAAATAGGATGGAAATAAACAACGTAGATGCCGCTGCAAAAAGAATAATGTAAACATCTGAAAATGGAGCTATTAAGAAGTCAAAAACGTCTCCGTAATCAAAAATGTTTATGCCAAACTCAGCATACTTTTTATAATTAAATATCATACCTATACCTACAGCCAAGAGATAACAAACCGTAATTACAGTCTGTATTTCTTTTATTATTAGTTCATAAGTATCTTTTATTAAGCCTTCCTTCATTTTTTAAAAATAGGGATTAAGATTGAACCAAGTACTTTAAGACCTTTAGAAACTCAATATTGATCACCATACCGCATTTGAAGATTTGGGTTTTCTTTTCTCCACTTTTCTAATTCTAGCTTATTTATTCTGTTACCAAACAGCTCTACACATTTCAGTTTCTTTAGCTTTTTCAATTTGGCCAGTTCTTTTGAGACGGTCAGTTTATTCATTGATAGGTCTAGATATTCTAGATTTTTGAGTCTGTACAAATCTTCGGGTAAGGTTTTAATATCTAGGTCATATAACGTTAGTTGTTCAAGACCTTCAAGTTCTAATAATTCTGGTGGTATGGTTCTAAATGGTGGTTCGTCTATATATTGGTCCATTGCGCTCAGTGGAGGATAAATAGCCCAACCTTCTAAACTATCAACGTAGATTTCTAATTTCTTTGCATTCTTTAATTGCCCAACCTCTTTAGGTATATCTTCTAACCCATATTTTGAAAGCTCAATAAAGACCTGCTCTTGATTTTCTAAATCTTTAAAAAGGTGATTAGGCTGACAAGAGAAGATTAAAATTAGTAGTGTAATTAGGGTTAGAGTTTTCATTTTTCGTAGAAATTTAAAAAAGCAATCTGTTACTTCATAGTACGGGTCTTTTCGCTGTAGTTGGCGGTTTAGTTTTCGTAAAGTCTAATTATTTACTCAATGCTTTTAAAATTCGTTCTTCGTTAATTACAATATCCCTAAATAATACATGAGGAAATTCAGTGTAGTTGGATTCCTTAAAAGATTCTAAAATATTTGATAATGTTGATGCCGTTAATAGTGATAAGTTCATCTCCGTATCCATTTCGCAATCTGTAACAAAATCGTCACTAAATTCTGGAGCAACCAATAAAATCTTAACAATTCGTAGATTATTTTTCAATGCTAATTTTTGATAGGACTTTAATTGTCTTGAAACCGTGCTGAACTTATTATAACCTCTTTCCTTGCTAGTTTTGCATTCAACAATAATAATCTCATCATTTCCTAAATTTAAAAGAATATCTATCATATCCTTTTGTGTATTAATTTTACTTTTCAAAGCTTCATCGACATCAAAACCTAAACCTCTAAAAATTACTTTCGTCAATTCTTCAAACTTTGATCCTAATTCACTTTCTTTTACGGTGATGCCATTTTCCTTTAGAACATTCAAATCTCTAAAAGCTACATTAGAGTAGTTTTCCAAATAAAGATTTTCAACATCTTTGTAATGCTCTAAAATATTTAATATATCGTCTCCTCTTTGTTTAATTCCATTATCCTTAATAAACTTAGTTAAATCAGATTTAGTTATTAAGTCAAGAATATCTCTAGGTTTGATGTTATAGTCCAATAGGTAATCCCCTTTTAGAACAAACTCTTCTTGTAGTTCAAATTGAGTTCTAATTTCTTTATTTAATTTCGGTAATGATTGGTTTAGCTCTACCAGCATTTTATCAAATCCATCCAAAGAAATACCTACTTTTTCGTCACGCTCTACATTTTCAAAATGTTGAATTAAACTACCTATTTTATCTTCTAAAACACTTCCTTTTAGATTTTCAATATTTAAGCCTTTCTCACACAATTCATTTAGAGTTTTCTTTTTTTCGGTCAAAGTACTTCCCGGTTTATAAATATCTTCTGAAAGCAAATTGGTGAAAGAAATTCCCTCTTTTATAATTTCCTCTATTTTTTGTGCAGATGATAATTTTCTATCAATATTATGATTCCTTGCAATTTGATTTATTATAGGTTCTCGCAGCAATTTTAATGTTCTTCTATAAAACTTAGTAGCAACTTCTTTTTTCCTAATGTTTCTTAATAATCTAACCATTTCATCTGCTACATAAATGGTGTTTTCTTTGTTAGAATAAAATATTACGCCAATATTTTTAAGACTTTTAATTACTTCCTGAATGTCCAATTTCTTAATTGGGATAATGGAATAATTAATAAGTTTCACTTCTTCTTGAGAAAGACCCAGTTGCTTTCCTAAAGTTAATATTATAGAAAGTTCATCTGACGTTATTTTAGCATCTCTATTATTTTCTATATCATTCTGATAAGCTGTTTGCAAGCATGATTTATAAATTCTATAATCTCTTTTTCTAGCTGAACTCAAATCGGACTTCTCATCTTCAAAATCTGCATTTAAAACTTTGATTCTACCTTTTAAATTTTTTATTTCCGTTTCATATAATCTTGAGAGCCAATCTTGCTTCATAATACAATTACCATCACGAATTATTATATCTATTAAAATATCTAATTGTGATGTTATTTCCTGAAACTCACATTCTATGTAACCCCTAAATTCTGAAGATGTTAAATTAAATATCCTGGAAATATTTTGATTATCAACAGATTTCAAACCTTTATCCGAGGAGCTTAAAATCTTATCAATTTCCTTTGCGTTTGTTGGATTTTTAGATATGATATTATCAATAATCTTAATAAATGAATTCTTTTCAATAGATCCTAACTTATCTAATATTTTCTCTAGTTTCATAATACTTGATACCTACTTGTTATAATTAATTCTGGAATAAATAATGCGACAGTAAAAAATTTAAACTCTAAAACGGTAGGGGGAAGTAATGTTTTAGAACCGACTAGAAAGGTAGTATTTTTCTTCAATGTAGTATTACGGGTAACCGTAAAAGAGAAATACGAGGTGTAAAATAGTTATGAGTTAGGAGTTAGGAGTTAGGAGAAAACATAGTATTAAGTACTGAGTACAAAGTATTAAGTAAAGAGTAATTGGTTGGTTTTTCTGCTTATACATTAACTTCTAGTTTACGAGTCACTACTCCTTTTCCGCCTGCCATAAGTCCGGCTATTTTTTCATTTTCCACTTGCAACTGTACCGTAATAGCGCTTGGTGATGGCGGTAACATATATTTACCTTGCTGTATTTGAAAAGTAGTTTTCTTGATCTGTAAAACATCATACAAATAACTGGCTAACGGCCCTGCAGCCATGCCCGTACCGGCTTCTTCTAAAATACCATAGCGTGGCGCGAACATTCTAGCCGTAGCATCGATATCTGCCGTAGAATCCGTAGTAAATACATAGTAGCCAATTAAATTGAAATGATCGCTTAGCTGATCTATGGCATCAATATTTGGTGACATTCCTGCTAAGATCTTGCTGTTTTTTACGGGGATTAACAGAAATGAATTCCCCGTATTGACCACTTGCAACGGTGCGTTTGGTAGTAGGTCTGCTTTTGTTAATCCTAAAGACGTTAGAATATGGATCTCTTTTTCGATAACATTATTATACGTGGGTGCCAATTGCTCCATAAATGCCAAATCGCCCTGTATTTCTATTTTTCTGTTTCCATCTATGGTTTCTTTTGACGATGCTTTGCCCTTTAATTTCCCCAACTGTTTTAAGTACGAGAATGCTGCTATGGTAGCATGTCCACAATGGGCTATCTGCTTGGTGGGTGTATAGAAATCTAACTTAAAATCTGCCGTGTTGGATCTAGAAATAAAAGCGGTTTCAGAGAGCCCCACTTTTTTGGCAACATGTAATTTGTCTTCATGCGAGAGTGCATCTGCATCTAAAACGACACCTGCCGGGTTACCACCTTTATCATTTTCTGTAAAGGCATTTAGTATTTGTACGGTTACTTTTTTTAATTCGTCCATCGTAATTTTTTAAGATTATATCAGATAGACGGCAAACTTTAAAAAAAGACGTAGCTATTCTTCATTATTTTCAAAATCCAGCAATTTTCCTGTTCGGTCAGCTATTACATTGGGGCAAGAAAGCAGTTGTACCTTTAATATTTCCCTAGCTTTTTGTACCCCTTGATTTTGTTCCCGAATACGAGATATTTAAATGCTTGGCCAGCTCTTTTTGCGAGTATTCTTGAAAGGTGGTCAATACAATGGCTTCTTTATGTTGCCCTGATAACTCCCCTATTTTCTGATTAATGCAATTAGTGAGCTTGGCATAGTCGAAATCACCCGACTGTTCTTCTGCAAGCTCTATACCTTCAATGCTCGAAGTGGTTTTACCCTGTTTTCTAAAATGATCTATAATCGTATTTCTAGTAATTTGATACACCCAAGAAGTCAATTTAGAGGTATGCTGCAATTGATGGATTTTGGTCTGTATTTTCAAGAATACTTCTTGGTGAATGTCTTTTGACACTTGTTCATCTTTGATCTTGCCCAATATAAAATGATACAATTCTTCATTGAGGTCTAGCCAAATGGTATTGATTTCATTTTGTATCAGTGACAAACGATTTGTTTTTTGGATGAACTGGCTGTAAGTTAACGTTTTATAAGATGAGTACTGTTGTGTGTTAAGTGAAAAAAGTATAAAGTAATTAGGGAGTTAGGAGTTAGGAGTTAGGAGTTAGGAGTTAGGAGTTAGGAGAAAAATAGTATTAAGTACTGAGTACAAAGTAATAAGTAAATTATTTTAAAAGTTACATCTAAGTACTCCGTACTTAATACTTAATACTTGATACTTATTACTATAAACTAAACCACTATCTATACTCTGGATTTTCAAACTCCCACCGTTTGCCATCATTCCCATTGGGTACGGCTATTTCCGTAGTTGGGGTAACCGTTATTGTCTTTCAACATTCTGGCTAAATGCAATAGTTTGTAGGTCATAAAAGTGGTGTTTCTATTGGTGAAATCACTATCAAAACCTACGGGTTCTTTAAAACCTGGGGAAAATATT